>NZ_JANBOE010000037.1:0-521 GCF_035615075.1 Acinetobacter sp. IK40 | reverse complement strand
GTTGATATCGGTACCGCAGATGGCGAAGAAAACTTACAGGTGACGAAAGAGGGCAATGACATCAAGTACAGCCTGAACCGTGATCTGAAAGTGGACAGCGTGACTGCAGGCGATACGGTCATTAACAACGACGGCATGACCATTGCCGATGGCCCAAGTGTGACCAAGTCCGGCATTGATGCAGCAGGAACCAAAGTCACCAATGTGGCAGATGGTACTGAAGCCAGTGATGCAGTCAACAAGGGACAACTGGATCAGGCCAGTCAGGACTTAACCGATAAAGGCTTTGGTCTGACTGCGCAAGATGGCGGCACAGTACAGAAAAAGCTGGGTGAAGCGGTTGAGGTGATTGGTGCAGACAGCAACATCAGCACCAAAGTTCAGGACGGTAAAATTGCGGTAGAGCTGTCGCGGGATCTGGATGTAGACAGTGTCACCGCAGGCGATACCGTGATGAATAGCGATGGAGTCAGCATTGCTGATGGTCCAAGCATGACCAAGTCAGGCATTGATGCAGCAGG
>NZ_JANBOE010000036.1:0-584 GCF_035615075.1 Acinetobacter sp. IK40 | reverse complement strand
CGTAGTAAATCTCCCTCAAACTCTGCTAATGCAGACATCACAGAAGCCATGAGCTTTCCCTGAGATGTGGAAAGGTCAAACTGCAAACCTGTTTGTGCCACCAGAGATACCCCGAAATGCCCAAGATTGTTGACGCTCACTTAATATTGACCAGCGATGCTCGTTGAATATTGACCAGGCATTTAAGCAATGTAGCGTACTACACTGCTGTGGATAAATCGATCAATTGCTGTTGCTTTTTCTTCACTGATCGACGGTTAAAATAACTCTCCTTTCTCTGCTTCTCGTTTCTTTATACGCTGCTTGGCTTCCTCCGTGCTTTGCTTAAAACGATAGGATTCATTACCCGTTTCGATGATATGGCAATGATGAGTCAGTCGATCCAGCAGTGCAGTCGTCAACTTAGCATCACCAAATACATTGCTCCATTCCGAGAAGCTCAAGTTCGTCGTAATGATAGGGGTCGTCTCAGGAAACGGAAAATATAGCACGCTAAGGTTTTTCAATTGCGCGCAATGGCCTAAATTTTCCACCACCTATCTTGGCTTTGCTTCGCCATAGATAATCCCCAGTTAAATTGATGT
>NZ_JANBOE010000035.1:0-806 GCF_035615075.1 Acinetobacter sp. IK40 | reverse complement strand
CTGTCGAACTTCGCATCTTTCAACAATTCAATCTTGATGCCATCTTCTGTGGTACGGGTAATGACGTTTTCACCGCTGGTCTTGTCTTCTGCTATTGCAGCATCAGCACCACCCACGATGTTGAGCTTGTCACCCAAGTTACGGTGAACGTCTTTACCCGCATTGCCAGCAAAGTTTAGACCTTTATTGGTCAGGTCATTTACACCATTAGTCACCTTGTCATCGACTGACTTGATCGCATCATTGATGTTGTTTTTACCTGTACCACCAATGTTATTCGTGGTGATGCTACCGTCCGGATTAACGGTAGTGTTACCACCGATGCTGTTCTTGATGCTGTCAGAAATATGCTTGATCTGACCGCCATTCACGGCATCTTTAGAACCATTGGCAATTGAACCGTCGGCAACGTTAGTAATGACTTTATTACCTGCATTGATGCCATCTTTAGTAACGCTTGGACCATCTTTGATAGTTAAGCCATTGTTGTTCAATACGCTGTCGCCAGTCGTTACACTGTCTAAGGTCAGGTCTTTCTTGGTCGATACTTCGTAGTTGGTACTGCCATCTTTATTGGTCGTTTCTTTAACAACAATGTTGTCGCCTTCAGTCACTGTAGTTTTCGCTTTGGTTGCAGCGTCTTTCACATTGCTGATTGCATCATTGATATTGTTTTTACCTGTACCACCAATGTTATTCGTGGTGATACTGCCATCCGGATTAACCGTGGTGTTACCACCTATGCTGTTCTTGATGCTGTCAGAAATATTCTTGATCTGACCGCCATTCACGGCATCTTTAGAACC
>NZ_JANBOE010000034.1:0-815 GCF_035615075.1 Acinetobacter sp. IK40 | reverse complement strand
ACATCAACGGTGCTGCCATCCGGGAAGGTCACAGTCACGGTTGAACCTGGTTCTGCCGTACCGGTGATTGGATCGGTACCATTGACCGGATCAATCTCTGGGGCATTCGGTGCAGTCACATCCACTGTATACACTTGCGTGTCAGTCACTGTACTGCTGTTGCCTGCTGCATCGGTGAAGGTCGCTGTGGCATCAATGGTCGCATCCGTATCTGCAAGTAAGTCACTACCTGCTACATCCGCTGTCCAGTTACCGGTTGCTGCATCTACAGTTGCAGTGTAAGTCACGCCATTGATGACTAAAGTCACCACTGTGGTGGCTGCATCTGCAGGGATACCGGTTAAGGTACCTGTCACCGTAATGGTGGTTGTTGATTCTGCTGCATTCAACACGTTGTCCGCAGTCACCGCATCAATCGCAAGGGTTGCACCCGCTGGATTTGGTGGAGTGATGTCTACAGTCTCTGTACCTGGTACAGACGGGTTACCTGCAGGGTCAGTGGCAATCGCAGTGATGGTATCACCATCCACCAGACCGCCTGGGTTTGGTACAGTCCATTCGCCTGTTACCGGATCAGTCACCACATCAACGGTGCTGCCATCCGGGAAGGTCACAGTCACGGTTGAACCTGGTTCTGCCGTACCGGTGATTGGATCGGTACCATTGACCGGATCAATCTCTGGGGCATTCGGTGCAGTCACATCCACTGTATACACTTGCGTGTCAGTCACTGTACTGCTGTTGCCTGCTGCATCGGTGAAGGTCGCTGTGGCATCAATGGTCGCATCCGTATCTGCAAGTAAGTCACTACCTGC
>NZ_JANBOE010000033.1:0-820 GCF_035615075.1 Acinetobacter sp. IK40 | reverse complement strand
GGCACTGTTGCAAATAGAGATTTGAGTCGATGAAGTTCCTTTTTAAAAGTGCTTAGAGACCGAAAACCCTGTTGATTAGACACACTTCACCTTGAGGCTGACCATAATAAAATGACGATGCTTGTCCTTTACGTAGTGCACGCATGACTTCAATACCTTTAATTGTGGCATAAGCCGTCTTCATAGATTTGAATCCTAATGTGGCCCTGATGATCCGCTTTAACTTACCATGATCACATTCAATGACATTATTTTTATACTTAATCTGCCTGTGCTCAATATCTACTGGACATTTTCCTTCTCGCTTTAACCGTGATAAAGCATGGCCATAGGTCGCTGCTTTATCTGTATTGATGACCCGTGGAATTTGCCATTTTTTCACCGTATTGAAGATCTTTCCTAAAAAACAATAGGCTGATTTACTGTTCCGTCTAGCGGAAAGGTAAAAGTCAATCGTATGACCCCGTTGATCAACTGCACGATACAGGTAAGTCCATCGCCCCTTCACTTTGATATAAGTCTCATCCATATGCCATGAATGTAAATCTGTAGGATTACGCCAATACCAGCGTAAGCGTTTTTCCATTTCTGGAGCATAACGCTGAACCCAACGATAAATTGTGGTGTGGTCAACATTCACACCTCGTTCAGCGAGCATTTCTTGAAGTTCACGATAGCTGATGCCATATTTACAATACCAACGAACAGCCCAAAGAATGATTTCACCTTGAAAGTGCCGACCATGGAAGGGATTCATCTGCTGTATCTCGAAATAAATAAGATATTTAGCTTATCATGTCAGCCTATTTGCAACAGTGCC
>NZ_JANBOE010000032.1:0-858 GCF_035615075.1 Acinetobacter sp. IK40 | reverse complement strand
GTTCAACCGTGACTGTGACCTTCCCGGATGGCAGCACCGTTGATGTGGTGACTGATCCAGTAACAGGCGAGTGGACTGTACCAAACCCGGGCGGTCTGGTGGATGGTGATACCATCACTGCGATTGCCACTGACCCTGCAGGTAACCCGTCTGTACCAGGTACAGAGACTGTAGACATCACTCCACCAAATCCAGCGGGTGCAACCCTTGCGATTGATGCGGTGACTGCGGACAACGTGTTGAATGCAGCTGAATCAACCACAACCATTACGGTGACAGGTACCTTAACCGGTATCCCTGCAGATGCAGCCACCACAGTGGTGACACTCCTCATCAATGGCGTGACTTACACTGCAACGGTAGATGCAGCGACAGGTAACTGGACAGCGGATGTGGCAGGTAGTGACCTGTTGGCCGATGGCGATAAGACCATCGATGCCACAGCGACCTTCACCGATGCAGCAGGTAACAGCAGCAGCGTGACGGATACGCAAGTCTATAACGTGGACGTGACTGCACCGAATGCCCCAGAGATTGATCCGGTCAATGGTACCGATCCAATCACCGGTACGGCAGAACCAGGTTCAACCGTGACTGTGACCTTCCCGGATGGCAGCACCGTTGATGTGGTGACTGATCCAGTGACAGGCGAATGGACTGTACCAAACCCGGGCGGTCTGGTGGATGGTGATACCATCACTGCGATTGCCACCGACCCTGCAGGTAACCCATCTGTACCAGGTACAGAAACAGTTGATCTCACTCCGCCAGATACCACTGGTGCGACACTGAATATTGATGCTGTCACAGCAGACAACGTTCTTAACGCAGCAGAATCAGCTGGTACAGTGACCATCA
>NZ_JANBOE010000031.1:0-861 GCF_035615075.1 Acinetobacter sp. IK40 | reverse complement strand
TAGGGTCTGTTGACATTTAGGGTTCATAATTTAACCTACAAGGGGAGCCATAAAAATATACAAGCTAATGCAACAGAACTTTCATAGTTCCGTTTTAACTTGTCGTATCGAGTGGCTATCCCTCTAAATTGCTTTAACCTACAAAACATATTTTCTACTAAGTGCCTGATTTTATATAAATACCAATCCATATGGTCATTGTTTGATTGGCTATTGGTTTTTTTAGGTATATTCGCTTTTGTTCCAGTTGCTCTAATCTGCTGTCTTAATGGCTCTGAATCGTAACCTTTATCTGCACATACAATCTCTGCCTCATTTAAATCGAGTTTTGAAATTAAATCAGGTGCGACCTTAACATCATGTGTGGTTCCATCAGTAATAATGAAATCAATAGGATTCCCATTTGAATCTACAACTAAATGTATTTTGGAGGAGTTTCCTCCAGCACTTTTAGAGATTGCCTGATCAGCGATACCCGCTGAATGTTGATGAGCGCGAATATGAGAACCATCGATGAACAGCCATTCCATATCTGTATTCAGCGATAATAATTTAAATATAGTGAGTAACTTACCACTGCTAGACCAACGATTAAAACGTTTAAAAATAGAGTTCGGTTGTCCAAAGCAAGTGGGTATGTCACGCCAAGGACACCCAGTTCTAATCCTATAAAGAATCGCTTCAATAAAATTTCTTAAATTTGAGTTGAGATGAATGGATAAATTACGCAAAATAGCTTTCAACTTTTGCCAGTGTTGATCTGTTAACATGGTACGAGGCATAGCGAATAGTAGAATTGGGTTTGGCGATTTAATTTTACTACTTCGCTATTTTTTAATCTAAAAGTGTCAACACACCCTA
>NZ_JANBOE010000030.1:0-1182 GCF_035615075.1 Acinetobacter sp. IK40 | reverse complement strand
ATCTCTGTACACGACAAATTTCACAGAACCCTTATCCTATCAGGATTCTGCTTTCTTAAAATTGCCAAAATTTCCTTAAACTCTTCTTTTTTCCCAAAACCAATTAAACGCTGAATCGCCATTTGAACATAGTCTAAACCATAGCGAAATAAACTCATTGAGAGTCGTCCATGCTTCTTTATTTTTATCGCTTTTTTTTGATTATGTTGCCATTCACCCGTTAAGTAACACCAACAGAAGCTTATAGCTAACACCGCAATCAATTTTTTCACTCGTCTAGGGTCTGTCAAGCGCGTATTTTCAAGATTAAACCCGCGTCCTTTGAGACAACTGAATAAGGTTTCAATTTCCCAGCGTAATGCATAATCCTGAATAGCATTGGCATTAAACTGAGGAGAAACGACGAGTAAAAGCTCTCCATTTTCTAACTGTAGTGCACTTATATATAGTTTCACCCGACCAACCAAAATCCGTCGTTTACGACATTCAATTTGACCAACTTTAAGATGGCGAAATAAATCACTAATTTTATGATTCTTTCCTAAATGATTGGTGACAATGAAGTTTTTTTAACACGAATGCAGAAGTTGATGTCTTGTTCAATTAACCATGTAAACCACTGCTCACCGATAAACTCTCTGTCTGCGAACACATTCACAATACGGTCTTTACCAAAAATGGCTATAAAGCGTTGAATCAAAGCAATACGCTCTTTCGTATCTGAATTTCCACGTTTATTAAGCAATGTCCAAAGGATAGGTATCGCTATTCCACGATAAACGATTGCGAGCATCAGGATATTAATATTTCGTTTTCCCCATTTCCAATTGGTTCTATCTAAAGTCAGTTGCACTTTGTCGAATGAAAACATATTGAAAATCAACTGAGAAATTTGACGATAATCAAAATACTGACCTGCAAAGAAGCGCTGCATACGTCGATAAAATGATTGTGGTAAGCACTTGATGGGCAAGGCTTTAGATGCAGAAGAAAGATTACATGTTTGCTTTAAAATGATCACAAGCATGATGAGCGCAAAGCACTTTAAATGTGACTTGTTCCATTTTAGAGATTTGTTTAAGATAAGATATAACTCATTGAGATGTGTCATAGTATTCGTCGTTAGAAAACAATTATTGTGACATTATTTCAATGAGTTATCTATTTTTGTCGTGTACAGAG
>NZ_JANBOE010000029.1:0-1274 GCF_035615075.1 Acinetobacter sp. IK40 | reverse complement strand
TGATATGTGCTGAATTAGCAGGAGACTTTCACTTGGGATATGCTAGGCAGCTAACCGATAAAAGTTCTCTGCTATTTGATTTGGCGTTTTAAAATCCAAACTCTTTTGAATTCTTCGCTGATTATAAAATAACACAATGTATTCTGTAATATCTGCTTTAGCTTCATCTCTGGTTTTATAGTTGCAATGATGCACTAATTCATTCTTGAGTATGCCCCAGAAACTTTCAATCGGTGCATTATCGTAACAGTCCCCACGTTTGCTCATTGAACCTTGAAAATCACATTTTTCCAGTATCTTTCGATATTCATGGCTGCAATATTGGCTGCCTCTGTCCGAATGAATAATTAAGCCTTTCGTTGGTTTTTGATTACGAATCGCCATAGTCAGTGCATTGCAAACAAGTTGTGCGGTCATACGCTCATTTAAGCTATAGCCAACCACTTGTTTCGTGTACAGGTCTTTTACTGCTGCCAAGTATAACCAACCTTCAGCAGTCCAAATGTATGTAATATCGCTTGACCATGCAAGATTGGGCTTAGTCATTGAAAACTGTTGCTCTAGTAAATTTGCGTAGATCGCTCGATTATGATCACTCTTCGTAGTTCTTTTGAAACGCTTATGACGCTTACAATACAGCTGGTTGAGCTTTTTTATTTGACGTACAGCATACGTACTGATTTTGATACCTTGCGCTTGTAAATGCTTAGTTAATCGAATATAGCCATAGCTTTGTTTAGTTTCCTCATGAGCTATTTTGACCAAAATTGTCTGTTGATTTCGCTGAACCAATCTTTTATTCATGCCTCGTTTTAGCCAATCATAAAATCGTGACACTGAAACGTGAAGTAATCTAGCCATAAAGCTAATCGGGAATAAATATCTTTGCTGTTTCATATAGGCGTACCTTACTGACTTTCTTTCGCAAAGTACGCTGCTGCCTTTTTTAGAAATTCACGTTCCATTTCAGCTGTTTTGAGCTGTTGTTTGAGCTTTTTATTTTCTTCGAGTAAGGCATTTAGATCAGGTGAATATTGTTTAGTGCCTGCTAAGGTGCCAGTCTTTGCTTTATTATTCCAATTTGAAAGAGTTTGCATTGAAATGCCAAGTTGTCTGGCTGTTTCCGATACATTGCCTTGATTGGCTTCAATCAATTTTATTGCTTCAACTTTAAATTCTGCGGTGTAAGTCTTCTGTTTCTTGCTCATGGTAAACTCCTGATGAGTGTCTATAGTTTACCAAGTTAAAACCTCCTGTTTTCTCAGCACACATCA
>NZ_JANBOE010000028.1:0-1301 GCF_035615075.1 Acinetobacter sp. IK40 | reverse complement strand
TTCAAATGGCGATTCAGCGTTTAATTGGTTTTGGGAAAAAAGAAGAGTTTAAGGAAATTTTGGCAATTTTAAGAAAGCAGAATCCTGATAGGATAAGGGTTCTGTGAAATTTGTCGTGTACAGAGATCAATTTCTTATAACTGTTCTGCATATTTCTATCCTTTTATTGTTATTCCCTATCTCTTAATCGAGATCACTCAAAATTAATCATAAAAAAAGCATCCTTTATAGGATGCTTTTGTTGTTATCCGACATACGGCAATTATCTTAGAGCAAACAATATTCCCACAAAAATAATGAGGCCAATCCAACGGTTATGACGGAATGCCCAAAAACATAGCTGTGGATTTTTATCGCGAGTTTTAAACCATTGGTAAATAAAATCAGCAGCAACCAGCAAAAGTGCTAACAAGCCAAATGGAATCAATAAATTTTCCAGCCAAAGTGCAGCACCTATCAATAAAATACTGCTCGCCTGCAGGGTGCTAATAATTGAAATATCATGCTGGCCAAACAAGATTGCAGTCGACTTCACCCCTATCTTTAAATCATATTCACGATCTGCAATTGCATATTGGGTATCATAGGCTACGGTCCAGGCCAGATTACCAAAATATAGAAGCCAGCAGGTTAAATCCGGCGTTTGTCCAACTGCGGTATAAGCCATCGGAATCGACCAGGAAAATGCTGCACCCAAAAAGACTTGAGGTAAATGGGTATAGCGCTTCATAAAAGGATAAATAAACGCTAACAGCAAAGCCCCAAATGACCAGTAAAAAGTTTCGATCGGCAAGAAAAATAGCAGACAGGCGCTGGCAGCCACCAAAACCAGAAATACCATCACCGCTTCTTTGGCGCTGATGACTCCGGTCGCTAGTGGTCGGTTTTTAGTACGCTCCACATGCGCATCGACTTTACGGTCAGCAAAATCATTGATGGCACAACCCGCCGCCCGCATAAAAATCACACCCAAAATCATGGGAATTAAAATTTCAATGCGTGGCATCCCCTGAGCCGCAATCCATAACGCCCACAAGGTTGGCCAAAAGACCAGTTCAGTACCAATCGGGTTATCAAAACGACAAAGATAATAATAGGCGCCAAGACGCTCACGCCAGGTTATTGCTTGTGCAGTTGCCATATAAAGTCAAGCCCTTGAATTTTGTATAAAGTGTCTCTGTACACGACAAAAATAGATAACTCATTGAAATAATGTCACAATAATTGTTTTCTAACGACGAATACTATGACACATCTCAATGAGTTATATCTTATCTTAAACAAATCTCTAAAATGGAACA
>NZ_JANBOE010000027.1:0-2318 GCF_035615075.1 Acinetobacter sp. IK40 | reverse complement strand
CTGTACCACCAATGTTATTCGTGGTGATACTGCCATCCGGATTAACCGTGGTGTTACCACCTATGCTGTTCTTGATGCTGTCAGAAATATTCTTGATCTGACCGCCATTCACGGCATCTTTAGAACCCTTGGCAATTGAACCGTCAGCAACATTGGTAATAACTTTATTACCTGCATTGATGCCATCTTTAGTGATGCTTGCACCATCTTTGATGGTCAAGCCATTGTTGTTGAGTACGCTGTCGCCAGTGGTAATGCTGTCGAACTTCGCATCTTTCAACAATTCAATCTTGATGCCATCTTCAGTTGTACGGGTAATGACATTTTCACCGCTGGTTTTGTCTTCTGCTGTTGCAGCATCAGCACCGCCCACAATGTTGAGCTTGTCACCCAACTTACGATGAACGTCTTTACCTGCATTGCCAGCAAAGTTGAGACCTTTATTGGTCAGGTCATTTACACCATTAGTCACCTTGTCATCGACTGACTTGATCGCATCATTGATGTTGTTTTTACCTGTGCCACCAATGTTATTCGTGGTGATGCTACCGTCCGGATTAACCGTGGTGTTACCACCGATGCTGTTCTTGATGCTGTCAGAAATATGCTTGATCTGACCGCCATTCACGGCATCTTTAGAACCATTGGCAATTGAACCGTCAGCAACGTTAGTAATAACTTTATTACCTGCATTGATGCCATCTTTAGTGATGCTTGGGCCATCTTTGATGGTTAAGCCATTGTTGTTGAGTACGCTGTCGCCAGTGGTGATGCTGTCGAACTTCGCATCTTTCAACAATTCGATCTTGATGCCATCTGCTGTGGTACGGGTAATGACATTTTCACCGCTGGTCTTGTCTTCTGCTGTTGCAGCATCAGCGCCACCGACGATGTTGAGCTTGTCACCCAAGTTACGGTGAACGTCTGCACCGGCATTACCAGCAAAGTTCAAGCCCTTGTTTTCTAACTCGGTCTTGGTGTTGTCAATCTTGCTATTTAGCTCAGTCTTGGTGTTATTGATCGTGTTATTTAACTCAGTTTTGGTATCGGTAATCTGAGTGGTTAACTGATCTTTAGTGTCATTTAACTTGTTATTGGTATCCGTGATCTGGTTACCCAAGTCTTTTTTAGCATCATCTAACTTGTTGTTGGTATCGGTAATCTTGTTATCCAGACCATCTTTGGTTTTGGTTAACTGGTCAACATTGACTGCATCTTTACCATTTACACCATCAGCAACGTTAGTAATAACTTTATTACCTGCATTGATGCCATCTTTAGTGATGCTTGCACCATCTTTGATGGTTAAGCCATTGTTGTTGAGTACGCTGTCGCCAGTGGTGATGCTGTCGAACTTCGCATCTTTCAACAACTCGATCTTGATACCATCTGCCGTTGTACGGGTAATGACATTTTCACCGCTAGTCTTGTCTTCTGTTGTTGCAGCATCAGCGCCACCTACGATGTTTAGCTTGTCACCCAAGTTACGATGAACATCTTTACCCGCATTGCCAGCAAAGTTGAGACCTTTATTGGTCAGGTCATTTACACCATTGGTCACCTTGTCATCGACTGACTTGATCGCATCATTGATATTGTTTTTACCTGTACCACCAATGTTATTCGTGGTGATACTGCCATCCGGATTAACCGTGGTGTTACCACCTATGCTGTTCTTGATGCTGTCAGAAATATGCTTGATCTGACCGCCATTCACGGCATCTTTAGAACCATTGGTAATTGAACCGTCAGCAACATTGGTAATGACTTTATTACCTGCATTGATGCCATCTTTAGTGATGCTTGCACCATCTTTGATGGTTAAGCCATTGTTGTTGAGTACGCTGTCGCCAGTGGTGATGCTGTCGAACTTCGCATCTTTCAACAATTCGATCTTGATGCCATCTTCAGTCGTACGGGTAATGACATTTTCACCGCTGGTCTTGTCTTCTGCTGTTGCAGCATCCGCACCACCCACGATGTTGAGCTTGTCACCCAAGTTACGGTGAACGTCTTTACCCGCATTGCCGGCAAAGTTCAAGCCCTTGTTTTGCAACTCGGTCTTGGTGTTGTCAATCTTGCTGTTTAGCTCAGTCTTGGTATCAGTAATCTGATTGGTTAACTGATCTTTAGTGTCATTTAACTTGTTATTGGTATCCGTGATCTGGTTACCCAAGTCTTTTTTAGCGTCGTCTAACTTGTTGTTGGTATCAGTAATCTTGTTATCCAGACCATCTTTGGTTTTGGTTAACTGATCAACATTGACTGCATCTTTACCATTTACACCGTCAGCAACATTGGTAATGACTTTATTACCT
>NZ_JANBOE010000026.1:0-3112 GCF_035615075.1 Acinetobacter sp. IK40 | reverse complement strand
CTCGACTGATAATCAGTGCAGTAACTTTAGCCAATCTCGCTGCAATTTCCATGTCAGGAATTTGTCCACTTATTCCAATGATGATGAGAACTGCAGCATTGACTTAGATCGCCAGTGCTCAGTACTGGCTATCATGTAGCTTTTATCGCTTTAGCGCCTTAACTTATTTAAGTGGCGTAACTTGCATAACTTATGCATCCTATTTAGGTGACCTCAGTTATAGTATTCCGTGTCAGGAATCTGTCCACTTATTCCAATGATGATGAGAACTGCAGCAATAAATTATAAAGGCAGGATAGGTGGTTACTTAACCAGCATAAGTTATGTAACTTATGCTAATTCATATTAAAATCACATGAAAGCAATCTTAATTAAAAACTTAGTATGAAAGGGCGTGGTCTTTTGTTTAAAGTGACAATTAACTAAAGGGTTACTTCTTGTATTTAGGAGCATAACCAACTTCTAACAAATAAGAAAAATACTTTCTAACATTATCGCTATCAAGAAGATCACTTGATATCCTTTCCTGAAAGTCTTCTAGAGTCTCTCCACGATGTGCGAAATCATTACCAAATTTTGGATAGTTAGTAATATCACATAGCTTTTTAGCAAAGAATATACATTGCTTAGCTGTCAATTTATAAGTTGGCTCTAAAGGAGCACTTGTACTCGTTTTATTTTGTTCTTTTTCTTCAAACATGAAATGTAATTCTGAAATATTTCTTCCCTCCTTTTTTTGTATATAAGAAACAGTAATATCCGTAAATTTGTTAATTTGATTTAAAGCTACGGTAAGAACCCTTTTTTTAAAGTCTCCCATCTTTTTATATTCATCTTCTATCAATCCGAGTTTTGATCTAAGCTCATCTATAGAAATATATAACTTACCAGTTGATCTCCAACGTATGAGTAACTCATACAGGCGAATAGCATAAATGCTTGTAAGTGGTGAGATTTGTTTAAGTTCATATCTTGTGAACTTTTCTTCAAGTTTTACAAATAAGGGGATAATATCTGGTGCAAAAATTAGTTGGACGCATCCCTCTTCCTTAACATAACCAACTTTTGAAACCCACCTACTTTTGTATATTCCTATTTTTCCAGTTATAGGATCTACTGCTTTATAATTCAAATGCCGTTCAAAAAGATTATCACATGCAGATTGTAACGCTTCATAAGATGCTTGACGTCCTAAATTAAACTGTTTCATGTATTCAGAAGCATGAATCGTAAGTATAGTATCAGAAGTAAGTTCTTTCTCAATTTCTCGAGCAGCAATGATCGCAATTAATATTAGCCTTTGCTCAGATAGATTTAGTGAATACGATGCTTCAACCAAATTATTATCTTTATATACTATGTTACTCATAGGGAGATATATTAAGGAAAATGTTATAAATAGATATATTGACAATACTACTTAACGTCCACAAATGAAAGTATTTTTAATAAAAGAATTTGTCAACTTATGCACAGAATTTGTCAACTTAGAAACAGGAAAAAGTCAACTTATTGGTAGGAATATGTCAACTCAGAAACAGGAAAAAGTCAACTTATTGGTAGGAATTTGTCAACATATACTTCCTGTATCCCTTTGCTAGTCAAGCTTTGAGCAGAGATATAAATAATAAATTTAAATAAATATATATAAATTCAAAAAGACCATTCTTTTGTGGATAACTTTTTTTTAATTTTTTTTTCATGATAGTTGATTACTTCATAAATCACCGTTAAATTATACACAAACAAACTTACGTAACTTACATAAATTATGATTATCTTAGTTGGTGGTGAAAAAGGCGGTGCTGGTAAAAGCTGTTTAGCTCAAAATCTTGCAGTTTACTTACAACAAAGTCAAAGAGACGTCCTCTTATTAGATGCTGACCCTCAAGGAACAACAACAGATTGGGTCAAAGAAAGAGATGAAAACGATGAATTAAATAATATTCCATCAGTACAAGCATCAGGGAATATACGTTCAGTTTTAAAAGATTTAGATAAAAGATACCAAGATATTATCATTGATGCAGGTGGACAGGATTCTGAAGCATTACGTTCAGCAATGACTATAGCTACACATATGTTATTGCCGTTTAGACCCAAACGAAGAGATCTAAAAACTTTAGATCATATGGAACAAGTTTTAAAATTAGCAAAGACAGTAAATCCAAATCTGAAAGCTAGAGCAATTATTACTCAGTGTCCAACTCTTCCTTCTCAAGTTCAAAGAATTTTAGATGCAAAAGAGGCATGCAAATCATTTGGTATTGATGCATTGAATTCAATCACAACAAATCGAAATGTTTATGATGATGCAGATGAAAATGGGCTTTCGGTTTTTGAAGTAAATAGTGATCCTAAAGCGAAAGCTGAAATTGAAAGTATTGCAAGAGAGTTTTTAGGAGTATAACTATGGCTGGTTTAACTGGGCTAAACAAAAAACCTGAACCTACTGAACAAGATAAAATGTTAGATGCATTTATATCTGGTGCAGAAAAGAGGGTAAAGGCTTTAGAATCAAGTGAAAAAAAATTTATTCGTTACACTTTTTCTCTCAATGAAGATATTAGTAAACTAATTGATGAGCTGGTTGTAAAAGGGCAAAATGCAAGAATAAATCGTTCAAGTATTGTTCGAGCAGCTATAGAAAATTTATCGACATATAGTGCAGATGAATTAAAAGAAATATTAAATAAATAAATAAATTAAAAATATCCCACTTTTTTAAGGGGGATATTTTTTATCCAAGTTAAATTTACTGTAAGTCCCCGGTGAACCCTATAGATATTTTTAAATTCAGCTCAGGCTCTAGCAGTGTGGTGGTAATTTATCTATTTGAGTTATTTTATATGAAGGCGTCCTTTTCTGCACAGACACGGATCTAGGCTATTCAGCTTGGCTGACTGAATTGATGTCATGATGTTTGATGCACATTGTCAAATTCTTTATCAAGCGAAACTCTGAATCAATGCTTGTAATTGTTTCGGCACTGTTGCAAATAGGCTGACATGATAAGCTAAATATCTTATTTATTTCGAGATACAGCAGATGAATCCCTTCCATGGTCGGCACTTTCAAGGTGAAATCATTCTTTGGGCTGTTCGTTGGTATT
>NZ_JANBOE010000025.1:0-3491 GCF_035615075.1 Acinetobacter sp. IK40 | reverse complement strand
TAGGGGTCGTCTCAGGAAACGGAAAATATAGCACGCTAAGGTTTTTCAATTGCGCGCAATGGCCTAAATTTTCCACCACCTATCTTGGCTTTGCTTCGCCATAGATAATCCCCAGTTAAATTGATGTGCTCCCACCCCAGCGGTGACAGATATTGCAGCAAGGTATCATCGACTGTGCGACCATGCCCTCGTAGGGCGTTAGTCGCTCTCTCTAAATAAACCGTGTTCCACAATACAATGGCGGCGGTCACTAGATTCAAGCCACTGGCTCGATAACGCTGTTGCTCAAAGCTTCGATCTCGAATCTCACCCAATCGATAAAAGAAAACGGCGCGCGCTAATGCATTACGGGCTTCACCTTTATTTAATCCAGCTTGAACCCGACGGCGTAGTTCTACGCTTTGCAACCAATCCAAGATAAACAGTGTGCGCTCAATACGCCCCAGCTCTCGTAATGCCAATGCCAAACCATTCTGTCGTGGATAACTACCGAGTTTACGTAGCATTAGCGACGCTGTGACAGTCCCTTGCTTGATTGATGCGGCCAGACGCAAAATATCGTCCCAATGAGTACGAATCTGTTTGATATTCAGTGTGCCGCCAATCATGGGTTTAAGTGCGGCATAGTCTATGTCTGACTTTGGAATATAGAGTTTCGTATCGCCCAGATCACGAATTCGTGGTGCAAATCGAAACCCTAGCATGTGCATGAGTGCAAAAACATGGTCGGTGAATCCAGCCGTATCGGTGTAGTGTTCCTCGATGCGTAAATCAGACTCGTGATACAGCAGCCCATCAAGAACATAGGTTGAATCACGAACGCCCACATTGATCAGCTTACTGCTAAATGGTGCGTATTGATCAGAAATGTGTGTATAAAATAACCTTCCAGGCTCTGCGCCATATTTTGGATTGATATGTCCTGTACTTTCAGCTCTGCCACCTGCGCGGAAGCGTTGGCCATCTGATGAGGAGGTAGTGCCATCTCCCCAGTTTTCAGCGAAAGGTTGTTTCAATTGAGCATTCACCAATTCGGCCAATGCCGTTGAATAAGTTTCATCACGGATATGCCAAGCCTGTAGCCATGAGAGTTTGGCATAAGTTGTACCAGGACATGATTCGGCCATTTTCGTCAGCCCTAAATTAATTGCATCAGCCAGTATGGTCGTGAGCAATAACGCTTTATCCTTCGCAGTGTCATCCGTTTTCAAATGAGTGAAGTGTCGAGTAAAGCCTGTCCATTCATCGACCTCCATTAATAATTCGGTGATCTTGATATGTGGTAACAGCATTGCTGTTTGGTCAATTAAAGTTTGGGCTGTATCAGGAGCCACGGCATCGAGAGGTGTTATTTTTAGACCAGATTGATTGATCATCGCATCAGGCAAATCGTTGGTCGCTGCCATGCGATTAATGATTGCTAATTTCTGCTCCAATAGTGAAAGGCGACTTTGCAAATATAGATCACAATCAGTAGTAATGGTTAGAGGTAACTCATTGGACTGTTTTAGCTGATTAAATTTATCAGCAGTCACTAAATACTCATCGAAGTCTTTGAATTGGCGAGAGCCTTGTACCCAGAGATCCCCAGCCCGTAGCGAGTTTTTAAGTTCAGATAACACACATATTTCGTAATAGCGGCGATCAATACCATCATCGGTAAAGACTAGTCTTGCCCACCGTTTTTTGATAAACGCTATTGGAGCATTAGAGGGGATTTTTCGTGTATTATCAACATTCATGCTGCGGAGCAACTCTACAGCGGCAAGCATATCTTTTGCTGCTGGGGCAGCACGCAATTTAAGTATGGCAAGAAGTTCTGGCGCGTAACGGCGTAAAGTTGCATAGCTCTCGCCAATTCGTGGTAAAAAATCAAAGTCTTCGGGTTGCGCCAGTTTTTCTGCCTCAGTAATACTTGCTGCAAAAGCATCCCATGAAATAACAGTTTCGATGGCGGCAAACGGATCACTGCCATTTTGCTTGGCATCTAGCAAGGCTTTCCCGATAAGCCCATACAAACGCACTTTGTCGTTGATCGCTTTACCTGATGATTGAAATTGTTGCTGGTGTTTATTTTTTGCGATAGCAAATAGCTTTCCA
Organism: Acinetobacter sp. IK40; assembly: GCF_035615075.1. Taxonomy (NCBI): domain Bacteria; kingdom Pseudomonadati; phylum Pseudomonadota; class Gammaproteobacteria; order Moraxellales; family Moraxellaceae; genus Acinetobacter; species Acinetobacter sp. IK40. The sequence goes on along the minus strand of NZ_JANBOE010000025.1, from coordinate 1,391 downwards.
ATAATGCGATCATGCAGGTCAATAATTTCGTCGGTGATCGTGGCCATACTCTCCACAACGATTGCTACCAAAGTGGCATATCGACGTTGAGATTCAAATCTGGCCAAATCAGCAGGAGTCATTTGCCCACCTTCGCGAGCAATTTTCAGTAAGCGATTTTGATGAACGTGTTTTCCAATGTCTTCAGGTAGATCGATGGCTTGTAAGCACTTCAGCCGCTCAATGTGCTCAAGCATGTACTTTGAGTTTGGTTTAGCTGGTGACTGTCTAAGCCACCCCAATATTGTCAGTTTGCTGCCCTCTTTACGGTTCAGCAAAGCATCTATATTTTGACGATGAGTTTCTGAAAGTGAGCTCGTCAAAGCAGTATAAATTATGCGGTTGGCAGATGTGATTGCTTCTGCGCAAATACTATCAATTGCATTTATAGCTGGCAAAAGGACTGATTTTTGTCGTAAATTTTCAACGAGAGTTGTGGCTAAAATAAGACCTTTATCTGTCTGAAGGGACAAATCCACCATCATATTGACCGATTGCCGATAGTCACTCAAGGTGAATAGTTTGAACCCAAAAACTTTTTTCAATTCGGCAATATGTTCTCGTCTTGTTTGCTCGCGCTGACCATAATCATTCCAGCAGTCCACTGATATACTAAGTTGAGCAGCCATCATGAAAAGTAAGGGTTTGAATGGTTCGTCGTTAATACCCAATATCACTCCAGGGTAACGCATGTAGCAAAGTTGAATTGCAAAGCCTAGCTTGTTGGATGCCCCTCGATGTTGATGGACTATGGATTTATCAGAATCACTCAGAGTGTAATGCTGAAGCATAAAAGCTCTATCATCTGGAATTTCGAACAGGCTTCCCAATTCCGTGGACGACAAAATAGAATGGCGCGGCATGGCTCATTAGTCCCAAATAAACTAAACTATTAAAGGTACATTATTTTGTACCGCCACGCTTAGCTTTGCGCTGCAATTTCGCAAGGAGGTTCAATTGGGACAGAATGCGGCCATTTATTGCCGAGTATCAACGAACGATCAGTCCTGCGAACGACAGGAATATGACCTACGTGCCTACGCCAATCGTTGCGGCTACGATGTTGTCGGTGTTTGGAAAGAAACTGCATCAGGCAGTAAGGATGAGAGATTGCAAAGAAAATACTTGATGACCATGGCGCAATCTCGTGAAATCGATGCCATCTTGGTGACGGAATTGACACGCTGGGGCAGAAGCACCGTGGATCTCGTACAGTCATTACAAGATCTTGGGCATTTCGGGGTATCTCTGGTGGCACAAACAGGTTTGCAGTTTGACCTTTCCACATCTCAGGGAAAGCTCATGGCTTCTGTGATGTCTGCATTAGCAGAGTTTGAGGGAGATTTACTACG
>NZ_JANBOE010000024.1:0-3631 GCF_035615075.1 Acinetobacter sp. IK40 | reverse complement strand
GGACACTCTTATCGACAAGTCGGTCGGCTGGTCAATCTAAGCAAAAATACCGTGTTGGATATCGTTAAAAGAAGTCGGAGTGAAAATCCTTAGCGTGCTATATTTTCCGTTTCCTGAGACGACCCCTTTTCGGCATTAACCAAGAGTCTGCTTAAGCACAATTTTCTGGTGGGTAATCATAACTTTTGCCTCATTTGTGATGGATTGATCTATCTTGATTCTACTGAATCGGATCATCGGATTGCCAAAGCCGTAGGTGGGCAAGGTGTTCTAGAGAATGGTCTGCTGGTTCATCCCATCTGTAATAGAATGAAATCAGATCTGAGTCTGGAAGAGATTAGAGCGGATTTGTTTGGTGAATTACTGTATTAATCAACAGAGCGATGAGCTCATTTTTGCAGATGTATCAATGATTAATCACATGATTTAACTTTTGATACATTCAGCCAATGTGGTTATTTTTAATTCAGTCCAGAATCACAACCAGAAACTAGCTGTAGTTTCTGAATGACCGTCAAGGTCCTTAGTTTCGCCCATAGATTCCCTCTGTGGGCTTTTTTTTTGATCAAAAATTGTATAGATGCTCTAAAATAAACCTTTTAGCATTTCATAAGCAATTAGGATTAAGGCTGAGACCATCAGCACAACAAAAATGAGTTCCACTCTAGTTAACATCTTAGTTCCATTTACTTTTCACTTAATTTATATAGCAGTTAACTCGTAGCATCAATGAAATAACATGACATGGAAAATAATCAAAAAGACAGAATTTGGATTTTGATCAGATCTGCATGTTTACATGCTTCTACAGTAGCTTTGAATGTTTCACTTAACCTTTAAACTTTTCTTAAAACTAAATATATTTACATATACATTCTAAAATTTGATAGAATTTATTAAAACTTTAGATTCTAAGTGTAAATAATGAGAAGCGCTAATATTCGACGTGATGGCTACTTAAAATTTCTGAATACATGGCAAGACCGTGATGTCATTAAAGTACTTTCAGGTGTGCGTCGCTCTGGAAAATCCACCTTATTGGCGATGTTTCAACAAGACCTAAAAGCACAGGGTGTACAAGCCGAAAACATCATTGCCATCAACTTCGAATTTATGGAATTTGAAGAACTCACCGATTACCGTAAACTACATGATTATGTATTGTCCAAAGTTGATAAAAGTAAAAAAAACTATGTTTTTTTAGATGAAATACAACATGTTACAAATTTTGAGAAAGTAGTCGACTCTTTATATGTTCGGGATTATATCGATTTATATATTACAGGTTCAAATGCATTCTTTCTAAGTGGAGAACTTGCGACGTTACTCACAGGACGCTATATCGAGCAACATGTTTTACCCTTGTCATTCCAAGAGTTTAAACAGTGGCATATTGAAAATAATCCGATCATCCAACAATTATCCAATCGTGATTTGTATGCCATGTACACGCACAGTAGTTTCCCCTATACGCTTGCCATGACTAGTCAGCAGGAAACCTATGATTACTTGCAAGCGGTCTATGCCAGTGTAATGTTTAAAGATGTTATTCCTCGTTTGAATACTGCTGATATTAACTCTCTCGAGCGTGTCGCAAGATATTTGGCAAGCGTGACAGGCTCACCCATTTCCATCAATAAAATTAAAAATACCTTTGTTTCAAGCGGGGTTAAAATCTCATTTGAAACAGTAAAACGCTATATTCAGGGCTTACAGGACAGTTTGTTATTTTATAGTGCCGCACAATTTAAAGTACGCGGGCGTGAGTTATTACAATCCTCTGAAAAATACTATTTAGTTGATGTCGGATTGCGCCGGATTATGTTGCCTGATGCTAATGCTGATCAAGGTCATATCTTAGAAAATGTGATTTATCTTGAGCTTGTCAGACGAGGTTATACGGTCTATGTAGGGCGGGTTGATGAATATGAAATTGATTTTGTTGCTGTCGATACTTTACAGAATTTAACTTATTATCAGGTGGCATTAGAAACGCTCAATGAGGAGACACTCAGCCGAGAGTTACGTCCATTACAGAAAATTTCTGATTCGTATCCCAAATATTTACTTACCTTAGACACGATAGGGGCTGAAGCAAATTATAATGGTATTGTAAAAATGAGTGCTCTCGATTGGTTGCTATCTGAAAATAAGTAAAGTTGAGGGTAGACATGAATACTCTTATTTATTGATTAAAACTCAAAGACTTTTCAGCATCATCCAAGAATGTATTCAAGCATAATTTCTGCTCCAATTGTGATGGATCGATTTACCTCGATTCGATTGAGTCAGACCCTCATGATTGAGCCAGAGTCGCTTACTGAAAGTAGCGAGAATTGCGCTGGAGTTTCTGAAGGATATTAATTCCTTAGTTTGCCCATTCATCCATCTGGGCATTTTTTTTGATTAAAATACAATGCGGTTCTTGCTAAAAAATGACGGCACCCACCATAAAACACAATATTCCAAAAATAATCCAAGGCCAGATCTTTGTCTTCGGTTGTTCTAAATTCTGAGGATTATATTCCGTGTGTTCTAGCGATGTCGGTTGTGGAACACGGGTCTTTTTAGAGTAAGGTTGGTGTTTAGAGTAAGATAGTCCCGTACCTGGAATGCCGACACTGGTTCGCGTACCTTTTTTCCCAATATTTAGAGAAGCACCAGGTTTGCCAATGCTGGCACTGCTGATGCCTTTATGGGTCAGATTAATTTTAAAACCCGGGAATAATTTAATACTTTTACGAAATCTAAAACCCATATTGCTCTCATTCTAAAACTTAGCTCAATTCACGCGCTATACCAGGATCCATGATCTGCTAGAGATCGTACTTTGACGGCTATCATCAGGATACTAGTATATTTTTTATCTGATGATTGCAATACTACCTTTAAATACCGTCAAAAATCTTTACTGTATATTTGCTGTAGGGTAATCTTAAAACTGCTATTTATTGACTGATTGGTATATGACGACAGATAAGCATGAGGTGCTTCTTAGGATGCGGGCGATCGAGCTCCTTGCATATTGGGAAGGTCGTTTGGTTACCAATCGTTTGATGAGCTGGTTTGGACTGAGTCGACAACAGGCTTCTGCGGATATCAAGCGCTATAATACGCTGTATAACCCCGATGCCTTGATTCATGATCCCTCAGTCAAGGGTTATGTGCCTAAAGCCAGCTTCCAGCCTGTACTGACTACAGCGCATATCAATGAATATCTCAATATGCTCTCGGGCTTGGTCAGTGAATCGCATGCCCTGATTGCGATGCCAGAACCGAATCTTGCAGCAGTTCAATTACCTGATCGCAGTGTGCGTCCTGAAGTCATCAGGGAAGTGTTGCGTGCCTGTCGAACACAAAGCTGTCTCAAAATTATTTATGCCTCCATGCAGAATCCGCAGTGGCATGAACGCATGATTTCCCCACATACCCTGGTGTATACCGGTTTTCGCTGGCATGTCCGTGCCTATTGCCATCAGAGCAAGCAGTTTAAGGACTTTTTACGGCACTGTTGCAAATAGAGATTTGAGTCGATGAAGTTCCTTTTTAAAAGTGCTTAGAGACCGAAAACCCTGTTGATTAGACACACTTCACCTTGAGGCTGACCATAATAAAATGACGATGCTTGTCC
>NZ_JANBOE010000023.1:0-3848 GCF_035615075.1 Acinetobacter sp. IK40 | reverse complement strand
AATCAATTTTATTGCTTCAACTTTAAATTCTGCGGTGTAAGTCTTCTGTTTCTTGCTCATGGTAAACTCCTGATGAGTGTCTATAGTTTACCAAGTTAAAACCTCCTGTTTTCTCAGCACACATCACTTTCAAAAAATGCTGGTTTAATTGGAGATCAGTTTCCCTGTACGGTAGACTTACCAACTAGAGTACGATGGATAAGCAATGATACTTTCATGATGGTTGAGAAACATCAAATTTCTCTATACCGCCTTTATTATTGATGTGTTCTCACGAGCAATTGTTGGATGGAAAGTATCTACACGGATGAATACAGATATGGTGCTCGATGCACTTGAGCAAGCATTGCATGATCGAGGCATGCCAAAGAATGTGATTCATCATTCCGATAGAGGTGTTCAATATCTTTCTATTCGCTATACCAATCGTTTAGAAGCTGCAAATTTACGAGCATCAGTCGGTACAACTGGTGATTCATACGATAATGCTCTGGCTGAAACGGTGAATGGCTTATACAAAACAGAGGTGATTGAATATTTAAAAGCAGATTGGCAAGGTTTAGCAGATGTACAACTTGCGACACTAAACTGGGTAGATTGGTTCAATAAAAAGCGTGTACACAGTGCACTGGGTTATGTATCGCCTTTTGAGTTCGAAGCAATGTACTATGATAAGATTAACCCGTTAGGTCAGGTGGCCTAACTTAAATAAAAAGTCTCCGACAAACCCGGTACGGTTCATAGACTCCAGTAAGCATAGATTTCCCTATTTTTAATTTGCACGATTTAAAATTTATTTTTTTAGATTATATAGTTACATACAAATATCATCTACTAATTTTAGAAATATAAAATCGTCCCATAATAAATAACGGTCGTTTTCTTACATTCGGAACAAGATTCTGAAATGATTTAATTTTTGCTATCCCGTATAAGGTCTTAGATATGAATCGATTAACTTTTATAAACGGTGCGATTGTTTCTGCGACTGATGTTCGCAAATCTTGGAGCAAAATTGTTCAATGTGTCAAAGATAGTCATAAACCTGTTTTTGTTTATACGAAGAATGCGCCCGAAGCTGTTGTTCTGAGTTTTGAAGAATTTCAAAAAATGCAGGAAATTATTGAAGCTGTCCGGCGTGAACAGCTAGGACAACAAATGGTTTATGATCTTTTGGATATTAATCAGCTCACTGGTCAACCGATCAAACACATGCTTTTGAACCCAAAAGGTGTATTTGAAGAAGTAAATGGACAAGAAAAATAGCTTTTTGAGGATATTAACGGATTCGAGATTAGAGACAAGCTGATTTAAAAGTCATCTTATATTTATATTCGTTGAACAATGAGCTTTTATTTTCGTAAAATACTAAGAAGTGGAAAACATATTCGTAAGTTAAGTAGCACTGACATCATAGAGTTGACTAATTTTATTGAAAATTAAAAAGAACACTTGGATGTCTATAAAATTATATTAAATAACGTACTGGGTAAAGTAATAGACTCACCCTAATAGGCAAGTCTATTAAACCAAAAACTATTTAAGATTCTTATTGACCTCTTTAAAGATAGTTTCAAATCTTGATAAAGTAGCTTCTGAAAGGCTATTAACAAAATCCTTATTACTAGCAAATTCTTTTGCAGGTAAATAATGATTAAATCTATTCTTTTTAATAACTTTATTAATTTTTGATAATATATCTTCAATTTCAGTACTTAATTCTTCCACCTTAATTTCAGCATGGGTAGATGAGAGAGAAATATTAAAAAGTTGCAGATATTCATCAATAGTAAATATATCTTCAATATCAGCTTTTTTTCTATTATCCAAAAAATCATGGAAAAATTTTATATTTTTATCAGATATAATTTTTTGAATAGTTAGACTATCAAATCTTGCCTGAGACTTTTGGTCAGTAAACGAATCTAATAGGCAGAAAATTGATAGTTTTGAACCTCGAAGTAATGAAATAAAACTAGCAACTTTATCTAAACCGCCTGTAGGCACAATTGTAATATCTTCATTTAAGCCAGTTCGTTTATTCGCATTCAAATATTCTGAAATTGTGGTCAAGTATAGTAAGTCTGAGACACCTTCTACCAATAGATTTTTTTTAGAAATAAATAAATTCTGTGCAACATCATACCCTAAAGCAGCTTGTAAAGGGAAAAGTGTATTAGGGTCTTTTTGTTGAATACTATCACTAACGATAGAGCTATCGGAGTCACTAAATACCGTTCTGACCCGATTTAATTTCGTTGTTTCTACCATGAAAGGTGAGTGAGTTGTATAAATAACTTGATACTTATCAACCAAACTTTCTAAAAAACGTAGTAAATCTGCTTGAGCAGTTGCATGCAAGTTAAGGCCTGGCTCATCTAAGAGTAGAATATATTTTGAATTTGAATCAGCCTGAATTTTGTTAAACCAAACTAAGAATGAAAAAAACCAATTAAATCCTTTACTTCTATTCTGAAGAGGTAAAGAAACTCTCGTTTTCGAGTTTTTTACTCGAATATCTAAGACATGTTCAACAATATTTGTATCGACCGTTGTAGCACTGCCATAACTTGTATTTACTTGCCTTTTCACAGTAGCTGTTTTTTTATCAATTTTAAATTCAATATTTAAGTTCTGATTTGCAGACCAATATTGAAATAGTGTGTCAGAAATCAAAGCCTCAGTTGCTTCTAATTCAGCAATAAAGTCTTCGAAATCGTCTGCATTAATAAGTTCATTCACATTAATTTCGGATAAATCTAAGAGTGCCTTTGCTGTTTTTAGATCATCCGATAGATCAACATCATCATCTAAAAAACTTTCTAGAATAATCCTTGATGGGAGTTGATAATATTCATCATAGTAAATAAATTTTGGTAAATGTCTTTTTATTAAAACACTATATGCATATCTTTCAATAAAAGTCATCCATGTAGAACTTTTGAAGAAATATTTTCTTAAAGGCTCTAACCTTTCGGTTTCATCTGGGAACTTCTTTAATATTTGATCAAATTTCTCTTCTGTTAGAGCCAACTTCAACTCAGTTTTTACATCATCACCAATATCAGATAAATTTAAGTGTTTTAAAAATAATTCAAAATTTATCGATACACCACTTATTAATGTAGATGAATCACCATAAGAACTTGTTAGGGTGATTTCATTACTTCCTTGCCAAGTTCCTTTACCTAACCTATTTTCGATTAAGCCAATTAGTTCATCTGAAATATGATAAGTGCAAATAATTGCTTTAGGTTTGCTATCCGACTTACTGATACTTTTTAGTTCTTTTCGAGGATAGTCTAACGTTTCGTTAAATTTAAACTTTTCATCATCTTCAAAATAATTAGTTTTAGCTAAACATTCTAAAACAGAAGTTTTTCCCGATTCATTCATTCCTACTAAAACAGTTATATCTTCCTCAATGTTTATTGATTGAGGAGTTGTAAATGACTTATATTTTAATATCTCAATATTTTTAAGTTTAATCATAAATATTTCTCCCTAAAATTAAATATATAACATTGATAAAGATTAACAATTTCATTGTTTCTAAGCTTACTATTGAATAGCCACCAAAATTCTAGACACACATAACCATCTTTTGATGGGCCTTTTCATAATCTAATGGAGAACGCTGACCATTGGAACCATGTCTGCGTTTTGAATTGTAGAACATCTCAATATATTCAAAGATATCGGACCTTGCTTCAGTTCTTGATGTGATGTGTGCTGAGAAAACAGGAGGTTTTAACTTGGTAAACTATAGACACTCATCAGGAGTTTACCATGAGCAAGAAACAGAAGACTTACACCGCAGAATTTAAAGTTGAAGCAATAAAATTGAT
>NZ_JANBOE010000022.1:0-5536 GCF_035615075.1 Acinetobacter sp. IK40 | reverse complement strand
ATTTAAAAGCTGGCGATGACTTACTCTCACATGGCAAGTGCCACACTACCATCAGCGCTAAGAGGTTTCACTTCTGAGTTCGGGAAGGGATCAGGTGGTTCACTCTTGCTATTGTCGCCAGCAAACTGTTTATGGATACTTGCTTTGGTCTTATGTAATGCCAAGGCTTTTTCCAAATGAGTGATTAACGGATTAGTTAATTGAGTCGTATTGTAACCAGTTTCTACACTAAATCAAGTTATGTATTGAATTTATCTTGAATACAACAACTGTTTGGGTGTTGTATAGTCAAGCCTCACGAGCAATTAGTATTGGTCAGCTTCACACGTCACCGTGCTTCCACACCCAACCTATCAACGTCCTAGTCTCGAACGGCTCTTTAGAGGAATAAATTCCTAGGGAAATCTTATCTTGAGGTAGGCTTCCCGCTTAGATGCTTTCAGCGGTTATCCCTTCCGAACATAGCTACCCGGCGATGCGACTGGCGTCACAACCGGTACACCAGAGGTTCGTCCACTCTGGTCCTCTCGTACTAGGAGCAGATCCTCTCAAATTTCCAGCGCCCACGGTAGATAGGGACCGAACTGTCTCACGACGTTCTAAACCCAGCTCGCGTACCTCTTTAAATGGCGAACAGCCATACCCTTGGGACCTGCTTCAGCCCCAGGATGAGATGAGCCGACATCGAGGTGCCAAACACCGCCGTCGATATGAACTCTTGGGCGGTATCAGCCTGTTATCCCCAGAGTACCTTTTATCCGTTGAGCGATGGCCCTTCCATACAGAACCACCGGATCACTAAGACCTACTTTCGTACCTGCTCGACTTGTGGGTCTCGCAGTTAAGCGCGCTTTTGCCTTTATACTCTACGCGTGATTTCCGACCACGCTGAGCGCACCTTCGTACTCCTCCGTTACTCTTTAGGAGGAGACCGCCCCAGTCAAACTACCCACCAGACATGGTCCTCGCCCCGGATTACGGGGCAGAGTTAGAACCTCAACATTACCAGGGTGGTATTTCAAGGACGGCTCCATTAGAACTAGCGTTCTAACTTCAAAGCCTCCCACCTATCCTACACAAGTAAGGTCAAAGTTCAATGTCAAGCTGCAGTAAAGGTTCACGGGGTCTTTCCGTCTAGCCGCGGGTACACTGCATCTTCACAGCGATTTCGATTTCACTGAGCCTCTGCTGGAGACAGCGCCGCCATCATTATGCCATTCGTGCAGGTCGGAACTTACCCGACAAGGAATTTCGCTACCTTAGGACCGTTATAGTTACGGCCGCCGTTTACTGGGGCTTCGATCAAGAGCTTCGCTTACGCTAACCCCATCAATTAACCTTCCAGCACCGGGCAGGCATCACACCCTATACGTCCACTTTCGTGTTTGCAGAGTGCTATGTTTTTAATAAACAGTTGCAGCGGCCTGGTTTCTGTGGCTGCCAACAGCTCAGGGAGCAAGTCCCATCACCGTCAGCAGCGTACCTTCTCCCGAAGTTACGGTACCATTTTGCCTAGTTCCTTCAGCAGAGTTCTCTCAAGCGCTTTGGTCTACTCGACCTGACCACCTGTGTCGGTTTCGGGTACGATTCCTGTGTAACTGAAGCTTAGAGACTTTTCCTGGAAGCATGGTATCAGCCACTTCACTGTACAAGTACAGCTTGCTATCAGCTCTCAGCATAGAGCACCCCGGATTTGCCTAAGATGCATGCCTACAGCCTTCCACCTGGACAACCAACGCCAGGCTGACTTAACCTTCTCCGTCCTCTCATCGCATTACACAGAAGTATTGGAATATTAACCAATTTCCCATCGACTACGCCTCTCGGCCTCGCCTTAGGGGTCGACTCACCCAGCCCCGATTAACGTTGGACTGGAACCCTTGGTCTTTCAGCGAACGGGTTTTTCACCCGTTTTGTCGTTACTCACGTCAGCATTCGCACTTCTGATACCTCCAGCATACTTCTCAATACACCTTCATCGGCTTACAGAACGCTCCCCTACCACGTATACATAGTATACATCCGCAGCTTCGGCACATAGTTTTAGCCCCGTTACATCTTCCGCGCAGGCCGACTCGACTAGTGAGCTATTACGCTTTCTTTAAAGGGTGGCTGCTTCTAAGCCAACCTCCTAGCTGTCTATGCCTTCCCACATCGTTTCCCACTTAACTATGATTTTGGGGCCTTAGCTGGCGGTCTGGATTGTTTTCCTCTTGACTACGGACGTTAGCACCCGCAGTCTGTCTCCCGGATAGTACTCATTGGTATTCGGAGTTTGCATCGGTTTGGTAAGTCGGGATGACCCCCTAGCCGAAACAGTGCTCTACCCCCAATGGTATTCGTCCGAGGCGCTACCTAAATAGCTTTCGGGGAGAACCAGCTATCACCAGGCTTGATTAGCCTTTCACCCCTATCCACAAGTCATCCCCTGGCTTTTCAACGACAGTGGGTTCGGTCCTCCAGTTAGTGTTACCCAACCTTCAACCTGCTCATGGATAGATCGCCTGGTTTCGGGTCTATACCCAGCAACTAAACGCCCTATTAAGACTCGATTTCTCTACGGCTCCCCTATTCGGTTAACCTCGCTACTGAATATAAGTCGCTGACCCATTATACAAAAGGTACGCAGTCACACCACGAAGGTGCTCCCACTGCTTGTATGCATGCGGTTTCAGGATCTATTTCACTCCCCTCACAGGGGTTCTTTTCGCCTTTCCCTCACGGTACTGGTTCACTATCGGTCAGTCAGGAGTATTTAGCCTTGGAGGATGGTCCCCCCATATTCAGACAAGGTTTCACGTGCCTCGCCCTACTCGTCATCATTATGTGTGCCCTTTCGTGTACGGGAATATCACCCTCTACGTTCGCACTTCCCAGAGCGTTCCACTAGAACACACATAACTTAATGGGCTGCTCCCCGTTCGCTCGCCGCTACTAAGGGAATCTCAATTGATTTCTTTTCCTAAGGGTACTGAGATGTTTCACTTCCCCTCGTTCGCTTCATAAGCCTATGTATTCAGCTTATGATACCCGCCTTGTAGCGGGTGGGTTCCCCCATTCAGAAATCTCCGGATCAAAGGATATTTGCCGCCTCCCCGGAGCTTTTCGCAGGCTATCACGTCTTTCATCGCCTCTGACTGCCAAGGCATCCACCACATGCACTTAATTACTTGACTATACAACCCCAAACAGTCGTTACACCTACAAGTGGGTGTAGCAACAGAATCAATGTAAACATTAATTCATACAGCTTGTTGTTTCGTGAACTTAATCACCGTACAGCTTCAATCTAAATTCATATACCAAAACGCTTGATTCAGTGTTTTTGCTAGTTCTCAGATTAATTCTTCATCTAACTGAAATACTTGCGTATTACTGTTAGTGTTAAATTAATCGAGTTTGAACAATTTATTTCAGACTCAATTCTACTAATCTGTTAATGATTAACTACCACCTCGTCGGTGCGTAGTAAACTGTGATAAATCACAGAGATTAATAAACCAGTCAATTCAGACCGTATTTACTAAACTCTATAATCTATTTAGCTCAGAATTACTCAGTAATTCATGGTGGAGACTAGGAGAGTCGAACTCCTGACCTCCTGCGTGCAAAGCAGGCGCTCTACCAACTAAGCTAAGTCCCCAGCTTACAATCATAATGAACGATATATCTTAATCTCAGCTTCAGCTATCAGATTTGGTGGGTCTGACAAGACTTGAACTTGTGACCCCACGCTTATCAAGCGTGTGCTCTAACCAACTGAGCTACAGACCCTCAGATACATCTTCGAAGAACAACTTGTTGTGGATTCTTACCAGTCACCAATCTTTCGTTAAGGAGGTGATCCAGCCGCAGGTTCCCCTACGGCTACCTTGTTACGACTTCACCCCAGTCATCGGCCACACCGTGGTAACCGCCCTCTTTGCAGTTAGGCTAGCTACTTCTGGTGCAACAAACTCCCATGGTGTGACGGGCGGTGTGTACAAGGCCCGGGAACGTATTCACCGCGGCATTCTGATCCGCGATTACTAGCGATTCCGACTTCATGGAGTCGAGTTGCAGACTCCAATCCGGACTACGATCGGCTTTTTGAGATTAGCATCCTATCGCTAGGTAGCAACCCTTTGTACCGACCATTGTAGCACGTGTGTAGCCCTGGCCGTAAGGGCCATGATGACTTGACGTCGTCCCCGCCTTCCTCCAGTTTGTCACTGGCAGTATCCTTAAAGTTCCCATCCGAAATGCTGGCAAGTAAGGAAAAGGGTTGCGCTCGTTGCGGGACTTAACCCAACATCTCACGACACGAGCTGACGACAGCCATGCAGCACCTGTATCTAGATTCCCGAAGGCACCAATCCATCTCTGGAAAGTTTCTAGTATGTCAAGGCCAGGTAAGGTTCTTCGCGTTGCATCGAATTAAACCACATGCTCCACCGCTTGTGCGGGCCCCCGTCAATTCATTTGAGTTTTAGTCTTGCGACCGTACTCCCCAGGCGGTCTACTTATCGCGTTAGCTGCGCCACTAAAGCCTCAAAGGCCCCAACGGCTAGTAGACATCGTTTACGGCATGGACTACCAGGGTATCTAATCCTGTTTGCTCCCCATGCTTTCGTACCTCAGCGTCAGTATTAGGCCAGATGGCTGCCTTCGCCATCGGTATTCCTCCAGATCTCTACGCATTTCACCGCTACACCTGGAATTCTACCATCCTCTCCCATACTCTAGCTTCCCAGTATCGAATGCAATTCCCAAGTTAAGCTCGGGGATTTCACATCCGACTTAAAAAGCCGCCTACGCACGCTTTACGCCCAGTAAATCCGATTAACGCTCGCACCCTCTGTATTACCGCGGCTGCTGGCACAGAGTTAGCCGGTGCTTATTCTGCGAGTAACGTCCACTATCCTAAAGTATTAATCTAGGTAGCCTCCTCCTCGCTTAAAGTGCTTTACAACCAAAAGGCCTTCTTCACACACGCGGCATGGCTGGATCAGGCTTGCGCCCATTGTCCAATATTCCCCACTGCTGCCTCCCGTAGGAGTCTGGGCCGTGTCTCAGTCCCAGTGTGGCGGATCATCCTCTCAGACCCGCTACAGATCGTCGCCTTGGTAGGCCTTTACCCCACCAACTAGCTAATCCGACTTAGGCTCATCATTTAGCGCAAGGTCCGAAGATCCCCTGCTTTCTCCCGTAGGACGTATGCGGTATTAGCATTCCTTTCGGAATGTTGTCCCCCACTAAATGGCAGATTCCTAAGCATTACTCACCCGTCCGCCGCTAGGTCAGTTACCGAAGCAACCTTCCCCGCTCGACTTGCATGTGTTAAGCCTGCCGCCAGCGTTCAATCTGAGCCATGATCAAACTCTTCAGTTTAAAATCATTAGTAGCTTATGGCTACAAATCTTGGCTCATCAATTACTGACTTAATATTTGCTCAAATAAACTTCGAGAAATTTAAACCAATTAATCAATGAAATATTTTCGATCGATCAACCAGTAAAAATCCACACAAGTTGTTCTTCTATTCTCTTAATGATCT
>NZ_JANBOE010000021.1:0-5722 GCF_035615075.1 Acinetobacter sp. IK40 | reverse complement strand
GATACGTCGTGCGACCTATATGTATGGAACCTTTTTACCAAAGAATGCTGAAGGATTGGTGGATACAGGTTTAGGTAAGGCTGTTGCTGTTGGGAAAATGGGAATCCTTGAGCCTACACAACTGATCACCCAAGCAGAACAGAAAATGACCATTGATGGTTTGGATTTTGTGTTTTATAACGTGCCGGGTTCAGAAGCGCCAGCAGAGTTAACCTTCTCTATCCCATCACTGAAACTTTATAATGGCGCAGAAATTCTTTCGCATACCATGCATAATCTTTATACCCTCCGCGGTGCCAAAGTCCGTGATGCCTTAAAATGGGTAGGCTATTTAGACCAAGCAATGCAGCATGCCAAAGCATCCGATGTATTGATTGCACAACATCATTGGCCTGTCTGGGGCAATGACAATATTCAAGATTTTATTAAAACCCAGCGAGATGTTTATAAGTTCACACATGATCAGACGGTGAGATATATGAACTCTGGTTTTAATGGTGCTGAAATTGCCGAGAAAATTCAGCTTCCAGCGGCACTTGATCAAAAGCTATATGCGCATGGCTATTATGGAACCTTAAAGCATAATGTAAAAGCGATATACCAATACTATATGGGATGGTTCGATGCTCATCCTTCCAATTTAGATCCATTACCGCCTAAAGCTGTTGCAAAAAAATATATTGAGTTGGCAGGTGGGGAGAATAATGCATTAAAAAATGCGCGGGATGCCTATGCTCAAGCTGACTATAGATGGGCTGCCGAGATTTTAAAACATATTGTGTTGAATAACCCTCAAAACCAACAAGCAAAAGACTTATTGGCAAATACGTATCGTCAATTGGGCTATGCTGCTGAGGCTTCAACTTGGCGTAATTTCTTTTTGGTGGGTGCTCAAGAGCTACAAAATAATGTACCCCTACAAAATACATCTGATCCGAGTGATTTATTGATTCACACGCCAACTGAAAGATTTCTTGAAGCCATGGCGACAAATTTAGATGTGGAAAATTTAAAAAATGAAAACCAGTGTATCAATCTGGTTTTGTCGGATACCCAAGAGAATTTTTCATTATGGGTTGAAAACTCAATCATGCAGTTTAAGCGTCATGATGACAGTAAAGATTTGGCATCGGATTGCCCAACATTAACCGTAACCAAGCCCTTATATCTAAAAATGATTACAGGTCAAATAAAAGGGGTAAAAGTCCTGCTTTCTAACGAAAGTAAAGTCAAAGGCAATCCATTGGAAATTGGAAAATTCTTTGCAATGTTTAAACGTCCAGACTCAACTTTTCCAATTGTCACTCGACCAAATGATTAGGATGAAATGACTGGGCTTAAAGAACCCTACCAAATTAAAGTCTCCGCTTTTATGTGCACACATTAGTGCACATAAATACAAAATTAGTTTAATTATTTCAATAATTTACAATCAATAAAAAAGCCTAACTTGTCTAAGTCGGGCTTTTTTATTGATTCTTCACGTTTCACGCCTAATATTTAATCATTGTTCCATATTTTTGATTAGCAACAGTCGGAATCGAGCATAAACCCTACATGCCAAAATTCATGCCCCGATCTCGCTTAGGTTGGGGCTGCTCCATTTCCTTTTTCCGTTCCTTCATTTGGACGATATTCGCTTCAATAGTTCGGACGTTTCGAGCAAATTCTGCTGAGCTTTGGCTACTTGTGACGAGACTGACCGTTGTGTGGTTGAGATTTTCTCCAGTACGTCCTCGTAATTCGTTGTAATTTGGCTCATCTCCCTGACTTTGCCATTGATCTGCTCGGTATAGGTCGCTGTATTTTTTTCCAATTCGTGAAATTGTGTCTGTATTGTCGATAATGACTTTTGTGTTTGCACTAAGTCTGTCTGTACGCTCTCCATTGCCTTTGATTGTGCTGATAAGGCTTGGATAATTTTCTTTTGCATCACGTCTAAACTCTGCTGTTGCTGCTGCAACTGAGTTTGTTGTTGCTGTAATTGCTGCTGTTGTTCTTCGATGATTTTCAATAACTGTGTTTCTAATTCGGTCATCACTTAATACCCCATCGGCACCATGAAGTTGTTCTGCCAATCCCCTGCGTCCTTGTTGATCTGAATACATAGACGTTGGGCTTTGCTGTTTTGCTGTCTGCATGTGCTGAACGTCAAACTGCCCCCCGATCGGTTCAGGTGATCCACTCGCATTTGTTTCTCGTTGATGGTCATATTGAGTGTCCGTATCTCGTTGTACTTGCTTTTGCCCATAAAACCGAGCGCAATAATGAGAATAATTAAAATAGCAGCTCCCAAAATCATTGCCATATTCAAAGTGGTAAGCTGTTTCAGTAGGCTTTTGTTCTGAACTTGCTGTTCTTTTGTCTGTATCTGCTCGTTCATTTGCTTTAAACGGCTCAATTTGGACTGTAGCAAGGCTTGGTACTGGTCGAGCTGCTTCTCGATCTGCTGTGAGCTGTTCTGTAGGTTCTGCGCTAATTTCTCGTCTGACTGCTGGATAGCGGTCGCTGTGATATTGGCTCTTGTGCTCAAGCTGTCTTTGATAATCTGTGACGTTTGCTCGATACCGCTCAGAAGTTGTTCCTCGGTACGTTGCAATTCGCTGTTGTACTTCTTGTCGATATTCGCCAGTAGCGCTAAAGCCTTGCTCATAAACCTCTCCACTTAAACGGATAGGACGTGTTGCGCCCTCGTATGGATTTTCGATTGATATTGATTTTTGGGTTTGTCGGGTGACTTTGATTTCATTCGATTCAAGCCATTCAACCAATTTTTGCCGATCGGCAACTTTGCCATCGACTACAGCTTGGTAAATCCTTTGGTGTAACTGATCTTTAAAATCCTTCACATCCTTGGGTAAGTTCTTCTTATTGATTAAAAGCTGCTGATTGTTCGGATCATCGGGATCATATAGTTGATGTTCTGCATTGGTAATCTGCTTAAACAGATCCACTCGATCTAAATCCACTGGCGCATAAAATGGCTGTAGCCGTTTGCCTGTCGAAAGCTCAACGTTTGGAATCACAAAATTCAGCTCAAGCCGTGTCTCTCCAGTATCTTGATTCACCTTATCTTGGTGCTGTACCCATAAAATTTGGTACTGATCTTTATCGAGACCAGGGAAAAGGCATTCCTCAAAATTTTGCATGATCTGCTGTTTATCCTGGTCAGATAAAGCATGCTCGTAAAAGGATAAACAACCACTGGTATATTTCTTGGCAAAAGGACTGCTATCAATCAGTTGAGCGGTCAAGTCAACATCACCACTTAAAACCTGTGCATGTTCTCGCTCTCTATCTTCACCAAGCAAATAATCTAGACAACCTTTAGATAATCCTGAACCATGTCTAAAAAAATCAACGATCATCTGGTCGTAACTCCCGAAGTTGTTGATCTATGGAAATCAACAAATGAAGTAACTTCACTTTGTCAAAAGTACCTGTCCCTGCAATATCCGTATTAATCGCTTTGGCAATCTGATTCACGTTATTACCTATACGACCCAATTCTAGGATTAAATTTCTCTCTGTCTTGCTATATGAAGATTCAACAATCTTTGTTGATTTAATTTTTTCAGCATCATCTGCTTTGGAATTATAAATCTTTGTTGCTTTATCTACTGCTGACTGACGTAGCAACTTTGCGATTGAACCAAAAGGATTATTGGCATCGAGCAATTGATATTCTGATTCTGAAAGTCTGACTTTAAACGTCCGTTCCCGTACTACTTTCTGTTTAGTTACTGAATCTATTTCCACTTGAACAATCCCATTCTTGGTCTAACCGGTTTAGAGGAAAATCTTTGATTTTTCTTTAAACCGGTTTTCGGGGGTATCGGGGGTGAAGCCCCTGATCAAGGTCACAGCTTAGCACTATTAAACGAAGTGAAATAGGGGTAACTGTGTATCCTTGCTTATTTAAAAAGGGGAAAGAATTATTTATACTAAAATTTAATCAAATGATACAGTATATAAACCCTAATAAGAACTGGCATAAATCTTGTAAAACAATAGCACTCAACTCTTTCTCACCACCACCACAGCCCTCGCTTTGCTCAGGCAGATGGTGAGCGTTGAGAGAGTTTCGGCAATACTCTCCCTAAGGGCTGTCATTCAAAAAATAACACATCCCCTAAGTATTGCCGATTTAACCTGATTAGGCTGACGGAGCCACGCATCGGTCGTATCCGCACCATGCTTCACATACATGGCAGACAAGGACTAAAGGTACTGCACCTCTCCCCACGCGCTCCCTGTCGAAGTATGGCGGTATCTCTGCGAGGATTTCTCCAACATGCAACTTAACCAACCTATACAACTACTCTCAACGCTCCGCTTTTGTGGGATTCCCCTGTAACGGTTCAGCTCCTGCTTCTCAGCTTTCACTATCGCTACGATGCACCAGTGACACTTATTCCCTCCACATGCACCGCATATCTTCCTTAAAAAGGATGCACAGAAGCTGATAAGGCTCGAATACTGTCTATGTATTGCTTATTGGATGAACGAGAGTCAGGTAACGAAAGACTTTTTACTGATACAATGCTTGCCATTTTTTATCAATTTGATAGAATTTGAAAAGCGGTACAAGCCGAAAGGTGAAATCATAACGGTCGTCAAACCTTATGATCTTCGTTACTTGATGCTCGAACATCAAATAACTGCGTACCACCAAATTTAAGACAAAACCCCTCTAAGTTGCAAGACTCAGAGGGGTTTTTCTTTAGGTTTTAACAAAATTTTTATTTTTCTCTCCTACTAACTCATGCCCAATAAGGACTGCGTAGTTTTAATAAAAACAGGTATATTCTTGTAAAATATTATTTTATGATTCCATCATAAAAAATGATGGCTGTTATTATAATGTTTGAATTGAAAAGCTTCTATTAATTCAACACATATCAAAAATAGTATAGACAAGGAAATCAACATTTATGGATATTTTGAAGAAGGAAAGACAATGAAAGTTAAATTTTTAACGGTTTCATTGATGTTTATTTTGCCATTTTCTGTTTTTGCAGCAAATGGACAAGTCGAAAAAGCGGTCATTGAATCAAATAATGCGTATAAAACGAAATATAATTTAGACGATATGACAGAGTTTAATTATGCGCAAAAAGGCTTTATTGCCAAGCCAACAGGTCAAATTAAAAGTGAAAAAGGCAATGTGATCTGGGATTTTGATGCGTTTAATTTTTTAAATGATCCAGCACCAAATACTGTTAATCCTGCACTATGGCGACAAGCAAAGCTCAACAATAATGTTGGTCTATTTAAAGTGACAGATCGAGTTTGGCAAATTCGTGGTTTTGATTTGGCAAATATGACCATTATTCAGGGTGATACTGGCTGGATTATTGTGGATACATTAACCTCTAAAGAAACGGCTGAAGCAGCACTTAAATTTGCTAGGCAGCATTTAGGTGAGCAAAAAATTTCAGCCATTATCTTTACCCATAGCCATATCGATCATTTTGGTGGTGCATTAGGCGTTCTTTCTACAGAAGAAATTAACGCTAGAAAAACCCCAATTATTGCGCCACAAGGCTTTATGGAAGAAGCGACCAGTGAAAATTTGATGGCAGGTTCAGCCATGATACGTCGTGCGACCTATATGTATGGAACCTTTTTACCAAAGAATGCTGAAGGATTGGTGGATACAGGTTTAGGTAAGGCTGTTGCTGTTGGGAAA
Source organism: Acinetobacter sp. IK40 (assembly GCF_035615075.1). NCBI lineage: Bacteria > Pseudomonadati > Pseudomonadota > Gammaproteobacteria > Moraxellales > Moraxellaceae > Acinetobacter > Acinetobacter sp. IK40. The sequence goes on along the minus strand of NZ_JANBOE010000021.1, from coordinate 30 downwards.
ATGGGAATCCTTGAGCCTACACAACTGATC
>NZ_JANBOE010000020.1:0-6238 GCF_035615075.1 Acinetobacter sp. IK40 | reverse complement strand
TATAATCAGCGAAGAATTCAAAAGAGTTTGGATTTTAAAACGCCAAATCAAATAGCAGAGAACTTTTATCGGTTAGCTGCCTAGCATATCCCAAGTGAAAGTCTCCTGCTAATTCAGCACATATCAGGTTTGAATGACGCGGACATTGACCACAGTGATGATCAGGCGACCAAAGCAGGTTGGATACAGGCGAGTCTTGAGAAGATTAAGAGTACGCCTTTTGCGCTAGAGCCTAAGCACCTGACACACTAGATGTACCCGAAAAGGGGCTAGTGAGACTAACGGACACGTTAGCTGGTGGATATGCGATGCAATTGATCTAAATTAATTTCAAAGCACCAGAACCGGCTCAGTTGTGCCCAAAGCGGATGTTCGCAAAAAATAATCTTCTCTTGATACCGCAGATTAAAGTGGATGTTCGATATGGCCTTTTAAAGGTAGAAAACTTAGTATTTAGACGCCTACCTTCTAGAGAAATAACGCAAATGAATAAAATGCTACCATCAACTTAAAATCATGATATGTCACGGCAAACTTCACACTTTCTAACTGTTGGCATAAACAACATACCATCCATCTACTGAAGTAGAAATTTTTTGAAATGTGCCGATGGTGTATTTTCAAGCATATTGCTACGACAAATAACGTAAAGATTTTTGTAGGGGGTGATCCCTTCAATTTTAACGCTTCTTAGTCGACCACTCTCGCACTCATCGACCACAGACGAAGAGATCACCAATGAAATACCCAAGCCTGCCTGTACTGCCCGTTTAACCGCCTCTGTGCTTCCAAGCTGCATAGATACACCAATAGAATCTGCCACGCTTCCGAAAAAATGCTGTAACAGACGCCCTGTGCCGCTACTTGTTTCTCCCCCCAGCAATTTCTCTCCCTTCAGCCAATCTAATGGAATACTCGCCAATTTGGCCCACGGATGCTCCACCGGCACAATCACAGCTAGTTCTTCACTTCGCCAAACGCATGCATCAAATCCCTCTCGTTGATCCCACCATTCCATAATGGCCACATCGACTTCAAAGTTTTCCAGTTTTTTCACAATGGTAAGATTATCGCCAATGACTACATCAAAATTGCAAGTTGCTGTTTTCTTGAACCGCCTCAAGTGCGGTGGCAATACATAGATGCCGATATTCGAGCTCGCGCCTATTACAAGACGATTTGTGTCGAATAATGCGCACGCTCTGGATCCGGTGCGCACTAGGTTTTCCGCATAAGGCAAAAACACTTTGCCTTCCTCTGTGAGCGTACAACCTGCGTTGTTTCGCACAATCAGATTGACACTCAGCGACTCTTCTAGGCGCCTAACATGCTGAGTCACAGCTGACTGTGAGAGCCCTGTGTGCTTGGCTGCTTCACGAAAGCCACCCCGATTCACGACAGCCAGAAAAGTAACTACGCGTTCAAGATTGATCAATTAACGCCTTCCAAAATTGGATTATTGATAGCATCGGATGGCCTTTGGCCGGTCAGTGCCTGTAAGATATTATTGGCTGCTAGTTTCTCGATTTCGAAACGCACGTCGTCGACCGCAGACCCCAAATGTGGGGTGAAAAATGTTTGCGCTGTATTGGTCAGTAACTCCTGCGGAATAGCTGTTGGCCTATCAACACGGATCCACTCTTCCAATTCGAAAACATCTGCCGCATAACCCGCCAATTTTCCAGATTCAAGTGCTTCGGCAACAGCTAATTCATCGACAACTGAACCACGACACGCATTGATCAAGTAGCTTCCTGTGCGCATTGTGCCAATTGTTTCTGCATTCAATAAGTGCAAAGTTTGCGGCGTCATTGGCAGCATAGGTACAACAAAGTCACTGCTACTTAATAATTCATCGAGACTCACCTGTCGTGCATTCCAGGCCTTTTCCTGCTCTTGATTCAAGGCGATGTCATCGCAATAAAGCACCCGCATATCAAAACTCGATAAGCGCTTCGCAATCGCTCGCCCGACCGCACCCATACCGATGATTCCGAGTGTGCGTCCTGTTAAACCCGTTCCGTATAGTTCCGGTCTCCACCCGTTAAATCCGTGAGTTCGGATACGGCGATCCCCCTCGGCCAGATGGCGAGTCAGGCCAAGAAGCAATCCAATTGTCAGCTCCGCCGTTGGGATGGTCAGAAGGTCCGGCACGATGCTGAACCAAATACCACGGCGGGTACAAGCATCGACATCAAAGTTGTCATAGCCTTTGAGTGCTGCACCTACAATCTTCAATTTAGGGCAGGACGCAAGAAAATCATCATCGATACTGTCAGGCATGAATACCATTAGTGCGTCAGCATCCTTTGCTCTCTCCAGCAATTCTGCGCGCGACATAGTATCGCGGGTCATGTTGGGAACGACATCCGCAACAGATTGTAAATAATCGATAATTTCAGGATGAACCCAGTGGGTAAGAACTATTTTTTGTTTCATGTGGACCCTCATGTGTATACCGGATTTTTTATATGGGTTAGCTACTTGAACTTGCGACGCAAGAATGAACTGAATGTATCAACTAGCGTCACCATCCCAAGAATGACCAGCAATATCGCGGATACTTCTTGGTATTGCATAAGACGCAGCGATCCTATCAACTCGAAACCTATACCGCCGGCACCGACCATTCCCATCACCGTTGAGGCGCGAAAATTGTATTCCCACCGATAAATCGCGGTGTCGGCCATTTGCGGTAATACTTGCGGAAAAATGCCATGAAATATCACTTGTAGCGGGCTGCAACCTGCGGCCTGCGCAGCTTCAACTGGTGCTTGATCTGTATGCTCAATCGCTTCCGCAAAAAACTTAGCGATCATGCCGATTGAGTGCAGGCCTAATGCCAACACACCCGGCAGTGCACCAAAGCCGACAGCTGCCACGAAAACTATACCCATAATAAGCTCAGGAACAGATCTCAACACATTTAACAGAGCACGCGCAGCCTGATAGACCGCTGGATGTGGACTGGTATTGCGTGCAGCCAAAATACCCAAGGGCACGGACAAAAGCACAGCGATGGCGGTTCCAGCAATACTCATGGCTAAGGTATCGAGCACTGGCTTGACCCATGCTCTCCACTCACTAAAGTTGGGAGGGAACATCTCACCAATGAGACTAACAAGACTTGGCACGCCTTCGCCTAAACGCTCACCATCAAATAGACCAACGTAATACCAACATCCGACGACAATAGCTAAAATCAATATCACATACCTAACTACTCGATTCCAGCTTTGGCGCTGCTCTGACAATATGGCTTCGAAGTTCGTATTCATTGTAGAGACCTCAAAAAATTAGAACTTGGAAAAATCTAGCTTTAGCAAACTACCTAAATCACGCACGACATCGTAATCCTTATCTGTTACAGGCCCGAATCCTTCAGCCTTGAATGGTTTCAACACGTTCGGATCTTTCAAATCGAGGAAGGCAGCACGAATTTTTTCTTTAAGCTCTGGTTTTAAGTTAGAGCGCATAGCCCATGGGTACTGAGGAAACGGTTTTGACTCCGCTAAGACCTTCACTTTGTTTAGATCGATCAAGCCGCTCAGAACGAGCGATTTGAAAATGGGCTTGCTCAGACCACCGGCCTGCGCGTGTCCATTCTGAACTGCCATCGCCACTGCATCGTGAGCGCCTACGAAATGCTCCTTGTAATCCGTTCCGGCAAATAATCCTTTATCAGCAAGCATTGATTTGGGGATCAGGTGGCTGGATGTAGAGGCCTTGTCACCCCAGGCAACGGCTTTTTTCTTGATATCTGTGATGTTGTTGATGCCCGCCGCCTTATTCACAATTAGCACTGACTGATAAGTTGTTGTGCCTTTTTGTTGCATTGCTGCAAATGGTTCAATCTTACTTTTCTGTTTGGCCAATACATAAGACAAGGGCCCAAAATATGCAAGATCAATACGACCGAACCGCATTGCTTCAATCATTGATGAATAGTCAGTGGTAACAATAAGCTCAATCTTTTTGCCCAGAGCTTTTTCAAGATACATCTCTAGAGGCTTATTATTTTTAATGACGGTTGATGCATTTTCATCAGGCAAGAGAGCAACTTTTAATGTGCCGGGGTCAGGATTAGGTGCGGCATATGTGACACTACCTAAGAGGCTAAACAATATTAGAGCCAGTACAGCGAATAGCTTTTTCATGGTTATTTCTCCTCAGTTCTTAAGTTAAACAATGGTTATGAGTAATATTTGGAATGTTTGAATTCAATTGCGCTTTTTGTTCATAGAGTTCAGTTACATGCGTTTGTGTCAGAGCCGCTGGTATTGCATCGAACACAACCTTGCCATGAGCCAGACCGACGATTCGGTCAGCATAGCGTTTAGCGAGATCGACTTGATGTAGGCTGACTACAGCGGTTATGCCGTCTTCTTTGCATATCTGGTGTAAGAGCGCCAAGACTTTGTTGGCGGTTGCTGGATCAAGGCTTGCCACAGGCTCGTCTGCCAAAACAAGTGCCGGTCGCTGCGCTAATGCCCGAGCTATACCCACGCGTTGTTGCTGACCGCCACTTAACTCATCCACTCGTGAGAGTGCTTTGTGAAGTAGCCCAACGCGGTCAAGGCTGTGTAATCCAATAGATTGATCCTCCTTCGATAGAGGAAAAAGAGTACGAAGCGTCGAGTGATAACCTAGTCTACCCATTAGCACATTTTGCAAAACAGAAAGTCGACCAATTAATTGATGCTGCTGGAATATCATGCCAGTACGCCGACGATGCTCTTGCAATATTTTTTTGTCCAACAATGAACCTAACATTGTAATGTTTATATTGCCGTTAGTGGGTTTTTGCATCAGGTTAAGACAACGGAGCATTGTTGATTTGCCTGCACCAGAGGCACCGAGCAACACTGAAAACTGTCCCTGTTGAAACGTGAGTGAAGTTGGATGCAACGCAATCATTTGTCCGTACTGGACGGTAATATTTTGAAGTTGAATCATTGCTGCCAGACCCTCGTTGTTGTAATCAATCTTTATTTTTGATTACGAAATCAGATAATGAGGTGAGCATAACGACTCAATGTTACAGTTTTATTGCGAGCAATTAGCAATCGCACTCAAACGCTTGGCTATAAGACTTCCAATTGGTATGCAGTGAGGCGCCGGTAATTGGCGGAGCTAGCTGGGAGGGGTTTAGCAGGATTTTAAGGCACACCCTGGCGTCCGCTTCTGGCCGAACGCAGCTGGAAGGCTCAAAATAGGTCGAGACACATTAAAATTACGTCACTACTCATAAGTGGCGATTATGTAAAATCGTTTGCGTGGCTTTTAACCTACTACTAATCAATACAGAGAGTGCTGTGGATAAGTGTCTTTACGGATTCCTTTTACTACAGACTCGTTGAAGTTGTAGCAAAACTCGAAGTACAAATATTTTATTTTTGGTGATGCGCGGCTATTTGAAAAGTAGCGAAGTTGTTGCGCTTTAGTGAGCTGGAATTTGAATAGCAGCATGAAATATGTTTGTTATTTGGACCGCTTTAATGGGTAAAATTCGGCTGGGAGTTTCGCTACAGCCTCGTTAGGCATGGCCATGAAAATATTCCTAGATAGTAATATTGTTAGGCACTCTGCAACTACATATCGCACTATGGATATCTATTTTGGCGGGGGTAACGCATCATTGTCATATCGTCGAAACAGGCAATGAGTCTTGGCGCTTTAAAGAATCGAGTACCAAGGGAATTGCAACAAAGCGAACTAAACCACGACAAACCAAAATAGATCAGGAGGAGTTAGCCATCAATTAATTGAGTTTCACGACTGTAATATTTTAACAACTACGTGGGTCAATTTTAGATGCAAATAGTGGGTCAGTTTTTAGTGACATTTGACAATTGCAGCGTTAAAGTGAACGGATAGCGCGAAGAATGCGGCCATAAAAATAAGTGTGCCGAGCAGACTCATAAGGGCAGGGAGATGCTTTTTAATTTCGTTTTTGTAAATCGTTATTTTGATATGCAACATATGGATCAATCCTGATAAATTAGGCAATACCTGCATGTCAATGCAGATTCATTTTATACGCCAGCAACCCCTTGCTGGCGTTTTTTTTATGGGACTAACCATACCTGTTAATTCTGACAGGTAGTCTCCTGATGTGTGCTGAGAAAACAGGAGGTTTTAACTTGGTAAACTATAGACACTCATCAGGAGTTTACCATGAGCAAGAAACAGAAGACTTACACCGCAGAATTTAAAGTTGAAGCAATAAAATTGATTG
>NZ_JANBOE010000019.1:0-6511 GCF_035615075.1 Acinetobacter sp. IK40 | reverse complement strand
CACGCCCTAAATATTTCTAGAATATTCTCTTAAAATCTCCTACACCCTAATTTTATCTTCATATATAGTTTTCTCTATCACTTCATTGATCTCTTCATTCGTCCACTTTTGAAACTTAGCCCTACAAATGAATATTGATTGCAAAATAAATTTGTGCTTACCTTTTCTTAGATAAAGATTCTTTACTTTTTTCCATAAGAAACAATTAAATAGCTTACTACTTCTAAATTTATACCAATTAGAAAAAATTTACTGTTAATTAAAACTTAACAAAAGCCTGAGCTTGTAAAATAATCTAAATATCAGTTACTTTATGCTCAGAAAAATATTATTATTGTATTATTAATGTTTAATATTTGTGGTTTGTATGTTTTGGATTCTTATAGCAGTTCTAGTTTTGATTGGTATACTATTAATTATTTCTATAGTGAAGGAACATCTTAAAAATCCTTTCAGATAAATGACTCAATTTTAATCCATTTAACATAATGGGCGTTATACGAAATGAACAAATTGAAACATGTAAGCCCAAAATAGAAATGTCCGGTTTCTCCAAAGTAAAAATGTCCGCTTTTAGAATATGCGCTTTTGCAATTTCCTTAGCGGACGGTTTGATATGTTGGTGTCTATGTCGGATAAAGAACTTAAACGATTGTCGGTCTTGCAAGAAATCTGTGATCAACGTATAACTCAATCCCAGGCTGCTCAGCTACTTCATATCTCAGAACGTCACATCAGACGCTTACTGCAGAAATACAAAGCTCAAGGTCCCGCTGCATTAGCCCATGCCGGTCGTGGCCAAATCAGCAATTCTAAACTTCCTGAAGAACTCAGACTTAAGTGTCTCAATATTGTTTCAGATCAACTTTATGGTTTCGGACCCACTTTAGCGCATGAAAAGCTCACCACCGTGCATGGATTCGATCTTTCAGTAGAAACCCTGCGTTCCTGGATGATTGCAGCCGATTTATGGATCCCTCGCTGCAAGCGCCTGAAACGACCATATCAGCCTCGTTATAACCGAGATTGTTATGGTGAATTGATCCAAATTGATGGCTCACACTATGATTGGTTTGAAGGTCGAGCACCTAAATGCTGTCTGCTAGTATTCATCGATGATGCCACAGGAAAATTGCAGCATTTACGCTTCTGTGCGTCAGAGTCAGCCTTTGACTATATGATTTCGACACGTTTATATATCGAACAGCATGGTAAGCCATTGGCATTTTACAGTGACAAACATTCAGTTTTTAGGGTGAATCAAAGTAGCAAGAAAGACACCAAGATTACCCAGTTTGGACGTGTTCTGAGCACTCTCAATATCGATATCATTTTCGCTAACTCCCCTCAAGCCAAAGGTCGTGTAGAACGAGCGAATAGAACACTTCAGGATCGTCTGATTAAGGAGATGCGTCTAGAAGGCATCAGTTCAATTGCAGATGCCAATAAGTGGCTGCCGTGCTTTATTGAGCAATTTAATCGTAAATTCGCCAAGATGGCTTTTAATTCCAAGGATCTACATCGGCCTATCGCTGAAACAGCCGAAGAATTAGATGATGTTTTTACCTGGCGTGAACCCCGCAGGGTCACGAACAGCTTGACGATTACTTATGATAAATGCGTATATATCTTGGAAAACAGCGAAGAAAATCAAAGATTGGGCGGCAAGTATCTTGAGTTCCTGGAATATCCGGATGGTACTGTAGCCATTGAATATCAGGGAAGAAAAATCAATTACAGCATCTTTGATAAATTAAGTCAGCTCAACCAGCGAGAGATCGTTGAGAATAAACGTTTGGGTTCTGTGCTGGCACATATTCAACAACAGCATGAACAACTGGAACACCAAAACAAACGCAATCGTTCTCAAAAGATGCCACGTAGACAAGCACAGAAAACAGCGATTGAACAACGAAATCTAAATCCTGTGCTTGACTTGGAAATGTCCATATAGGACATTTCTATTTGGTTATTAGGTAGGACATTTCTACTTGGGAATAACAGAACAAATTGAAACATATAAAAATCAAAAACTTATGCTATAAATAATTTGCTCGACGATGACGAAAAGCCGACTTGGAAACAAGTCGGCTTTTTATGAGCAGTTTTGATATATTTTGCCAATAAAATTGGTTAAAAAACGATCAATTCGTAAGTTCCTTCCGATTCCTTAAGGCTTCCATTTCTGAATTTATCCCCATTTCTTGCGGTTAAGCTTTGGGATAATTTTTGATGATTTTTTGTACGCTTTGGCTTACAGCATTTTACGAAATTGTTTGTATCCAAGCACCAGTGAAGTCCCTATGATCGATCTATATGAACAGGATGTTCAATGACTTAAAACAAGAATAATCAGTCAGACACCATGACCATTAGGTAGTCAGCCCTACCTATGCGCTCCACACCGAAAAATCCCGACATGACGTCGGGATTTTTTATTTTCATTTGAATAATAATTCAATTAAGCATAAAATATAGATTGTAATCTATATTATGGTTGTAATATGTGGACAGTCATTACAACGGATCTGTTTAACGAATGGCTTGTACAGCAAGATCAATCTACACAAGAGAAAGTACTCGCAGCGTTGGTCGTTCTACAGCAACAGGGACCAAGTTTAGGACGTCCTTTAGTAGATACCGTCTATGACTCCAAATTTACCAATATGAAAGAGCTACGTGTTCAGCATCGAGGTAAACCACTGAGAGCCTTTTTCGCGTTTGATCCTTTACGACAAGCTATTGTGCTGTGTATCGGTGATAAAGGCGGTAAAAAGCGTTTTTATAAAGAGATGTTAGATATTGCCGATTAGCAATACGAAATTCATCTTTCAACTTTAGGAGATCAATCTAATGGCTAAGACCCTACAAGAATTATTGGCTAATCGCTCTCCAGAGAGTCAAGCTCGTATTCAACAAATGGCGGATGAATTATTGTTGGAAACTCAGCTTCACCTTATTCGTGAAGAGTTGGAGATTTCTCAAAAAGAACTGGCTGCAACCCTTGGAATCAAACAGCCTTCATTGTCAGCAATCGAAAATCGTGGTCATGATCTTAAAATTTCAACGATGAAAAAGTATGTCGAAGCAATGGGCGGAAAACTTCGTATTGATGTAGAGCTTCCAACAGGAAAACATATAGGATTCAATGTCTAATAATAAACCTTTGAAAAATAGTAGTAAATTACTTGTTAACTTGGACAAGTTTATATTTTTAGTGAATGCTGCTGATAGCCTAGAGGAAATTGAAATTATTAGAGATTTATGCTGTGACTATTTTTCACATTGTAAGAAGTTAAGCTATTACACTGATATTTTCGACAATGCTTATTGGATAAAATATTACGAAATAGCTTAATCTTTCAAGATTCGCATAAGAAATTTTATGTTAAATAGATATGAGAAAGGCCATAAATTGTGACTTTCCCATATACGAAGAGAGAGCTGAGAACTTTCGTTTTATTGATTTATTCAAAATGAAGCTGATATTGATGTGTGGTGATTTTAATTTTTAGTTGCTTATATTTTCTTTTCGTAGTGCTCAGAGCTGAATTAGACACTTCTGTATAAAATATAGAATCATACATCAAATCAGAAAATAATTTATATTCAATCAATAATTTACTGTATTTATTCCCATCTTTGAGATTCGTTTCAATTAATTGATCTAAATCTTTTACAGAAAAACTATGCATATTAGCCTCGGATAGAGTGTTTCTGAACGGGCACCATACAGGGTTGGCGATAGGAACTAAAGTTAAATTAGGTATTGATATATGGAATATTATTGTAAAATAATAGATTAAACTTATATCGAGGCTAAACTTTACTCCTTTAATACTAAAAATCTTATTCAGGATCCAAGATATGTCCTTCTAAAAGACTTTAGTCCTTCTCTTTTCAAGTCAAATTTACCCGTAATTCTGGCTAGAATACTCTCTCAAAATTGCATATACCCTATATTTATCTTGATATAAGGTCTTTTCTATAATTTTTTGGATATCTTCACTAGTCCATTTTTGCTGCTTAGCTTTAAAAATGAACTGTGATTGCAGAACAAATGAGTGTTCACCTTTTCTTAAATAAAGATTCTTGACTTTTTTTTGCATAAGAAACAATTCAATAACCTATAATCTTAAACTTTATACTAGTTGGGAAAAATTTACTTTTAATTATAACTTAATAAAAAACTTAACTTGTAAAGAAAACTAAATTTCAGTTACTTAATAGACAAAAAAATATTATTATTTTTGTATCAGTAATGTTTAATATTCTTTGGATTGTATGTTTTCGATTCTTATAGTATTTCTAGTTTTAATCAGTACACTATTAATTATTTCCATATTAAAAGAGTATTTTAAGAATCCTTTCAAATAGAAGAATAAATTCTAGTTTGTTAAACATAATAGAGCCTCTACGAAGTAAAAAAATGGGAGAGATTAACGCTCCCATTTTGTTTGTTAAACATTGAATCCTATATGTTTTCCTGTTGGAAGCTCTACATCAATACGGAGTTTCCCCCCCCATAGCTTCAACATACTTTTTCATGGTTGAAATCTTAAGATCATTGCCACGGTTTTCGATTGCTGACAATGAAGGTTGTTTGATTCCAAGAGTTGCAGCCAGTTCCTTTTGGGAAATCTCTAATTCTTCTCGAATAAAGTGAAGCTGAGTTTCTAAAAGTAGCTCGTCAGCCATTTGTTGAATACGAGTTTGGCTCTCTGGAGAGCGACTAGCCAATAATTCCTGTAAGGTTTTAGCCATTAGATTGATCTCCAAGGGTTGAGAGATGAAGTTCGTATTGCTGCTCTGCAATGTTCAGCATCTCTTTATAGAAACGCTTTTTACCGCCTTTATCACCGATGCACAGCACAATTGCCTGTCGAAATGGATCAAATGCGAAAAAGGCTCTCAGGGGTTTTCCTCGATGCTGAACGCGTAGCTCTTTCATATTGGTAAATTTAGAGTCATATACGGTATCAACTAAAGGGCGACCTAAACTTGGTCCCTGCTGCTGTAAAACAACTAAAGCGGTTAAGACTTTCTCTTGTGTTGATTCGTCTTGCTGTTCAAGCCATTCATTAAACAGATCTGTCGTGATGACTGTCCACATACAACAACCACAATATAGATTATAGTCTATGTTTTATAGCGAACTCAGCCAGTTTTCAAATGGCAATAAAAAAGCCCTACATCCTGTCGGGCTTTTTCATATCGGGTTGCTCGTCTTACTGATCTCATGCTGCCCATTCCTTGCGCAATTTTCTTATTCTTGTTGTCTGGAAACATCCAGTTTCGTTATATATTCATCATACGGCTAATGACTTGAATTACCAATCCGCAAAATCCTTAAATCTGTGTAAGTTTTAGCTTACAAAGTTGGCCTATTTTATCCCAAGAGTTGTCCGCAGAAATTGGGGGTTATTTCTGAAATGTGAACATTGATAAATCAGGAAAAAATGCAAAATAGAATGTTTTTTGATCAATTTTGTTGGCTAAAAGTTACAGTTTTGCTTAAAAAGAAACCGACTTGTTTCCAAGTCGGTTGAACGAGAACGTTCCAGAGGGTATGAATAACGATAAGATACTAATCTTAATGTAATATTAAAAACACGTTCCGTATAAGCACCATTATGTTAATTTTAGAGAAACTAAAAATTTGAGTGCTATATGTTTCTAAAAAATAAAGAAGGTATTGAGAATAAGTTTTGGCGAGCAGTTTGTATACTAACAATCTTAGTCATCGTAATCTCGGCAGTATCTCTACCTTTTATTGATGATATTCTTAGTTTTATTAAAGATATCTCAGGCACGGCAGCAACAATACTTACTGCTTACATTGCTGTTATCCTATTTCAAGATTGGAGAGATATTAAGAAAGCCGAAATTCTTAGCCAACACTCAACTGAAGTATTCCCGATGCTAAATGATTTAGCATCATCCTTATTTTTTCTGAAAAATTCATTGGGATGTACTATTGGCCAATTCTATAAATTAAAAGAATATGAAAGCGAAAAAGGAAAATCAGAAGAATTTAGAGCAAAAATTTCCGATATGATCACCAGTACAAGTATTAGTGAGTTTGTTGAATCTTCTGAAAAAATCAAATACAAACTTTTCTTTATATCTCAATCTTTAGACACTAATATGCAAAAAAAAATAGATAATTTTAAAAGCATATTAGATGAGTTTATGTGGCTCTCTGAAGAAAATAGAGATCTATTTTTAGATCTCTCTGAGATAAAAAATCAAGAAGATAGAATTGAAAATTTATATACACAATTGAGAGTTTTAGCTAAAGAAATATTTGCAGATAAATTAGTTAGATACTCAACGTTTAATGATTTAGATTAAATTTTTAGATAGCGTTATTGATGATTTGTTAAAAATGAAAAGATTTATTTTATTGAGTGTATTAGTTTTTACAGGGGTTGAAATGCAACTGATTACAAAACTGTTTTAACAAGAAAAACTCTTTATATGAAAGGCGGAAATTGTGCTGGCCTATCTC
>NZ_JANBOE010000018.1:0-9465 GCF_035615075.1 Acinetobacter sp. IK40 | reverse complement strand
TGGACACTCTTATCGACAAGTCGGTCGGCTGGTCAATCTAAGCAAAAATACCGTGTTGGATATCGTTAAAAGAAGTCGGAGTGAAAATCCTTAGCGTGCTATATTTTCCGTTTCCTGAGACGACCCCTAACTGAAGACATTGACGGTGGATGGGCTGCAATGGGAATTAAAACCTCTACAGAGTTCACAGCGGGTTGCAAGCGTTGGGTTGAGTTGAGGTTATCGGATTGGAAGTGGAGGGCTGCCATATGATTGCCATCTCTGACATAGCGTTTTAAGGTATTTTTCTAGGGCGTATTGATGTTTCAACGTATTAACAATCATACGAACAACCTCATTCTCTCAGGTCATTTTCTTCTTGCCGATGGGTGATTTTTCGCCGATAAGCACTTGGTGATACACCAAACCAGCGTTTAAACGCGCGCCGAAAATTAGCAGAGTCGTGGTAATTCAGTAAGCTGGCAATTGCCTCGACCGATATTTGAGGGTCATGTAAATAACTACTGGCTTTCTCAGATAAAATCCGATCTCGAATCAGCCGGTAACTCGTGTTCTCTTTGACCAGACGTCTGGCCAGCGTACGCTTATTCATAAACAAGGCTGCAGCCAGATCCTCTTCACTCAGTTGCCCGAGCGGATAGGACAGCATGGCTTTTTGCACTTGGTAGGTGGTGCTGTGTTGTTGGGTCTTGAGCCGGTTGAGGATCATTTCGCATTGTTGCATCGCCAGCAGATAGCTATCGTGCTGCGCGGATGCATTGGCAATCAAGCACAACTCGGTCGGCACTCGGATCGACAGTTGTGGCTGATCAAACTGATAGGTACCGGCAAGATAATCCGCGTAACAGGCATGATGATCGGGGGCGGGATGGCTAAACTGAATCACCGCCTCGGTCAGCGGTCGTCCAACAATAAATTCGGCACATTCCGAAAAAATCACCGCAACAGTTTCGGACAGTAGCCGATGTACTGCATGACTCAAGGTCTGCTCAAAGAAAATCAAGCAGGTCGTCCACTCAGCATTGGTGTGTGTTTCGAGCCTAATCAAACTCATACGGGTCGGCAAAAAAGTTTGAAACGCTTGTAACACGGCCAATAAGTTCGGGCTGCTATTGATTAAAAAGCCCATCGAGCCATGTGTTGACGGCGTGAGCCGCTGCCCTAAACGCAAGCCAAACTGATCGGATGCGGACAACTCCAAGCTATTTTGTAAGATTTGAATCTGTTGGCTGGCCGTGATCATCGTGTCGTCACGCATCAGTTGTTCAGCGGTCAGCGTGGTGAATTTTAATAGTTTAGGTAGGTCACGCGCCTGCAAGTCCAGCTCTCGGCCAATCAGACGGGTATAGCTACAGGGGATATTAGCAGATTCACTTGTACTGGCGAGACCAGTCAGCAGACTTGGATGCAACATGGCTCAAACACCTCAATAACAGACCAGTATGAAAGAACATCGACTAGAAAAATGCAATCGACGATGGGGCTACAGCGCCATAATCGTCTTTTAATGACCCTATATTGTCAACAAGAGACCTGTAAGCAGTATGGATACATGTCTATTATGAGTAAAGAGGGATGGCTATTTTCATCGGCGTCACCAGCAACCGTATACCACACAGGAGTAGTAATAATGGGTCAAATTACATTGATCGAGTATGACGGTACCGCCACCGTACTTGACATCGAAGCGGGCAAGTCGCTGATGCAACTGGCTATCGATCACGGCGTATCCGGCATTGATGGAGATTGCGGTGGCGAATGTGCTTGTGGAACCTGTCATGTGATCGTTGACGGTGCTTGGCTGGCGGCGACAGGACAGCCCAATGACGAAGAGGCGCGCATGCTAGAGATGGTACCAGAAGGTACGGCGTCGTCTCGTTTGGCGTGCCAGATTCAATTGTCCGATGCAATGGATGGCATGGTGGTGCATTTGCCTGAGTTTCAAATGTAGTGACGGCAGATTTCAACAGCTGTTAAGCATCATCATTGAGGAATGAATCATGAAAAACATGCAAGCCACACTAAACCAAATTTCAGCCCTGCTGCCGATACCCATGCATTTACAAGTGAAAGGCATGCAGGTGTTCCAAAAGGTCAAGCAACGGGTGACACAGGCGCAACCGTTCCCTGATTTTGTAGAAAAGCCAATCCCCGATGTTGCCACGCTCAAGCTCGAAGACATCGATATGAGCAATCCGTTTTTATATCGACAGCATCAATGGCAGTCATACTTTAAGCGGCTACGCGACGAGCGTCCTGTTCATTACCAAAAAAGCAGTCCATTCGGTGCATTTTGGTCGATTACCCGTTATGACGATATTGTGTTCGTGGACAAATCCCACGAGCTGTTTTCGGCGGAACCGGTGATTGTGATTGGCAAGCCGCCCGCCGGACTGGATGTGGAAATGTTTATTGCAATGGATCCGCCTAAGCACGATGTGCAGCGTCAAGCGGTACAAGGTGTGGTCGCACCGAAAAATTTAAAAGAAATGGAAGGGCTGATCCGCAGTCGGGTACAAGAGATTTTGGATGATTTGCCGCTCGATACGCCGTTTGATTGGGTGGAGCGGGTGTCCAAAGAAATCACCGCACGCATGCTGGCGACCTTGTTAGATTTTCCGTATGAACAGCGGCACAAGCTGGTGTACTGGTCTGATACGTTGGCGGGCAGCGCAGAAGCCACGGGCGGTGAGATTAGCGACAACGATGTGCTTTTTAATGCCGCCGCTGATATGGCCAAGCAGTTTGCCGCGCTGTGGCATGCCAAGGCGGCTCAGCAAGCGGCAGGTGAGCCGATGGGATTTGATTTGATTAGCTTAATGCTGAGCAATGACGATACCAAGGATTTGATTCACCGTCCGATGGAGTTTTTGGGCAATTTGGCCTTGCTGATTGTCGGTGGGAATGACACCACGCGGAACTCCATGACCGGCGGGGTATATGCGCTGAACCTGTTTCCTGAGCAGTTTGTCAAACTGAAAAACCAACCGAGCCTGATTCCAAATATGGTGTCCGAGATCATTCGCTGGCAGACCCCACTGGCGTATATGCGTCGCATCGCCAAGCAAGACATCGAGATGCACGGCCAAACCATCCGTAAGGGCGACAAGATCTTAATGTGGTATGCCTCGGGCAATCGTGACGAGCGGGTGATTGAACAGCCAGATGCGTTTTTGATTGATCGTAAAGGTGCACGCAATCATTTGTCATTTGGCTTTGGTGTGCATCGCTGTATGGGCAATCGCTTGGCCGAGATGCAGTTGCGGATTCTGTGGGAGGAGTTATTGCTTCGCTTCGACAATATTGAGGTATTGGGTGAGCCAGAGTTGGTGCAGTCTAACTTTGTGCGCGGCTATGCCAAGATGATGGTCAAACTGACTGCCAAAGCGTAGGTATCAAAATAGGCGACAGAGGCATTTTGCAACTGTCGTCGGCAACAATTGATGCTGTGCATCAACCATGAACTGAGTGAATTCATATGCAAACAATCGTCATCATTGGCGCAAGTCATGCTGCGGCGCAGTTGGCGGCAAGTCTGCGGCCAGATGGCTGGCAGGGCGAGATTGTGGTGATCGGCGATGAGCCGTATTTGCCGTATCATCGACCGCCGTTGTCCAAGACCTTTTTATGCGGTGCACAACTGGTCGATGAGTTATTGATTCGGCCAGCCGCTTTTTATCAAAAAAATCAGATCGAATTTCGGCACGGGCGGGTGGTTGCGATTGATCGGGCAGCGCGCAGCGTGACACTACAAGATGGCAGTACGCTTGCGTATGACCAGTTGGCGCTGTGTACCGGTGCACGAGTCAGGACGGTGTCGCTGGCTGGGTCTGATTTGGCAGGTGTGCATTATCTTAGAAATATCAGCGATGTACAGGCTATCCAGCCATTTGTACAACCCAACGGCAAAGCAGTGGTGATCGGTGGTGGCTATATCGGTCTTGAAACAGCCGCCGCATTGACCGAGCAGGGCATGCAGGTGGTGGTCTTGGAAGCCGCCGAGCGGATTTTGCAGCGGGTAACTGCACCGGAAGTGTCGGACTTTTATACGCGGATTCATCGCGAACAGGGTGTGACGATTCATACCGGTGTGTCGGTCACGGCGATCACGGGTGAGGGGCGGGCGCAAGCGGTGCTGTGTGCCGATGGTTCGATGTTCGATGCAGATCTGGTGATCATCGGGGTCGGGGTTGTACCGAATATCGAGTTGGCGCTGGACGCGGGCTTGCAGGTGGACAATGGTATTGTGATTGATGAGTATTGCCGTACCAGTGCGCCAGAGATTGTGGCCATCGGGGATTGTGCCAATGCGTTTAATCCGATTTATCAGCGGCGGATGCGCTTGGAGTCGGTACCAAACGCCAATGAACAGGCCAAAATTGCCTCGGCGACCTTGTGTGGCTTACAGCGGACCTCGAAGAGTTTGCCTTGGTTTTGGTCAGATCAGTATGATCTAAAGTTGCAGATTGCGGGACTCAGTCAGGGGTATGATCAGATCGTGATTCGGGGTGATGTGCAGCAAAGGCGTAGCTTTGCAGCGTTTTATTTGCAGGCGGGTCGCCTGATTGCGGCGGATTGTGTGAATCGTCCGCAGGAGTTTATGCTAAGCAAAAAGCTGATCACGGCTGGTACGGCGGTCGATCCACTGCGGTTGGCGGATGAGTCGATTGCGGTACAGGCGTTGATGGGGTAGCTTAAAACTACATCAGGCTAGATTTGCATTACGCTGATTCAGATGTTAATCAGAATGGCATCGATAGATACCTGTGAGAGCAAGTCAGGTGCAGCTTTGGCTTTGTGTAATTCACCACCCGTGATCGCAAACACGATGGGTAATCCATACCCATCTACGGCAAGATGGATCTTACTTGTCTTGCTACCTCGACTTAAGCCAATCGCCTCCTGATCGTGAGTTGCAGCACGTGCATTATGTTGATGTGCCTTGACGTAATTGCTATCCATAACCCCTACTCTATATCAGAGTCAGTAGATAAAACCCTGAGTATGCTTTGGAAAAAACCTTTTGCTGACCAGTCGTTGTATCTTTTGTAGAGATTAGGCTGCTGACCAAACTCAGTCAGGAGGTAGGTCTAGCCATGGACATTTCACCCACATTCTGTAGAGCATGGCTTCTACGGTGAGCCGTAAATTTGGTTTGTGATCAATGTCCTGTTGCTTGAGCATAGGAGAAATCTTTGCTCAATGTTGGTCGTTCAGCATAAAGCGTGGCATGGTGGACTCGGATGGGGAGAGCTTTAATTCTCTGAGTCTGCCTCCAATTTGCAATCAATATTTTCAAACGTCAACACACTCTAATGTAAAAAAACTAACATTAAAAAAACACCTCTGCCAAAAGGTCTGGTAGCTATATTCGATGTCAAAGATGATCTGGCTCACCTGCTGCGTTGTTAACTCATTCTATCAAATTTTGAGGACAGGCTTGACATTTGGTCAATCGACCAATATATATTCAAAATATGCATTTGGTCATTTGACCAATACCCGTTGAATTCTTGTGTGATATTTGCTGTGCCTGACCAAGGTGAAAAATATTGCTCAAGGTCAAATGTGATAGCAGGTTTACAGACATTCGATGCCTTTACAAGGAAACTCTCGCCATGACTCATATGATCAATATCCAGCCACGTAAGCCGCGGTTTGATTTAAGTGATGTTCCAGTTTTTTGGAACGACGGTGACCCGGTGTTAACACGCTTCTTTGATGCACTTTCTATTCACTTCCCCGATGGAGAGCGTTTTTTTATTCAGTCGGTGCGTAACTATCAGGATCTGGTCACAGATCCTAAACTGAGAGAAGATATCAAAAACTTTTTTCGCCAAGAAGCGCAACATGGCATTGTGCATGACCAGTATAATGCGGTGATGCAGTCGCAAGGCATTCATGTCGAAAAGGTCATCGCAAGATTCAAATTATTTATTCGGCTCTCCCAAAAACACCTGCCCGCCAAGTATCTGTTGGCCATGACAGCTGCCTTTGAACATATTACTGCTGTACTAGGCGAGGGTGCTATGGAGGGTGAGGGTGAGATGTTCAAGAATGCTCATCCCGCAATGCGTGCCATGTTCATGTGGCATGGGGTAGAAGAAGTCGAACACAAAACAGTAGCCTTTGATGTTTACGAAACAGCGGCAGGTGGGGGGTATTTCACCCGCGCATCTGCTTTGATTATCGGAACGCTACTGGTACATGCGGTGGTTGGCTCAGTTCTTTGGCATATGTTGAAAATTGACAAACTACAAGGTCAGCCATTGGTGCTTGCTAAGGGATTTTATCGCCTCTATGGACCACGTGGCCTGATTACCAGACTTATTCCACGCTATCTGGACTGGTTTAAGCCAGGTTTCCATCCTAGCGACACCGAAATCCCAGAAAAGGTTAATTCTTGGCTGGCTGAATATGATAAGCATCAAGACCCTATGGAAGCGTCACGAATTGTTTTTAATGTCCCCATTGCAAAAGCTGTATAGATCAGGAGAGACCGTGAAAGACTCGACTCGACTTGACCAAGTCGAGTAACCTGTCTTATTGATATAATGTTATGAGTCAAACTATGTTGAGTAGTGAATCTACGCGAGTCGAAGTTGCTGACCGCGAGAGAGTATTAGCCGCTTCTGCCAAGCTGTTTCGAGAAAAGGGTTTTGAGCGTACCAGTGTGCGAGAAATTGCCAGTGCTTGTGGTATTCTTCCAGGCAGTCTGCATTACCGCTATCGTAGTAAAGACGATATTTTGGTTGATATGATGCGGCTTGCTATTGAGAGAACTATTTACAGGATTGTTGAGGCGACTTCCGCGATTCAAGATCCACTCAAAAAAATGCAATCGGCACTGCAGACACATGTCGATATCCTTATGTCGGGTGACGATATGGTTTATGTGTTGTTGTTTGAGTGGCGCTCGGTACATGGAGTCGCACGTGAGCAGATTATTGCTGAGAGAGACAGATACGAGCGATATTGGCAGACAATTCTTGATGATCTGCAGTCTTATGGTTGTATCCGAAACGATGTGGATGCAGATCTGTTAAGACTGATTGGGCTAGGAGCAATAAACTGGGCTGCCACTTGGTATAAAGAAAATGGTAAGTACAATCTTGAACAGATCGCGGATGCGATATGGCAGATGATGACAAGAGGCATCCTTAATCCAGATTTTCACGAAGAGGCAAAAAACCTGTGACCAACTATAAGACTCCATCCCGTATCACGCACGCCATCGGGAGGCATTGTGGCAGCTCCGCAATTCGTGATTTGCTCGAGTTTAATGGGCTGAATATTTCCGAGGCCATGTGCTTTGGATTAGGCTCAGGGCTTGGCGTGACCTATTTGGAAATGGCTGACGCCCCTGTGCCATTTTTAGTGCATGTGCGGTCTTTGGGGTTTGAAGCGCGCGTATTTGAAAGTATCGGTATACCCTTTGAGTGGCAAACCTTCGAGTCACCCGAATCGGCAGCCACCGCGCTGGAGAAATGTTTGGATGCGGGTCACCCCACCCTGTTGCTGACGGATATTTTTTATTTACCTTACTTCAACAGCAGCACGCACTTTCCCGGTCACGCCATAGCCGCTTGGTCGAGAAATCCAGAGACAGGTGCGGTATTTGTCACCGATACCGAGCGTCCGAGTGTTTTGTCGGTGACGCGAGAGGCACTGACCCGCGCACGTTTTTCTACACAGCCCCCATTTATTCACTATGGCAATATGTTCACGCCCACCGCGTTTCAAGGCGAAATTACCCCCGAGATGATTACCGGTGTCATCCATGACAACGCCAAGTCATTAGCTGTGAGTGGCATATCGGCACTGGAAACATGGCTGGCCGAACTGAGTCGTTGGGGAGCCACAGGCGATTGGCACTGGACGACCCGATTTGCCTACCAAATTATTGAAAAGCGTGGCACAGGTGGCGGCGGCTTCCGCAAAATGTACGCTGAATTCCTTGATGAAGCGGTTCACTATGACGCAAGTGTACAGCAATATCGACTGCCCCTGTTAATGAGGGCTTGCGAAAAAGCATGGACGGCATTAGCCATGTGTTTGAAGTCTGCCTCGGAAAGCACAAACTTTCCATATGCCGCCATTGAAGAGGCCATTGTGGCGGTGATGCAGGCCGAACGTAATTATACAGATGCCGCCCTTGCACTTTGAGACGTGCCGCTAATTTTTTCGCAATAAAATCAGCCAGCAATGGCGGGAGTTCAAAAATGGACAGTAATAACACGGCACACCTGACCATGGCTAAGGCGTTTTTTGGTACTAATCACCCTTTATTCAATATGTTCAATATTAGTGTTGGTGCAGTGAGCGATGGTCATGCCGAGATGACGATGCCCTTCTCTGAGCAACTCTCTGACCGTAAAGGCTCACTGCATCGAGGGGCTTTGGTGACGCTGCTGGATACGACTTGCGGCTTATCTATTTTTTCGTCATTGCGGTCGTTAGAGCCGATTGCCACTATTGATTTGCGTGTCGATTTTTTGCGACGTATTCCCTCTGCGGTAGGTTTAAAGGCGATAGTGGATTGCATTGGTAGAACCGATACGGTGGCCTTTATCACGGGCCGAGCGGTTGCAGAAGACAGTGGTGAGCTACTGGCTACTGTCACTGGTTCTTTCGCAATCGGCACGATGGGACCCTCTTTTGACAGCAATGAAGCGCGAGGCGAGTGATATGAGTATAGTAAATCAGATGAGCGCGGAAACACCCCCACTAAAATTGTGTGACGAGCCTTTTGTCGATTTTCTAGGTTTTCGTGAGGAAATGCAACATGGAGAAATACAGTACTTTATGGACTTTCGTGATTCGCATATCGGCAACCCGATGATTGGCACGTTTCATGGCGGCATTCTCGCGAGTTTTGGTGAAGTGGCCGCCGCCGCCTATCTTGCCCGTCAGCGTGGTGATAATGAGCTGCCCTTATGCTCCACGATGACCTTTGATTACCTGCGGCCAGCATTTATAGGTACGTTACAGGCAGTCCCCAGTATTGTTCGTGCGGGTCGGCGCATTACGACAGTATCGGTTCAGTTACTACTTGATGGCAAGTTGGTTTGTATCGGTCGATTCCTGTTTACGGTTAGCAGCAAATAAAATTGGAGCAAGCTCAGTTCAGGATGCCGACCCTGTTTTACTCAGAAAAATTTTCAATAGATAGACAAATAATATCAAATAGCTGGAACTACTACTGATACCGATACAGCGTTGGCGCAGAAATCCCAAACTCCTTCGCCAATGCTCGCTTGGTTTTGTAGTCGCCAGATTCAAGACGTTGATGCAGCAGAGCCACTTGTTCAGGAGTCAGTGACGGCTTACGGCCCTTGTAGGGGTCGTCTCAGGAAACGGAAAATATAGCACGCTAAGGTTTTTCAATTGCGCGCAATGGCCTAAATTTTCCACCACCTATCTTGGCTTTGCTTCGCCATAGATAATCCCCAGTTAAATTGATGT
>NZ_JANBOE010000017.1:0-14666 GCF_035615075.1 Acinetobacter sp. IK40 | reverse complement strand
CGATCTAAGTCAATGCTGCAGTTCTCATCATCATTGGAATAAGTGGACAAATTCCTGACATGGAAATTGCAGCGAGATTGGCTAAAGTTACTGCACTGATTATCAGTCGAGATGTCGTTATTGATTATGCCTTATACGGAACTCCAGAATTAGCCCTCGTTGCGAACAACAAAGCAGAAATCCTGCAGTTCCGCGGACGCTGATAAGTAGACAGATTCCTGACACGGAATACTATAACTGAGGTCACCTAAATAGGATGCATAAGTTGTGTAAGTTACGCCACTTAAATAAGTTAAGGCGCTAAAGCGATAAAAGCTACATGATGGCCAGTACTGAGCACTGGCGATCTAAGTCAATGCTGCAGTTCTCATCATCATTGGAATAAGTGGACAAATTCCTGACACGGAATACTATAACTGAGGTCACTTAAATGGGATGCATAAGTTATGTAAGTTACGCCACTTAAATGAGTTGAGGTGCTAAAGCGATAAAAGTGGCACTGTTGGAAATATAGATTTAAGTCGATGATTTTTCCTTTAAAAAAAGTACTTAAAGACGGCTTTGTTGCACAAAGCTGTTTGTAAGGTCTGATTCAGCAATATAATTTCCGAATGAAGAAGCCAGCAACTAAAATCTACCGTACAACGAATTGGTCCGCATATAAACTCAGTGCGAGAAACTTTCAGAGCCAAGTGAATGAGATAACACTAAATATAAAAAAATGGAAGAATAATTTACTAAGTTATTGTTTTTAAGTTGATCCTTGTTTTATATGGGGGTGATAATAACTTCTGATTACTAGTTTTTACCTTAAATATACCGATTGAAAGATTCATTTAAAGGCTATGAATACATGAGTTTTACAGTTTGGCTAGGTCAGCATGAGTACTTTTCACAAGATTTAAGATCGACCATGAACGTGATTAAGTTATAGGGGATTGATGAAATAGTTTTTATGAATTTCTGGCTTTCTGGGCTGATTTTATCAAATTCATGTCTATGCAAAATTGCGACATATTTCTCGTGCTGGTAGTTATCCAGAGTTTGGTCTGCATCTATCCATAGTGCAGACCTTTTTTTGGTGACAGTTTTTTCTTAGTGATTTTCGATCTGGATGTAGTGATTTCACGTTTGCAGAATATATCTTGGCGGTGATCCATCTAATATTCGTGATTATAAAGAGAGCTAATTCACAGGTTCTACAGATTATGTAGCGACTAACTATATCAAAGTCTATTTGCAGTTGATGGTTGGCGCTTAGTTTATATTTACGCTTAGGTTTCAGTTAAAAAATCAATATTCTGTTGAATCCGTGATTGAATCATCTGTAGGGTAGATTCTCGAATTTGATGGGGATACAGGCGCTGCGCAATTTGACTAAATTGAAGTGCAATTTCACGCATGGTCAAGATGATCTCATCGACTTCTAGAGTAGTCAGATTAGCTTCTGAAGTACCGAGTTTATGTATGTCATTTCGGGAAATATTGAGCGCTTCTCCCATAATGTCCATTTGATGATAACCACCTGGACCCTCGCAGAAGGTCACATCATAGGCTGGAGCCAATTTCCATTGACCATTTTTCTCCATGAGAAATGAAAAGTTCTTAGTATGGTCATCCCGATTATTGAAAAGCACATTAAACACAGCACGTTTAAAAGCATGCAATCTTTCTCGTACATCTTGCGTACACATCAAGGTTGCCCGGAGAAAATTGCGATAGTCTAGGCTACCTGGAACTTTATAGTCTGCTCCTGTATATGCAGCCAAACTCTGCATTGGAATCCGCATACCATTTTGACGATCGAATCGTTTAGAAGCAAAAGCCGTTAAACCATTGGGCAAATTAAAGAAATGGGTATCTGGAGTCTCAATTGCACAAAGTCGCAAACATTCTGCATAGACGGCTTCAATGGCGCAGACTTCAGGATGCTCTTGCTGAGCAGGAAACTTAATCAGCCAGGCTTCATGTTGATCAGAATCTTGAGTCGAAAACTCTAAATTGACAGGATCTCGGTAAACCAACGCTTTTGGTCTGGCACCTTGAGGGGAGCCACCCATGACCAATAAATGCTGTAGAAATTCACCACCTTCACCTTTGAGTACTTCTTGAACTTCCTGGGCCAGTTGTTGTAAAGGGATATTTTCTGAGGTTTGCATGTCAGCAACACAAGGTTCAAAGGAGAGGGCACCCATTGCGTGACTACTAATATAGGTCAGACGCTCCAAAGGTCCAATTCGTGCTGAATTTAAGCCAATTTTTTTGAAATATCGATCCATCAACATCATGCCCCAACCATCTGGTAAAGCGTCATAGACTGGACCTGGGAGTCCCATTTGATGAGTAGGAAAACCTTGTCTGAATGGTAGACCTTTTAAAGGCAGCAAGTAAGAAGAGAGCTCAACACCTTGCTGTATTGCTTCTGGACTATATTCAAAAGCAATGGTGGGTCTACCTGTCGTGGCTGTTGAACTAATCAGCGTTCCCCATAACCATGATTCGCCCCAACCGTTGTAATAAACATTAAGTCTATTGAGCATTATCCCTTCCTCTTAATACGGTGGCGCTTACTTTGACTCTCATAGCGAAGAATGTCATTCACACTGTTAAGCTGAGGTTTAAATAGTTCCTGAAGTTCGTTTAATCGACCCAAGACCATTGCAATACGGACTAAATTTTCAACAGATACATTTCGTCCCGCTTCAAGATTCGAAACTGTATTCACGCCGACACCAGCGCGTGCTGCTACCTCAGCTTGAGACATCTCCAGAAAGAGTCGTTGCTTACGTAAACGCTCACCTAAAAGAGTCACAACTTCTTCTGGTTTAGTGAAATATAAATCCATTAAATTGGGTCTTAAGAATGAATAATTTAATTAAATCACAAAATAATGGAATTAATCTATAGCTATAGTGTGGCTAAGGAGGGCTTTGTTGCACAGCACATCAGAAGGGTAGGTATAGTCCTTGGGTATCGGTTACAGAAAATCATCAGGATGTACTTTGACTGATTGTTGATACGGAGATTTCAGTATTTTCATTTTTCCTAATAGGTCACATTACTTAGAAAGGGTTCTTCGAAAATTAGTTCATACTTTAAAAATCCTATAAATATTGAGGATATTTTCTTAATGCTTTCAATATAGCATGCGGCTATATGTAACTCGAACGGGCTTAATCTGCCTTTCAGTATAAATTTTTTGGGCGTGAGAGGGGAGAGGTGTGAGGGCAAGCAATTTATATCGTGGATACTTCTAAATTACTTATGTAATAGAAGGTGGTAAACATGGATTTAGAGGTAATAACACTAAATATAAAAAAATTGGAAGAATAATTTATTAAATTATTGTTTTTATGTGGTTATTGGTGATGTTATGAATAATAATAACTTTTTCTTGATGAATTTTACCTAAAAAAATTGATCAGATAATTTTCTTTAAATGTCATGCATACATAAATTTGACAGTTTGAAGGGATCGGTATGTGCATTTTTCACAAGGTTAAAGATCGACCATAAATGTGATAAACGGCAGAGGATCATTGAAAAATGAATGGATTTAAACACTACATGTATGCACGAAAAAAAGTATCGCTGCGGTTCTGCTGACAGGCTGTATTGAGCATTGAATGCAAATGATGTAGTAATTGTCTACAGGCTATAGGACCAGCATGAAGAAGAATGAAATGTAGTTGCCAATTTATAACCTTGGTTGAAAAGCATAGCATTGTTATTCGGAGAAGTGAGGTAAGCCATCCTTCTCTTATTCATTTAAAATGATTCTTACTCAACTGATCTCGACTCATGGGCTGGTTCCAATTAGACGGATAATAACTTCCATCCCCTATCTTTTTCTTACCACATTTCTTGCATTTAATCCCTTCTTTGGAGATTTGATTCAGCATCACTGTTGTCGGTTGAATCAAATCAATGACATAGTTCGTTGGTTCAGGAAAAGCAGAAGAGGCTGCTTTATTGCAAAAGAGAACATTCGGATCAAATGGATTGGATTGCACAAAAGCCATGATACAGCCACAGAGTAATTCACCTGCATGTAATCTGTAACATCCATTCAGGTCATCAGACGAAGATTAATCTGAAATTTAAGCACTAAACGCCATAAATCTATGTATGGGCAGACTTTTTTGAGACATATGTTGATAAACATGCGGCAAGTTACATTGCTTAAAAGTCTATCTAAGTTAACGATCTATTCAATTCTGGATAAGTAATCTGAATATTACGATCCTAAATTACCCGAAGAGTATTAAGATTTCTAAGAATCGTGATTGTTGGTTTATTTGGGAAATTAATCAGTGGATTGAAGCAAAGATGATGGCTCATTAAGGATTGTGGGCTTCGACTACTTAAATTTTAGGTATTTTGAATAAAGCATATTTCAAAAATCTTAATTAATGGATTTAAATTACCATAAAAACCTTCAATATTGGCTTGAATCCATTGTTGTTGAGAGTCAATGCGAGACCAATCAATACCATAACCACAATGAGCAATCAGATGCTCAAAGAAAATCCGTTGTGTACGTCCATTACCTTCACGGAATGGGTGTATGACATTAAGCTCACAATACAAGTCGGCAAGTTGAGGAATCAGTTGTTGTGGTGCTAAGCCTTGAAAGTATTTTTTTTCTTGAAGCGTTTTGAGTAGTTTATTGGTTTCAATTTCAATACGGGAAAAATTACAAAAACGGGTGTCACCTTTGGAAATATCGATTTGTCTTAACTTTCCTGCCCAGTCGTATAAGTCGCCAAAGAGCTGCGCATGAATTGATTTTAAGTATTGTAAGTCGTAAGGTGGTTCAGCATATTCAATTAAGTTACTTGCCAATCCAGACAGTTCTAGTTCAGCTTGTTCTAAAATTTGTTCATCATGAATATTGAGTTTGTTCTTTAGGATATTTGTGCCAGGGTAACAATACAGGCTGTCACCCATTTCCCCATATTTATCCATACATGCACCTGACTAAGTTTCGGGTTGCGAATACTTCTTATATTTTTGCAAGATTTCAGCTTTACTTTGTTGAGTTGTTTGAGCTGTCGTTGTAATGCCTTCAAGCTTTAGGCTGGCTTGATAGTTTTGCGCACGTGTCGCTTGAATATATTTTTTTTTCTGTTCAGTGGTTCTGAGCATTTCGAAACTCCATTGATGCTACACGTGAAGTAAGTATAGCAGAGAATCTTTTTGATCAATGCTGCATACACAGCATTTCAAAATGTAATACAACGGTATTGTTTCATGTAATAACAGAAAACTAAAAAAAAGTGGAAGAATTTTTAAAATTTAGACCACCCATGATAAGTAAACCATATGTATTTGTTGATAATTGTAATTTTGAGAAAATTTAGTTGATAAATTAAATGAATTTTAATATACAAAGATATGCTCATTTTTTATATCGATAAAAATGTTAAAATTTGACTATTTAGTAAAAAATATAGAGATATTTATGGGGCAATTTATCATGCCCTTTTGCTTTGAGCGACAAAATGTTCAATTTAAGATAGTAAAAATTAACTCAGAACTACTGAAAATCAAAAAGATTAAACAGAGCCAGAAAGTAGTAGTACAAGCAAAGTTCAAAATAATCTATGTGAAAATTTGGCAAAAAATATTGCTATTAATGCAAACGGAGCCATGCTTACGTGTACATTCTAATTATGTTGCAATCTTACAGTTGATACATAATCTTGATGATTTTATCGAAAAATCACAGCAACACTTGTGCTTTGAGAGAAAAGCTCAGAAAGAGCTGGATGCTAAATTTTTTGCTAGATTTTTTAAGCTGACAAAGAGTTCAATAAAAGATCAACTTTTACCAAATTGTTCAGATCGTAATGAATTTAACCAATGCAATTTGATAAAAAATTAAGCGAAAGCGAATATGCCAAAGATTGAAACAGAAGAGCAATTCTTAGATTTAGCAGAAAAATTCCAAAAAGATTATTGTTTATTACGCAATCATGTTGTGAATACACAATTTGTCGATCTATCAGATGATTTACGTGAAAAAGCCCATGCTCTATATAAGGAAGCACAACAGATATATGGCTATATATCTAGTTCTAGACAATTAGGTAAATATTATTATCTAGCTTCTTTAAGTTATTTTGCATGCCCGACTACTAGTAATACTCAAGAGCTGTCGTCTGAACGTTATTTGATTCTACAAGCGAGTTTTTTAACATATCGGCAGTATCAAGAATTTGCAAAAATTGATAAAGCTGAGAATAAGCAAAAACATGTTTGTGATCTCTTTCGCTATGTATCACGATATGTTCTGGATTCTAATCATGCTGAATTATTTCAAGAATGCAGTGAGCTACTAAATCGCTATGTCATGTACGAACGTAACTTGAAAAAGGAGGATCGTAATCAACTTTTTAATATTAAAGATTTCAAACAAGTACAAGCCATAGAGTATTTATCGGCTCTATTAATAATTTTTAAAAGACTTGATGATCGTCGTGTTGTTCATCGTCAGCGTAAGTCAAAAAAAAGTAAAGTTTTGCAATGGCCGACGAAAAATGAACTCAAAAAATTTCGTGAAATTAAAACGGGTAAGCAAGTAGATATTGGACATAACGCAAAGATCAGTATTTATGATGCCGCTCTTCACAAAGATGAAGAGGGTGAAGTTGATCTATTAGATCCTGAAATGGAGTTTTATTCAGAAGATGAAAAGTCTAAAAATTTAAATTATATACTCAGCGATAATGCGACGCATCTAATGCGGCATCGCCAGCGCCGTCATGCTCCTTTTGTTACAAATCCACATTATTTGGCGCCAGATATACTGAAGCAAATTGTTTATGTGTTGAGAACCGAGTTATCCGGGCACTGGAGGGATGCTGCAATCGCTGCAGCATGTTTATTGTCACTTTTGACGGGATTATCACCCGTCGCACTGATGGATTTTAACGAGCTTATTCAAGATGGAATTTTGATCCAGAATGGTTCAAGTAGACGTCGCGAATATTTACTCAAATTAAATCTTAAAATTACAGAGCAGAAGATTAAGAGCTTAAATCATGTGCGGTGGAATGAAGTGATGACACATCAACTACATTTACCTTCTGCTTGGTTTGACTATATAGAACAAGCATCGAATCCACTAATTTCATCAACACACATTAATACGAAACTTAAGAATTGGCTTGATAATCGGTTTGTAGGTTCGATCACTGTAGAAAAACTGCAGGCTCAATTATATTTTCATATATATTATGAAACATATAATGAATATCTTGCTCATGTAATTGCTGGGCGGGATAGTCAGCATCACATGCCTGGTATCTATTATGGCGGGCTACCGAAAACTCAACTCAGTAGCACATATCTAGCCTTTTTAGAAAAAGCACTTACACCACATTCCACACATTTTACTGAAGACACGGCTGAACTAAAAATATTGCAACAACAATTCAAAGTGCAATCTGCATTATCTATAGGAAGGATAGGGAGCCAACTGGCACTTGAACCCAATTTTGTGAAAGAGCAATTCCATATTTTACATAGACATTGTCACGAAAACATCCAAGAAGATAAGCACATTATTAATCAACTTAATGCATATGCGTGTTGGATGTGGCATATCAGTTTGTTGAGTTTGGCAAGTCGGCCTAAAAAAAACCTGTTGGGGAATTTGGATGATTATTGTGTTGAGCTCAAGCTTTTATATGTGAATGATAAAAAAAATAGTAAAGCAAGAAAAGATGGTCGTTTTATCCCTTTATCTGATTTTTTCATAAAAACACTGCAAAATTACACTGCCTTTTTAGAACAAATTATTGAAGCGTACGGTTCATTTTTTAGACAAGTCTTTGCAAAGAAGAAGATAACTGTAAATGATCTTTTTGGTAAGGTCATTTTTAGTAAAGATATCTTGCCGATAACTGTCAAAGAATGGCAGAGCAGGAAAATTAAGTTAATCCCTTTATCGAGAAAATGGGTGAATTCATATATGCAAGGAGTCTTTCCAAAGAATATGTATTCGAATTGGTTACGTCATTTTGACATGAACTTTTTGATGCATGAGCAGCAAGAGGGTAAACCAGCATTAGCTTTTCACTTAATTCAGGCCCTGTATGGTCATGACCAACGTGACCGAGAGGCTTTTCATCCGCATTCTTCACTTATCCCGAATGTCTATGTACAGCAAGCCCGCCAGCAATTGCAAGATAATGTCAAATCTTTATCGATTAAACACTTAGAGCGAAAATAGTTGTATGCAAAAAATCAAAGAACTAATAAAACCACAACTAGATGATCTATTTGTTGATATTCATAAAATGGTGAAAAAGTCGCTAGATAGACAGCCTTCTCCACCTGAAGTATTGACGAAAGAAATGCAGCAAAAACTTGATCAGCAGATCGCTGAAAAATGGCATGACATTAAAGATAGTGTTGATTGTTTGAGTCAAAAGTTGAGCCGAGACGAACAATCAAAACTGATGCAATTTACTGAAGATGAATTTAATAAAAGAAGGAAGCAATTCAACCAGAATGTAGATAAAAAATCATACAGAATTAAGCTAAATCCACATACTAAACGGATCGTACTGCCTAGAAAAATTGAGAGTACAGAGTCACGGTTAGAACAGGGGCATCTACATATCCATGTACTTAAGGAATTAAGGCAGTATTGGCAAGATTCATTTGAATATTGGAATGAACCAAAGTACTTATGGGGAAATTTATGCTTAAGTTTTATATATATTTCAGGCTGTGCAGATGAACAGCATTTGATTGCTATTCAGAAGCAATTGCAGGAGGCCATTGAGCTTGGTACAGATCTGAATTGTTTTCGGTTATACCATTCGGACTACAAAAAAATCACTAATCCATTGTTACTACATTATCGTGTTGAAAACTCTCAATATGGCAACGATGTAGAACAGGGAAAGTTGTACCAATGGAAACATGTTTTTTTTAACCCATATGCGCAGTTCATTTTGCAATATTTAAAAAAGTTGAAAGCTACTCAGAAAGAATTTTGTCTGCAACATTCAGTTGAAGATTGTATTTTAGAAAGCTTGAGTAAGATAGGCAGGAAAAAAAGTCTTGGGGATCTGCAATATCAAATTAAACGCCGTGGATTTCGTGCATTTAATGATGTGCAAATGGTACTCGAATTTAATCCAAACCTCAGCATAGATATATTTTTGAGTAATGTGCTTCAGCAAGAGATTAATACTGTTGCTTTAAGGCCATCCGAATTTAGATTGCTGTGGAATAATGATTACAATCAAGTCACAGAACCAGATAATCGCCCTATTCATTTTGAACAAGAGCAGTTACTTCCTGAAGTTCCGACTGTTCAAAGCAAATTACAAACGATTCCGTATGAGTTGATGTTGTTTGGTCAAAAGAAACGTAAAGGTCAAAAAGTTGAGCGTTTAGATAAAAAGAGGAATAAAGAAGAACGCACGCTACGTTTTTGGCAAGAAACTAGAAGGGTGTTAGAGGAGAAGATAGTTGATGCTAATACAGAGGAAAAGTCTTTAATTGATGCTCAACTACGCTTAATTCACTGGTTAATGCATTTAAAAAAACGAGGGCTTCAATTATCAACTATTGAAAGCTACTTAGGATCGTTTGGCAAAGAATTTATATTTGAGATTTGGCTCAATAAATTAGATTTAAAGCAACAATCCATAGATGACTATGAGGATTTATATCGGCAGCTATTGAAATACAGCAGTGAACGTGATGAAAAAGCAGTTCAACGAGATTCGGTGAAAGGAAAAACCTCTCGTAAGATGCACCAAAGCGCAGAATACCGTTTTGGTCGCCTAAAAGATTTTCATCAATTCTGTATAGAGAATTATGATGCTCCAGGGGTATTGGTGCTACAGAATTCAAGTTTTAAGCATTTACAAATTTGCAATGCACGGCTAGTGAGTCCTTTGCTATTTGGCAAATTATTGGAAAAACTAGAAAATTTAAGTCAAGAGCCAACGGCATCAGAGTGGGTCGATCATCTGAGTTGTTTAAAGCTGATGTATTTACTAAGTTATAGAACTGGACTTCGATTAAATGAAGTTCGTTGTCTTAAAATACAAGATATTATTTGCCCAGAGCTACTTTATAAAGAAAAAGAAAATACAGTTTTTAATAATATCACGCTTCATATCCAAGACAATTCATATCGCCGTCTGAAAACGCGAAGTGCGAATCGTCAAATACCATTGAAAATTGCATTGTCAGAACATGAGTTTTTAGTAGTACAACGTTACATACAACATCGTTATGAGCAATATTTGGTTAATCAGCAGGATGATCTACTTTTTAGTGTGAATCATCGTGTATTAACTGATCAATGTATCAGCAAAATTACAGTAGATTTGTTTAGTCAAATATTAGGTATGCATCATGGCTTTAGTTTTCATACATTACGCCACAGTGCTGCTAACTATCTAGCAATAACTTTGCTCGGTTCAAAAGAAATGATCAAGACCTACACAGATTGTCCTTGGGTAAAAGCAAAAAAGATGAGGGATTTATTGTTTGGTATGAAAGCACGTGCTCAAGAAGAGATTATTCAACATAAATGGCAGGTGCTCGCCTCTTGGATGGGGCATAGCAGTATTGAGCAAACGGCTTCAAATTACCTTCATGTTTTGGATTTATTAGCAGTCGATCGAATTTATAATTCGCCGTGTATCATTTCAAAAAAAGTATTAGAACAGTGTTTTAGTCCAGTGAAGTCAAGTACAGACTACATAAACCTAAATCGTTATACTCAGCAGCAGAAATGGTTTAATTCTTATCAGCAAACACAGCCAGTTACGATGGCTGGCCGACAAGAAAAGAAGTTTAGTATAGAGAAGAGTACTCTGACACCTTTTCAACGTTTGATAAGTTTTAGAGAAGGTCGTTTAAGCGAAGATACCCAAGCTCAAGAATGGATGCAACGATGTCAATGGATGAGCACTAAATGGATGGATCGCCAAAAATTTAATTTAAAAACGAATTATGTTTATAGTAAGAATTTAGAAGAGAGTTGGTTTGATGAACTTTACGAAAAGGCTAAAAAACTGACTCGTCCAGATGAAATAATTCCTCTCCTTGATTTTCATTATAAAGATGATAGGCAGCAAGATGCACTGAAAGAAAAGAACATGGTTAAGGCGCTTAAAATATTATTATTATTTGGAAAACTGCGTAAGAATTTTCTACATTTTCAATGCCGAATGAAAGGTGATGAGCAACAAATTGTTAATTTTATTACTGGTATAGAGCCAATGTTAGGAGATCATCTGTATTTAGAAAAACAAAACTACCCAGTTAATTTGGATGCTCCTGAGCGAACCGTTAAATTTAGTTTTCAAAGAGTTGTCGGCTCTAACAAAAAAAATGTTACTCCGCTGGTTATATTTAATTTAATGTTAAAAATGATGCAAAAAGATGAACTCTGGTTGAAATAGCCTAAGCAAACTAAAAGGGGAATTGTTTAAAAATCTCTCTGGTTATAAGTAAACTGTCTTTATGAAAAGCATCATACTAACTTTGATTCATAATAAAGGGAATTTAAAAGCTTTAGCATCACAATTTGGTCACTGGATTTTAGACAATAGTGTAAAGATTAGCACTTTGGTAAATCGATGAGCTAAAGTGTTGTAGTCCAAACTCGATCTGACAATTACCCATTTTTTAGTGTGCCCGTCAGGTTAAATTTGAACTGAATTTTTCTCAGCCCAAATTCATTTCCAATCAAGTTATGTTTCAAGTGGCGTGCGAACACTGCACAATTTAATTCACGGTGCCTAAGACAGGTATCAACTTCGGACCAGCCATTCTAGCTTTGCTAATGATTTCCACCAGCTCATCATAAGTCAGTTCAAACTTATCCTCACTATCAAATACATAGACCATATTCTTGCCTTCATGTTCAGGTGGAGTAGGTGGTACAAATCGTTTCGGGATAAGAATTTGTGCGAGTTGTTCGTCAGTTAATTTAAATAAGTGCATGTTTTTATCCTACTCTTGGTAAGTCAGACCATTTGGTTAAATACGAAGGTGATCTAAGGTTTTGATTCATGTGCCATGTGGCTTCTTTATTGTTGGCAATGCCTAGCGTGACGAGATTCTTCCCAAACCGTTCACTGATGGCTTCGATGGCATCTGAAAGCCTTTCTCGCTCTTGCTTATGTGAATAGTCCGTGAATAGATCGGGCACAAACTTGGATTGATCTGTAATTTCGAGCAGCACGATTCCCGCCTTTTTATACTTAAAGCCTTTCTTAAATATCTGATCGATGCCTTTCATCGCGGCCTTGGTGATGAGCAGTAGATCATCCGTATGCTCATGCATTTGAACGACGATGTAAGGCGAGTAGCGCTCTGTCTTATCAAAGCGACTGGTTTGGATATACACGCCGATCATCTTGCAGATTGAGCCATCTTCCCGCATTCGTTTCACGGCTCTGGCCACATAAAGCCGAACCGAAGCTTTAATGTCATCCATTTCATACACTGGGTTGCCATATGAACGGCTGCTGATGATTTGCTTCTTCGCTACAGTATCATCACTAAGGTCAATACAAGAAAGGCCCTGTAGCTCAAGCACCGTCTTTTCCATCACGATACTAAACTGCTTTTTGATTTCTTTAGGATTGGCATTGATCAGATCCAGCACAGATTGAACACCCATAGTATTGAGCTTCTTACAGTTCTGTCTGCCTACGCCCCAAACCTCAGACACATCAACCTGCGCGAGTAGCGTTTCTGTAGAGCATGGGTCCATATGGGCCAGATTACAGACCCCATTGAAGAACTTGTTTTTCTTGGCGAGATGATTGGCAATCTTGGCTTCGGTTTTAGAGCGACCAATTCCAATACAGCAGGGTAGGCCTAACCAACGCCAAGCCTTAGCCCTCATGTCTTGAGCATATACAGTCAGGTCAAATAGATGCTCGTAAGCTGTGAGCTTCAGAAAGCATTCATCAATGGAATAGACCTCTTGATCTCCTGGTGCAACATAGTCCCCAAGCAGCTCCATAAAGCGCTTGGACATTTCGCCATATAAGGAGAAATTACTGGATAGCACCTGAATGTTATGTTGTTTGATCAGCTCTTTAATTTGGAATACAGGAACACCCATCTTGATGCCTAAGTCTTTCGCTTCCTGGCTTCTGGCCACGGCACAGCCGTCATTGTTGCTGAGCACAATGGTTGGGCGATCATTCAAGGCAGGATTAAACACACGCTCACACGAGACGTAGCAATTATTCACGTCGACTAACGCGAATATTTCATTTTCACTTTGCATGGTTATTCTTCTTTTTATGAGCGGTGATAAATACGCTTTAAATTAAAAGTCACCACACCCCAGATTGATATGGTCTGACTATCATCAGGAATGATGTGATTGTAATTCGAATTTTCAGCCTTCAACCAAAGTTCTGGAAGCGGATAATCTTCATCTCCAAATATTTCTTTGATTTCAGACTTGGACATCTTATTGGTGATCATCAGCCGCTTAATGGTTGAGGCATTGTCATCAATCAGGGCAACCACGATATCGTAATGCTTGGCTTCAATACTGCGATCAATAATGATTGGATCATTAATCTCTAGGCCAGCATCGAGCATGGATTCACTGTCTACATAGGCAATAAAAGTAGAAATAGGGTTGTGAATCAGGAACTCATTCAGATCGAGTGCTTTGTCTTGCTCATCCTTGGTGCTGAAGGCCGGACCTGCAGGAATACGCTCTAAAGAGACGGGAATAGATACTTTGGATTTGGGTAGGACAGCAGTAAGCCCTAATTTTTCAACAAGCTCATTTTGAACAGCGATTTGTTCAAGCACGGTGTTGATGGTAGGACTTGGTTTACCCTCTGGACCCATGAGCTCTTGTAAAGATGACCATGCGTCGTCAGAGAAGTAAATAGGCAACTTCTTAGACATGAGATACTCCTACGCTACGAGGCGTGTTTGGAAGTAGAATTTGTTTAAATAGGATATTACTAACAGCGTTTAAAATTCAAATTTAAAAAGTTGTGGATAAACAAGGATGCTCAGAATAAGACGTTTTGTTTCTGCTCATCGCGTGGAAATGTGACGAATTCATCGGGCATTTGAAAGAAATATTCATGCGCATGTTCATGATCGGCTGTTAGCCAGTCTTTTCTGTACTGTTCTGGAATAACGATGATGGATCGCTTCTCATCCTTCGGTGCATGGAATTGTTTCATAAAAGGGTGATGGTCCGAATTGATGGTCAACATTGAAAAGGAACGTACCTTATTGCCATTAATCACTGCATCATCATAGATCCCTGCAACAGTAAAAGGCTGATCATCTTTACGCTTGATGGTGTACCAGTGTGGCTTGCCATTGATGTATTTCGGCTCATAAAATTCTTGTACTGGGACTAGGCAGAACTTGCTGTACTTCCAAGCATGTCGAAAGCTAGGCTTATCTGCTACAGACTCAGTTCTGGCGTTATAAGTATGACTGCTGAACTTCAATTCTTTCGCCCAGCTCGGTAGTAATCCAAACTTTGCAATATCAAGCTCTGATATGTGCTGAATTAGCAGGAGACTTTCACTTGGGATATGCTAGGCAGCTAACCGATAAAAGTTCTCTGCTATTTGATTTGGCGTTTTAAAATCCAAACTCTTTTGAATTCTTCGCTGATTATA
>NZ_JANBOE010000016.1:0-20710 GCF_035615075.1 Acinetobacter sp. IK40 | reverse complement strand
TGGACACTCTTATCGACAAGTCGGTCGGCTGGTCAATCTAAGCAAAAATACCGTGTTGGATATCGTTAAAAGAAGTCGGAGTGAAAATCCTTAGCGTGCTATATTTTCCGTTTCCTGAGACGACCCCGAAAAGGCCTTGGGCTTTGACCGAGAAATTGGACTAATCGACTCCACATATCCCACCACATGCTTGACGACTGCATCATCATAACCACCCAAAAATCTTTCGACATAAAACTCGTTAAAGTTTATGTACTTGAAGGCCTTAGACATGGACAGAATAAAGGTATTCAGGCATTCCTCATCATCAAAATCAACCTCCATTTCCAAGCTTAAGCAAATAAAGGCTTTATAGACAATTTGTAGCCGATCATAGCCCTTGATACCACTGCCGAACTTGCCGACCGTTTCGGTGGTCGCCACGGGGAAATTGGCGATCAAGAACTCAATACTACGGCGTACCCGGGTGAAGTCCTTGAAACTAATCTTTCGATGATGAATCTGCATGCGGCTTTCATGAATTTCATACACAATTGAAAACCATGCAAGAAAAGAAGTAATCTGAAAACTCTGATCCTTATAAAAATATAAGTATGGATGTAAGCCCAAACTCGGAACCCCAGCATTTTTTACAGGCGTCGCTATTCTGCAAAGAATGGTCAACAGATGCGACATTAGGTTTTCAACGCGCTCCCCCTGATTCAGACTCATAATATTATGAATCTGATCACCCGCAATGATATTCATCAGCTCATTGACCAGGCCAATTTTTTTGCCATGACTCATTTCATTGTCTAATAAAATGGTCGAAAAAAGTAACTGGTGGATCCTCTCCCCTAACTCAATCAACTCATTTAAACGTGTATATTGGAGCTCTTCTAGGTTAGATTTATTGTCATTGATATAACAACAGGCATAGATCGCATAATACGCGTCACTACCGCGATTTCTTAGGTGATATTCCTCATATTTATCTAAACGTTTAGTATCTGAGTTAATAGATTGAAATACCCGTCGCGCATCTTCCGGAGTCCCCAGTACCTGCCGGAAACTGATTTTAATATCGCCTAATTTCGATTTTTTTTTCTGCAAATTCGGCATCAGTACAAATTTTTTGAAAATCAGCAAGATCTCCTAAATAATTGCGGAGGTAACGAATATCTTGTTTTTGTTGATCATTGAAATTAGGTGCTTGAGGGACTTGCTCATCCGCAAAATATCTATTGATCCACGCATAGATACAGGAAAGACGATGTGCTCCATCAATAATGTAAATATTGCTGTGTATATCTTTCCAATACAAAATGCATAAATTGATGTTTTGATCTTCTGTGCAATCCTCAATAAAGTTTGCAATTTCTTGCACGCTCCAACATTCCGTAGAACGCTGGTTATCCGCCTTAAATAAACATTTGATGATTGGATGCTTTTCAAAATCAGTCAGTGTCACTTCAAAATTGTCACGCTGCATTGAAGGTGACATTTCTTCTGGCAACATGACTTTACGCTGAATAATATTGGTCAATAGTCGTGTAGAACCCATTTCTTATTCTCTCCAGGCAACACTTTCCTACTTTCGCTCAAGTACGAAATTTGAAAATGTATATAGTTCGATTTGGTTAAAGCTGTGAATTAAATGACCGTCAATATCCAGTCAGCGCTAACAAAAGAGACCTAAGAGAAATGGGGGGATTAGAGAACGTAATAAATCATAAAAAAGCCCCGATTGGAGAAAAGGGGCTTTAAAGATTGTATTATACCATTGAAAAATAAAGAAAAAAATATAAGAATTTCGTATAAGGTGTATTATGTTAATTTTAGGAAAGGCTCTAGACTAGTAGAATGATTATGTTAGTCTAGAGCCATATAATTAACATTATTGAAGTATTTTACATGGCAATTTTTCGACATTCTTCTGCACACTGACGGCAAGCCTCAGCACATTTTTTACAATAATCATGTGAATGTTTTTCACACTCTTCCGCACAATATTCACAGATCTTAGCACAAAGCTCACAAATCTCTTTGAGGAAAGGTGAGTTATGTTGTTGCATACGCACACATAACTGACAAATATCTGCACATTCTAGACAACGTTGAATACATTCACGCATCATCTCTAAATCTTTTTCTTTTAAACAAGAAGTTGCACATTCAGTACAAATAAGTGAACAGTTTGTACATG
Source organism: Acinetobacter sp. IK40 (assembly GCF_035615075.1). Lineage (NCBI taxonomy): Bacteria > Pseudomonadati > Pseudomonadota > Gammaproteobacteria > Moraxellales > Moraxellaceae > Acinetobacter > Acinetobacter sp. IK40. Next base: position 18,525 of record NZ_JANBOE010000016.1, on the reverse strand, counting down.
CAGAAATACACTTTGAAAATTCCGTATTAATCATTTTTTACTCTCAACTTATATAATCAAAGAAATAATTAAAACATAATTTTTTTCTACTAATTATTTTAAATTATTAGTAAATGTAATACATAATGTTAATTTATATGAATAATGTTAATTTTAACTAAATCTTATTTATATTCCAAATGGCTTTGTTGCACAAAGATTTGAAAGGCAAAGCGCCCCTAATTGAGCCAAATTTAAGGCGTAACTTGGGTAAGTGGTCGACCTAATTCCGTAAATCTGTTGAGGACTGCTACACGTGCATGAACCTCATTGACTTGGCTATCAAAGCTCCTTGCACTGAGTTTATCTCTTAATAATTTGATGCAGTGCATTTTAGTCTCAACCAAACTTCGGCGATGATAGCCTGACCATTTTTTCCATAGTGTCCTACCTAAACGTTTAATTGTTCGAAGTAATTCATTTCGCTCTAGCGAGCTACTCTTTGTATCTTTCCATGGTTTCGCATTTTTTCTAGGTGGAATCACCGCATGTGCTTGCCGATCTGCAATGACCTGACGGCATTGCTTGGTGTCATAAGCTCCATCGGTATAAACAGAGTCAATCTGCTCATCTTGTGGAATCTGATTAAGTAAATCACCAAGCACCTGTGAATCACAGACATTATTGGTTGTGAGCTGAATAGCGCGTATTTGTAGGGTTTTGGCATCTATACCAATATGTAGTTTACGCCATTGGCGACGATATTCAGCTCCATGTTTCTTGCGTTTCCATTCGCCCTCACCTAGAAACTTCATCCCTGTAGAGTCTACGAGTAGATGCAGCCCATCGCTACTTTTTTGGTAGCTGATTGCAATATCAATATGCTTTTGTCTTCTACAAAGCGTACTGTAATCTGGTGCGGTCCAATTTAATCCGCAAAGTTTAATCAGACTTTGCACAAAGCCAGTGACCATACGTAAAGATAGACGGAATAAGGATTTAATCATTAAGCAGCATTGGATGGCTGCGTCGGAGTAGGTTTGATTTCGCCCTTGTTTGCCTTTTGATGGAGCATACCATTGCGTAGCAGGATCAAACCAAAGGGCAATATTTCCGCGATTAATGAGTGCTCGGTTATATGCGGGCCAATTGGTTGTGCGGTAGATTTTGTGTGTAGGCTTCTTCATTTGAAAATTATATCGCTGAAAAAGCCTTTAAAGATTGAGTTTTCCTAAGCAACTCAAATTTAAGTTACAACTCGGGTATTAGGTCGGCCTAATTCCATAAATCTGTTGAGGACTGCTACGCGAGCATGAATTTCACTCATCTGACTAGGAAAGCTTCTTGCCATTAATTTATCGCCTAATAATTTGATGCAGTGCATCTTTGTTTCGACCAAACTTCGGCGATGATAGCCTGACCATTTTTTCCATAGTGTTCTACCTAGCAGGGTTTTAGTATCTATACCAATATGAAGTTTACGCCATTGGCGACGATATTTCGGCTAATGCTTTTTACGTTTCCATTCACCTTCACCTAAGAACTTCAAATCCGTGGAATCAACGAGTAGATGCAGTCCATTGCAACTCTTTTCATAGCTAATTTGAATATCAATATGCTTTTGTCTTCTGCGAATGGTTGAATAATCCAGAGCTGTCCAATCTAATCCGCAAAGTTTAATCAAGCTTTGGACAAAGCCAGTCACCATGCATACAGAAAGACGAAATAAGGATTTAATCATGAGATAGCACTGAATGGCTATGTCAGAATAAGTTTGATTTCGACCATGTTTTCCTTGTGACTGCGAATATCATTGAATCTTAGTATCAAACCAAATTGTAAAATTACCATGATTGATCAAAGCATGATTGTAGGATGACCAATTCGGTGTACGATAAATTTAGGTGTAGGCTATTGCTGTATAAGACCTTATCGGTAGGTTTGCGCAACAAGGCCTCAAAATCCCACCTTAAAATGCAAATAGCAAAAAAACTCTACCATTCGATTGATTTCATTTTAGAAGTAATGAAATTAGTATCTGTTTGTAATGATATTTTATAAAATTCAATATTAGATCTGCAGAGAAAAACTTATCAAACTAAGTATTGGCTAGTCTTTTTCTTCGAAAAACTTATCAAACGAAGTATTAAGTTAATCTTTTTCTTCAACTTCTTCCTTAAACTCAAACAAATCATTCATCGTACAGTTAAAGTACTTACACAACTTATCGGCGACTGGTAATTCAATACGTACAGCACGGTCATAATACATACTTGTGAGCGTGTTGCGATTGATACCTGTTGCATGCACCACTTCACTTAATTTTAAAATTTTTCTATCGCCCATGAGGCTAGATAACTTACAAGTAATCATATTTAAATTAATTTACAAAAAATAACTTGCTGTGGGTTATTTGAAGTTGTTGCCTGAGTAATACTTTGCTAAAATTAACCTACAGCAGGTTATTACAACTTATAGAAAGTATATTTTATCCATTTCAATTAAATTATAACTTTTTAAATATAAGGATTGAACCTGCATTAGATTTTTTTGTGGAGATGACCGCCGTGTTACCAAATGAGTTATTAATCAGCCAGCAAGCTCGTGACTTAGGAAATCAATTAATTAAAGAAATGAACATCAATAGAAGTTATGGATTGGCTAATTTTCTTGGAGTAAATACTTGCTATGATAATCATCAGGCTGTACTTATTTGGACATTTCAACTGCTAGAAAGAGAACCTGCCTTAAATGAATTAGCAGAAATTAAAAAATATTTTCTTTTAATCTTTCCAGATAGTGTTTATCAATTAGCCTAAGTTATTTTTAAAAATTATTTTTTTTATATAAAAACACTAAATCAAAGAAAACTTTCTTTTAAAATACCTATTAATTCAAATTCATACGATTTACAGAGTATATGAAGCATAAATTCTTGTTCCTGCTTTATCACTCACTCCTACTAGACCTTAGTAAAGACTAAAATTACATAGCTCTTTTTACTGATACTAAACGATTCATGCCCACACTACGTTCTGCAGCTTCGAGGGCTAGTTTTTGTTGAACCACTGAGAACAAGGACAATAAATTGCCTACTATATTTTTCCGGAGAGTGGTGTAGGAACTTTTTCATTATTGCTAATCATATCAGCGACAACATCAGCAACGAGCTCCTCTATTCCTGAGAATGCTTTAGACTGATCCGCATCATGCTAAGACAATGATGGAAACTCAGCACACAACCCAACATACCCATTATCTTCAGCTGACCATTTAACACGGTAAGTATATTGTTTACTATCCATTTGACACCCCATCATGTTTTAAGTTTATGTATAAAAGTACGATTTTCACTTACTAGTACTTAAATAATCACCCCACCACTGCATCATTTCAGTCCGTTGAGCTAAATAGTCAGCGTGATTATAGCTGGCACGGGTACGGTTCTTATCAATATGTGAAAGTTGTGCCTCAATCCAATTATCTTGGAACAAACCTGAGTCATTCAAAATGGTACTAAAAGTAGAACGTAATCCATGAGAAGATAGTTGATGTTTGCCATACCCCATCTTACGTATGGCCATATTTAGAGTATTAAAATGAATCGGTTGATTGTGTTTGCGAGGGCTAGCAAAAAGGTATTTTTCACCGTATGACCACTGCATGACGTCTTTCAAAATCTCTAAAGCCTGATTTGAAAGTGGAACTAAAAAATCTGGAATCTCATGGCCTAATATGACTTTTCGTCGAAACTGTTTAATATGCAAGGCAGGTATTTTCCAGATTTTTTCATTTAAATCAAAATGATGAGGCTCAGCCAATAACAATTCGGCCCCTCTCACGCCAGTATGTAATTTGAACATCAGTGCTTTTTTAATAATGGGATGGGCATCCAATTTTTGTAATTTATTCTTAAAATCAGATATTTCCTCCGCTTTCAAATACGGATAATTTTTCTTGATTTTGCTGTTAATGGTGATTTTATTTAAACCATGAGCGATGTTGAACTCACAATAACCCATCGCTACAGCGTAGTCATAAATTTGGTTCAAATAACTACAAGCTTTTTTGACAGGTTCTTTTACTTGGCGTCCCTCTATTTTTTTGATTACTGAAACCAGGTCATAGCGCTTGATGTTTTGAAAAGGTAAATCCTGAAGGTCTGGATAAATATCTTGCTGTAAGCATCTTTCTGCTAACTGTAGTACACCACAGCGGGGTAGATCGTTGAAGGCATTCTTCAGTTTGAACTGTAACCACTCCTCCCCGACCTTACCAAAGGTGATAAGATTAGAGGCAGTATCATGTTCAAAACAGAAATTATTGTCTTTAAAGTCATCTCTGACTTGTCGTGCCTTTTTCAGCGATAAATCAGGATAAAGACCTAACTGAATGCGTCGACGTTTTTTAGTTTGTGGATCTGTATAGCGATAGCACCAAGATTTTCTTCCACTCGGCTCAATCTTCAGGCTAAGCCCATCTTCATCGGATAAAAAACAGGTTTTTTCCTTGCAATGAGCTTGGCGAACTTTAATATCAGTAAGACTCATGGAATTTAAATGAAACCTAATAAGGGGTTGATTGGATCAATTATATCAAAATAGAACGCTTTATATATGATGCGTATGATACGCATCATATATTTTTATAAGTATTTGTTAAATAAAGTTTATATATAGATTGGCTATTCCTTAGTGACCAATTAATTAACCATTGATTTCGCAAGTCTTAAATTAACATTTGAAGTGCAACTCTATGTTATGACTATTCACAGTTCTGTTCCATGATTCATGGTTACTTATTACTTATGTTACTATGTCAGGGGCGATACAAGAATTAAGGTAACCTTATGAAAATAGCGAATACGAAATTACTAGCTGGTGCTTTTATGACCCTAACTTTAACTATGCTTAGCCCTGCCGCACTTGCAAATGATAACAATGATATACGAAAGACTGTTGTAGTTAAGTTTGCTAAAAAAGCTTACTCTGCAAATTATTACGGAAGGATAGATGGATACAAGTATGATTCCTACAAATTTTATGCTAAAAAAGGGCAAAAGTTAAAAGTGAGGTTGACTGGAGGAAATGTTGAAACTTACTTATGGGGTAATCAATTAAAAGACTCCATCAATCTTGGAGAATATTCTCCAAAGCTTGATGATAATGGTATTTATATTTTACCTGCTTCAGGTGAGTATGAAATTAGAGTATTACAACCTAGATCACAGGCAAGAAAAGATAAAAAACCTCAATACTGGATGAGTATTAACATTAAATAAAGACTTGCTAGATTCGTTTAAACTTTTATACAAGGGTTCAAAAACTATTGCCAGTTAAACGGGGCGTGATTTTTACGTATATGCGTTTATGTTAGTAAAATGATGTAGTTTACTTGTTTAATACCCCGAGGAATAATTTAATCTTGCTGTGCGTTAGTCACGTTTCTTTCTTTCAGAAGTTGATTATATCTTTCAACGTAACCGTCGTGATATTCAAACTCTTTTGATAGGAATTTGATGGGAAGAATAGGCGAAACTTGTCTTAAATAATGGTAATTCCTTATCTTTAAAATAGAGAACGCCCGATGAAATTCATTAGGCGTTTAATTTAAATAAGTGTCAGCTTATTTTATAACTAGATGTACTTGACAATCACGATTCTTTTTCTAAATTGCCTTTAAAAAATCAATCTTGCTATTTTTGACTTTTCACACCATTTTGTTCAATTTGTACTGCGGCTTGCCAGCTAGGTAGTTGGCTTAAACCTGCTACATAACGTTGGATATGGGGATAATTTTCACCTTGTCCCATATGATAAACTAAAGCATGTAGTCCAAAGCCCATCATAAAGTCAGCACCGGTTAAACGGTCTGCCACTAGAAATTCTTTATCTTTTAAATATTCATTTAAATGGCCGAATACTTTATCGAACTCAACTTGAGTATAATTTTCTAGAAATACCAACTTCGTACCCTGCTTGGTTTCAATCGCATTAAACGTTTTTAATAAAAATGGCAGCATGGCAGAGCTTTCTGAGAAATGAATCCACTGTAGATAATCGACATAGGTAGGTTCATCCATATCTGGTGCTAAATGCGGCGCAAGTTTCTGAATTAATAACTCAACGATTGCGCCTGACTCTGCAATAACTTTGCCATCCCATTCCAATACTGGAGATTTCCCTAAAGGATGGATGTTTTTTAAAGATTCAGGGGCCAAATGCGTGCTTGAGTCACGATAATAGCTTTTCAGCTCATAGGGCTGCTTGATTTCTTCAAGTAACCACAAAATGCGAAAAGAACGTGATTGATCTAAATGATGTAGTGTAATCATAATATTCCTATTTTTTTAAATTTTTACAACCACTTTGCCAAAGTTTTTGCCTTTTAACATACCATTGAAAGCATTGATCGTGTTATCTAAACCTTGCACCATATGCTCTTTATATTTGATTTTTCTGTCTTTCAACCATTCAGACATTTGCTGATTGAATTCCGGATACTGATTGCCATAATCATCAAAAATAATAAAGCCTTGCATGCGAATACGCTTTCTTAAAAGAGTGGAAATAAAGCCAGGTAAACGGTCTGGCCCTTGTGCTTGCTCGGTAGCGTTATACTGCGAAACCACACCACACACCGGTACACGTGCCGCAGAGTTAAGCAATGGCCATACCGCATCAAACACTTTACCCCCTACATTCTCATAATAAATATCAATACCGTTGGGAACTGCTTGTTGTAATTGTTCTGCAAAATTTTCATCATGATAATTGATACAAGCATCGAAGCCGAGTTCTTGTACTGCATAATGGCATTTTTCAGCCCCACCTGCGACGCCAACCACGCGACAACCTTTAAGTTTGCCAATTTGTCCAACTGTAGCACCAACAGGTCCCGTTGCAGCTGCAACGACTAAAGTTTCACCGGCTTTAGGCTGACCAATGTCCAACAACCCCATATAAGCAGTAAAGCCAGGCATCCCCAAAATACCCAATGCCCAAGATGGATGTTCGGGTTGCATACCTAAGCTTTGACATGCAGTCCCATCAGAAATTGCGTAGCCCTGCCAACCATTTCCAGAAAGAACCCACTCGCCTTCTTTGAATTTTGGGTTTTTAGAGGCCATCACTTGACTGACTGTTCCACCGACCATCACTTCGCCAATTTCAACCGGTGCTGCATATGAGGGAGCATCACTCATGCGACCACGCATATAAGGATCGAGTGACAAGTAAATGGTTTTTAACAATATCTCGCCTTGTTTAAGTTCATTGAGCTCAACTTGCTCAATACGAAAATCGCTGTGTTTTGGCTCACCCACTGGCCGTTTAGCTAAAACGATGCGTTGATTAATAACTGTTTTCACACATATAACTCCATGTTTTATTTAAAAGTATTTCTCTTCATAATCAAAAATTATGATTAAAATTTCTTTACATCCATTGTAGATGAGTTATAATAAAAAACAATACGACTGGTCTATTTTTTTTACAATAGAGTAAATAATTAATATGAAGCCTACTCCTATTAAAAAGTCTGAAGCGAAGCGCTTACACATTCTTAACACCAGTTCAGACCTGATTTTGCATAAAGGTTTTACTGGCGTAGGATTACAGGAAATTTTACAGAGCTGTGAGATCCCCAAAGGCTCGTTTTATCATTATTTCCAATCCAAGGAAGCTTTCGGATGTGAATTGGTACAGCATTATGTGGATAATTACCAAGTCCGTTTAAATGATGTATGGCGTAGCGATAAATCCCCTTATCAAAAGCTGATTGAGTATTTTAATTTATGGATAGAAGATCCTGAAACACACTGTGGTTGGGCGAATAGCTGTTTAATTGTGAAACTTGCCGCAGAAGTTGCCGATCTATCTGAAGATATGCGTTCCATTATGTCCGCTGGCGTGGATGATGTAATCCAACGTATTGCTGGTTTAATTGATTTGGGAAAACAGGATCAGTCTATTCAAGCAAATACTGAGGCCTCGACGTTGGCACAAGTACTTTACCAAATGTGGTTAGGTGCAGCATTACTGAGTAAGTTGCAAAAAGATAAAACACCATTACATCAAGCTCTGAGAGCAACTAAATTTCTATTAAAAAGTGAAGATTGATAAAATTTAGATTAAATATCAATTACATAATTAATGACAGCAGCCCAATGATTAGTTATTAATGTGTTGCTATTAGATTAATTTACAATCCATGAGTATAGCGCACAATGAATTCTTCTCCTAAAGCCCTCATGACTCGTATTTTAGTCGGATATTTAGGCTTATATCCCACACTATTACTGGTACTCACTTTATTAAAGCCAATTACTCAGCATCAAAGTTTCCCGATGATGGTGTTGATTGAAGTCATAGTATTAGTGCCAGTAACGCAACTGATTTCTTTCCCACTGGCAGGTTGGCTCATTACACAGCTAAAAATTTTTAAGAATTTGTTTTAATAAGAATTTATGCTGGCAACAGCAATCCTAAGTCCTTATTTTGCCAACCACAAAGGTTGGCAAAATAACTCACTTAGTCAATATTAATCTGCGTAAGCTGGATAATCAATATAGCCTTTTTCCGTCCCACCATACATAGTGCTTGCATCTACTGCATTCAATGGCCAGCCATTGGCGATGCGATCGGGTAAATCTGGATTCGCAATAAATGGGCGTCCAAATGCAATTAAATCGGCCAGCCCTGCCTTTAAAATTCGAGTCCCTCTTTCTGCCGTATATCGACCTGCATAAATAATCCGACCACTGAAAGTGTCTCTGACATCTTTACGAAAATTATGAGGAAGTTCTGGTGCATGATCCCAATCAGCTTCTGCAATCGATAAATAGGCAATCCCAACTTCTTCAAGTATTTTTATGGCTTCAATATAAGTCACATGTGGATCATCTTCAACCAACCCCATATAAACACGATCTTCCTCTGTACTTTCAAATAGCGGGGCAAAACGCACTCCTAAACGATCTGCACCAACCACCTCAGCAACTGCCTGTACTACTTCACGTAAAAAACGCAAACGATTGTTTAGTGATCCACCATATTCATCTTCACGGTGGTTACTATGTGCAGAGATAAATTGATTTACCAAATAACCATTTGCACAATGAATTTCAACCCCATCAAAACCAGCAGCCAATGCATTACGCGCTGCTTGAGCATAGAGTTGCACTAATTCTTTAACTTCTGCATTGCTTAAAGCACGTGGCATTGAAGGATCAGCCAAGGCCCCTGCATTGGGCCCGGTTTCAATAAAGACTTTAACATTACTATCAGCCCTAATAGCCGAGGGCGCGACCGGTGATGCGTGATCGGGTTGCAAAGATGTATGTGAAACACGCCCAACATGCCAAAGTTGTGCAAAAATAATGCCTCCTTTAGCATGCACTGCTTCCGTCACTTTACGCCATCCAGCAATCTGTTCAGGGCTGTAAATACCGGGAGTCCAAGCATAGCCTTGACCACGTGGCTCGATTTGCGTACCTTCGGTCACCATAAATCCTGCCCCGGCACGCTGTTGATAATAGGTTGCCATCAGTTCATTTGGAATATTCCCTGGCTGAGTACTACGCGACCGCGTTAATGGTGGCAATACAATACGGTTTTGCAAAACATAAGGGCCTAAGCTTAAGTTTTGAAAAAGTTTGCTGTCTTTCATTTCATTGAATCCAAGTCATCATGGCTTAATTGATCTAAATTAAAAAAAATAACCTTCCTTCCTGTATATAGAAAAATAAAGGAAGGAAAGCTATTCACTCAGGCCCTTCACCATTAAGTGAGGGTTATTTTGCTTATTGCGCCAGTTGCTCAGAGTCAGAAGTTTATTCACTGCTAAGCACCACAACAGAGACTAGCTACTCTTTATTTCAACAATTGAAGTAATGCTGTAGCGGTTGCAGCAGAAGATGCTGGATTTTGTCCAGTAACCAGCAAGCCATCTACTTGAACATATACTTGCCAATCATCCACTTTAGAATAATGACCACCGTTTTCTTTAAGCATGTCTTCGACTAAAAATGGTACAATTTCAGTCAAACCTACAGCGGCCTCCTCAGTATTGGTGAAACCAGTCACTAATTTACCGCTAACTAAAGGCGCTCCATTACTCGCTTTCACATGTCGAAAAACACCCGGGGCATGACACACTGCTGCAACAGGTTTGCCAGACTGAATCGCCTGTTCAATCACAGAAATTGAAATCGGATCTTCTGCTAAATCCCACAATGGGCCATGCCCGCCTGGATAAAACACTGCATCATAATCAGCTACAGAAATTTCGCTAAGTTTATGCGTCTGTGCCAATGCTTGCATTGCAGTTGGATCAGCTTCAAAACGATGAGTGGTTTCAGTTTGCGCATCGGCCAAATTACTTTTCGGATCTAGTGGTGGCTGCCCACCTTGAGGCGACGCCAGCGTAACTTCAGCACCAGAGTCAATAAAGGTGTAATACGGTGCAGCAAGTTCTTCTAGCCAGAAACCTGTTTTCTTACCAGTATTGCCAAGTTGATCATGTGAGGTTAAAACGATTAAAATTTTCATGTTATTTCTCCGATATTTTTCAGGATTGAGGAGCATTGTTGCATGATCACTTGTCGTGTAACGTGACCATGACAGATACGCTTATTTAGATACTCGTCTCGAGAATTTGGCGACTGATCTCTAATGAAACAGTTTTATGTTCGCCTAGCTGTGTAAGATTGTGTGATTTAAGTTGCGTAATGATGATCTCAATATCTGTCTCCCCCAGTCCATAATCGCTAAGACGAGTCGGCAATCCAAGTTGCTCAAAGAAGGCTCGAGTACGAGCAATAGCAGTATCAATACGTTGTTCTTCATCACCTTCGACAATCTGCCAGACTCGAGCTGCATACTGTAGTAATTTTTCTCGCTTCTCTTGACGACGCACTTGTAGATTGGCCGGCAACACAATGGCCAAGGTACGAGCATGATCAATACCATGTAAAGCCGTGAGCTCATGCCCAATCAAATGAGTTGACCAATCTTGTGGTACACCAGCTCCAATTAGCCCATTCAGTGCCATGCTAGCAGCCCACATCAAATTCGCACGCGTGTCATAATCTGCTGAATCTTCCAAGATTTTCGGTCCAATCTCAATCAGAGTTTGCAATAGACCTTCGGCAAAACGATCTTGTACTTGTGCATTGACAGGGTAAGTTAAGTACTGTTCCATGACATGAACAAATGCATCGACCACGCCATTTGCTAATTGGCGCGTCGGCAAGCTAAAAGTTTTATTCGGATCCAGTACGGAAAATTGCGGAAAAACATAGGGGCTGTTAAATGACAATTTGGCTTGGGTCGATTTTCTGGTTACTACCCCACCGCTATTCATTTCTGAACCAGTTGCCGGAAGGGTGAGTACACTCGCAAAAGGCAAAGCTTGAGTAATTTTAGTACCATGGGTTTCTAAAATCTCCCATGTATCCCCTGTATAATTGACTGCTGCTGCAATAAATTTAGTACCATCAATTACCGATCCGCCACCGACAGCCATCAAGAAATCTATCTTTTGTTCTCGAATCAGCTCTACAGCTTTCATGAGGGTTTCATAACTCGGATTCGGCTCAATTCCGCCAAATTCATGAATTTCTCTTGCACCTAATGCTTCACGCACCTCAGCTAAAGTACCATTCTTACGTGCACTTTCACCACCAAACAACATTAATACTTTTGCTTCTGTAGGCACATAGTCATTGATTTTAGCTATTGTATCGCCACCAAAAATAATGCGAGTCGGATTATAAAAGTTAAAATTCAACATATTTTTATCCTAGGATGATCAGCTAATTGATTTGAAAAACCACCGTTATTCATCAAATAAACTTTAAAAAAATTGGACAACACTGCGGCTTTTGACTGCACTATGTGCTAACTATACACAAAAATAGACCAGTCGTCTATTTTTATAAAAATTATTTCAGCTTGCCGACCTTAGTGATGGTTAAACACATTCAGGCTTGTTCTATACCACTTTTATTATTGATGTATTTTCACGAGCGATTGTTGAATGGAAGGTATCAACACGCATGACTACTGACATGGTCGTGAACGCATTGGCTAAAGCAGTGAATGGCTCATACAAAATAGCAATGATTAAATATTTTAAAAGCAGATTGGCACGGTTTAGCAGATGTACAAATGCGACAGTAAATTAGATAGATTGGTTCAATATAAAGCGTGTAAATAGTTGCATTTGTTTATTTACCCTGTTTTGGATATTGACCCTTGTAAATGATGAGATTAAGCCATTAAATAAAGTAGCCCAACTTGAATAGAAAGCCTCTGACAAACATCATAGGGTTGAAGTGCTGCCTTACATTCAAAATTTCAGACAGCACCCTCATACATTTAAGCATCGGTTTAAGCTGGTAGTTTACTCGCCAAAACATCTACTTTTTCAATAGACGGTGGCTCTGAAAATAGCTCTTCGGCCTGAGCCATCAACGCAGCTGCAACCTTGCCAGATAAATGCGCTTGGCGACCCGCCTCATCAGGAAATGCATCAAAAATACCAAATGTTGTAGGTCCAAGACGTAGGCCAAACCACGCAACTGTCGCAGGTTCTTCCATTACAATAGGTAAACCGGCTTTAAGAAAAGCTTCCACTTCGTCTTCTTTACCCGGTTTAGCTTCAAGACGGACATATAAAGCTGTTTTAAGCATGACTAAAACTCCATAATTGATTAGAATTCAAACTGATTCTGACATTGCTAATGTATGCATGTCAGAAAGTTTTGTTGTATAAAAGTTAGAAAAAATTCCCATAGCTGAGCCAAAATTTAGGTTTTTATTTCGACATAATGCTATGAATTTATTCAAGTTAATATCATTAACATTTGAATCAAAAAATCAAGATATGAGATGATTAAATTCAATCTTATTTATATAAGGATCAATTGACTCTACCTTAGCTTTATAAGCTGACCTCTTCATCTGGAAATTATATTGCTCAAGAAGCATTCAAGAACAATATTGTACATCCTCATATCTATGAAAGTTATTTAGCTAGGAATTTGCTGTGAAACTCTATATGTTTCTCTATAAAGCTCGCAATGAAGTAATAGCTATGGTCATACCCTTCTCTTAGGTTAAGTGTAAGAGGATATTCTTGTTCCAAACAAATATCACTAAGAAGCTTAGGCCTTAACTGTTCTTCAAGAAAATCATCAGCTGTTCCTTGATCGACTAAAATAGGTAAATGAACTTCAGCGTTTTTGATTAATTCAATCGCATCATAGCTTTTCCATAAAGTTTCGGTTTCACCTAGGTAGTGTGTAAAAGCCTTTTTCCCCCAAGGTACTTGGCTAGGTGCAACAATTGGTGCAAAAGCAGAAATACTTTTATACAGCTCAGGATTTTTTAATCCAATTACTAATGCACCATGACCACCCATGCTATGACCCATAATACTTTGGACTTGATTGGTCGGAAAATTCAGGTCAATCAGATTTCTGAGCTCTTCCACAATATAATCATACATTTTGAAATGCTGCGACCAGGGTGCTTGTGTTGCATTCACATAGAATCCTGCGCCTTGGCCTAAATCATAATCTGCATGATCTGGTACATCCTCTCCACGTGGGCTGGTATCTGGTGCAACAATAATGACTTTATGTTCAGCCGCATACTTTTGTGCTCCGGCTTTAGTAATAAAGTTCTGTTCGTTGCAAGTCAATCCTGATAACCAATATAACACTGGCAACCGCTCATCTTTGTCATGAGGTGGCAGATATATTGAGAATTTCATTGAACAGTTTAATGCTATTGACTGATGGCGATACACTTCTTGCGATCCACCAAAAGAAGCATGCTTCTCAATTATTTCCATAATCAATTACCTATGTTGAGCAAGACTTCATGAGAAATCAAGTAAACAAAGAGTCTTACATTCTCCACAGAGAATAGTGATAAAGATTTAAAATGTAGGCAGGTTTATTGAACCTATACACGATGCCTACACAGATAGATCTGTTTTACAGATGATGTGCCGTTTTAGAGGATTCCATGCATGTCATTCATGATGCACATGCATGGAAAAGTATAAGGTCTGACGCAATTATTCGTAATGAATTACAGTACGAATTGACTTACCTTCATGCATTAGATCAAAGGCTTCATTGATCTGATCCAAGCCCATCGTATGTGTCACAAATGGTTCTAATTGAATTTTACCTTTCATGGCATCTTCAACCATTCCTGGAAGTTGCGTACGACCTTTTACACCACCAAAGGCAGAACCTAGCCATTTACGACCAGTAACCAGTTGGAATGGACGGGTAGAGATTTCCTGACCTGCGCCAGCTACACCAATAATTACGGATTGTCCCCAGCCACGGTGTGCACTTTCAAGGGCTGCACGCATCACATTCACGTTACCAATACATTCAAATGAATGATCTACACCCCAGCCAGTCATTTCGACAATTACTTGCTGGATTGGTTTATCGTAATCTTTAGGGTTCAAGAAGTCCGTTGCACCAAACTCTTTTGCCAGCGCAAATTTATCTGGATTCATGTCAACCACAATAATACGCCCTGCTTTAGCTTGACGTGCGGCTTGTACGACTGCCAAACCAATACCACCTAAACCAAAGACCGCAACACTATCACCTTCTTGTACTTTAGCCGTGTTATGTACTGCACCGATACCCGTTGTTACCCCACAACCCAGTAAGCAGACATGTTCGTGATTGGCTTCAGGATTGATTTTAGCCAATGATACTTCTGCCACTACAGTGTATTCACTGAACGTTGAGCAGCCCATATAGTGGTAAATCGGTTGACCGTTGTAGGAAAAACGAGTGGTACCATCTGGCATTACGCCTCTACCTTGAGTTTCGCGAACGGAAATACACAAGTTCGATTTTCCAGATTTACAGAATACGCACTCGCCACATTCAGCAGTGTAAAGTGGAATTACATGATCACCTGGTTTGACGCTAGTCACGCCTTCACCAACCTCAACTACAACACCAGCACCTTCATGCCCGAGAATAGCGGGAAAAACACCTTCAGGATCATCGCCAGATAAAGTAAATGCGTCTGTATGACACACACCGGTATGGGAGATCTTGATTAATACTTCACCTTTCTTCGGTGGTGCAACATCAACTTCAACAATTTGAAGAGGTTGACCAGGACCAAACGCAACAGCAGCACGTGACTTCATGGAATAATTCCTTATACAGATCTATTTTAAATATGATTTTAAAATCTTGGCGATTTCAGCCAATTCTTCTTTTCGTTGTTGTTCTGTGGTTTCACCTGATACTAAAGTGTCCTTTAAATGAACCTCCAACATTTCATTCATTAAACCATTAATAGCACCGCGCACAGAGCATATTTGTTGCAGAATTGCACCACATTCCACATTGTCTTCTAACGCTTTTTCAATCGCTTGCGTCTGACCTTTGATCTTTCTGACGCGTAGAAGAATCTTTTTTTTGTCTTCAACCTGATTAGGCATCAGACCTCCTTATTTGCTAGTGTTAATACTATAGTACCCTATAGTATAAAAAAGAACAATATTTTTTTATAAATCGAAAAGGCTTTGTACGAGATGACCAAAAACGGGCAGTTGGCTTGGTGAACCGTAATTTTAGTGCTGATCATCCTGACCCTTGCGAAGCAGTGCTTTTTGTATGTCAGGTCGCAGACTTCAGCTATATTCAAACAAATTCAGGCTAGGTCTATACCGCCCTTATTATTGATGTGTTCTCACGCGCAATTGTTGGATGGAAAGTATCAACACGGATGAATAGAGATATGGTGCTTGATGCACTGGAGCAAGTATTACGTGACCGATGTATGCCAAAGAATGTAATTCATGATTTAAATAGAGGTGTGCAATATCTTTCTATTCGTTTTCCTGTTAGAGGCAGCAAATTTAGGAGCATCAGTCGGTACAACTGGTGATTCCTATGATAATGCTTTGGCTGAAACGGTGAATGGCTTATACAAAACTGAGGTGATTGACTATTGAAAAGCAGATGTACAACTTGCGATATTAAATTGGGTAGATTGGTTCAATAAAAAGCGTGTACACAGTGCATTGGTTATGTATCGCCTTTTGATTTTGAAACAAAGTATTATGATAAAATTAACCCGTTAGTTCAGGTGGCCCAACTTAAATAAAAAGTCTCCTACAAACCCAGTACGGTTCACTCTGCTATCAAAGGCTTTATGCAACAAAGCCTCATGGAAATAAAGACAAAAGTGACTTTTAAATCTGAAAAAATCAAAATTGTGGTCTCAAAATTGCTTTATAAAAATATTGAAAAAAGTGAAGAACATTAAATTTATGTTACAAAACTCTAAGCGTATTGGTTTTTTATTACTCGATAACTTTTCAATGATTGCTTTCTCAAACATGGTTGAAGTCTTGCGTATGGCTAATTATGTTACAGAAGACAATTTATACCAATGGAATGTAACGGGTTTAGATGGTCATCATAGCTGCGCAAGCAATGGTCTTCAAATACAACATACCTGTGTTTGGTCACATTTACTGAACATGGATATAGTTTTTATTTGTGGTGGTTTTCAACTTTATAAAAATATGACAGTACGCTTAAAGAATTTTTTATATAGGTTGGATCAACAAAAAATTGCTTTAGGTGGTTTATGTACAGGCGCTTATGTATTAGCGAAAGCCAATCTACTAAATGGCTTTCGTGCTAGCCTTCATTGGGAAAATACCTTAGCGGCACAAGAAGAGTTTCCATTAGTACAGTTTACCCCACATATTTTTACCATTGATGCGAACCGTTTTACCTGTTCTGGTGGGCTTGCAGCGATTGATTTAGGCTTGGCACTTGTTGAAATACACTATCCAAATATTGCTAAAAGAATCTGTGAGCAATTTATTGTTCATCAAGTGCGTGAGAGCAATGAAATTCAACATCAACCTATTGCTGAACATAAGAAAAAACTTGATTTTCAGATTCAAGAAGTATTGCGCTTAATGGAAAATAATATTAATGAGCCTTTAACTATTGCTGAAATTGCACAGCATGTAAAAATTCAACCGCGTACTTTAGAGCGCTTGTTTAAAATGAATCTACAATTGGCTCCAAAAGAATATTATTTAAAACTAAGACTCACCTATGCACAGAATCTACTTAAACAGTCTACGTTAAACATTTCAAATATTGCTTTGGCATGTGGTTTTTGTAATGTATCTAGTTTTACTAAAGCCTATAAAGCTTTTTTTAACTATTCCCCCAAATTTGAACGTAACATTCTGGATTTTGCTCATTAGTGTTTTTTAGTCTTGTCGGTTTTTGACAACTTTTTGACGCTTTTAGCAAAAATCCCTATTCATATTCTGCATAAGCTTAGCTCATTGATTACATTACATTGATCTAGGAAAATATATGAATACTTTAGTAAATAATTTTGTTGCTTCACAACTACCATCATTATTAACCATTGAAAATGGTGAAAAAGTTTCTGCAACATTTTCATTATCTGAGTATCAAAATAGACAGAGCAAGTTACGCCAACTAATGGAAGAGCTAGAAATTGATCATATTCTATTTAGTTCAATCCATAACATTAACTATTATGCAGACTTTATTTATTGTTCATTTGGGCGCTTCTACGGTCTGGTGGTTAGCCCAGAAAAAGTGGTGACAATTTCAGCAAATATTGATGCTGGGCAACCTTGGCGTCGTACGATTGGCGACTATAACGTAGTTTATACTGACTGGCAGCGTGATAACTATTTTAAAGCGGTTACACAAGAAATTCCAAATAAAGGCCGTGTAGGAATTGAGTTTGATCATTTACCTTTAGAACGTTTAAACAAGTTAAAAGCAGTTTTACCGAATGTGCAGTTTGTGGATATTAGTGCCGCATGCATGAAGCTACGCATGATTAAATCTGCTGAAGAAATTGCACATATCACCCAAGGTGCTGCAGTATGTGATATTGGTGGTTTTGCAGTGACTGCAGCAATTCGTGAAGGTGTGCCAGAGCATGAAGTGGCTTTAGCCTCTACTCAATCCATGGTACGTGAAATTGCCAAACGTTTTCCAAACTCTGAACTCATGGATACGTGGACTTGGTTTCAATCAGGCATTAATACGGATGGTGCACATAATCCTGTTACAACCCGCCAAGTCCGAAAAGGTGATATTTTAAGTTTAAACTGCTTTTCTATGATTGCTGGCTATTATACAGCTTTAGAGCGTACACAGTTCTTTGATCACTGTGATGATGCTTCATTACGAATTTGGGAGGCGAATGTCAAGGTGCATGAAGCTGGCTTAAAACTCATTCGCCCAGGTGCACGTTGCAGTGATATTGCTAAAGAGTTAAATGAAATTTTCTATGAAGAAGGTTTATTGCAGTACCGCACATTTGGTTATGGACATTCCTTTGGTGTGATGTGTGCTGAGAAAACAGGAGGTTTTAACTTGGTAAACTATAGACACTCATCAGGAGTTTACCATGAGCAAGAAACAGAAGACTTACACCGCAGAATTTAAAGTTGAAGCAATAAAATTGATTG
>NZ_JANBOE010000015.1:0-38870 GCF_035615075.1 Acinetobacter sp. IK40 | reverse complement strand
TTCAAATGGCGATTCAGCGTTTAATTGGTTTTGGGAAAAAAGAAGAGTTTAAGGAAATTTTGGCAATTTTAAGAAAGCAGAATCCTGATAGGATAAGGGTTCTGTGAAATTTGTCGTGTACAGAGATGTTTTTTAAAAAATCAGAGGAAAAGTTCATTGGCAAATTACAAACTCAGACCGTTGTTATCTGCTGGAAAGGATTGGGAATTCCCCCTACTCCAAATGGCATACTACCTGGATCATTACCACGATCAATCATCGGCTTGAGTAACATTTTAAAGGGCCATGTTGGTTCTACAAACAACAGTTGATGAAGCAGGTTCTGGGTGTCTTTATCAAAACCGATTTGATGGATAAGATCTTTCAAAACAGCTTCAAGTGTTTTCCACGCATGTCTTGTGGCCACTCGTACTTTACCAGCGACATTGGAAGTGAAAACTCTTTAATCAGACAGTTTAATAAAGCGTGTGATGCGGCTAAGTCACCAATCAAATTTGATCTAGAGGGACTACTTAACTGTTTCATACTAACTCCTTATTCTTAAGGCTTTTTATAGTGAATTATTTATTAAAATTTAATGGAATAACCTAAGGTGAGGCTTCTACCCCGACCTGCAAAATACCGTTTAGGCTCATTTAGTGCGCTTTGGGAATAATAAGTAATGTAGTCTTTATCCAATAAGTTTGAGACCGAAACACTGGCAGTACCTTTCGGTAATTGATATGCAACCACACCATCAACCAAGGTATAGCCACCAAAGTTAAGGTTTGGGTCATCAAAATTTCTTTCGAAAGCATGATTAATCTGAAGATATGAACTTAATTTATCTGTCCAGTCGGCCCCCCAGGTTGCAACCAGTCGATTCGGTGCAATGCTTAAACCATCCATACGACTATCTAATGAACCATTTTCATCACTGTCGTATTTACCTTGGGTATATGAGTAAGATAATTTCAAATTATGATTTTTGAGTTGATGACTCACACTGGTATCGACCCCTCTAATTCGTGTTTTTTCACGGGCCATCATGAATGTGCGTGTTTCAGGATCATATTTTGAACGGTCACCAAAATCTGAACTGGATTGAAACAGGCTTAAATCAAAGTTGGTATCTCCAAACTTGACCCGAGTTCCTGTCTCAATATTTTCTGTAAGTATGGGCTCAAGATTGCTTAAATTTTGAATACTTAGCCCAGGTGTATTAATGGCACGCAATGCTCGACCAACATCTGGCATTCCAAATCCTTCACTATAATTTGCGAAGAAAGTCAATTCATCGAGTGGCGAATACACGATTCCAGCATTGAACAAATTCTTGTCGAAATCCAGTTTCCCACCTTGAACAAAGGTATTGTTATAGCGCGCAAGTGTCGTATAACTATCGGTTTCTAATGTTGAAATTTCACGACGTGCACCTGCATGCAGTGATAAGTTATCTAATACTTTTACTTCTGCTTGTAAAAATGGTGAATAGCTTTTATATCGAGACACAGGAACATAGGTTCTATTGGTGCTATAGAGATCCTGCTTACCTTTATCGTAAAGTGTATCGAGGCCAAGCGTCAATTTGAGATGGTCTTGGAATAAATTGTCTTTTATGAGACTGAGTTTGCTTCCAAACTTTGATCCAACGGAACGAGACTGATCATATAAGGTGCCATTGGGCGCAATACTTGGGTCTTGAAATGTAGGAGAGTTATCGGCTCCAAATAAACCTTCAAACTCTTGATTAAAAGCCATAACATTGAGCTTCATTCCAGCCAAATTATTATGTTCATAACTGATACTTGAGGTCCAGACATCATTATGAGGAGCAGTTCCAGGAGGTGTCTGCTCTATAGAGGTTGTTGGTATCCCAGCATTGCGATCTCCTGAAACCGCGGTATAGTTATTTTTCCCCTTGATTTGATAACGATTTACACTCGCTTGCACATGTTGCTCGTCATCTATTTCATAGCCCAATTTAGCAAGTATGTTATACATGCGCGAATCCATTAAGTCGCCTTGGGTATTATCCACGCCGATAGGACGTCCCTTTCCATCAATATATAAACCTTGATCTTCGTAACTCATGGACAGTAAATAGTCGAAATTGTTATCGCGCCCATTCACGCTATAGTCAGTTTTATAATTGAGTGTGTCAGAGCTGAACTGATCTGTTGGCATTGTTGTCTGAACATTCAGTGATTGATTAATCTCGCCATCTTCTGGGCGTTTGGTAATAATATTAATTACCCCGCCTGTTGCACCGATACCATTGGTTGCATTGGCTCCTTGAATCACTTCAATTCGATCTACCATGGAAAAATCAAGCGTATGTACTTCTCTGCCCGTTGGACGCAATGGATTTGATTGCGGTACACCATCAATCATAATCAATGGAGTTCTTCCTCGCAGTGTCTCACCACTACCATTCATTTTGCCGCGACTCGGTGTATATGATGGTAATAAATTACTCAGGACATCTGATGAGTTAGAAGAAATTGCCAACTGTTTTTGTATATCTTCTTTCTTTAGAACAACAATGGTTTCAGATGCTTTTTTTTGCTCTACTTCGGAGCGAGAAGCCGAAATAACAATAGGTTTTAAGGTTTGAACTGAGTCTTTCTCCAATTCTTCATGATTTTCAGCATAGGCATAATGGCTAAAAATTAGAGGTGTCAGTAAAAGTAAAGAGTGTTTTTTGCTTAACGGAAGAGTTAAAGATCGAAAAAAGCGTTTTTCCACAATAATAACCACCAAAAAATTAAAACGATTACAAGTGCTCTAAATTTAAGCCAATGAATTTATAATCAGCAGATTTTTCAATACGGCTGCCTATTCTCCATGAACTGATTATTTATGAGACTTAATTTACGCATTTAAGGATAAAAATATTTTGCGAATGCTAATCACTCTCATTTAAGTTGTCAATTTCGAAAATCTTCATTCTTAATTTTATTGCTGGTTAATTTTTATTATAAAATTTAATAATATTTAATTAGGTAAATTGATATTTTTTTTCAAATTAAATAGTTAACAAAAATATAGATGTAGAAAAGTTAAGATTTTAGCATTAAATTTGCATTGTAAAATAAAGTTAAAATATGTAATAAAAAAATATATAAAATGTCCCATTTTGTTAAAAATTAAAATTTAAAATTACTATAAAAAACATGTACTTAAAAAAACAAAAAACTTAAATTAAAAAAATATAGTTAAATATAAATGCATGAAAACACTTATATTAAATTTTAAAAATAATTATTATCGTAGATCTTTTTACAGAAAGTGCCAAATAAAATTTTTAACTTCAATAAAACCTTTAACAATCATCAAAGTAAAGAAATTACACTATATAGATATAAATTTATTTTATAAATTATTTTTATGTTTTTTATAATTATTTTTAATAAATAAAAGACAATCATAATAAAACTTTATAACCCCATGTCATGAAATAGCTGTGCTAAAGATTTGAATAAATTTTATCTGACATAAACTCATATTTTTAATCATTTAGTTTTTTCTTTTATATATTCGTTTATTTAATGAAAGACTTAACCGAAACATAAAATTGTAAAATTTCAGCTAATCAAATAAATTTTATATCATCCCCCCCTAAGTGCATGAGCTTCACCACTAATTACACCCTTCGTTGAGAACTATCTCTAAAATTACAGTAATATCTCTTCCACTATAAAAAACTATAAAGGTACGGTTTTACCAAATTGTGCATCGCCACTCAAAAACTGTAATGACATACTTGACTTTATTGCGAAATGCATACAAGTTAATTCAAGCTGATAAAGTTCTTGATAAAAATCCATTTGATTGAATAAAAAATTAGAAAATACTGATAGATGAACTAGATTTTTTCTATGAAATTGAACGCGAAAGAATACTAAAATGACTAAGAGAGAAGTATATTTCAGATGATCTAATTGTAAATCTGTGTTTGGGATATAGGTTCTGTGGACAAGCAGTTTCACAACAATGAAGGTCTTATTCGATTAATTTTAATTTTTAAATATATATGATGAGACCGGTGAAAAATTTACGGCGTCAAAATCATTAAGTTAGAAGTTATGGCTGTTTTGAAAGCGAATGGCATACGCTATCGCCCTGCCTATAACACTCGTCATACTTATACGACTGTATGCTTAAAAAATGGACTCAATCCAGTTTGTGTGGCTTCACAGCTGGGGCATAGTTTGGTAATGCTCATGCAGCGTTATGTGAAGTAGATTAATTCAGATAAGAACAAAGAAGAAATTACTAAAATTTCAAAGCGTACCAAAGTTATAAAAAAGAAAAAGGGAATCAAACTATATGTTTGATTCCCTTTTAGATATTTGGCGGAAGCGGTGTCCGTCTAACACCAATCCTAAGAAGTCCAATCCAATATTATAAATTAATATTTTTCAATTAATTACAATTACACCCATCCAACTCAGTCTTGTCTAATCCGACTATTTCCAGTATTTTATGAGGGGTAATTTGAGGGGTAGACAATAACATGCCAAAGAAAGCTAAAGAGCTATCTGCGCTTAGTGTAGCAAAAATTAAAGAGACTGGTCGATATCACGTAGGTGGTGTTGATGGTCTTTGTTTAAACGTCGAAGGAACTTCCCGTGTCTGGATTTTACGTGCGGTGGTGGGAAAACATCTGGATAAAGATGGAAAATTAAAACCTCATCGACGTGATATTGGTATTGGTCCATACCCTGAAGTTTCTTTAGCTGAAGCTCGTGCTAAAGCCACTGAATTAAAATTACAAATACGAAGTGGTATTGATCCAATTGTCCATCAACAGGAACAGCTTGCAAAGCTTCATGTTCAGCAACTACGGAACAAAACATTCATGGAATGTGCAAAAGTTGTTATTGCCAATAAAACCCGTGAACTCAAAAATGAAAAACATATTGGACAATGGTCATCAACACTAGAAACTTATATTTACCCAACTTTGGGCAATCTTACTATTAGTAACATTACCAAAGCCGATATTGCTGAAGTTTTAAGACCTATTTGGGTTGAGAAAAACGAAACAGCCAAACGTATCCGTGGTCGTATAGAAACCATTTTTGATTATGCCAAAGCAATGGGATATTTTGAGGGTGACAACCCTGCCGAATGGAAAGGCAATCTTGAACCTATATTAGGTAATTTAAAGCAGGAATCACGCCCTCACCCATCCCTGCCCTATGAACAGGTTGCTGAGTTTATCCAACACTTAAGACAGAAAAAAGGAATTTCACCAAAAGCTCTGGAATTTGCAATTTTAACCGCCTGTCGCTCTGGTGAGATTTTTGGGGCGAAATGGCAGGAAATTGATTTTAAGAATAAAGTCTGGATTATTCCTAAAGAACGTATGAAAGCAGAAAAGGAACATCATGTGCCTTTGTCGAAAGAAGCGATAAGTTTGCTTGAATCAATTCAAAATCATACTCTAATTCAAGATTTCATCTTCCCTGCGCCACGGAGTGGTGAGATGCTTTCTGATATGTCTTTGACGACCCTAATCAAACGACTGCATGAGCAAAAGCTTAAAGAAAATGGCTTAGGCTATATTGATCCCAAACAAAACCGAGTCATTACAACGCATGGCTTTCGGTCTACTTTCCGTGATTGGTCGGCAGACAAAACAGATTACCGTAGAGAAGTGTGTGAACATGTTCTCGCACACAAACTTCCAGATAAGGTTGAAGCTTCTTATTTACGTGGAGGCTATTTAGAAAAACGTAAAGGCTTAATGGCTGATTGGGCAACATATATCATGCACAAATAGCCTGAAGCCATGTGGTACAGCTCAAAAAAGTACAATCCCAATTACAAAAACACTTAATATAAAAATAAGAGATAAAGGAATTTTATCTCTTATAAATCTGAATTTTAATTGCTCATCCATCCAACTAATTTGATGTTCCCAAAAGAATTTGTAATGAGCATACCAATTACTAAAAAGGATCTGCTTACTTATCCCACACTCGCTTTAAGTAAGCGAATCCGAAATAGAGAAACGCTGGCGTAACACTATAAGTAGCTAAATAAAAAAACAATATAGAAAATCTAACTCCACCCATGAGAGGTGGAGTTAGCTTGATTTATTTCAGTGAATGTATTGATTATTCTTGATTGTCTAAATACTTTTCAGCATCCAATGCTGCCATACAACCCGAACCAGCCGAGGTAATCGCTTGACGATAAATACTGTCTGCCACATCACCCGCAGCAAATACACCCTCGATAGATGTAGCTGTTGCATTACCCGTAGTTCCACTTTGGACTTGGATATAGCCATCACGTAGGTTCAATTGACTTTCAAACATTCCTGTATTGGGTTTATGTCCAATCGCAACAAACAAGCCTTGCACTTGAACATCTTGGATACTTGCATCTTGAGTGGATTTAATACGTACCGCCGTTACACCTGTGTTGTCACCTAAAACCTCATCAACTTGATGGTTCCAAATAATGCTGATTTTGCCCTCTTTTTCTTTGGCAAAAAGATGGTCTTGCAAAATCTTTTCAGAACGCAGACTGTCACGACGGTGTACCAGTGTCACATGTGCAGCGATATTTGACAGATATAAAGCTTCCTCAACCGCAGTGTTACCACCACCAACCACCATGACATTTTGGTTTTTATAGAAGAAACCATCACAGGTTGCACAGGCACTCACACCCTGCCCCATGAAAGCTGCCTCTGACTCAAGACCTAGATATTGAGCCGTTGCACCTGTTGCAATAATCAGTGCATCACAAGTATATTCACCCATGTCACCTTTGAGTACGAATGGGCGAGTTTTGAGATCCACCTCATTGATGTGATCATAGACCATTTCTGTACCAAAGCGTTCTGCATGCGCCTGCATACGCTCCATGAGTACAGGACCAGTTAAGCCCTCAGCATCGCCAACCCAATTATCAACTTCAGTCGTTGTTGTTAATTGCCCGCCTAATTGTAGTCCAGCAATCAATGTTGGTTTGAGGTTGGCACGAGCTGCATATACGGCTGCACTATAACCCGCAGGTCCCGAACCTAAAATAATTAAACGAGAATGTTGATTTTGCATTTAATTTTCTCCAGCATTCTACAAACTTCGCTGATTAACACGTTTTGATAATTCTTCAGCAGATTCTTTACGCTCAGAATAACGATCAGTTAAATACTGACTTTGCCCCCGTGTCAGCAAGGTGAATTTATACAGCTCTTCCATCACATCCACGATACGGTCGTAATACGATGATGCTTTCATTCGCCCATCTTCTTCAAACTCTAAAAATGCTTTTGGAATTGAAGACTGATTCGGAATCGTGATCATCCGCATCCAACGCCCTAAAATACGCATTTGATTGACACTATTGAAAGATTGCGAACCACCACTGACTTGCATTAGTGCCAGTGTTTTTCCTTGAGTGGCACGAATCGCACCACCTGCCAATGGAATCCAATCTATCTGTGACTTAAAGATCGAACTCATTGAACCGTGACGTTCAGGCGAACACCACACCATGCCCTCTGACCATGCCAAAAGCTCATGTAGTTCTTTTGCTTTTGGGTGTTCCATATCCGCATCTTCTGGCAAAGGTAGCCCTTTCGGATGAAAAATTTTAACCTCAGCACCAAACTGTTCCAAGATTCGACCTGCTTCCATCACGGCTAAACGACTATACGAACGCTCACGGTTAGAACCATATAACAACAAAATACGTGGCGCATGATCTAACGATTTAGCTTGAACTTTTTCCAAAGTTGGCTGTTCAAGTAGCTCCATATCAACATTAGGAAGATTCATTACAATTACACCGATTTAAAATACTTTTTTCTGAGCCATAGAGACACACTCACTAAAGCGATCAATACAGGTACTTCAACTAAAGGACCAATCACGGTGGTAAATGCCACAGGTGAAGCCAAACCAAAGGTTGCAATCGCTACAGCCAAAGCCAACTCAAAGTTATTACCAGCAGCCGTGAAAGAAATTGCTGTGGTTTTAGGATAGTCATTGCCCATCCATTTACTCATAAAGAAGCTGATGAAAAACATCACAATAAAATAAATCGTGAGTGGGATTGCGATACGCAGAACATCCAATGGTAAGCTCACTACATCACCACCTTTTAGGCTAAACATTGCCACGATGGTAAAAAGAAGTGCCAATAAACTGAGTGGGCTGATCTTGGGTAAAAAGACATTTTGATACCAATCTAAGCCTTTGGCTTTGACCAAAACCAAACGAGTCAAGAAACCAAGAAGAAATGGAATCCCCAAGTAAACCAACACCGCATGGGTAATCGTCCAGAAATCAACATTGATCACTTGCCCTGCAATACCGAAATAGGGTGGCAAGAATGTGAGGAACAGCCAAGCATAGGTACTAAAAAACAGAATCTGGAAAATACTATTGAATGCCACCAACGCTGCTACATATTGGTTATCACCACAGGCTAAACCATTCCACACCAAGACCATTGCAATACAGCGAGCCAAACCGATCAGGATCAAGCCTGTCATGTACTCTGGATAGCTATGTAAAAAAATAATTGCTAATGCAAACATTAATACAGGCGCAATCACCCAGTTCTGCACCAAAGACAAAGTTAAGGTTTTCTTGTCTTTAAACACTTGTGGCAAAGTAGCATAGTCCACTTTGGCTAAAGGTGGATACATCATCAGAATCAAACCAATCGCAATTGGAATATTGACGGAATCCACACTCATTTTGTCTAAAGTAACGGAAGCTTGCGGAAAGAACACACCTATCGCAATCCCCAATGCCATGGCGATAAAAATCCATAGAGTGAGGTTACGATCTAGAAAAGATAATCTTTGTTGAGCCATGATGTTCTCATTCAATATGCGAAATTTGATTGATTGCTGCAATCAAATCTGGGCGAGACATATGAGTTGTATCTAGTGCCAATAAAGCGTCTAAGCGGCGGTTGATATGATCAACAGTAACTTGGAATGCTTTTAATTTTTCTTCTTTCGGCAAATCTAAATGTGAAGGATCAGCCAAGCCCCAATGTGCCTTAATCGCTCCACCTAAATAAAGTGGACACGCTTCTTGAGCTGCTGAATCGCAAACAGTAATCACGACGTCAGGTTGATATTGTTCGCAGTCATCAATGGTTTTACTCCACAAACCATCTGTTGAGAGACCAAGATTTTCTAAAGTTTCTATAGTCAATGGATGTACTTGCCCTGATGGCTTACTACCTGCACTGTATGCTTTCCATCCTTCAGGCGCACGACTGTTAAAAAGGACTTCTGAGAGGATGCTACGGCAACTATTTCCAGTACACAAAAAAAGAAATTTCATATTCTATTACTCACAATAGCTATTTATTTGGATATTTTGGGAATCTTTATTTACTATGGTTTGACTGCTTACCAAAAGATTCAGAACGTCATGGCACCACATTGGTAATTGCGGATTAATGCTGTAATACACCCATTGGCTTTGTCTCCTGTCCTGTAAGAGACCAGAAGAACGCAATAACGCTAAATGCCTAGAAATCTTTGGCTGACTCAGTTGCAACTTTTCAGTCAAATCACAAACACATAATTCTTTATTCTCAGCGACTAAAGTCACGATATTTAGTCGAGTTTCATCTGATAAGCATTTAAAAAAATTAACTTGGTCCATTCTTAACTCCCATTCACTTATTTGGATATGCGGATAATCACATACAAAAAGTAAAATTTTTAATTCACTCGTTGACCATTTTCATCAATCACTTTTTCACCATCCTCTTTCGTAAAGGCACCCTTCTGAGGTAATGGTAGAATATCTAAGACAACTTCAGAAGGACGGCTTAAGCGAGTGCCTAATTCAGTAACAACAAATGGTCGATTAATCAATATTGGATGATCAAGCATAAAACTAAGTAACTGCTCATCACTCAAATCACTACGATCAAGGTCTAAATCCCGATAAGGATCTACATTCTGGCGAATGGCCTCTCTTACTGTTAATTTTGCATCCTGAATCAATTTAACTAATTCGTCATGACTAGGTGGTGTAATGAGATATTCAATCACAGTTGGCTCAATCCCTGTATTACGGATCAAAGCCAAAGTGTTGCGAGATGTCCCACAAGCTGGGTTGTGATAAATCGTCACAGTTGATGAAGTTGTCATCGAATTGAGCTCTTTTGATAATTTATAATATCTTTATATTCGAATTACCATATATATGCAATACCATATGTTTTGTTTTTTATTAGAGAATAAGGCTCTTTTGAAAAGAACCTCATTACTATCAAAATTCTATCTACTAAATCATCCTATTTTTTTAACTTAGCAGCTACGACTGTGTATGTTTCTCCCTCAGCCTTTAATTCAAAATCAACTTTTTGCCCTACTGCAAGCCCATTCAATAATGCAGGATCAGCAACTTTAAAGCCCATGGTCATCGCAGGCCATTTAATCGCAGGAATTGCCTCATGATCGAGTGTCAAAATATTTTCTTTCGTATCAATAGCCGTAATCACTCCAACTGCTTGAGTTGTCGTTGCTGTAGATGATTCTTTACTCATCTGCTCCATAGGCGCTTCCGCTTTCTTTTGCTCTGACGCCTCATTTTTACTACATGCACTTAACGCAGTAACAGTGGCAACAAGAGCGACAATTTTAATAAATTTAAACATAATAAAACCTCTTTGAACGAAATAAGAAAACTATCAAGATTTTGATAGTTTTCTTTTGATTAAAAGCTGATATGCAGCGGGAATAACAAACATTGATAAAAGTGGAGCTGAAATCATGCCCCCAACCATAGGTAAAGCAATACGACTCATCAATTCAGAGCCCGTTCCAGTTCCTAAAAGGATAGGAATCAAACCCGCCAGAATGACAGCTACAGTCATCGCTTTAGGGCGAACCCGTAGTACTGCCCCTGTACGAAGGGCATCATTGAGTTGCTGCTCAGTTAAAGATGATAAATTTTGTTGAGCATGTTCTATCGCCTGCTTTAAATAAAACAACATGACCACTCCAAACTCTGCGGCAACACCGGCAAGTGCAATAAAGCCTACTGCAATGGCAATTGAGAAATTATAACCACTGAAATACATTGCCCAAATACCACCAATTAAAGCGAATGGTAGAGTCAGCATAATCAGAGCAGCATCTTGTACTTGTCTAAAAATCAGATACAGCAATAGAAAAATGATCATCAAAGTGATTGGTATTACTACCTTTAGGCGAGCATTTGCTCTTTCCATAAATTCAAATTGACCTGAATAACTAATACTCATACCCGCAGAGCGTTTCACTTGTTGGTCAATAGACTGTTTCAAATCCCGAACAACGGAGGCTAAATCACGTCCTTGTACATCAACATAGACCCAACCACTTGGACGAGCATTCTCACTTTTTAACATCGGAGGACCATCTGTGATTTGAATGTTGGCAACACTACTCAAAACAATTTGCTGACCTGATTCAGTCAGAATTGGTAAATTTCTTAATGCCTCAAGTGAATCTCGAATTTCTCGCGGATAACGTACATTAATAGGATACCTTGCTAACCCTTCAACAGTTTCACCAATATTTTCCCCACCAATTGCTGATGACACAATTTGCTGTACATCGGTGATATTGAGACCATAGCGTGCAGCTTCCATTCGATTAATATCGATATCAACATATCGCCCACCAGTGAGTCGTTCAGCTAAAGCTGAGCTAACACCGGGCACTTTTTTGGCAACCTGTTCAATTTGTTGTGCTACCCGATCAATATCTTGCAAATCATTTGCTGAAATCTTGATCCCGATTGGGCTTTTAACCCCGGTCGCCAACATATCAATTCTGTTACGAATAGGCGGCACCCAGATATTTGTTAAACCCGGTACTTGAACAGCTTTATCCAGTTCTTTTATCAACTTATCTGGTGTCATACCTGAACGCCATTCAGATCGTGGTTTAAACTGAATCGTGGTTTCAAACATTTCTAAAGGTGCAGGATCTGTAGCCGACTCTGCTCGCCCAGCTTTACCAAATACAGTGGCAACCTCTGGAACAGTTTTAATCATTCGATCAGTCTGTTGAAGTAATTCAGAAGCTTTTGCTGCGGACAATCCCGGTAAAGCTGAAGGCATATACAGTAAATCACCTTCATCCATATTAGGCAGGAACTCTCCACCTAATTGCGTTAAAGGAAAAAGACTGATAAGAAAAATGAGTAACGCACCTAATAACGTTGTCTTTGGATAAGCTAAGACTTTATCTAACATAGGACGGTATATTTTGATGAGAAAACGGTTTAATGGATTCCGTTGTTCAGATGGTAACTTCCCGTGAATCCAGTATCCCATCAAAACTGGAATCAATGTAATAGATAGCCCCGCAGCAGCAGCCATGGCATAAGTTTTAGTAAATGCCAATGGAGAGAACAATCGTCCTTCTTGTGCTTGCAAAGTAAAAATGGGAATAAAGGATAAAGTAATGATGAGTAAACAGAAAAATAAAGCAGGCCCAACCTCACTGGCAGAACGTGTAATGATGTCCCAACGCTCTTGTATTTCTAAAACTCGATCAGGATGTTCATGTTGCCAAGCTTCGATATGCTTATGTGCATTTTCGACCATAACCACAGATGCATCAACCATAGCACCAATCGCGATTGCAATCCCACCCAATGACATGATATTGGCATTTAGTCCCTGATAATACATCAATAAAAAGGCTGACAAGATTCCCAAAGGCAAAGAAACAATCGCAACCATTGCTGAACGTAAATGCCAGAGGAATAGCCCACAAACCAAAGCCACTACAATAAACTCTTCAATTAATTTATGGCTGAAATTCTCTACCGCCCGATCAATCAATTGACTGCGGTCATACACAGAAACAACTTGTACACCTTTCGGTAGACTTTGTTGTAATTCAGCAAGTTTTTCTTTTACAGCAGTAATGGTTTCACGTGCATTTTTACCAGCACGTAAAATCACAACACCTCCAACAGTTTCCCCTTGTCCATTGAGTTCAGTAATTCCACGACGCATTTCAGGACCGAGTTGAATCGTTGCAACATCTCCAAGAGTGATTGGAACACCTAAATCGTTTGTACGTAACGGAATCTGCCGAAAATCTTCTAATGTTTTTAAATAACCTGAAGCTCTCACCATATATTCAGTTTCAGCCATTTCTAGGACTGAACCGCCAGTTTCCTGATTTGCCTTTTGAATTGCTTCAATTATGCTTCGCTGAGTTATACCGAATGCTGCCATTTTGGTTGGGTCTAAAACAACTTGATATTGTTTAACCATCCCCCCAATTGTGGCGACCTCAGCCACATTTGGTACTGTCTTCAGTTCATACTTCAAAAACCAATCTTGTATGCTTCGCAGTTGTGAGAGATCATGTTGCCCTGTTGGATCAACCAAAGCATATTCGTAGATCCAACCAACACCTGTAGCATCTGGTCCTAATGAAGATTTTGCATTTGCAGGCATTCTTTCTTGTATTTGATTGAGATATTCCAATACACGAGAACGTGCCCAATAAAGATCAGTATGTTCATCAAAAATGACATAAACAAACGAATCACCAAAAAAAGAATAGCCCCGAACAGCTTTAACACCGGGTACTGATAACATGGTCGTTGTTAAAGGATAAGTCACCTGATTTTCAACAATTTGTGGTGCTTGACCGGGAAAATTAGTTCGCACAATCACTTGTACATCAGACAGATCTGGCAAAGCATCAACCGGAGTATTCTTGACAGCCCAAGTTCCCCAAACGGCAAGAACTACAGCAGCTAATAAGACAAATACTCGATTTGTAATTGAAAAACGAATAATACGGGCGATCATAATGGTTCTCCCGTTTAGTTCTGCATAGATGTCATAGACATCTTGGAAATGTCAGAAATAACATAAGCATCCCCAACACGTGTAAAACGAAAACTGACCTGCTCGCCTTGCTGAATTTGGGTAAATGGTTGTACTGGTTGTTTAAAGCTCATGGTCATAGCCCCCCACCCCAATTCAGCAATTGCATGATGTGAAATGGTAATGTCTTGAGCTGTAACTTTTTCCACTTTACCAATGCCTTGGTATATTGATGCCTTAGTCACTTGAGATGATGTAATCGATTGTCCAGTGTTCAGCTTATCCAGTACACCCTGTAAATTGGCCTCAGAATCAATTAGGAATTGTCCCGAAATCACGATTTTCTGACCAGCGTTCAAACCCTGTAGAATTGCTATTTTATTTCCGTCACTCTGTCCTAACTGTACAACAACAGGTTCGAAACGCCCTTTTTCATGTGCGACAATAATAATATTACGAGTACCTGTACGTATAACAGCTTGCTCTGGCACAACTAAACTGCTTTGAGGATTGTTGGAAAATTTGACAGAAGCAAACATTCCGGGCTTGAGTTGCCCCTCTCTATTGGGTAACTCAATACGAACTTTTATGGTTCTGCTTGTAGTATCTAATGTCGGTAAAATATCAATGACTTTGCCAGACACTTTTTGAGGGTACGCAGCAAAAGTTGCTTCGATTTTATCTCCTCGCTTTATCCCAGCAATTTGCGTTTCAGGCACTGCTGCTTCTAACCAAATTGGATTCACGCCTTTAATGGTGGCAAGTGTTTGCCCCATAGCTAAAGCCATTCCACTACGAACTTCTAGTGAGTCAATGAATCCACTCAAAGGAGCACTCAAAGTCATATTAGACTGTACTTGATGTGTCCGTTCGACTTGATGGATCACATTTGGTGGGATTCCCAGAAGCTGTAGGCGTTGTCGACTTGCTTGAATAAGAGAACGGTCTCCTATTTTAAGTACTGCCAAAAACTCAGTCTGTTCCCCAGTCCACTCAGGGATTGAAATATCAGCAATCGGACTCCCTTGAGTCACTATATCCCCGACTGCATGGCCATAAACACGCTGAACAAAACCACTTGCTCGTGTTTGCAGAATTGCTACCTGTCGTTCATTCGCTTGTAATATGCCATTGGTTAACAAGGTATTGCCCATTACAGCCTGTTCGACTGTGGCATAACGAATGGCTAGATTTTGTTGAAGAGCTGGATCAATCTTTACTCCTGCACTTTCAGTTATTCCAGAAGTACTTTCATCCGCATACTTAGGGACTAACTGCATATCCATAAAAGGGGATTTCCCTGGCTTATCAAAATGCTGTTCTGGTTTCATTGGATCGTACCAGTACAACACTTTAGCAGTTGCCTGATCACTTACAGTTTGCTTTTCATCATTTTGATGCGCATACCAATATCCAATCCCACTACCGACTCCCAAGCTGCCCACAATCAAGCCAGCAATTACAAATGCCAATTTATTTTTTAACATTATCTTGACTCCTCAGCATGGTTTAAGGTGGGTTCTACAAAAGAAAAATAGAGCTGGGCTTTGATAATTGCTTGCTGTTGTTGTAAATCGATGAGACGTAATCGCTGATTTAGTAATGCTTGTCGTGTCTCAATGACATCTGACAAATTGGCTTTACCAGCCTGATAACTTGCTAACTGTAAAGTTACTTTTTCTTTAGCCAAAGGAAGTGTACTTTGAACGGTACGTTGGATTTGTCTTTCAAGAGCTTTTAAATCCGATAGCCCCTCATCTAACATGGTGAGATGGTCGCGGTATTTTATCTCCTGATCTGCTGTAATCCGATTTTGTTCAGCTAATGCTGCCTGAATGAGCGGACCACTACGTTTTTTTGAAAATATTGGTAGTTCTGTTGTCAGTTGTACACCAATCATATCTCCAAATTCAGGAGCACGATGCTGATAGGCAAGCTCAATACCCCAATCTGGTTTTTGAAGGGCTTGGGCTTGCTTAAGCTTTGCTTCAACAGTTTGCTTTTCTGCTTGGAATGCTTTTAGTTCAGGGTGTTGATGCAGATGATGATATAAACGTGATGTATCAAAATTAATTATAGGTTCTTGGGTAGGCAAACTTTCTATTTCAGTTGTACCACTAGAATCCTCACTGATTAATCGGTGTAATTCTAGTTTTGCCTTATTTATATCTCGAAGCAAATCATCTTTTTGATCAAGCAAAATAGTTTTGTCCAGCCTAGGGGAAATTGTATTAGCAACCATGGTTCGACCAGACGCAACCTGTGTTTGTGTAATCTGGGATAGCAATCCATTTTCTGAAAGAAGGTCATCATATAACGCCAGTTTACGCTCAAGATAAAAACGTTTAAGCCATGCCGATGCTACTTTTTGACGTAACTCAATTCGCAGAATTTCTGTTTGAGCATTTGCTGAACCCAATTCAGCTTTTGCTAATTCAACTTCAGCTAATCTTTTGGCACGATTTGGAAAATCTTGCATGATGCCAATCTTTTGCATCGTCATCCCCTCTTGTGTGACAGACCATGCAGCATCACCTGATACAGGGTAATTATCGAGACCCACAAATAGTTTAGGATTGGGCAAAATACCTGAAGCTGAAACTATATTCTCAGCACCTTCAATCTGAGCACTATTAGCTCTTAGAGCAGGCGCATATCGCTCAGCAAGCTTCAATGCTGTATCCAAAGTCAGTGGCTGGGCATAAGCATGTCCATAACTCAAGAAAAAACAGATCGTCGCAATCGAGCATCCACCCCATTTTAGGGACAGCTTTCCTTTATTAAAGTTCATATTTTTAGCTCTAAAATGATGTACACGCGCACGTGCAGAACACCCATAGAAAACTCTATGAATGATGAAGAATCATCAAATTAGTTAAAGCGTGGGGGTTTCCATAAATTGGAAAGATCAGATGAGATGAAATTTTGATTTAATGGAGAAAAAGTAGACTGTTCCGCAGGTAAAAAAATCATCGACTGCAAAACATCCAGCGCTGTAGATGTATATGCAATTTTAGAAAATGACATAATACAATCTTGCTTAGACATACATGATGGATCATGTAATTGCTTCTTAATCTTTACCTCAGCTTTCATACAATCCATGTGCATAGCACTTGCTTTTTCATGATCTTCAGAATTCATCATTTGCATGGATTGTGTATCTTGAGATGACATTAAACATGGGCTATGTACAGATGCAGCAGCTGCTGCCGATCCTACAATTAGGATAGCAAAAGATAAAAACAGCGATAAGCATGTCCTTAACAAGTGCATAACATCAAGACCAAAATTTAACCTTTTTAGTTTTACAGATTATCCTGTAAATAACAATCCTATAATTAATTAAACTAATTCATTAAACAGCGGTTGTTGGTTTATATCAACAACCGCCTTCTAAATTAAAACCGACTTATAACTTGATAAGTTATAAAGGAAAATAAATAAGCCAATGAAAAGAGATATACAGCCATTACGACTGGTTGTTTCCAACTCCCTGTTTCTCTTCGAATGGTCGCTAGTGTTGCTAAACAATGCGGGGCAAAGATAAACCAAACTAACAATGACATACCTGTCGCTAGCCCCCATCCATCCGGACCAGATATTTGAGATAATAAAGTCTGGGTAACTGCATCTTCATCACCAGACATTGCATAGATCACCCCTAACGCAGCAATAATCACTTCACGAGCTGCCATTGCAGGAATCAAAGCAATACAAATTTCCCAAGTAAATCCAATCGGAGCAAATATTGGATGGATTAGATGCCCTAACTGTCCAGCAATACTATAATTGATTGGTGGCATTGTTGGATTATCAGGTGGTAAAGGGAACGTTACCAAGAACCATAATAAAATAGAAAGTGCGACAATAATTCCACCAACTCTTTTTAAGAATATAGTTGCTCTATCATAAAGCCCCAAAGCTACATTTCGAACATCTGGAATACGGTATGTAGGTAATTCAAAAATGAAAATACTTTCAGTTTTATCTTTTCTGACTAATTTCAGGAATAAAGAAACCAATAAAGCGGATACGATTCCTGACATGTAAAGCCCGAACAGAACTAGACCTTGTAAACTGAGCCAACCATAAACCAACTTGTTTGGAATGAATGCAGCGATCAGCAAAGCATATACAGGTAGTCGTGCAGAACACGTCATTAAAGGTGCAATCATAATCGTTGCTAAACGATCTCTTTCAGAGCTAATACTTCTAGTCGCCATGACTCCGGGAATTGCACAAGCAAAGCTCGAAAGTAGTGGAATAAATGAACGCCCACTTAAACCAGCTTTAGACATCAGCTTATCTAACAAAAAAGCAGCTCTAGGTAAGTATCCCGATTCTTCTAAAATTAAAATAAAGAAAAATAAGATCAGAATTTGAGGCATGTACGCGAGTACACTACCAGCACCTGCAATTACACCATCAACGACCAAACTTCTTAAAAGTGGATGAGTAATCAGAGGTCCTATCGCCCCACCAAACCATGAAATCGAATCCTCAACAAAGGAAATTAACGGTTGAGCCCAAATAAAGACAGCCTGAAACATTACAAACATGGTAAAGGTCAATATTAATAATCCAAAAACTGGATGTAAGAATATTTTGTCCAAGAAAGCCGTTCGTTTATCACCATTATCATTTTTCAAGATGACTTGTTTTGTAATATATTTGATTTGGTCAAAGTGACTCAGATCAGAATGATAAGGGGCAACAAACAAATTCTTTTGATCCAATTGGGTCAATAGCCCCTGAATGCCTTTTGTTTTTACAGCTACTGACTCAACAACAGGAATACCTAAAAGCTGAGATAGCTTCGTTGTATCAATTGAAATCCCACGCTTTCTAACCTCATCCATCATGTTAAGAACAAGTAACATTGGTCTGTTTAAAGCCCTGACTTCAAGTACAAGACTTAAATGAAGATGAAGATTCGTAGCATCGACAACACATACAAAAATATCAGGTATAACTTCGCCTTTTAATTCACCAAAGCATACTGCTCTAGTTACCTCCTCATCTAAACTGCTCGGTTTTAAACTATAAGTCCCAGGCAAATCCAATACTCGAACGGTATCACCAGATGGCAGTTTAAAAAATCCCTCTTTCCGTTCTACCGTTACCCCAGCATAATTTGCAACTTTTTGACGAGTCCCTGTGAGGGTGTTAAAAAGTGATGTTTTACCGCAATTAGGATTACCAACAAGTGCAATATTTTTAGTGTCCATTGGTAATCTCTACAAAAATTCGTTCTGCTTCATTTTTTCTTAAGGCGAAACGTGAGGTTTCGATTTGAACCAACACAGGATCACCACCAAAAAGCCCTTTCGCAAGCACTTGTAAGGATTCACCTACTCTAAAGCCCAGCAGTTCTAAACGCTCCAGAACAGGATCATTTTTATCTTGATACTGTTCACCCTTTTTAAGATCAATGATTTTTACAGTCTGGTCTTGCTTTACTTGAAATAAATTCATTGTCAGCACCCTACTTCAACGCCAAAATTTTTCGAGCGCCATTCAGTACAAACAGTGAAACAAGAATACCAATAATCAAATCTGGGTAAGCTGAACCAGTCCATGCAACAAGTACACCTGCTAAAATAACCCCCATATTTACTATTACGTCATTAGCTGAAAAGATCCAACTCGCTTTCATATGGGCTCCGCCATCTCTATGCCCAGAAATGAGATACAAGCACGTCACATTGGCAATAAGTGCTAAGAAGCCAATAATGATCATCAAATCTGACTCTGGTTCACTACCGAACATGAAACGTCTGACAACATCAATAATAACGATCAAAGCTAATAAAAGTTGAATCCATCCTGCAAAATGAGCTGCTTTTAATTGGTATTTAGCCGCTTTCCCTACCGCGTAAAGTGCTATACCGTAAACGGCCGCATCAGCAAACATATCAAGAGAGTCCGCAATGAGCCCCGTCGATGCGGCAATAATTCCACTTATGAACTCAATAAAAAAAAGAACACCATTAATCGCTAGTAATAATTTAAGGACTTTCGCCTGCTTAGTCGGATCTGGTGTTTCAGGCAATTCCCCAGTGGCTTTTACTGTTTCCACGAGCTTTGCACCAAAACCTAGGGCTTCAAGTTTTGTGGTAATTTCATTAATCCCATTGGTATGGAAAACAACTAACTGTCTTTGCGCCAAATCAAAAGATAAACCTTTAACTTCATGCAAGGGAGAAAGTGCCATTCTTACCATTTGCTCTTCTGCCGAACAATCCATCTTCGGAATCAGAAAAGTACTAGCTTCTTGTGCTTGTTCTTTATTTTCATAAGCTTCAGTTTTATTTAATTTTGCCCCAAATCCAAGAGCTTCAAGTTTTGCAGTGATTTCATTACTTTCACCATTATGCAGAACTTTTAGGTTTCGGTTCGGCAAATCAAAAACCAAGCTCTTAACATCTACCAATGAAGATAAAGTCATCCGAACCATTTGTTCCTCTGCGGAACAATCCATTTTCGGGATGCTATAGTCACTGATGAAAGTCGCTGTATCTTCACTCCCCCTAATCTTTTCAGGTGAAGTTATCGAATCCGAACCACAGCATGAATTCGACTGCTTACTACCGCATGAATCTTTTTCATCAGGGTTAGGTTCTTGCTGTACCTCATTATCGCAACAAGAACTTTCACTTTCTTCTGTAGCTAAATCTTTAATTTTACAAGAATCTGTTTTTGATTCATTTTGTTTTTGCTTAGTGTCTTCACAAGAACTTTCTTGATTACAACCGCAACCACTCATTGATGTGCCTATAGTCATATCTTCACGTATTGCATATTAAAATCCCTATAGCTACTATAGAGTCAATAGATCAGGTGACTTGAAATGAACTTAAAAATTGGTGAATTATCTCAGCTATCCGGTTGCCCTGTTGTTACAATACGGTTTTATGAAAAAGAAGCTTTATTACTAGCCCCTAATCGTTCGGAAGCTAATTATCGACTTTATAACAAAGACCACTTAGAGCGACTTCTATTTATTCTTAATTGCCGAACTTTGAATATGAGCTTGGACGAAATAAAAATTTTATTAGCATACAAAGACAAACCTTGTGGAAACTGTAGTTCTATTAACATCTTAGTTGATAAACATATTCATCAATTAGAGCAGAATATCCAAAAACAGATTCAGCTTAAGCAACAACTTTCTGATTTAAGAAGCAAATGCTCTGGTTTTTTGGAAATTAACTCTTGTAAAGTACTTGAAGGGTTATCCGTAAGTTTAAAATAATTAAGAATGAATAATGGAATATCACCATTATTCATTCTTAATAAAATATTTAGAAAACTAATTCAATACCTGCCCCGTATAACCACCCCTTTTCAGAATTTGTAGCTTCTTGAAAAGTTGTTAATTTCTGTCCTTTTTCATATTGATAAGCGACATCAACAAATGGTCTTATACGCTTATTAATCTCGTAACGAGTTTTTAGACCTGTCTTTAACTCAGACAAACCTGACTTTGTAGCAAAATCAGAATTATCATTAAACACAATATCTGCTGCAATATATGGCTGAGTAATTAGCTTTTGAGTGAGTAATAGATCTCGATCAAACTCAAAACTGGCTCCCCAAAAATTATTTTCACCACCATAAAGGTAGGCTTTTGTCTCAAAGAAATAAGGTGCAAGGCCTAATAATCCAATAACGCCATCAATGCGATTACTATTACGGTTATTTTTGTCCTCACTATACCTTACCCCAGCTTGTACATCCCAAAATGGTGCAACATTTCTACTGTAAAGAGCTGATACATCATATTTGGGATCATTACTCTCCGCTTTATTCATATTAGCTTCAACAAACATTCGATTTTCATCTGTTCCAATCAATGCCTCGAAACTCGAACCTAAGCTGCCCTTTCCATCTTTATCAACTATCCACTCATTGGAAAATTTAGTTGTCTGATAAATTTGCCCACCATGCTCGTTCATATGATTTTGGCTAAAAGCTAAAGTTTCAGACCCTTTGCTGTTTGAAGACTTTTGATCAGTATTACGTTCAACATAGCCTAATCCGCCTGATTCGCGTAAAAGCACACTCATACTTGACGTACTCTTATTTAGATTTTCAGTCGAATTATCATTCGCAAATGCCATACCCGCTAAGCCAATTAAAGCAACAGATAAAATTGTTTTTGAATATAACTGTTTAGTGATGT
Source organism: Acinetobacter sp. IK40 (assembly GCF_035615075.1). NCBI lineage: Bacteria > Pseudomonadati > Pseudomonadota > Gammaproteobacteria > Moraxellales > Moraxellaceae > Acinetobacter > Acinetobacter sp. IK40. The sequence goes on along the minus strand of NZ_JANBOE010000015.1, from coordinate 16,858 downwards.
GCATGTTGATTCACTCCCTCATGGCTAGTTTGAGGTTGGGCAACGATACTTTTCGTATCATCATCATTGCTATCTACATTTGCCACAATGAGTTTGTTCATCATTCCAGCTGCCATGTGATATAACAAATGGCAGTGGATAGCCCATTCACCCAATTCATCAGCAGTAAGTAAAGTTGTAACTGTTTTCCCCGGTGGCACAATGATCGTGTGTTTATTTGGCATATTACTTGGATCTTGACCATTTTCAAGCTGCATAAACATACCGTGCAAGTGCATTGGGTGAGCCATCATACTGTCATTCACAAATTTCAAGCGTATACGTTCCCCGTATTTCACTTTGAATGGTTCTGTTTCATTAAACTTCTTACCATTAATTGTCCAAATATAGCGCTCCATGTTCCCACCAAGACGGATTTCCATTTCACGTTCAGGGGCACGAGTATCTGGTTGAGGCTTTAAAGATTGTAAGTCACTATATTGAAGTGCTTTTTGACCAACAGGTGTTGAAGCATTTGCCCAGCCATATACAACATCACCATTCTTTTCTTGTGTAGGTGCATTAGATGTAGTCATTTGCATGCCATGGTTCATACCTGACATAGATTGATCTTTTGAGCTGTCTGTCATAGACGACATATCGTGATCCATGCCTTTCATTGAAGACATGTCATGGTTCATTCCAGACATTGACTGATCTTTTGAGCTGTCTGTCATAGACGACATATCGTGATCCATGCCTTTCATTGAAGACATGTCATGGTTCATTCCAGACATTGACTGATCTTTTGAGCTGTCTGTCATAGGCGACATATCATGATCCATGCCTTTCATTGAAGACATGTCGTGATTCATGCCCGCCATAGAAGACATATCATGCCCCATCCCCATATCTTCCATAGTTAATAAAGAACGAGGACGTGACTTCGGCATTTTGATTTGATTTATTGGAGGAGTATTCTCATCATGTAAGGAACCAACTGAAAAACCACTCCTATCAATTGATTCTGCTTCAATTTGATAATTTGATTGTTTGGGTTCTACAATAACATCATACGTTTCAGCCGTCCCTATTCTGAATTCATCAACCGGAACAGGTTTCACTGGTTGCCCATCTGCACTGACTACCGTCATTTTCAAGTTAGGGATTCTGACGTCAAAGAATGACATTGCTGAGGCATTAATAAACCGAAGACGTACTTTTTCACCCGTCTTAAAATTACCAGTCCAATTTTGTTCTGGAGTCTTACCATTCATCAAAAAAGTATATTTTGTCACATCAGACATATCTGTCTTGAGCATTCGCATCTGGTTCCACATCGAACGGTCTTGCCATGTTGCTTTTAAACCATCTTTTTTAATTTGTTTAAAAACATCAAAAACAGTTTCACGACGGTTCTGATAATAGTCAGCTTCTTTCTTTAGATTATTCATGATTTTATCACTAGTTGAATCATGAAAATCTGAAAGTAATACGACATAATCCTTATCTGTTTTCTCAGCTACAGTTAAAGGTGTCCTATTTTTGGGGTAAATGACTAACGGACCATACAAGCCCTCTTGTTCTTGACCTTTACTATGCGAATGATACCAATAGGTACCATTTTGGCGTACCTTAAACTTATATTCGTAGGTCTTATTAGGGGCAATACCGTCAAACTGATTAAATCCGGGTACGCCATCCATGATGCCCGGTAGAATTAACCCGTGCCAATGAATAGAAGAATCTTGTTTTTTTAGCTTGTTATGGACACGAATAATAGCATCATCACCTTCCTCAAACTCAAGAAGAGGTGCAACAAATTTCCCATTAACCGTAATTCGTTTTAAAGGCTTACCTGTGATATTCACCGTTTGCTCAGCGATTGTTAAATCATATTCTTTAACTGCTGCCACAACCCAAGTTGATGAAAATAAACCGACTCCTATTAAAAGGACATGCGTTAATTTTGTAGACATTTATTTCACCTATCTAATATAAGGATGGGAGAATCAAGCAAACCTATTATTCGCTTTAATTTCCCCCGATCTTTCATTTATCGTATTTGTTATTTATTTGATGTATTTGACATGTTCATCTTTGAGTGGTCCATGTTCATCATACTGGAATTATCCATATTACTCATTTTAGATTGCCCCATATTCATCATCTTAGAATGATCCATCTGAGACATATCCGTCATGTTACCATGCTCATGCTGACTATGATCCTGTTGGGTTTTATCATCATTCTTCATATTACAAGGTTTTTGACATTTCTCTTGCGTCTTTGAATCGGCTTTAATTTCAGACACAACTGTAGTTCCTTGTTTCACATCTGCTGCCCAAGACTGAGTTCCTACAATTAAAGTACCAACACACATAAGAGTGGTTAAGCTACGGCTGAATAGAGTTTTCATGTTTTGCTCCAAAAATTAACTTTATGTAAATACCTTAAAGGCCTTCACTAAACATCTATGTGACATGAAAATGACATTTTTGTAATCTACAACGAATCACGTATTTATAACGTTATTATGTTCTTAATGAGTGATATGGGATTTTTATCAATGAGAATCTTACTAGTTGAAGATGAACAAAAAACCGGTGACTACCTTAAACAAGGTCTATCTGAAGCTGGGTATATAACGGATTGGGTAACGGATGGATTATCTGGTAAACATCAAGCGCTTTCCGAAGAATATGACCTCATCATTTTAGATGTGATGCTTCCAAAGCTAGATGGTTGGGATATCATTTATGATATCCGAAAAAGTGGCAAAACTATGCCTATTCTTTTTCTTTCAGCACGTGATCAAATTGAAGATCGTGTGAAAGGCTTGGATTTAGGTGCTGATGATTATCTAGTCAAGCCTTTTGCTTTTGCTGAGTTATTAGCACGAATTAAAAGCTTACTCCGACGGGGACAACAAAAAGAAGATAGTAACCTTATTACAATTGCTGATCTTGAACTTGATCTTCGTAAACGCCGCGTCACTCGCGCTGGGCAACGTATTGACTTAACAGCTAAAGAATTCGCGCTGATGGAATTATTTATGCGTAGACGTGGTGAGATATTACCTCGTACGCTCATTGCCTCTCAAATATGGGACATGAATTTTGATAGTGATACCAACGTTGTAGAAGTCGCTATCAAACGTTTGCGCAGTAAAATTGACAGTAATTTTAGCCCAAAGCTGATACAGAACATACGTGGAATGGGGTATGTTTTAGAGGTAGAAGATGACTCGTAAATTGTTTAATGCAATCAGCTTTCGTATAGCAATCATCTTTTCTCTTTCTACTGTTATCATCTTAATGATTATGGGGTTGGTTATTCACAAGCTCGTAATGCATCATTTTGAAGCTCAAGACCGAACTCAATTAGAAGGCAAAATTCAACTTATAGAGAATCTACTTGAACAGAACCCATCTAACTCTCAAGAACTAAATTTATATTTAAAAGATGCCTTAATTGGACATCACGATCTGATTGTTCAGATTGAACGTCCAACAGGTCAAGTTATTTTTAGCTCAGCACCATCAGTAATTCATCCCCAAGCACTCAACAAATCAAAACAAGATCCATGGCTTGAATGGAAAATTAAAAATAAGACTTATCGTGGCTTAATTTATAAAAAGACTTTTGATCATAATGACTCGTTTATATCAGCTCAGATTATTGTTGGAATCGATACCTCTGAGCATCTACATTTCTTAAATGACTTTAGACGTCAACTTTTATACATTGGATTTGTGGGTACAATTTGTTTAATGTTCTTAGGGTGGTTCGCAGCATGGCGAGGGCTACGTCCATTACAACAAATGGCAAAAGTAGCAGAGGGTATCTCAGCCCAACATCTTTCTGAACGTTTAGAAGTCGAAAATACTCCAACCGAACTTAAATCACTGGCTGTCGCTTTTAATGATATGTTAGATCGGCTAGAAGCCGCAGTAGAAAAACTTTCAGATTTTTCATCTGATCTTGCTCATGAAATAAGAACACCTATTAACAATTTGATGACTCAAACTCAAGTATGTTTATCTCGTAGTCGAAATATTAATACTTATCAGGAAGTTCTATTTTCAAATTTAGAAGAGTTTGAGCATTTAGCTCGCATGGTCTCTGATATGCTATTTTTGGCAAAAGCAGAACATGGTCTACATTTACCTAACCTACAACAGGTTAATTTAGTTAAAGAAGTTTCAGCATTATTTGATTTTTATGATGCTATCGCTGCTGAAAAGGGAATGTCACTCGAACAGAGTGGTTCAGGTAGTATAAAAGGTGATCCTTTAATGCTACGCCGCGCTTTAAGTAATTTGTTATCGAATGCAATTAAATATGGCAAATCAGATTCGGTCATCAAAATCACATGCCAACAAAACTTTGATACAACAACATTCATCATTGAAAATGAAAGCTCCCCACTATCATCAGAACAACTTAATCGGTTATTCGATCGTTTTTATCGAACAGATGTATCTAGACAGAGAGTTGAAGAAGGTACTGGCCTTGGTTTAGCAATTACCAAATCTATTCTTGATGTGCATGGAGCTTCCATTCAAGCGACTTATAACGAGGGACATATTTCTTTTAAAATTATCTTTAAAAATTAGTGATATCTCGGTTATTAAGCACTCATTCTAATGATGCTTACCACTCATTAACTTACGCTAATGAGTGGTAAGTCGTGATTATTTTTGATGACGTAATCGTAAGGCATTACCAATTACCGATGCTGAGCTTAGGCTCATTGCTAATGCAGCAATCATAGGCGAGAGTAACCAGCCAGTAAATGGATACAGTACACCAGCAGCCAAAGGGATACCTAATCCATTATAGAGGAAAGCAAACATCAAGTTTTGTTTCATATTTTTAACAGTTGCCTCTGATAAAGAACGAGCAATTTCAATACCACGTAAGTCACCTTTTACTAATGTAACTTGGGCACTATTCATTGCTACATCAGTACCCGTGCCCATTGCGATTCCAATATCAGCTTGAGCCAAGGCTGGTGCATCATTAATTCCATCACCAGCCATAGCAACAATTCTCCCTTCTTTTTGCAATTTTGTGACCAAATCTAATTTATCAGCAGGTTTAACCTCACCATAAACCTCACTAATTCCTAACTTAGCCCCAACTGATTTTGCTGTAGTTAGCCCATCACCTGTTGCCATGATGATTCTTAAACCTGAGTCTTCCAACGATAAAAGGGCCTCTGGAGTGCTTGCTTTGATTGGATCTGAAACTGCCAGAAGACCTAGCAGTTTTCCATCGGCTGCCAAATACATAACACTGGCACCTTCAGCTCTTAATACCTCTGCTTGTGGAATAAGAGTGTTAACAGATATCCCTAATTGCTTCATCAGTGCCGTATTGCCTAGCGCTAATTTTTGTCCGTTTATCTCTCCATTAACACCAATACCTGAACCTGATTCAAATGAAGTAGGTTTACTTAAAGTAAGATTTCGCTCACGGGCGGCACGTACAATTGCATTTGCTAAAGGATGCTCACTGCCCTGATCTAAACTCGCAGCTAAACGGAGGACTTCATTCTTTTCATATCCTGAAGTGGCTACTACTTTATTGAATGATGGTTGTCCTTCTGTCAAAGTTCCTGTTTTATCAATAATCAATGTATCAATTTTACGTAGATTCTCTATTGCGGCAGCGTCTCGAAAAAGTACTCCATTTGATGCACCTCGCCCTGTTGCTACCATAATTGACATTGGCGTAGCTAATCCCAAAGCACATGGGCATGCGATGATTAAAACAGCTACTGCATTGATTAATCCATAAACCCAACTAGGTTCAGGTCCGAATAGCCCCCACCCCAAAAAAGTTAGAACAGCAATACCTATAACCCCCATAACAAATCGTCCTGCAACATGATCCGCCATCCGCTGCATAGGTGCTTTTGAACGTTGAGCCTGAGCAACCATTTGCACGATTTGAGAAAGTACGGTTGATGATCCAACTTTTTCTGATCGCATCACCAATGAACCATTCATGTTCATTGTTGCACCAATGACTTGATCACCCACACGTTTTGTAACTGGCACAGGTTCACCAGTTAACATCGATTCATCTACAGAGCTTGAACCTTCTGTAATGACTCCATCAACAGGAACTTTTTCACCGGGGCGTATCCGTAATAAATCGCCTACGTGTACATGAGATAGTGGAATATCTTCTTCTATACCATCAACACTGATTTTTCTTGCTGTTTTAGGTGCTAGCCCAAGTAGGGATTTAATTGCCGCTGAAGTTTGGGAACGTGCTTTTAACTCTAGCACTTGACCTAACAATGTGAGAGAAATAATCGCTGCGGTCGCCTCAAAATACACAGCAACACGCCCCATAGATACAAATGAGTCTGGAAATACTTGAGGTACTATTGTTCCAACAAGGCTGTATATAAAAGCAGCTCCTGTACCTATTCCAATCAAGGTCCACATATTTGGACTCCGATTCCAGATTGACTGCCAACATCTAACAAAAAATGGCCATCCCGCCCAAAAAACTATTGGCAAGGTAAGAAAAAGTTCAATCCAGCTTTGCACCTGCATTTCGAACCAGTTCAATTGATGACCAAACATTGCTAAGAAAACTACAATAATGGTTAGCGGTAAGGTCCACCAAAATCTATGCTTAAAATTCTTGAGTTCTGGGTTTTCATCAGCGTCATCTAAGTCAGGAAGTAAAGGCTCTAACGACATACCACAGATCGGACAATTTCCCGCATGGTTCTGTCTAATTTCAGGATGCATTGGACAAGTGTATATCGTGAAGGTATTAACATGAGCAGGCTGATTAACTTCATTTGAATCCTCACCATCCCTCTTTTGTGGTTCTTTTAACGTAACTACATTCTCAACTTTAGTAATATAAAAATGAGGATCACTTTTAAACTTTATGTGGCATTTCTCACTACAAAAGTAAAAAGTTCTATTTTTAACTTCTTCATAAAACTTGGATGCTTCTGTAACTGTCATACCACAGACAGGGTCAGTAAGTCTGTTATTGAGTACTTTGTTTTCATGATGATGGTCCATAAAAGCCTCCTTCATATTTAATTTTTTAAATTAATAATTTCATTAAGATGGAAATAGACTCCCTCTTATTAGTTTGTTTAGTGATCATTGTTTTCTTTAAAGCCAGTGTACCACTTGTGGTTTTTTAATTTTTAAAATGACAAAAATGTAATTTTGAAGTCATCGGGATGTTTCTCTCATCCTTTAATAATAAGCATGAGAAAGGTGATGACCAAGCAACCAATTGATGCATTTCATTCGGTCATTACTGAGCCCAAGATTAGTTTAAAGAGGATGAAGAAATGAAAATTTTCAAAAATAAAATGTCAGCTCTACGTAACACTCTCGTAGGTGCAACACTGATTGTTACTGCTTCAAGTGCATTTGCACACGTGAAACTTGAAAGTGCAATTCCTGCGATCAATGCTTCTGTAGCAAGTCAACCAAAAAACATAACACTCAATTTTGGTGAAGAAGTCATGCTAATGAACGTTAAGTTACTTGATGCCCAACGTAAGGATATCCCTTTGAACTACCAAATAACTCATGATATGAAAAAATCATTTGACGTAGCGGTTCCAAAACTAAAAAAAGGAAAATATACGGTGGTTTGGACCACAATGGGTACCGATGGCCATAACATGAATGGTGAATATAATTTCACTATTAAATCGGCAAAATAACAATGAGTGAAAATAGTCAACATGCCAGCAGCTTGCTGGCATGTTGCTATAATAAAGGGAGAAAAATATGATTCCTGAGACTTGGATATATGCAACATGGTTGGTTAAAGTCATTTTATATTTAGGGATTGCATTTGTTATTGGCGGTGCTTTCTGCTATTTCTTACTTGGACGTTATGTTGAAATCAAGGAGACTATTCTAAAATACATGACTATTGGTACAGGTTTAGGCCTTTTTTCAAGTGTTCTCGGCTTCTTCATTCTTATAGGAAGTTTTGCCAACACTGGCCTTTCAGGTATGTGGGATAGCAACTATATAAATATACTAGTCAATACTCCTACTGGACATGTCTCTATCATTCGATCAATCAGTTTTGCACTTTTACTCATATTTATGATAGTCAAACTTAGTAAAGGGACGATTGATATTTCCAAAACTGAAGGAGCAATCTTTACCATACTGCTCACACCAATCGTTTTAAGTTTTTCACAACTCGGACACGTCACGAATTTACCCTTATTCGCTCAAGCTTTGTTATCAATACATGTACTTGTAATGTCCTTATGGATGGGGTCGCTTTATCCATTATGGAAAACAAGCAAAAAAATTAATGGCTTACCACTTAAAGAACGTATGCATCTATTTGGGCAAATAGCAGCCTTTATTGTAGGAATACTCATCGCTTGTGGTCTTAGTATTGCTTTATTACTCTTTAAAGATTTTAATACTCTAATCAATACACCTTATGGGCATGGATTTATTATTAAAATATTATTTGTCCTAAGTATTTTATTGTTAGCAGCCTTTAACAAATGGTATTTCACACCTCGCTTACAAGACCCGAAATTTGCGAAACAATTGGGCTATGCCATTTTATTTGAGATGTCATTAGGTCTATCAATTCTTTTAGCCACTGGTTATATCACCACTGTAGTCGGTATTGAGTAAAAAAGGATCACGCTATGACTTCATGGATGAAGTACAATTTATTATTTTTCATTTTTTTGAATACGACATCATGGGCTGAACCTAGCACTTCAAAAACGATTCGCTCCTTAGATGATACCGAATTACGTAATATCACTGATCATAATCATGGCGACACCAAAGTCGAAGAGAATAAAGACCATCATTCTAAAGATAAACAACTACGTAATGAAGATAGTAGACAACAAAAAGTTATAAATGGATTAATGTTACAAAAGCCTAACGTACTACCGCCCTCCAAATAAACGATACTTAAGTAATGTTTATTGATTCAATAAGTAGTTCAAATTTTTTAATAAAAAATAGTAGCAATATTACTGTTGGGGGCTTCTTAGCCCCCAACAGTATTTAATTCAGAGCTTGAACCGACTGCTGTAAGCCTTTCTGAATATCTTGAACATGAGTGAGATCATGCGTTTGCTGATGCTCTGTTTGAGATTCAACGCTGTAAAACTCCTCCACTATATCCAAACCCTCTTCACCTCCCACCTCAAAGCAGGCATTACCATAACCCTGCCGTGCCACATGATCCAAAGCCTCCTGATAGAACCCTGCTGTCTTACTTTGTTCATCCATCTGTTTGGCTGAACTAATCGCATCTTTCAGGTTTGTGCCATCACGTAAAGTCAGATCCACGTAGTAGATCGGGGTACGGTAACTTTGTGTGGTGCTTTTACCTCGCAAGGTCAATTGCAATGGCAAACAAGAAAGTAAGTCACCCGATGCTGCGTGATAGTAACGAAGTCGAGCTGCCAAAGTGCGGATGCTGTTAAAGCCTGTGGTTCTAAAGATGAAAGTACCAAACTCATCTGATTCATCTAAGTTGACGTAGAGTCTGCCATAGGGCTTGCATAATCCACCCTGTGCCAATGGACATAAATCAGGGGATGGACAAGGATGTTGTTCAATGCCATTTTGACCGAGTCGCTGACAGCTTTCGCCATTGCCTGAACAGATTAAACGTCCAGTTTGGCGGTCAAATAGGCTGTACTCTGCTCTTAAGTTGAGATCGGGATCATTGAAGATCATGCGGACTGGAATGCTTCTCAGCTTTTGGTTCTGATTGGGCGCTTTGGCACGTAGTTGCTCATCCAGTGGATGTTTGACCCACCCATCTTTATTTTGGATTTGGCTGGTAATGGTAAATTGATCATCTTTTTCAGGCAGACGTTTTCCATTCTTTTCGACAATTTTGCCGATACTGATACGCCCCAACACAGGTGGGGTAATAGCTAAACCTTTAATCATGATGATGTACTCTATATAGATGTTGAAATGGCGTTTAAATTTGGATAAATAAATTTTGGGCATAAAAAATCCCATACTTGTTTGGGGTATGGGATCAGTTGGTTGGGGTGTTAGTTAAATTGAAATGGGTTACTTGGGTATCAGCCCTATCCACCATTCGGATAAATCTGAAAGCGTCGTGTTCCTGCTTTGGTTTGGGGAAATTGCTGTAGGTATTCAGGATGCTGTTTAAGCAATGATTTACTGTCTAGGCTGATTGAGTCTTGTGATTTCTTCCATGTGACTGAACCACCTGTAAATACCGCTCGCTCTGCTTCTTTCATCATCATTTGTAGTTGATGTTTCAGTTCATCAAAATACTGCTGGTGTTGTTCAACTTTATGTCGCTCCTCTAGTAACTGATTAAACAAATAATTAGCTTGTTCATTTTGGGTCAGGTCTTCTACTGTTAATGGAATCTGTTCAGGATAAAGTTGTTGCAAGGCTTTAGCTGCTGAATCCGAAGCATCTACACTGGGTGGAATACCTGTTTCGACACATTGCCAGAAATGACGTTCCGCATTAATGATGTGCTGAATCACAGTTTCATTACGAGTCACTTTATAGATTTTGGTTTCATGCCCACAGATCAAGGCACAAATATGCGCTGCCTGTTTACCTGTCACTGCCAATTGATGCTGTACCTGACACAGCACATATAAAGGCACGCCATCTCGCCATAGTTTTGCGCCATATTCCCCCACGGTTTTACATTCCAAAATTTGCACTTCTTCATTACCGACTACAGCATAATCCAAGTTCGCCAACATAAACTGTTTGTCTTCATCAGGGTGTTGCAATACTGCATTAACTCGACGGACTTTATGATTGGTGTGCATGCTGTAGTATTCAGCCACCAAAGGTTCTAGCTTTTTTCCCCAGTACAAGGGTGCGTAACCTGCACTTTCATCCTCGATGTTTTGTTGCATCCGCCCTGTCTTGATCATCCACAGTTCCAGCATCGACATATAGGGATTCAGTCCACAGGCCGTTGCTGCATCACTGCTGCCAATACCCTGTTTTCTGACTTCTAACCATTGTTGATAGTTCATCTGTTTGGTGTTGGCAAGTCTTTTTGCTGTAAGGGCTTTGGTCTTTCGTGGTTGCGTATTCGGTCGATCTCGTTTGGTTCGGGTTCCCACCTCAATCTGCTGAATGGATTGATTTAGATTCGGTAAATAGGGTTGTAGTGGTGGGTTATTTAGCGTGTTTTGAATTTGAGTATGACTATTCATTGCAATTATTCCTGTATCGATAAAATCGTAAAAGCTGAATTTTGGGCATAAAAAAGCCGCATGAGGGTGCGGCTAAAGGTGTTGCTGTGCTTGTACGGTGTTACTGTATGCTTAGGCTAATGGAGCTGGCTTAATTGAAACTGAATTTAGGCAATCATTCTCAATGCCTGTTCCAGACCACGCTGTTTAATGGCAGCCCCTGCACCAAACCATGCTGAATCGAGTCGATGATCGGTACTCATCGCTCGACGTTCATGGTCACAGAACTCGGTGATGCTGCACAATAATCCATAAGCGGTATCCTTGGCTGAACTCAGTTCTGCACCACGTCCATGTCCGTTAAACATGGTCATGACTTTCGACATGGCACGTCCATTTGGCTCGGTTTTATTGTCCGCTTTGGTTGGGGTGTTGATGCCTTGGTTTGGCATAGCAGCATTTCGATAGAACTGAATGATGCTTTCATCTTGTTCAGCCATAGTTAGGTTGGTATTGTTAAACACCGCATCAAAGAAGGCTGCTGCTTCCTGCTGAGTTACCTTACGCTGGCTCAGTTGTTTCATTTCATACATGTGTTCATCCCATGCACGGACTGAAATACCCAACTGTTGTTTAACTTTCTCAGCATCGAAACGAGTGCTGTGTGGGACTTTAACCACACCTGCACTGGTATTTTGTCCTTTGAGAGCAATTGCCAAAGTATTGTTACATACCACCCGGATACTGGTGAACTGTGCAGTGGTTGCTAGAGTGCCATCACAAGCCGTCGCTAGTAGAATATAGCCATTACTCACATCCTTACCCTTGAGTGCTGAAGTCTGTCCAGTCTTGGCTAATGCCCAGAATTTCTTGCCACCTTTCAGTACCCCTGCGGTTTCCAGTTCAAAGCCTGATTGCTCCGTCAGGTCTTTGTAGAAGTGTAGGATTTCCATCGGTTGGACTTCTTGAAAGCGTTGGCTGACCACGGATAAAGGTGCATGCGTATCTGAACGGTAAAGCACTCGTTGTTCTTCAAAAGGCATGATGATGCTTTGTCCACGTTCATTCTGTGCCATGTAATTGACATCCGAGGATTCTATCCGCCAGTCCATGCCTGCTTGTTGTGCCCAAACCTCGATGGGTTGGTTTGGTGTGAGTTCATTGCCTAACCCATGCCAAGGGGTTTGTCCAGTGAATGCCATAGTTTCAACTAAATGTGCCATAAGAATAATTCCTGTATCGATTTTGAATGGGTAAAAGGGTTCGATTTAAATTTTGCTAAATACTTAATTGCGTAAATTCGGGCTAAAGCTGCGGTCACAGTTGTTGCAGTAATACTGTTTGCGATAAGTTGGGTGAAGCGGTTGTTGCTGTTCATCTTCAGTGATCAACATCCAGATACCGCCAATCAGTACCCCAACGATTGCACCTGCAATTGGAGGAATATTCAGGCTTTTGGAAACACTCACTCCTAATGTGGCAAGTGCCATCGGTGACATCACACTATTGGAAATGGGGTTATTGGTTGAGGTACTGGGTAAATGTTGGGTTGATTCAAGCAGTACCGTCTCTCGGGACTGGCAATAAGGACATGGCAAACTCATTGTGGTATTTCCTGTAAATGAATAAAAAAACCTGCTGGGGAAGCAGGCAAAATGATTGCAATGTAGCTGAAGCATGTATTGGTGCTATCTCAAATGGAGAAACACTGTTCTCAATTAGATGCTATGTATTTGTATTTTTTTAGAATGCGTTTTTTTTCATCAGTTTTAGGCAATTTTTGAATGATGATTAAACAGATCAATTGACCTGTTTTTTAGCAGCGATTATGATGCAAGGGCTGACCTACATTGTCAGTCGGTTTTGACAGACCGCTCATCTAGCGCATCGGAGTTTATTCATCTGAGTATTCTTTGTATGTGTAAAAACCTTCTCGTCCCCCTTTGCGGTAGAACGGGAGGGGGACGCGTTCGCGCGTGCTGGTTCTAGATGTCCAGTCTGTCAACCCCTTTTCGTTCTGCCACCATAATCAATTGACAGTGATTCGGTAGAACTTCTAATTCATCTAGGAGTCAACCATGACGCAATTTACTGTGCTTTATTATTCCCCTGCACTTTCTCTGCCTCTCAGGCATTTTATTCCAATTCATTTATCACACGCTTTCACTGTGTCCTGATTGACTCAAGGCATCAATTAACTGCTGCATCCATTTTGGTCAGTGGTGTTTTGTGCTGGATAAAAATCATGAAATTCATCGCACAGCTTATTTTGGTTGTCCTTATTGTGCTCAGTAACAGCATCGCTAGAGCCTATGACAGCCAAGCAAAATGTATTTGAAATTACAGGCAATTTCATAATTCATTTTTAAAAACTTAAAAAATATTGGATGGGGAAAATAATAGGATGAAATACATTTCAATTGCGCTGCTCACCAGCCTTGCGTTGGTCGGCTGCTCAAAACCACAACAAGATGATGTAGAGAATAAAGAACTATCTCAAAAGATTGAAAACATGTCATTGAATGATGCTGTCCCTGCACAGGCTGTTTCTTCTCCTTTGATTATCGCTCGCAATAAAATTACACCTCCGCTAACAAAGACTGGAGAAGACTTTCAGGAACTCATCAAAGATGAGGGGTATTTTTCCTTTTATCCACCGTATAAAACCATCTATGGATTGCAGATGTTTGCTGAAAATGACGATGTTGCAGATTATTGTGCAAACTGCGTGTATTTCCAGTCCATTCTCAATGATTTAAGAAATGTGCTGGCTTTAAAAAACAATCAAGTTTTAGTGATCGGACATACTGATCAACAGTTTCCTGCATTCACTTTTGCTTTAGGTGATGACTATTCTTTGCGTGCAGCGCATGATACGGCAATCAATTATATAAGATCGACAATGCAGGTGACTCCACCACAAAAAGATCAATTTGAGAGTACAGAACAATATCAACAACGTATTCAGACACTTCAAAATGAGTTGGATACTAAAAATGCCCATCTAAATTATGACTTGAAGCTTTTAGAACTCAGTTTAAATGCTACGTCTGGTCAAAGTCTGTTTATGCCAAGCAGCTATACACCGAATGATCGACCAAATGGTCCGATTGATAATTTTGTTTATTACGATGCTGATTCGAAACAATTACATTTTGAGAATATGAATTTCGCATCTGATCTTATTGTGAATTTCACAGCCCCATCCACGCCAGAGTTAGCACAAAATATTATTACGGCTGGTGGACAGAAGTATGTCGGTTACATTTTTAACTTCAATAATCATAAATTGGAATTAGAGAGCTTAGTCATTTATCAGGCCAACAACACTCAAGCTGATTCTGCGAATGAACCGATTGCCATCCTTGAACCGAGCACCATGTCCTTTCAACGCAAACATTTCAACGGCATAGAAAATGCTCGATTAAAGCAATTTGATGTGACACTGAAAAAGCCAATTCCTTTTGATTTTAGCTTGGAAAACTACACGCCGATCGAAAAGGTATTTAAAAAGATCGATGAGTAATTCCCACTTTTATAAAAAGTAAAAAATTGATTGACCAAACAATTAAATACACAGAGTTGGGCTTTCACCCAACCCTGTAGATCACAATATTCGATTAAATATAGGCATGTGTAATGAATTTTATTCCATCGATTGTTTTATCCAGTGTGTTGCTACTGACTTTAACTGCGTGTAATTCAGGTAACGATGCACCAAAACCAAAGGATACCCCAACTCAAACAAGTGAGCATAGCACTGCTGATGCGACTGAAACTCCGCCTCAATCTGAAGATGATTTTCCAGCCGTTGATAAATCCTTTCTGGAAGATGAGTCATATAATGCTGAGGAAGGGACTGAACCCACTGTACAAGAACAATTTGAAGTCCGTGTCCGTCGTGAAGAATCACAATACTCCATGACAGGCTATACCGATTTGTTAAACATCATGTCCTTGAACGATGCGCCAACCACCATCACAGGGGTTTTAATCAACCGTGGTAATTGCAGAAGCAAAGGCACTTACGATTACCAAAATATGCGCTATGGCTCAGTGGCAAAAGTCTACTTGGGCTGTTCCGCTGAATATGTCCGTGAAGTGACCATCACCACCAACAGTGGTTTGACCTATACCTATAATTTTTAGAGATTTAATCACAGCGATTTATACAAGCATAAAAAAGGCGTTCTAATCAGAGCGCCTTATATTTGAAAAGTTTACTTAGCAGGGATATTCCCTGTATAGCTTTGCCATAAATAGGAAATATGCTGACTCATATACCGATAAAGTTTGAGGGGGCCATTTAGAAACTCAAGCTGTTTACTCCAGTAGCTACGCATATCACTGTCCGCAAAGTAACAGTGTTTTTCCCAAACCAAATAAGGTGATCCTTGCACAAGCTCATGTCCCTTGTGTAAACAAGCCCCTCTCCATACCCGTAAGATAAAATCAGAATATTTACACTCATCACCAATCACATAAATGATGGCATGGACTGAATAAAATCCATTCAGTGATTTCACAATACGCCATTGCACATCATACAGCTTGCCAGCTAATTCTTCGGATTGATGTAATCTTTCCAGCCATTTACTAGCAAGTTTTGGTAATTTAACTTCGGCATCAAATTGTAAGGGAATAGTAAACATACAAGGTAAATCATAGATCATACAATTGATCTGCTTATGTTTGTCTAGACAACGTTTAAACAATGCCTTTTGGAATTTAATACTTTCATTAATTGGTTCAATAAATTTTGTATATTCCAGTGCAATCCGTCGTTTCAGAAACTTATGTTTAAATTGATCATGAATAAGCTCTGCATTCTCTACAAGGTAATTCATATTACCGTAATGAGAAAAGCCTACTGTATCAAAGATTGCAGCCCAATAAGGATTTAGTTGAAATCCATGTAATACCAAACGGTGATAATGCAGCCAAGGTAGAGAATTTAAAAATATACGATAATTCTTATCCAAACATTTGGGTGATCGTTTATCCATAACCGCTAGTTTCCCATTTTCAATTTGAGCTGCATTTTGAATACTCTGTCCTAAGAACAAATGAGTATTAACATCCAGCATGAATGGGATAATTGGTGTCTGCGGTATATAGTGTGCTTGAGGAGTCGCTGAATAATGAGTCATTTCATGCCTCCTTTTGACCAGTATTTTTAAGAGATTTACCCATTTTTATCGCAACATCCTTAGCAATATTTTTACCAAATACACGTATGAAGTAGGCTTTATCATTTCTAAGGTTTTGCTCATTCTCTTCATCCTGCTTAATCCTTTTATGCACAATGAATTGGTCTCTTTTGGTTATATAACGGATGGCTTTAATCAAATACTCGTATTTTTGTTTATCACTGCGATGTAAGGTGCCAATACCGACATCTTTGTATTTGCCATTGTGAGCATCAATATTGCAATTATAGTAAGTCCCCTCATCACCAATCACTCTTTTCCAGACCTCACCAATCTGTTGTGCTAACTTAATGTCCTGTGAGTGTTTACGACCATCGAGAAAGAAAAAACTGATATGTGCTGAATTAGCAGGAGACTTTCACTTGGGATATGCTAGGCAGCTAACCGATAAAAGTTCTCTGCTATTTGATTTGGCGTTTTAAAATCCAAACTCTTTTGAATTCTTCGCTGATTATAA
>NZ_JANBOE010000014.1:0-53747 GCF_035615075.1 Acinetobacter sp. IK40 | reverse complement strand
AGTCAACAGGTAATTTAGATATTTAGCAAACTTATCAACCAACCCAAGAATCTAACCATTTTAGCCAAATCCTTGTTTCTCAACAAGTTTTTATCTGCATCACCGCCGATGGATGTGCATTCTACAGTATTTCAGACCGGATGCAACCCTGTTTTTTATTATTTTCTTTTGCATGTTTCTTTTTTCAACAAAACTGATATTTTCGTTGTTTTTATCATCTATTTACGTATAAAAAGCAGGCTCTGGGCCTGCTTTTTATGATTTTTATTTCGATCTAGTCGGTGAAAGTCACACGTGCAATCGCTTTTTTACCTGACTGAATGATTAAAGTGACGTTTTCTTTGACAGAGTAGCTCATATCTACCACATTCCAGTCGACTTTAACCGCACCGCGACCCACAGCATCTTTTGCAGCAGCTGCATTCGGGTTTAAACCTGCAACGCGCAGAATAGTTGCAATAAACAACTCGCCACCAAACTCGCCACGAGAAATTGTTACTTCAGGGGTATCTTCCGGCACTTCACCTTCAGTTACGCGGTTCCCTGCACTTTTATGTGCATTTTCTGCCGCTTCTGCGTCATGGAAACGCTCCACCAGCTCAAGCGCCAAAATACGTTTGATCTCTTGTGGATTGCGACCCGCAGCCATCTCATCAAGTAATACCTTGATTTCATCCAGTGATTTAAAGCTGAGTAAATCAAAGTAGCGTTCAATTAGACTATCTGGCATCGACAGGATTTTTTGGTACATCGCGCCTGGTGTATCAAATACGCCAATATAGTTGCCTAAAGATTTAGACATCTTATTAACGCCATCTAAACCTTCAAGAATTGGCACAGTGATACACACTTGTGATTCCTGACCATAACGACCTTGTAAGGTACGACCCATCAATAAGTTAAACGTCTGGTCTGTTCCGCCTAATTCGACGTCTGCTTCAAGCGCAATCGAGTCATAGCCTTGTACCAATGGGTAGAGGAACTCATGAATCGCAATCGGCTGATGGTTGTTATAACGCTTGGTGAAATCATCACGTTCTAACATACGCGATACTGTTTGCTGGCTTGCCAACTGGATTAAATCAGCAGCGGTTTTTTGACTAAACCATTCTGAGTTAAAACGGACTTTGGTTTTATTTGGATCTAGGATTTTAAAAACTTGTTCTTGGTAGGTTTTTGCATTGGCAATGACCTGCTCTTGTGACAACGGCGGACGCGTTGCGCTCTTACCCGTTGGGTCACCGATCATGGCCGTATAGTCACCAATCAGGAAAGTAACTTCATGACCTAAATCCTGAAAGGTTTTTAATTTATTGATCAGAACAGTATGTCCCAAGTGTAAATCAGGAGCCGTAGGGTCAAAGCCTGCTTTTACACGGAGAGGACGATTCTCTTTCAGTTTTTTCAGTAAATCTTCTTCAGAGATAATCTCGTGCGTGCCTCGTTGAATGAGAGCAAGCTGTTCTTCGGCTGGCAAGAAATTTGACATCACAAAACCTAAACACATCAGTTATTCAATTTGTGCGATATACTAACATTTTTTCAGCATCTTGCAGGATAAGTTGTATATGAGCGCGATCTATATTGGTGTAATGACAGGCACGAGCATGGATGGTGTTGATATTGTTGCAACTTCATTCGATCCTTTAACGCTGCATGCCACACTCACCGTGCCTTTTGAGCCAGAATTGCGTGATGAATTGATGGCATTAACGCTGCCTGATGACAATGAAATTGACCGTATGGGTAAAGCTGATGTCGCTTTGGCACAAATGATCGGACACGGCATCAATCAACTGATTGAGAAAAATAATTTAGACCGCACACAAATTAAAGCCATCGGCTCACATGGGCAAACTATTCGTCATCGTCCTGAGCATGGCTTTACCTTGCAAATTGGTGATCCCAATATCATCACTGAAATCACGCAACTGCCTGTGGTTTCGGATTTCCGCCGACGCGATATGGCTGCTGGCGGGCAAGGTGCGCCCTTAGTCCCGGCGTTCCATCAGGCGTTGTTTCAGCATGACAGTATTCATCGTGTAATTCTAAACTTAGGCGGGATTGCCAATATCAGTATGTTGCCAGCCAACAATGCAGACGGCGTTTATGGCTTTGATACAGGCCCGGCCAATATCTTGATGGATGGCTGGTGCCATCGCCATACCGGTCATCCTTATGATGAAAATGGCGACTGGGCGGCCTATGGTAATCCGATTCGCTCGCTATTAGATCGTTTGCAAAGCCATGAGTTTTTTGCCAAAGAACCACCTAAAAGTACGGGTCGTGAAGACTTTAATCTGGAATGGCTAGACGAACAGCTCAGTGACTGGCGCAATGACCTGGGCTATGACGAACTGGAAGACACGCCAGAAAATGTTCAGGCTACCTTGATGAAACTGACCACACGTGCCATTAAGAAAGCCATTTATCGCAGTAAAGAGGCGATGCCGACAGGCGAAATCTACGTGTGTGGTGGTGGGGCGTATAACTCGCATTTACTTGAACAGTTGCGCTGGCGCTTGCGTAAACATAACTGGTCGGTACAAACCACAGATGCGCTGGGTCTAGCGCCAACATGGGTAGAAGCAACAGCGTTTGCATGGCTCGCGATGCGATTCGTAGAACAGTTGAGTGGCAACCTGCCCGCAGTGACTGGTGCATCAGGTGATCGTATTTTAGGGACTATTACCGCGGTATAAGAATAAAAAAGCTTCTCAACTGGAGAAGCTTTTTTTTATGACAACAAGAATCTATTAAATCGAGAAAGATGAACCACAGCCACAGGTCGTGGTCGCATTCGGGTTTTGCACCACAAAACGAGAACCTTCCAGTCCTTCCAGATAATCAACCACTGAACCGACCAGATATTGATAGCTGAGTGAATCGACCAGCATTTTCACATCGCCATTCACAAATTCAGCATCATCTTCATTGACACTTTCAGCAAAGTTAAAGCCGTAAGAGAAACCTGAACATCCGCCACCCGTTACATACACGCGTAACATAAGGTCGTTATTCCCTTCACTTTCGCGTAGTTGGCGAACTTTGTTGGCAGCATTATCTGACAATTCTAGAGCTTGGGCGTTCATGATGGATATTCCTCAGACTTCAATACGTCTTTCATAAATAAAAGACCCGATATGTAGTATAGCATACTCAATATTGGGTCTGTATTTGAAGTTTTAAAGTGCGCTTAATGACTTTTTACAAGTTTACTTGTAGTTTTCGTCTTGTAAGCCACATTCAAAATTCTTGGCATCTTCACGGCAACGGAATTGCCATAATAATTTCATCATCCGCTTGTCATAAATCCCTTTAGCGGTCAGGTTGATACGCGCTTCACGCATCAGTTTTTGATAGCCTGGCTTGTCTGCGGCAGGTACTTCCATCCAGTATTTTTGAGGAATATCTGCTTTCATTTTGCCCAGAATACCAAACGCGCGTGGTAATTGCGCTTTCACCCACTCACGAGATTTTTGGCCAAAGCCTGTTGGAAATTTATCAGGATGAATAATCAGGTTGCCCGTCACCTGCAAGATTGGATAATTCACAATCGCACCTTTGCTGCCTAAACCCTTATAGAGTTCCAACGGTTTAAATGCAGCGGCTGGTGCACCAATGATATCGACCTGTCCGTTATTAAATTTGGCACCAAAATTGGTAATATCTGAGCTCACTGCTTGTGCACCGACCTGTGAAGCCATGATTTTTTGTGCTTCATCATAGTCCAGTACGGCGATTTTCTTGCCCGCAGCTTTAGCAACGGTATTGATATTACGGTCATTTACCAATAAGTAGGCATCGCCGACAGGAATCACCCCCACCACTTCATATTTGCCATTGACCATGGCTTTGGCAAAGGTTGGACTCGCAAGGCCCTGCATGACTTTCACGGCGAGTTTAAGATCAGTAATCGCTCCAATCGCATCCAGTGAACCTGTAAACGGGTTAAACTGACGACCACGCATCCCTGTGATACTGACCCCATCACATTTACCTGCTTTGAAATCTTCAGCAATGACAGCCTCATTGGTGCCCACTTTAAGCTCAATATCTGCGCCCCAGTTTTTTGCAGCCAGTTGATAATCTTTCATCAAGGCATACACATCACCGCTTTTGCCGACGATATCGAATACACAAATTGTTTGTTTGGCCTGAGCACCCGCAGATGCCGCCGCGATCCCTGTTGCAAGTAATAAGGTTTTAAACCATTGCATTTTATTGTTCCTTTGCATCTATGCTAATTGTTGTTGCACCACACCCAAATTTAAAATCCTGGTCCATCCTGTTCAGATTTCAAATAAATCTATGTTGTTATGCAGTCATGTTTCATCGTCCAGACCAAACCTGCTTTCGATCTTTCAAGATTCCATCTGGTTTTTATATATTTCTATCATTACGATCTTTCAATCTAAACACAATGACTCAAATGACAGTGGTAAAAAAACAAAAAGCCTAGATGAATCTAGGCTTTAAGTACACTTTATGGCAATTAGGGATTATTCACCCGGTAATGCACATTCAAAGTTTGCTTTGTCTACCGAACAACGTGCTTTCTTCAATACAGACATCATACCAGCATCGTAAATACCGCGTTTAGTAAGATCCATACGACCGTCACGTAACAGTTTTTGGTATTTCAGATTGTCTTCAGCACTTAAGTTCATTTTGTATTTTGCTGGGATTTCAGACTCATAACGCTTGATCATGGCAAAAGCTTTTGGCAATTGTTTCACGAAGTAGTCACGAGATTTTTGACCAAAACCAGCAGGGAATTTTTCTGGACGAATCACAAGATCCGCAGTCACTTGTAATACTGGGAAGTTAAACATTGCACCATTCGCGCCCAAACCTTTGCTTAACTCTAATGGTTTGTAAGCATAAGCAGGCGCACCAACCATATCGACCTGACCATTGTTGAATTTCGCAGCAAAGTTAGAAATATCAGAAAGGACCGCCTGCGCGCCTACGCGTTGTACCATGATTTTTTGCGCATCGTCATAACCCAATACCGCGAATTTTTTACCCGCTGCTTTTTCAATGGAGTTAATGCTCTTGTCACGTACGAAAATGTAAGCAGCACCTAGTGGAGAGATACCCGCAACTTCGTATTTGTTACCACCTAAATTGGTGGTCATTTTTGCAGCATTACGCGCATCAAGAACATAAGTAATTGCACGTTGTGCTACCGCATTACTTGGCGCACCACCAAGCGAGTCAACAGAACCCGCAAATTTGTTATATGGACGAGCACGCATTGCTGTCATTGCTACAGCAGCACATTTACCCGCTTTAAAGTTATTGTCCGCAACCTGTTCATCCGTGATTGCAAGCAGGTTGACATCAGCGCCCCAGCCTTTCGCTGCGAGTGCCCAGTCCTGCATCATTTTGTATGATTCACCTGACTTTCCTAATAAGTCGAATACACACACGTCAATTGCTGCTTGAGTAGAAGCAGATACACCAAAGATCGAAGTTGCTGCAAGAGCAAGTGCCATTTTTTTCATATTTTTCATCCTTTCACAAACTTTATGTTTGTCTCCTTGTTCGAAGCAAATATTAATCATGTTTTTTAAAAAAAAATAGAGCTTCTACTCTATTTTTATGACTGGATTGTTTATTTTTCACCCTCTTTTATCTCTTTCTATTATTTTAATAGGCATTTTTGTTATATATGCCTAAGTTTGTGTATCAATTTATCTATTGCTTGTTGTTCTCCTGTTTTATTCGCCACTCAGGGTACACTCAAAATTGGTCCGTTCTACCGTACAACGGGCGCGTTTAAGTACATTCATCATACTCGCATCATACACGCCTTGCTTGGTTAAATTCATGCGTCCATCACGCAACATTTTTTGATAACGGGTTTTATCTTCATTGGTCAAGGTAATCTTTTTGGCATTCATGCCTGCCTCTAAACGTTGCACCATGGCAAAGTTACTCGGCAATTTATTGACAAACCATTTACGTGATTGCGGACCAAAACCAGCAGGAAATTTTTCCGGACGAATAATCAGATCACCGGTAATATTGACCACAGGGAAATTAAACAGCGCACCATTGGCCAGTCCCTTACTGATTTCCAGAGGTTTATAGGCATAGGCAGGTGCAGCAATCACATCGACCTGCCCACTATTGAATTTTTTTACAAAATCAGAGATATCCGATGGCACTGCCACCAGATCAATACTTTCAACAATCGCTTTTTGTGCCTGATCATAATGTAAATACGCAAATTTCTTGCCTTTGGCCTTTTCTATGGTGTCGATCTTTTTATCACGAACAAAAATGTAGGCCAGCCCGACCTGAATAATGCCGGCAACTTCGAATTTTTCGCCGTTCATTGTCGCAGTTAAACGATGCTGATTGCGTTTATCCAGCACATAGCTAATCGCCTTTTGTGCAATGGCATTACTGGTGACTGCCCCGACAGCATCGACAGAACCTGCAAATTTATTATATTTACGCGCCCGCATCGAGGTCATATACACCCCATCGCACTTGCCGGCATCAAAATCTTTTTCTGCCTTTTCCTCATCCTGATAAGGAATTAATTCAACGTCCCCTTGCCAGGTCTTGGCAGCAAGCTTCCATTCTTCGACCAGCTTATAAGACTCCCCAGCCTTACCCAATAAATCAAATACGCAAATGTCCTGTTTGGCCTGTGCAGGAGTCGCTGTGACCAAGAGCGCCGTAGCACTCAATGCCCAAAGTCCTTTTTTCATCTTGTTTTCCCTTCTTACCCTATATTGCACAATTTTCCATCAGTGCCAGATCAATATAGTCAGCTTTTGTTTAAAAGCATAGTGCTTTTATATACATACGTCGGGTTTTCCTGACTTTTAACACTATTGATCACAGTTTGACAATTTAAGCCAACTCTTTATTGAAAAGGGCTGTTTGCCCCCGATTACTCATCACTAGAGGGTGGACTCTATTTATTCTCCACCTAAGGTACATTCAAAATTAGTCCGGTCAACGGTACAACGTGCCCGTTTGAGTACGTTCATCATGGTGGCATCGTAAATTCCACGTTTGGTCAGATCAATCCGTGCTTCACGCAAGATACGCTGATAACGGGTTTTGTCTTCCTGATCCAGACTGATTTTATATTTGGCGGGTAATTCCGCTTCGATTCGCTGGATTAAAGCAAAATTGCGATTAAGCCGACTGAGAAACCACTGTCGTGAGTTTTGCCCAAAGTTGGTCGTGAATTTTTCAGGTCGAATAATCAGATCCATGGTCATGTTGACCGCAGGAAAAGTAATGATGGCACCGTCATTGCCCAAACCTTTATAAATTTCCAAGGGTTTATAGGCATAGGCTGGCGCTGCCATAATATCGGCCTGCCCTTGATTAAATTTCTTGGCAATATCCGAGATATCCGAAAGTACAGCTTGCCCACCAAGACTCCTGACCACAATTTTTTGCGCTTCGTCATAGCCCAGGACTGCAAACTTCTTGCCCCTAATTTGTTCAATGCTGTTCATTCTTTTGTCTTTGACAAAGATATAGGCCAGACCAATTTGCGAGATCCCTGCCACTTCATAGCTCTGATTCGCGACCTGACTGATTAAACGGCGCTGGTTACGCTTGTCCAAAGCAAAACTAATCGCTTTCTGTGCAATGGCATAGCTGGGTACCGCGCCAATCGCATCGACAGAGCCTGCAAACTTGTTATAGGCACGTGCACGCATGGAAGTCATATACACACCCTCGCAGCGACCTTGTTCAAAATCATGTTCAGCCATCGCCTCATTCTGATAGCTGACCAGATTGATTTCACCCTGCCATGCGCTTGCGGCTAAGGCCCACTCTTGCATGGCCTTGTAGGCTTCGCCGGATTTCCCCATAAGATCAAATACACAAATTTTAGTTGCAGCACTGGCCTGTGTATTTACAGTCAGCATCAGCATGGCTCCCAATGTCAGAATTCCCTTCTTCATTACCCCGTCCTAGTAGACTATTTTTGATGTGATGTGTTGTTTTTCCTAGATTTTAAATCATAATCTGATTTTCATCACAAAAATAGAGCATTTACTCTATTTTATGATAAGCGGGTGAAATGATGATGTCTGCCTTAATCTGCAATATAAAATTTGCATTCATGGGTGATCACCTTAAAATGCAGCTATCTATTCGCTATTTTGCATGCTCATGATCCAATTTGACCAAGTTTCATTACGCCGTGGTGGGCGCGTCCTGTTCCAAAAAGCCTCAATGCAGCTTCATCCTGGCTGGAAAATTGGTCTGACTGGTGTCAATGGCGCAGGTAAATCAACTTTATTTGCAGCATTTTTAGGTGAATTGGGCGCAGATGAAGGTAATTTAAGCCGTCCTGCAGTGTGGACCGTGGCGCACATGGCGCAAGAAATTAAAGCGCTGGAAATGCCTGCAATTGATTTTGTCCTTTCCGGCGATGAGGAATATTGGAAGATTCAAGAAAAATTAGCCCATCCTGATCAGCTCAGTAATGATGAGCTTGCCCGTCTGCATGGCCGTTTTGATGAAATCCACGGCTATGCCGCCCCCGCCAAAGCAGCACAATTGATGGCTGGCTTAGGCTTTCTGGATCATCAAATCCGTTTAAATGTCGCCAGTTTCTCTGGGGGGTGGCGCATGCGTTTAAATCTGGCCCGCACCCTGATGAGTCGTTCAGACCTGTTATTACTGGACGAACCGACCAACCACTTGGATTTAGATGCAATCCTGTGGTTAGAAGACTGGCTAAAAGCCTATGAAGGAACACTGGTTCTGATTTCGCATGACCGTGACTTCCTTGATGCGATTACCGATCATATTCTGCATATCGAAAATCAGGAACTGACGCTGTATACCGGCAATTACTCAACCTTTGAAACCACCCGCAGCGAACGTTTGGCACAACAACAACAAGCCTTTGAGAAGCAGCAAGAAACCCGTGCCCACTTACAAAAGTTTATTGATCGCTTTAAGGCCAAAGCCACCAAAGCCCGTCAGGCACAAAGCCGCATTAAACAGCTAGAGCGCATGCAACAGCTCGCCCCTGCGCATGTCGATACACCATTTACCTTTAGTTTCCGTGAACCCACCAAAATGAGTTCACCATTGCTCAGTTTAGATGCAGCAAGCATTGGTTACGGCGATAAAATGATTGCCGAAAAGATTCGCCTGCAAATCACCCCAAGCTCACGGATCGGTTTACTGGGGATGAACGGCGCGGGGAAATCAACACTGATCAAAACTTTGGTCGGGGATTTACCGTTACTTGCAGGTGAACGTAAAGCTTCTGAATTATTAAATATCGGATATTTTGCCCAGCACCAGATGGATGCTTTGGATGCCAATGCCAGCCCAATGCTGCAACTGGCCCGTATTGCGGACAAAAAAATCAGTGAAGCTGCGTTACGCGCCTTTCTGGGTGGATTTGGCTTTAGCGGTGAACGTATGGACACCCCGTGTGAAAGCTTCTCTGGTGGCGAACGCGCACGTCTGGCCCTGGCATTAATCGTATGGCAGCGTCCGAACGTACTGATTCTGGATGAACCGACTAACCATTTAGATCTGGATATGCGTCATGCCTTGACTATGGCGCTGCAGGATTTTGAAGGGGCTGTGGTGCTGGTCTCGCATGAACGTCAGTTGATCGCCAGTGTCTGTGACGATCTACTGCTGGTACACGCAGGCAAATGCACCGAGTTTGAAGGTGATTTGCAAGATTACGCCAAATGGTTACGTGAAGCACGCCAACAACAGATCAATGCACAAAGTACCGGGCAACCACAAAGCGTGGCCACTCAAGCTCCAGCCGTGAAGATCGATAAGGAAGCGCAACGTAAAGAAGCGGCACGCCGCCGTGAAATGACGCGCCCTATTCGTAAAAACATTGAAAAAGTCGAAGCTCAAATCGAAAAGGTACAGCCCCGTCTGGCAGATATCGAACAGGCACTGGCAGACAGTGCTTTATACGAAGCAAGTCGCAAAGAAGACTTGATGAAACTCATGAATGAACAAAATGAGCTAAAAGCCAAACTGGAGCAATTTGAGGAACAGCTTTTAGAATTGATGATGGAGCTAGAAGAACTGGAAAGCTCATTTGCTGAATAACATGAGTGATCCATATCTGTAACTGAAACAGGTATGGATCTCATCTTTTCAGACCTCGACGCTGAATAAAAATGATTTTGATAAAACCTAACCATAGTGAGCAGATACTTAAAAACACTATGAATATCATCAAAAATGTCATGATTCTGTCGATAATTTAAGATAAGGTAAAACTGGAATTTTCGTAGAAAATTGAGCTTTGGGTTCAGGCTCGATATACTCAGTTCCCATTGTTGTAATGTTATAACTGACGAATGAATCCTGAGGGTTAAATTCATTTCACATTTTTTTGTACTTTAATTTGGTGAGTACTCTATTTTGGATCATACAAACTGAATGAATTCTTTAGATTTTATTTTTAATTTTGAGCATATTCTGCCCGTTTTGGTGCAAGAATATGGTTTATGGATCTATTTTATCCTCTTCTTAATTATTTTTTCAGAAACAGCCTTTGTTTTCATGTTCTTCTTACCTGGTGATAGTTTATTGCTGACGGTCGGTGCATTGTGTTCAGTGGTTGAAATAATGCATTTGGGTTATATGATCAGCCTGCTGTTCTTTGCCGCAGCATTGGGTTATATGGTGAATTATCATATCGGACGTCATTTTGGTGACCGTATTTTCAATATGAAATCACGCTTTATCAAGCAGGAATATCTACAAAAAACCAATGTGTTTTTCCTGAAACATGGCGGAAAAACTATTCTATTGGCGCGTTTTATTCCTTTTGCACGTTCTTTCGCACCTTTGGCAGCAGGTTCGAGCAATATGAATTATACCTATTTTGTGATGTATAACATTCTGGGGGCTTTTCTCTGGATCAGCGTACTGGTGACAGCAGGTTACCTGTTTGGTCATGCCTTAATCCAAGTCAGTGATTTTGTAGAAAGTTAATCCCCTTTTAATACCGTATTGTATGATTTAGCAGGAAAGTTCGTCTTTCCTGCTTTTTTTTAATCCATTTATTCTATGTCAGGTTTCACGTGGAACGTAAAAAACAATAGTAAATAATAATGAAAATAATTATCAATAAAAATAAAATCAGCTTTTAAAAATATAAATTATTTGGGAAAGCCATGATCCATTCAGCATGGAATAATCAGTTATGAGCCAAGCAAGCACTTCAGCAAAGAAAACCAATTCACGCTGGTTCCGCATCAACTTATGGATTCATCGCTGGATCAGCTTAGTGATTGTGCTCCCCTTTACGATTTTATCAATCACGGGAATCATTCTGATCTTTCATGAAGAAATCGATCATGCACTGGGTGTAGAACCGATGGCACTTCATTCCTCTTTACAACAACAGCGCCCACTGGCAGATTCATTAGCCACCGCACAAAATACCTATCCTCATGAGCACATTATCAGTACAGGCTATGATCCTGAGCATCATCCGGGTGTACTGCTGATCGGAATGGCAAAACCGGAACAGCGTTTTGAGCAAGCGCGTTGGTTATTTGCAGATATTGGTTCTGCTACGCTGATTCAGCAACCCAGTGAACGGGATACTTTAACCGGTTTGTTACTGGAACTGCATGCCAACTGGTTTTTAGGTTTTATTGGACAATTGATCGGTGCCTTGATTGCCTTTCTAGTGTTCTTATCACTGATTTCAGGGCTGGTGGTATACGCCCCTTATGTGAAAAAATTCTTTTTGGGGATTATTCGAACAGGCAAAGGTCAGCGTTTATTACAACTCGATTTACATAACTTAATCGGTTCAGCGGTACTCGGCTGGGCATTGGTTGTGACCTTGACTGGCTTTTTACTCGGTTTTGGTACGGTTGCCATTGGTCTCTGGCAAATGACTGAACTAAAAGCTCTGCAAGAAAAATATCATCATGTCAGCCCAATTAATCCGACATTGAGTATTGATAATGTCTATACTGTTGCACAGAAAGGCGAAATCGGCTGGCACCCTACCACTGTGTTCTATCCTAAAACCGAATATTCGACCCAAGGGCATTACATGGTATTACTGCAAGGCAATGAGGGTTTAAACCAAAAAATGCTGAAGGTTGCCTTGGTCAATGCAGCCACAGGACAAGTCGATACTGTTGAAGAACTCCCGACCTATCTGAAAGCCATCTTGCTCTCTCAGCCTCTACATTTCGGTAATTACGGCGGTATGCCACTCAAGATTTTATGGAGCTTATGTACGCTTTTAAGTTTGTTTATCACCCTGAATGGCGCTTGGCTATGGTGGGCAAAACGTCGGCAAAAAAGCCTAAAAGGAGTCAGTAATGCAACTGTGGAATAAATCAGGCTTGTTATGGCTAATGGCTGTATGCAGTATTTTAGGAATAATCGGCATGCTGCTGATGGACGGTATTGCAGATATTATTTTTCTCATCATCACCCTGCTTCCAGTTTTAATTGCAGGATGGAGAGCTTATCTTTTACAGCAACGCAAAAGATAAGCGCTTTTTACATATTATTGATGCCTAAACTCATTAAGCATCAATATCTGCATTTAATGCATTTTCTTCAATGAAGGCACGACGTGGTTCTACATCATCGCCCATTAAGCATGAGAACATACGATCTGCTTCGATCGCATCATCAATGGTCACCTGTAACATATTACGGTTTTCAGGGTCCATGGTCGTTTCCCAAAGCTGCTCAGCGTTCATCTCACCCAAGCCTTTATAGCGCTGGATCATCATGCCGCGGCGCGAGTCTTGTAAAATGTGCTGCCACACCTGGTGGAAATTGCTGACCTGAATACGACGCTCACCTTTTTGTAGATAAGCCCCCTCTTCAAGCAATTTAAACCAGCTCTTCGAGTTCTTCAGCAAACGTGCATACTCGGCAGAATTGAGCAAACCGGCATCAAGTAAATAAGAATGCGGTAAGTTATGCACATAAACCGTCACACGTGGCCAATAATGCGCTGATTTCTCACCTTGTGCATTTTCACGTTCAAATGCTTCCAAGCTAATTTCAGGACGCAGGCTTGGTTGCAACTTTTCAATCGCTACACGTAATTGCTCAGCCCATGCTTCAACATAGTCACGTTCATGATTATGATCGCCTTTGAAAGCATCCAGCTCCAGTAAGCCATCCAGTAAACTTGCCGGATAACGTTGCGTTAAGCGCTGTAAGCTCTTTTGTGATACCTGATAATCGGCAATCACGCTGGCCAACGCAGCACCATTAATCGCAGGTGCATCCGCGCTCACATGCAAGGACAGCTCATCAATCGCATTGGAGATCAGGAAGGTTTCTAATGCATCATTGTCTTTTAGATATTGCTCGTGCTTGCCTTTCTTCAATTTGTACAATGGCGGCTGTGCAATATAGATATAGCCACGCTCAACCAGTTCCGGCATTTGACGGAAGAAGAAGGTCAATAACAAGGTACGAATATGTGAACCATCCACGTCCGCATCGGTCATGATAATGATTTTGTGATAACGTAATTTGTCCGGATTGTATTCTTCACGTCCGATACCACAGCCCAAAGCGGTAATTAAAGTTCCCACTTCCTGACTGGAAATCATCTTGTCAAAACGCGCACGTTCAACGTTCAGGATCTTACCTTTCAACGGTAAAATCGCCTGCATCTTACGGTTACGACCTTGTTTGGCACTACCGCCCGCAGAGTCACCCTCGACCAGATACAGTTCCGACAATGCTGGATCTTTTTCCTGACAGTCTGCCAGTTTACCCGGCAAACCAGCGATGTCTAACGCGCTCTTACGGCGTGTCATTTCACGCGCTTTACGAGCGGCATCACGCGCACGAGCGGCATCAATAATCTTGCCAGCAATCGATTTCGCCGCTTGCGGGTTTTCCAGCAGATAAGCCGAGAACTCTTTGTTCATGGCCTGCTCGACCGCAGGTTTGACTTCACTCGACACCAGTTTTTCTTTGGTTTGTGAAGAGAATTTTGGATCAGGCACTTTCACTGAAATGATAGCAGTTAAGCCTTCACGTGCATCGTCACCAGTCACGGCAACTTTTTCTTTTTTCAGTAAGCTTTCATTTTCCATGTAGCTGTTTAAGCCACGGGTCAATGCTGCACGGAAACCTGCAAGGTGAGTACCGCCATCTTTTTGCGGAATATTGTTAGTAAAGCAACGAACATTCTCTTGATAGCTATCATTCCACTGCAATGCCACTTCAACGCCAATGCCGTTGTCTGCATCTGTGGTGAAGTGGAAGATATCGTTAAGATGGGTTTTACCTTCGTTAATATATTTAACGAACTCGGATAAACCACCTTCATAATCGTAAACGTGCTCAAGATTAACGCGCTCATCACGCAATACGATACGTACACCCGCATTCAGGAATGAAAGTTCTCTTAAACGGCGTGCCAAGATATCCACACTGAAAATGGTTTGGCTAAAGGTCAATTCACTTGGCCAGAAACGCACGGTGGTACCGGATTGGTCAGTTTCACCGACAACTTTCAACGGATATTGCGGATCACCATGTGCATATTCCTGCTCATGGATTTTACCTGCGCGTTGAATGGTCAAATGCAATTTCTTAGAGAGCGCATTTACTACCGAAACACCAACGCCGTGTAAACCGCCCGACACTTTATAGCTGTTGTCATCGAACTTACCGCCCGCATGCAGAATGGTCAGAATAACTTCTGCGGCAGACACCCCTTCTTCAGGGTGAATATCGGTTGGAATACCACGACCATTATCCGAGACACTGACCGATTCATCTTCATGAATGGTCACTAGGATTTCGTCACAATGACCTGCCAAAGCTTCATCGATGGCATTATCCACCACCTCAAACACCATATGGTGCAAACCGGTACCGTCATCGGTGTCACCGATATACATGCCCGGACGTTTACGAACCGCGTCTAATCCACGTAATACTTTAATACTAGAGGAATCATAAGCCTTTTCATTTGTTTGTTCTGTTTGAGAGACTGATTGAGACTCTGAACTCATGGTTACTCCCTAGTAAATATCTAATCTATCCAAAGATGAGGAAATAAAATTATGGCGCAGCAAGACTGACTTGGCCTTGGACAACGTGAAACAATTGAAAGGAAATCGACAAATCATGTAAGTGTTTTAATACCGACGTATGGTCTAAGGTCGTCATAAAAACCTGACTTCCTAACTGACTCAATCGCTCAATTAAACGTTGTTGTGCAGCTAAATCTAACTCTGCTGTCAGATCATCTAATAATACCACAGTTTCCTTGTTACTCGCATGCAGCATTGCAATTTGTGACAGTTTTAATGCCATGATTAACAACTTTTTTTGCCCACGTGATAACACGTCATCGGCATTGCCATACGGGGTTTTCAGGCGCAAATCTGCACGATGAGGACCATACTCGGTATAACGCCGTTCCTGGTCCCTTTGGTGCTGCTGAATCAGGTCCTGCAACAACCCCTGTTCGGTATGAAAACCGGCATGATATTCCAGCTCAATTTCAAGATTTGGCAATAGTTGCTGCAAATCTTCCTGAAAGAACCGGTTCCATTGCTCTACGATACCGACCCGTTGCGAGTGCAAAATTTCGCCATAATCACTCAGCATTTTGTTCCACGGCTCTAAATCGACCAAGCTCAGGTTACGCCTTGTCTTTAATAAGCTATTACGCTGTTTTAAGGCACGAGAATAGTACTGCCAGGCAAAATAGAACTCAGGTTCCACGTGGAACATCAACCAGTCCAGCAATTGCCGTCTGGGTTTGGCGCCATGATCAATAATATCGGTACTTTGCGGATCAATATGTTGTAAGGGCAAAAGTTTTGCCAGTTGCCCTTGAGTGGCAATGGTATCGCCATTGACCTTGATCAGTTGCTCACCCGAAGCCAGTTTTTGCATGCCAATCCGTTCACTGGCCGACTGTGCGAAGACAATCGCATCATCAGCCTCGTACTGGATGTAGTGCTTGGGAATATGGGTGCGAAATGAGCGACCTGTGGCCAATAAATGGATAGATTCCAGAATTGAGGTCTTTCCAGAACCATTCGACCCGTAAAAAATATTAAACGGTTGCAACTCATTGAGTGCAACCGCCTTTAAATTACGTACACGTTCGATATTTAAACGCGTGATTTGCATGCTTAAAAACTCAAATCATCAATGCCAATTACACACGCATCGGCATAACAACATAAGTCTGGTCTGGATGCGCTGGATCTTGAACAAGTACCGATTGATTTGCTTCAGTCATGCTCATTCTCACATCATCGCCATCCAGCACACTCAATACATCCAGGATATATTGCGCATTAAATGACATTTCCAGTGGTGCATCCTGATATTGAATTGCAATATCTTCAACCGCTTCATCTTGCTCCGGGTTATTGGCACGGAGTTGCAACGAATCCTGATTAAAATTCAGGAACACGCCACGTAATTTTTCATTACTTAAAATCGCGACCCGTTGTAAAGACTGTTTAAATACATCATGCGCAATAAACACATGCTTATCACCACCTTTCGGAATAACACGGCGATAATCAGGGAATTTACCATCAATCAATTTGGTGGTGAAACGAACGGTAATATCACCCTGCTCTTTATCACGGCTTGGGGTATTAATCGTAACATTCAACAATTCACGACCAATGAGCAAGGTAAGTTGCTCATCTTCAATACTCAACAAACGCTGTAATTCACCCACCGCCTTACGCGGTACAATGGCCTGAATCGGTGCAGCAGCAGTTGAGGATGCCAATACTTCACACAATGCCAAACGGTGACCGTCTGTGGTTACGGTACGTAATTGATTTTGATCAATTTCCAGCAAAGTACCAGTCAGATAGAAACGTACATCCTGTACCGCCATTGCAAAGGCAGTTTTTTCAAATAAACGTTTTAATTCACGCTGAGTCACCTGAACTTGTGTGCCCTGGCTATTTTCAGTGGTGAGTAAAGGATAATCATCCGCTGGAAGCGTACCCAACACAAAGCGGCTGTTACCTGATTTTAAAATACAACGCTGATCTTCTGTAATTTGTAAGTCAATCAAGGCTGCTGTCGGAAGAGATTTACAAATTTCGACCAGTTTACGTGCAGGAACGGTGGTCTCCCCTGCTTCCAGACAAGCACCTTCAGCTAACGTTGTGCTTGCCACCAGTTCAACTTCTAAATCAGAACCGGTAATGGTTAAGGCCTGTTGCGTGGTTTGAATTTTGACATTTGAAAGAATATTCAAGGTATGACGACGCTCTACAGCCCCGACCACATGGGATAACACATTGAGTAAACTTTCTTTAGCGATTTTCAAACGCACGATTTTATTCCTCTTACAACAGAAGCCGATATGAATGTTAGCAGTGTACTATGCTGCACTTAAAAGCAGTTTGCAACCATGAAAATTGAGTCAGCCGAGATTATGCTCAGGCCTAACTTTGTAATAAACGAAGTAAGTTTTTATAATCTTCATTAAAAATTGGATCTTCTTCACGCAAGCTGACCACTTTTTCGCAGGCGTGCATCACGGTACTGTGATCTCGTCCACCAAAGGCCATACCGATTTCCGGAAAACTGTCTCCGGTTAATTCACGCGCCAATCCCATCGCCAATTGACGAGGTCGGGCATAAATACGGGTACGTTTTGGCCCAATCAGTTCTTTTAGCGGAATGCGGAAGTATTCACTGACCACACGCTGGATGTTTTCGACACTAATGGTCCGGGCACGGATTGCCAGCACATCTTTTAAGGATTCTCTCACCACATCCAGATCGATGGCGGTCCCTTTAAATCGTGAAATTGCCACAACTTTGTTCAATGCACCTTCAAGCTCACGCACGTTTGCGACCACTTGTTGCGCAATAAACAAAGCACAGTTGCGCGGTAAATCGACGCCACTATTTTCAGCTTTTTTCAGCAAGATTTCGATACGGGTTTCAATATCCGGTGGTTCTACCCCCACCGACAGTCCCCAAGAGAATCGCGATACCAGACGTGGATCTAGTTCGGTGAGTTCTTTTGGATAACGGTCTGAAGTGAGAATAATTTGCTTGGATTCGTCCAGTAAGGCATTGAAAGTATAAAAGAATTCAACAAGGCTGGCTTCTTTACCGGCAAGCAAATGAATATCATCAACCAAGAGTAAATCTAAAGAACGACAATTTTTCTTAAATTCTTCAACCTTGCCTTTCTGTAATGAACTGACAAAGTCTTGTACAAAACTTTCTGAAGTCATGTACATCACCCGTGCATTGGGTTTGGCTTGTAACAGCGCATTACCGACCGCTTGCATCAAGTGGGTTTTACCCAAACCAGTTGGGCCATACAAAAATAAAGGATTGTGCTGAGATGCACCTAATTGGGTTAATACCTTACGGCAAGTCTCAGCAGCCATCTGGTTAGAACGGCCTTCAACAAACAAAGAGAATGTAAATAACGGATTGAGTTGTCTTTTCTTCGGTATTTTCGTGACATTTTGGCCGGGTTGGACCAGATCAGATTCTTTCTTGGCTTTAACAGGCACGGCGGTGGCGGTTGGCGCACTACTTAAAGCTGCAGTGGTCGTGGCTGGTTGTTCATTCGAAGACAAAATTGTCCCTGGGCGAGAGTCGACCAAAATCTCAACCTGACGCACGCGACCTTCAGACAATTGTTCAGCAAGAATTGAAATCAATTCTAAATGGTTATCTTGAATATAACGGGTCCAATAAGGGTTCGGTGCGTATAAACGCATCACACCATCAACCTCTTCGGCAACTAAAGGACGAATCCACATCGCAAAGACGTTATCAGAGAGCTCTTGTCGCAAGCGAGTTAAGCAGTCTGTCCAGAGCATGTGCATCCCCTATATATCCATTTTTAAATTCAAAAAATAAAAATCACCAACCCCATCTTTCGAAGGGGTCGCCATTCTAACCAAGTTATCCACATCTGTCAGGCCAATTTATGGGACTTTTGCTGAAAAAGAAAGCAGTCGTTTATAAATTTAAATTCAAAACCACTTGTGTATAACTTTTTGCACAAGCTGTGGATAATTTTAACCCTCAAGTTATCCACAATCTATAAAATTGATAAAAACATGGTTATCCACAAAGTAACTATTTGTTTATTTATATAAAAACGTCACTTTCCACAGAAAAAATCCACCCTAATAAGAATAAATTTAAATTTTAAAATTTGAATTTACTTATAGGGGTTTAACGGAATTGTGGATAACCGAGCATATCGAAATTTAAATTCAAAATCCAAGAATTAAATTTAAATCAGAAATTGAATTGTTGATAACTGTGCTAT
The DNA here is from genome assembly GCF_035615075.1 of Acinetobacter sp. IK40. NCBI lineage: Bacteria > Pseudomonadati > Pseudomonadota > Gammaproteobacteria > Moraxellales > Moraxellaceae > Acinetobacter > Acinetobacter sp. IK40. Next base: position 34,450 of record NZ_JANBOE010000014.1, on the reverse strand, counting down.
TAAGCTGTGAATATAGCTGAATGTTGATATAATATAAAGAGATAGCTTGTGTATATTTTTTGTTTTCAATAAAAGCACTTCTTTACGCGTAGCGCTATTGCTTCAAAACAGAACAAAGAAAATGTAAAGTTTTTGATTTTTCATTGACAGCGTAAACATTGCACAATAAAATCGCGGACCTTTATAGAAAGATCATTTTGGAGTTTCGAAATGAAACGTACTTTCCAACCATCTGAATTAAAGCGTAAACGCGTTCATGGTTTCCGCGCTCGTATGGCTACTAAAGCAGGTCGTCAAGTGTTAGCTCGTCGTCGTGCAAAAGGTCGTCATAGCTTAACTGTTTAATACTGTTAAGCTGACCAGACTTGGGTGATGACACTTTACAGTTTCAGTACTGAATCTCGTATTCGTTGTGCTGCTGATTATAAAAGTGTATTTGATGGTGCGCTTTTTAAAGTGCATCAGCCCCATTTCCTTTTTTTAGCAAAATTAACCGAACAGCCTAACAGCCGTTTGGGTATTGTCGTTGCTAAAAAAAAGGTACGTCGTGCTCATGAACGAAATCGAATAAAACGTCTTGCTCGGGAGAGCTTTCGTATCCATCAAGCACAATTTAATGCTGATATCGATATTGTGGTGATGCCTAAAGTAGGTATAGAAGCAATTTCAAATGAAGAATTACATCAACAATTAGATTTTGCTTGGCAAAAATTACAACGCTTAGCAAAGAAGCATTCCAAAGTCGTTGTGACATCCCTCCAGAATTAGAGATCTCCAATGGTACGTTTACTTCATTGGTTGATAAGATGTTACCAGATTGCAATTAGCCCATTATTGGGTCCTCGTTGTCGCTATATTCCCACGTGCTCGCAATATGCAATTGAAGCTTTACAAACGCATGGTGCGCTCAAAGGTGTATGGCTTTCGACTCAGCGAATTTGCCGTTGTCATCCTTGGGGTGGTTCAGGCTATGATCCGGTACCCCGCAAAGCACTTCGTTTTATTTCGTTTCATCAAATAGATTCTCAAATGCATCACGTTGCTGTACCCTTTCGTGATCGTTTATTCAAGCAAAATCTCTCTAATCATTTGGGATAATAGATATGCAACAATGGGCCAGATTTGCAATTCTTGGAGCCATGTTTGTTACCGCATATTTGCTTATTTTGGCTTGGCAAAAAGACTATGGTCATGCTGCACCAGCACCGCAACAACAAGCGGCGGCTGTCACTGCACATGATGTATCTGCAGATTTGCCAAATGCTCAAAATGCAACAGCGGCTTCAGACTTGCCACAAGCAAATGTGACTGCATCACAAACCACAGAAACACCATCTGTGAGTCAGCAACTGATTTCAGTACAAACGGATCTGTATCATCTTTGGATCAATCCTAAAGGTGGTGATATCGTTCGTATTGAATTGTTAAGCCATGATGAAAGCAAAGACAGCGATAAACCGTTTGTCATGCTGGAAAGTGATGCGAAACGTACTTACGTCGCTCAATCTGGTTTGATCGGTTTGAATGGACCAGATAGCAGCCGTGGCGGACGTCCAATGTATGATGTTGAAAAAACAGCATATACCTTGGCGGATGCGAAGAGCGTTGCCTCAAAAGATGGTAAGACACATCAAGTGTTGACTGTGCCATTGGTATTTAAAACACCTGAAGGTGTGGAAGTGATCAAGTCGTTCACCTTCACCCAAGGTGATTATCCAATTACAGTGAAACATCAGGTTGTTAACCGTAGTCAGCAAAACTGGCAAGGCCAGATGTTTGGTCAGCTAAAGCGTGACAATTCTGATGATCCAGGTAAATCTTCTCAAGGTATCTTTACCCTTGGAACTTATCTGGGTGGCGCATGGGGTACACCAGACGCGCATTATAACAAGTTGAAATTCAGCAATTTTAATGATGAAAAATTGAGTGTTGAAGCCAAGGGCGGCTGGGTTGCCATGGTTCAGCATTATTTCGTCAGTGCCTGGATTCCGGGTAATCTGAAACTGACCCAAGCGGATGGCCAGCCTTATGTGGCTAAACTTGAATCGCGCCAGTCTGCTGATCACATGAATATCATGGGCTTCACTTCTCCAGTGATCAATGTACCGGCCGGTACCTCAATGGAAGTGGATGCACAACTTTATTCTGGTCCAAAAATTCAGTCTGAACTCAAAGATTTAGCTGCGGGCTTAAACCAGACTGTAGATTACGGCTGGTTATGGCCGATTGCCAAACTCTTGTTCCTGGGCTTACAGTTCTTCCATAACATCATTGGTAACTGGGGTTGGTCAATTATCTTATTGACGATCTTGGTGAAATTGATTTTATGGCCACTTTCTTCAAAAAGTTATCGCTCAATGGCGAAAATGCGTGTGATTGCACCAGAAATGCAACGCATGAAAGAAGAATTTGGTGAAGACCGTATGCGTTTCTCTCAAGAAATGATGGCGTTATACAAGCGTGAACAAGTCAATCCATTGTCTGGTTGCCTGCCATTATTGTTACAAATGCCGATTTTCTTGGCCTTGTACTGGGTATTGATGGAATCGGTTGAACTGCGTCATGCGCCATGGTTAGGCTGGATTCAAGATTTATCAGCAATGGATCCATGGTTTATCTTGCCGTTGATCATGGGTGTGACCATGTTCGTACAGCAAATGTTGAATCCACAACCGACTGATCCTATGCAGGCAAAAGTGTTCCGTATCATGCCAATCATGTTTACGGTATTCATGTTGTTCTTCCCTGCCGGTTTAGTGCTTTACTGGATCGTCAACAACAGTATTACCATTTTGCAACAATGGTTTATTAACAAAGGTGTCGAAAAAGACCGTCTCAACAAGGTTGAATCGAGTTCTTAAGTTCGAACTTTTACTGAATAAATCCGCTTAAGATGGTAATCTTAAGCGGATTTTTCTTTGTCTGTATTTAGGGTTCCTGTTTCATAACCCTCGTGTTTTTTAGGTGAATTTAACATGCAACATCAAACCACAATTGCTGCGATTGCTACCCCATTAGGTCGTGGTGGTGTGGGCGTGATTCGACTTTCCGGCCCTAAAGCTTATGCCATTGCTGAACAGTTGACCCAGAAAACTCTTCCTGCTGCCCGCATGGCTGGCTTCCGTCAGTTCTGTGATGCGGATGGTTCAGTGATGGATGAAGGCATTGTGCTGTGTTTTCCAAACCCGCATTCATTTACCGGTGAGGATGTGGTGGAATTACAGGGGCATGGTGGTCCAGTTATTCAGAATGCGTTATTAGCGCGTTTACTGGATTTGGGTGCAACGGCTGCCAAGGCGGGTGAGTTTTCCATGCGTGCCTTTGAAAATGGCAAGATGGATCTGGTGCAAGCCGAAGCGATCGCCGATTTGATTGATGCCACCTCACAGGCCGCCGCACGTTCAGCGGTTCGTTCCCTACAGGGCGCCTTTTCGACCAAAATTAATACCGTTTTAGAAAAGCTGATTCACTTGCGTTTGCATGTGGAAGCGGCCATTGATTTTCCAGAAGAGGAAATCGACTTCCTTGCCGATGGCAAGATTTTAGCTTTGCTGGATGATGTACAGGATTCGGTCAAGGCCGTACAGCAATCTGCACGCCAAGGACAGTTATTACGTGAAGGTTTGCAGGTGGTGATCGCCGGTAAGCCGAATGCGGGCAAATCCAGCCTGTTAAACGCGCTGGCGGGTCACGAACGGGCTATTGTGACCGATATTGCCGGAACGACTCGCGATGTATTGCATGAAAAGATCAGTTTGAACGGTTTGCCAATCACTTTAACCGATACTGCCGGTTTACGTGAAACAGGTGATATCGTCGAGCAGGAAGGGATTCGTCGTGCGATTAAAGAAATTGAACAGGCCGATTTATTATTGCTGGTCTACGATTTAAACCAGGGCGATGAACCGTTACAGCTGGCGCGCGAATATTTTGCCGATCATCTTGAGCCGAAACGTTTACTGTTGATCGGTAATAAATGCGATTTAACCGGTCAGGAGGCGACGTTAAGTGATTATCAGGGCTTCCGACATATCAGCGTGTCTGCCAAACAGGATATGGGTGTTCAGGCGCTCATAGAAGCGATTACAGCGCATGCAGGCTTCCAGCCTGAGGAAGACACCTTTATTGCCAGAACACGTCATTTAGACGCAATGAAGCGCACTCAGCGCTATCTTGCCGAGGCACGTGAGCAACTTGTTGTGTTTAATGCAGGTGAACTGGTGGCTGAATCATTGCGTCTGGCACAAAATGCATTGGGTGAAATCACCGGTGATTTTAGTGCTGACGATCTTCTAGGGAAGATTTTTGGTTCGTTTTGTATTGGTAAATAATCAATTAAATCAAAAACTCATGGCTTGAATTGTGTTGTAATCCAAGCCATTTTTTATTCCTTCTCTTCAGCGGTCTGTTCTTGCTCTGCTTTTTGTTCTGGTACCACATTTAATGCCGTCATCATGGCAACCGGTGCGCCGTCCTGACGTGTGGCTTTGAGCTTGATCTGCAAACGCAATTCATTGACTGAATCGGCATTACGCAAGGCCTCATCATAGCTAATCGCGCCTTCGTTATACAGATCGAATAAAGCCTGATCGAAGGTTTGCATGCCCAGCTCACGTGATTTGCTCATAATCTCTTTCAGTGCGTGGAACTGGCCTTTTAAAATATTATCTGAAATCAAGGGCGTATTCAGCAGAATTTCAATTGCTGCGCGACGCCCTTTGCCATCCTGGGTGCGTACCAGACGTTGAGAAATAATGCCTTTCATATTGGATGAAAGATCCATCAGTAACTGGTTACGACGTTCTTCCGGGAAGAAGTTAATAATCCGGTCTAGTGCCTGATTGGCATTGTTGGCGTGTAAAGTCCCTAGGCAAAGATGTCCTGTTTCGGCAAAGGCAATCGCATGCTCCATGGTTTCCGTATCACGGATTTCTCCAATCAGGATCACATCGGGTGCCTGACGTAAGGTGTTTTTCAGAGCATGCTGCCATGAATGACAATCAACACCGACTTCACGATGGGTAATCATGGATTTTTTGTGTTTATGTACGTACTCAACCGGATCTTCAACGGTAATGATATGTCCCGCTGAGTTTTCATTGCGGTGATCAATCATGGCGGCCAAAGAGGTTGATTTACCTGAGCCGGTACCGCCTACCACCAAGACCAGACCACGTTTTTCCATGATCACCTGTTTAAGCGATTCAGGCAGCTTCAGCTTCTGAAAGGTTGGAATTTCCGAGGTAATGGTTCGAATTACCATGCCGATCTGTAGCTGCTGTTTAAACACATTGACACGAAAACGTGAAACATGGGGAACATTGATGGCAAAATTACATTCCCATTCTTTTTCAAACTCTTGACGTTGCTTTTCATTCATTAAGCTATAGGCAAACAGTTTGGTTTTATCGGCCGTCAGTTCCTGTTGCCCGAGTGGACGCATCAGTCCCTGTAATTTAATGCTGGGCGGAAAATCTGCAGTGATAAATAAATCTGAACCACCATATTCCACTACTTTGGTCAGCATATGAAACATAAATGTTTTGGCTTCTTCGAGTAATTCTGCGCTATACATCAATCTACCTGGATCTGAATAATAAGATGGTTTGTTGCCATTCGATTTAAAAATAGCAATGAAAAGAATGATCTATATGGTTTTTAAATATGAGTTAAAACTATCCAGCCTCAAAAATACCCCAAATATTTGCTGAATCATTTCCACAGCTCATCGTTTCCTGAGGAATTATTTCAAACATGGCCCGATTGATCTAGTGATTTTCAATTTAACGTGGATATTTCAATGTGATGTGAAAATAATTGTCATTTTCTAACTAAAAATAGCTCATGAAAAGCAATCTAAAACCAGGCTTGGATTGAAGCGGATGTTCCACGTGAAACATCACAGTCGTCGGTTGAATTTTGGTTGTTACTGCGTAAGCTGAGCTGTTTGGCCGTCCGATAATCATTACAATAGCGGCTGATTTTTGTATAGAGTGTCACTCATGTTAAAAAAAATTGGGATTTTCTCATTATTAAGTTGTGTTTCTGCACTGGGCTTTGCCAATGTCGAGACCTTAAAAAGTAATTTGAGTAAACAGTATCCCAATATTCAGGTGACCAACATTCAACCGACTGCAATGAACGGTTTATACAGCGCCAGTCTGGATAATCAGATCATCTATCTGGATGAAAGTGCCCAACATATGTTTATCGGGTCAATGGTGCGTTTGAAAGACCAGAAAAATTTGACCAAGGATCTCGTGATCCAGCAAAACACAGTGGACTGGAAACAGCTGCCGTTCAAAGATGCGATTAAAACTGTCAAAGGCAATGGTAAGCGTGAGTTAGCGGTTTTTTCCGATCCGAACTGTCCATATTGCAAGAAACTGGAAGCCGAGCTGGACAAGCTGAATGATGTGACCATCTATACCTTTATCTATCCCTTAAAAGCACAATCGGTTGCTGTGTCTCAATCAGTCTGGTGTGATGCTAACCCTGCCTATACATGGAAAAACCTGCTGCAGAAGAATGTACAGCCGCAACAAAAAACCTGTGCGAATCCGTTAGAGCGTAATTTGCAGCTCGGTCGAAAGTTAGCCGTAGATGGCACCCCGACCCTGATTTTTAGCAATGGATTTAAAATGGTCGGTGCACGAAGTGCTGCAGACATTCAGACGATCTGGAAAGAACTCGGCCTATAAATAAAAACGCCCAATCCATTACATGAATGAATTGGGCGTATTAATCTAGACCGTTCTAGCTTTTTTTGGTGACCAGATTGTAGATAAACAAAATAATGATCGCACCAATCACAGAGGCAATGAAACCAGCTGCCGAATTTTCACCATATAGACCGAGCAAGCGACCACCGTAGGTTGCCAAGAGTGAACCTGCGATACCCAGTAAGGTGGTTACAATAAAGCCTGCTTTATCTTCACCCGGATGTAAAGCACGTGCAATTAAACCAGCAAAAAAACCAACGACGATTGCCACAATTAGAGACCACATTGTCTTTCTCCTTGTTTTAACAGTGATATTTATTACTATCCTGCTTTATACCGACAAACTTTGTCTGTAGTGGATTACTGAGTTATGTCGTATTTTTGTGCTGGATTTAGCGGGTTTTGATTAAAGCACGGCTGAAAAAGCAGCTTTAGATGCATTACTCAGACCAAAGCATTCGACAGTTGATCTGAGCACAAGACAAGGTAGGAACGAGACCGTTAACCGCAGGATTGGATTAAATCCCGATTTCACCAATAAATGGCAAGTGACGATATTTTTGATCAAAGTCGAGGCCATAGCCGACAATAAAGCGGTCTTCGACTTCAAAGCCCAGGAATTTCACGTCCAAAGGAATTTCACGGCGTGACGGCTTGCTGACTAAAGTACATAACTCAATTGAGTTTGGATTACGGGTTTTCAGCATTTCAACTACTTTGCTGAGGGTATTACCTGAGTCGATAATATCTTCGACCACAAGTACATCTTTACCGTGAATTTCGCCATCAAGATCTTTTAAAATTTTGACATCACGAGAGGAAACGGTTCCACCACCATAACTAGACACGGTCATAAAATCGAGTTCATGTGGTTTGTCGATGGCACGGCATAAATCTGCCATAAAAATGACTGAACCACGTAATAAGCCGATCAGTACCAGTTCTTTATCACTTTGAGCATAGTGTGCATTGATCTTGTCGCCCAGTTCTTTCACTTTGGCTTGAATCTCTTCACTTGAAATCATAATGCGCATTGCAATGGTCATCGGTAGATTCCTAAAACTTAAAAACGGGAAAATAAAAAAGGTGTTGACCTGCAACACCTCGAAATCTTGAGCTAATCTGGCAATTTTAAAACAAAATCACTTTTCATGCACCTTTTGATGACGAAGAATGTGTTTCATTTTGAGCAGACGAGCTGTCCCGTTTCAGCAGAACTGCACATCCAATCGCAATACAGAGTAAGCCAAGTCTCTGTTTATTTAAAAATTTAGTTTTGGCTATAGGCTTTTTGTCCATAGATATAGGTTGCCTCAATATTTCGGTCATCGCCCATGGTGAATAAAGCAAACAGGCTATCTTCAACCGATTTTGAACGTGACTGACGCAGTTGTTGTAACGCGGTTGGCTGGGTATTCAAGACCACGAAATCAGCTTCTTTACCGATATTAAAGTTACCGAGTTTCTCATCCAGATCCAGCGCTTTCGCCCCACCGAGTGTGGCGTGATACAGCGATTCAAAAGCAGAGAGTTTATCGCCTTGTAACTGTTGAACTTTGTACGCTTCATTCACGGTCTGCAACAGACTAAATGAGGTCCCAGCCCCAACATCCGTGCCTAAACCGACTTTTACTTGCTGTTCCCAGGTCTTTTGTAACGGGAACAAACCACTGCCCAAGAACAGGTTTGAAGTTGGACAGAAGGCAATCGCAGAGTCGGTTTCATGCATACATTTCCATTCTGCATCTTCCAGATGGACGCAATGCGCAAATACAGAACGTTGACCGGTTAAGCCATAATGATGATACACATCCAGATAGCCGTCCTGCTCAGGGAACAGCTCTTTTACCCATGCGATTTCATCTTTGTTTTCACTTAAATGGGTATGTACATAAACATCCGGATATTGTGCTTTGAGCTGGCCTGCTTGTTCCAGTTGTTCGGGAGTAGACGTTGGCGCAAAACGTGGTGTAATCGCGTATAAAGCACGGCCCTGTCCATGCCACTTCTCAATCAGCGCCTTAGAATCATCATAGGCACTCTGTGCGGTATCACACAATGCTTCTGGTGCATGACGATCCATCATCACCTTCCCGGCAATTAAACGCATCTGGTGCTGTGCTGCGGCTTCAAATAAAGCATCCACAGATTCAGGATGTACCGTACAGAACACCAACGCGGTAGTGGTCCCGTTTTTAAGCAATTCATTGACAAAAAACTGGGCTATCTCTTGGGCATAAGCTTTGTCTTTAAACTGAATTTCAGTCGGGAAGGTATAGGTGTTGAGCCAGCTTAATAATTGTTCGCCGTAAGCACCGACCATTTCCGTTTGTGGGAAATGGATATGCGTGTCGATCATGCCCGGGATGATCAATTGTTCTGGATAATGCTGGATTTCAACGTTTGCAGGAAGATGGGCTTGAGCGTCGTTCCACGTGCCAAACCAGCGAATTTTACCTTGTTCAGTGATCATTACGCCGTCTTCAATATAACGGACTTGATCGGCAATTTCAGTGGCTTGAGAAACGGTCTTTTGAATATCTAAGAAGCGACCACGAATTACCGTGGTTGGAGTAGCCAAAGTCATAACAACCTACAATTTTACTTTTTTCGGTTGATTGTACCTGATTTTGCCAAATTTACTGGATTATTCGGCTAATTAATGCGCTTAAAAGGTATATAAATGTGAGCAGTAGTTTGAGTCATTTGATTGTGTCTTCAGCGACGCTGTATCTATATTTTCAATAAAAAGAAGTGTGTTTGAGAACAGTAGATGAATATTTGAAGAGCTGGATGTGTTCTGAATCATATTATTTCATTCGTCTGGCAGTGCTTATGAAAGCTATAATCAAGTGCACATTCACTTTGTTGTCATTTAGAGTTTAAAAATCAAGAGAAAATTTATGAAAAAAACAGGGTTATTTATTTTATTGGCATGCACAATTTCGGCATGCAGTTCTCACAACGAAACCTATCAAAGCACGTTTAAGCATAGTTCTGAATGCCAAGCTCAGTTAATAGATATTAGCAAAGGCAATTTTAAGCTGGATGATATTGCAAAAGAGCGTTTGAGCTTTGATTTTCAAGCGACAGATAACAGTGAAGAAATTATCCAAATTAACATCGCTGAAAAACAGCCAGATGCTACCCGATCAGCTGGACGGATTAAGGTGAATAAAGCTCGAAATGAAATTTTCAACTCAACCTTTGATGATATGAATATGATTCCTATCAAGCTGGGTTCACATCCCTCTTTTATTAAAGACTGCTTTTAAAAATTAGGTCATGATAAAAAAGGACCTGCAATGCAGACCCTTTCTATATCCAACGAGTTATTGCGCTTGTCGCTTATTGTGTCGTAACGACAGATAAGCGGTGATACCTAATACCAAGACGATAAAGCCTAACGAAATCCAGATTGGCATGTGGAATACGTCGAGCAATAACATTTTTGCACCAATGAACAGTAATATGATGCCCAAACCATACGGCAAGTAATGCATTTTCGACGCCGCACCTGCCAATAAGAAGAACATCGCACGTAAACCCAAAATCGCCATTAAGTTTGCGGTTAAAACAATGAACGGATCACTGGTCACGGCGAAAATTGCAGGAATGGAATCCACCGCAAAGATCACGTCAGAGGCTTCAACCAAAATCAAAACTAAAAATAAGGGGGTTGCCCATAACACACCATTCTGGCGAACGAAGAAATTGTTGCCTTCAAGCTGTGGTGTGATACGCATGTGTTTGCGTAACCATTTCAGTAACTTGATATCTTCAATATTGGTGTCTTCTTCATCCTGACCTTTCAGGAATTTAAAGCCGGTGTAGACCAGGAAGGCACCGAAGATATATAACACCCAAGAGAATTCTTGCACAAACCACGCACCAATAAAGATAAAAATGGTTCGCAGAATAATTGCACCGAGTACGCCGTAAAGCAGGATTTTACGTTGATATGCAGGCGGGATCGCAAAGGCTGCGAAAATCATTAACCAGACAAAGACGTTATCAATTGCCAGCGATTTTTCCAGTAGATAACCTGCGAAGTATTCCATGGTTTTCTGGTTGGCAATGGTCGCACCTACGGTTTGCTGTAGATAAAACCATAATCCGCCACCAAAAATCACTGCAACACTGACCCAGGCAATACTCCAGTAGGCGGCCTGTCTGATCGGCACGTCCTGGTTTTGTTTTTGCTTAAAGCCTAAAAAGTCGACCAGTAGCATCACGGTAACGAGACCGAAGAATGCGACATAGAGCCATAAATTACCGATAGTTTCCATCACAACTCCCTATCTGGCAAATGGACATAAAAAAACCTCGACCAGTTGCCAGATGAATTAATACATCTGTTTCAACATGATCAAGGTCTTGCCTACACCACGATGGATTGTGATGCTCAGAGTCCGACTTTTTGCAAAGTGTAATGACGAAGCTCTGACACCTAAGGCATTCAGCGCTTAGGTCTGGAGGAGGCTACTCCCCTTGTCAACTTATTCTGTATGGATATTCATATCCAAATATGAGTATAGAATTACATATTTTTAGACAATGTGCAAATATTCATCAGCAATGAAGGTCTAAAAAATTTTCAGGATTTCCGTGCGTAAAAATTGATGGCGTGGATGATGTTTCACGTTTTCATGCCAATACATACCCATATTGATTTGAGGTAGCTCGATTGGCAAAGGATGGATATGTAAGGCTTGGGAATAATGCAAATGCTTGAGGATGCTTTGCGGAATGGTCAGAATGGCATCGGGATAATGATTCAATATCTGTAATGCCGTTGCATAGTGCTGACAACGCAGGAAAATCTGGCGGGATAATTGCTGCCGATTGAGATAGATATCCTCGAGTAGAATCCCGGTACGCCGTGAAGACACACCAATATGCGGTGAAGACAAATACAGCGATAAATCCATATTGGCCTGCTGGGTACACACCACAAAATGGTCTTCAATCAGATTTTCAAACTGTAAACTGGCTTGATATGGTTGCACCAGATCAATGACAAAATCAATCTGTTGGGCAGAAAGATCCGCCAGCATGTTTTTACGATCCAGTTTGGAGCTCAGGAACTGGATGTCCAGATTCAGTTGCGCAAAATGATGTACCAGCTGCGGAAAAATAATCGGCTCAATTTCGTCATGAATGGCGATTTTTAAGCTGTGCAACATATCAGGCACAAAGTCCTGTTGCGGTACGGCAATACTCTGGATCGTCAATAACGCGGTTTGAATGGGCTGGTAAATTTGCTCGGCATACGGAGTAGGCAGCATTTTTTGACCGCTGCGCACGAATAACTCATCGCCAAGCTGGCTACGCAAGCGTTGCAAGGCATGACTCACCGCAGACTGGCTGATACACAGCAATTGTGCCGCTTTAGAAATGCTCTTCTGTTCAAAAATCGCAATAAAAAGCGGATATAAATTAATATCGATACGATGAAAGTGCCCGACTTCCAGTAGATTGCCATTATGAATCTGATTCATAGTTTTGAATAAAATAAAATCATTTCATTCATAATAAATTTTCGCTTATGGTGATGTAAAGCAGCGAATCAGCTTTCGCCAAATTTTAGATTGAGGGAGAACAGGATGTTTGCATTATCAGCGCGTGCACAGGATTTTATTGCACGTACGCAAGCGTTTATCCAACAAGAAATTGAACCCGTTGAAAAAGCATTCTGGGATGAGGTACATCGCCTTAATGTCGATGGTGACTGGACCCAATGGCAATGGCCTGAACAATTACAACAATTGAAAGACAAAGCCAAAGCAGCAGGCTTATGGAACATGTTTTTACCTGATGCCGAGCTTGGTGCAGGCTTATCAGTTCAGGAATATGCACATATTGCCGAACTGACGGGACGTAGCCTGCTTGCGCCGACGGTATTTAACTGTAATGCACCCGATAGCGGCAATATGGAAGTATTGTGGCGCTATGGTAGCGATGCGCAAAAACAGCAATGGCTACAACCGCTACTCAAGGGTGAAATTCGTTCCGTGTTCTGTATGACCGAGCCTGCGGTGGCATCCAGTGATGCGACCAATATGCAGGCCACTGCGGTGGTAGAGGGTGATGAAATCGTCTTGAATGGACGCAAATGGTGGTCATCCGGTTTAGGTGATCCCAATGCCAAAATCATTATTTTTATGGCCTATACGCCGGACCCAAGCAAAGACCGTCATCACCAGCATTCTATGGTACTGGTACCGGTGAATACCGCAGGTGTGACCATTGAACGTATGTTGCCTGTGTTTGGCGATTACGATGCACCGCATGGGCATGGACAGGTCAGCTTCGACAATGTGCGTGTGCCAGTCAGCAACTTCATTGGTGGTGCAGGACAAGGCTTTGAAATTGCGCAAGGCCGTTTAGGGCCTGGGCGTATTCATCATTGTATGCGCTGTGTTGGCGCGGCAGAGAAAGCGCTTGAACTGATGATCGACCGTGGCATGTCGCGCAAGGCATTTGGCAAAGAACTGCTCAAGCTGGGTGGCAATCTGGAACGCGTTGCAGATGCGCGTGTGCAGATCGATCAGGCGCGTTTATTGACCTTATACGCTGCCTATAAGATGGATACGCAAGGCAATATGGCGGCATTAACTGAAATTTCGGCCATTAAAGTGGTCGCGCCAACAGTCTTGCAAAATGTGGTGGATATGGCGATTCAGATCCACGGTGGCGAAGGTGTTTCCCGTGATACACCGTTAACGGCTTTCTTTACTCAGGCGCGAAGTTTACGTTTGGCCGATGGACCTGACGAAGTCCATAAAGGCATGATTGCCAAATTAGAACTCAAAAAACGTGGCTATGGTCGTGGATAAGGATAAAAGCAAATGACAGTAATTGATATGGGCGGTCAGGTTCGTCATGGTGAGGAACTGGATATTGCAGCAGTTGAAACATGGTTAAAAAATCAGGGTGTGAATGTGCAAGGACAGGCAAAAGTCACCCAATATTCAGGTGGCGCATCTAACTGGACTTACCGTTTAGAGTATGACAATGCTGATCTGATCCTACGCCGTCCACCGAAAGGCACCAAGGCCAAATCAGCGCATGATATGGCACGTGAATACAATGTGCAGAAGTATCTGGCACCCTTCTATCCTGTGCTGCCTGAAATGATCGCGCTGTGTCAGGATGAGAGCGTGATCGGTTGTGATTTCTATGTGATGAAGCGGATTGGAGGCATTATTCCACGTGCCAATTTACCCAAAGAATTACAGCTGGATGAACCGCAAGTCCAGCAACTGTGCCTGAATGTGCTGGATAAGTTGATTGAACTGCATCAAGTGCCTTATCAAGGTACAACGCTGGAAAAATTGGGTAAAGGCGAAGGCTATTGCCGCCGTCAGGTCGAAGGTTGGGATGCACGTTATAGCAAGGCTTTGACACCGAATGTACCTGATTTCGCGTTTGTGCGGGAATGGTTGCAACAACATATTCCGGCCGATTCTAAAACCTGTGTAATTCATAATGACTGGCGTTTTGATAATGTCATTTTAGATCCACAGCAACCGACTCAGGTGATTGGGGTACTGGACTGGGAAATGGCGACCTTGGGTGATCCGTTAATGGATTTGGGCAGTGCCCTCGCTTACTGGATTCAGGACGATGACGATGCCTTGATGAAATCCAGTCGCCGTCAGCCGACCAATCTGAAAGGCATGCTGACGCGTCAGCAAGTGGTGGATTACTATCTGGAAAAAACAGGGTTGAAGCCTGATAACTGGGCATTTTATGAAGTGTTTGGTCTGTTCCGCCTAGCCGTGATCGCGCAGCAGATCTATTACCGTTATTACCATCAGCAAACCGATAATCCAGCCTTTAAAGACTTCTGGATTCTGATTCATGCCCTGCATATTCGTGCCCTAAAATTGATTGCACAGGACAATACACAAGCCCAGCAATTAATTCCTGAATATGGCGCAAAACTGAAGGAAATTTTAACAGCATGAGCACCATATATCTGGTACGACATGGGCAGGCCTCCTTTGGGGCGGCCAGTTATGACCTGCTCTCTGCCAAAGGTGAACAACAGGCACAGGCAGCGGGTGATTTTCTCAGCAAGACTTTAAAATCCTCTCCTTTGGTGGTGGCCGGTTCAATGCAGCGCCATCAACAAACCGCGCAACTCGCTTTAGCGCAAGGTTTTGCAGAGGTACCGATTCACACTGAATCCTGCTGGAATGAGTTTGATCATCAGCATGTATTTGCTCAATACGAACCCCGCTTTAATCAGCCTGAATTACTCAAACAGGATGTCGCACAGGTTGCGAACCCACGTGCCTATCTGGCGAAAATCTTTGATGGGGCGATTGAACGCTGGATTGGAGAGCAATATGACCATGAATATCATGAGACCTGGTTAGGTTTCCAAAGCCGTGTAGAAAGTGCATTGCATGGCCTGTGTCAGCAGCTTGATGCCACACAGCAGCGTCAGGCGGTGGTATTCAGCTCAGGTGGTGTCATTTCAGTGGCGGTCGGCAAGGTGTTGGACTTGGATGCGAAACAGATCTTTGCGCTGAACTGGTCAATTGCCAATGCTAGTATTACGACGCTGCGCTGGGTGGATGGTCGCTTGCAATTACTGAGTTTTAATGAACATCATTATTTAAAAACACATGATGCAGAACTTCTTACATGGATTTAAACAAGAATAGGTGACGGAAATGGCAAAGACAATTTTAATTACAGGTGCAAGTTCGGGTTTAGGCGCAGGTATGGCGCGTGAATTTGCTGCCAAAGGCTACAATCTGGCGCTTTGCGCACGACGTTTAGAGCGTCTGGAAGCCCTACAACAGGAGTTGCAAAGCCAGTTTTCCGTTCAGGTCAAGATCAAGACCCTGGATGTGACCCATTACGATAATGTGTTTACCGTATTTAAAGCCTTTCAGCAAGAATTCGGCAGTATTGACCGCATTATTGTCAATGCAGGTGTCGGTGATGGTCGCCGTATTGGGAAAGGACATTTTGAAGTGAATCGTGCTACGGCGGAGACCAATTTTATTTCTGCCTTAGCACAATGCGAAGCGGCAGTTGAGATTTTTCGAGCACAAAACCAAGGTCATTTGGTAGTGATTTCCTCGATGAGTGCCATGCGTGGTTTACCGAAGCATTTATCGACCTATGCGGCCAGTAAAGCAGCGGTGGCGCATTTGGCTGAGGGTATCCGTGCGGAATTGCTGGGTACACCTATTAAAGTGTCGACGATTTTCCCGGGTTATATTCGTACTGAATTGAATGAAGGCGCCAAGAAACTGCCGTTTGAAGTGGATGAGAAGACAGGAAGCAAGGCTTTGGTGAAAGCCATTGAAAAAGAGCCTGTAAAGGCGTATGTGCCACAATGGCCATGGTTGCCAATGGGCATAGCAATGAAGATTTTGCCATTAAAACTGGTGAATAAACTGAGTTGATGGCAATTTAAAATGCATGGACACAGATGTTTATTCAGCAATATTTTCACAGCCTCATATAGGCTGAATAGTCGAGTTGTTTGGGGATAGGCGTTTCCTTACTTTTCAGGGATGAAAAGTAACAAAAATCCTTTGTTGAGCAGAGGGTACATCCATGTTACCCCTGCTCAACTAGCGGCATCCATGCCGCCTGTCACGATAGTGAATACTGTGACAAGATTAGATGATGAAGTAGGCTATGAGCTAGATTAAGACAAAGCCGTAATTAACTTTTGGTGTAAACCACCAAAACCGCCATTGGACATGATCACCACAGCATCCCCCTCACCTGCTTCATTCACCACACGGGCAATGATCTCATCCAATGAACGGCTGACTTCTGCTTTGTTTGCTGATGCTGCAATCACCGGTTGCAAATCCCAATCCAGACCTTCAGGTTGATACCAGATCACTTCATCCGCTAAACGCGCTGAATGTGCCAGACCATCTTTATGGCTGCCCATACGCATGGTATTTGAACGTGGTTCAATGATCGCCCAAAGTTTACGTTCACCTAAGCGTTTACGTGCGCCGTCCAGTGTGGTTTCAATGGCAGTTGGGTGATGGGCAAAGTCATCATAGACTTCGATGCCACGCACTGTCCCTAACAGCTCCATACGGCGTTTTACCCCACCGAAGTTGGATAAGGCTTCACAGGCCTGTTCAAGGCGAACACCTACGTGTTGTGCAGCAGCAATGGTCGCTAAGGCATTGGCAACGCTATGTTGTCCGGTCATGTTCCATTTCACCTCACCCACGACCTTGCCCTGTTCAAGCACTTTAAAGTGGCTACCATCCGCACTGATCAACTCAGCAGATAACGCGGCTTGTGCATTTGGCTCTAGACTGGTACGAATCACTGGTGTCCAGCAGCCCTGCTCTAAGACTTCATCAATATTGGTTTCAGTAATGGGCGCAATAATACGACCTTCACTTGGAATGGTACGGACTAAATGATGGAACTGTTTTTGAATCGCAGCAAGATCATCGAAAATGTCGGCGTGATCAAATTCAAGGTTGTTTAAAATCGCGGTTTTAGGATGATAGTGAACGAACTTAGAACGCTTGTCGAAGAATGCAGAATCATATTCATCCGCTTCAACACAGAAATATTGACCACCACCTAAACGTGCACTTTCACTAAAACCAAGCGGTACGCCGCCGATCAAGAAACCTGGATTTAAACCCGCCTGATCCAGTACCCAGGCCAGCATAGTCGTGGTAGTGGTTTTACCATGTGTACCTGCGACACCGAGTACATGTTTGCCTTGTAGCACATGATCTGCCAGAAATTGTGGGCCAGAAATATAAGGCAGACCTTCATTCAGCATATATTCAATCGCATCAATGCCGCGTTTCATGGCATTACCGACAATCACCAGATCAGGATGCGGCTGTAAATGGCTACGGTCATAGCCCTGCATCAGTTCAATACCCGCATTTTCGAGTTGAGTTGACATAGGTGGATAAACATTGGCATCTGAACCTGTGACTTTATGTCCTAAATCTCGTGCGAGTAGAGCCAAAGACCCCATAAATGTGCCACAAATACCCAAAATATGCAGATGCATAACGCGCCTTCTCCACTGCTCTTCATACAGCACTGATATCGTATGTATGATTGTCGTTATCAATAAAAATCAAACGCAACGATAGCAAGGCTTGCATGGAAAAGATAGTCAAAATTCGTTGTTGTTGTTTAGTTCTAATTCTGCAGATGAATGCTAAAATTTCAGGGTTTTTACAAGCATATCTTTTCTGCGATTCACCCTTGATCTGGATACCAGCACATTATGTTGAGCCCTACTCTTTTAGCGTTATGTTTGTTGATTATTTCCAACTGTTTTATGACCTTGGCATGGTATGGACATCTGAAAATCCTGCATGATGCGCCGCTCTGGCAAGCGATCCTGTTTAGCTGGTGTATTGCCCTGCTGGAATACAGTTTTATGATTCCTGCCACCAAGTTGCTCAACCAGCATGGCTGGAGTCTGGGGGAAATGAAGATTACCCAGGAAGTGGTGACATTAATGGTGTTTGTGCCCTTTATGATTTTTGTCTTTAAACAGCCGTTTAAGCTGGACTATATCTGGGCAATGCTGTGTTTAATGGGTTGTGTCTATTTTGTATTTCGTAACCAGAGCTAATTTTCGTGAAGCAGTTCACGCGTTCTTTTGTTGGGGATGCTTGAAAAAACCGCTATAATATTTGCCAATTTATTCCTTCGTGCTTGGCGTAAGTCGAGATACTTCTCTATTTTTATCATGTTTTGGAAAAGCCAATGAATGCGGTCGCAACAGATAGCCAACCTTTAGTCGGAATTATCATGGGTTCTCAATCAGATTGGGCAACCCTTGAACATACCGCTAACATGCTCAAACAGTTGGGTGTTCCTTTTGAAGCTGAAGTGGTTTCTGCGCACCGTACCCCGGATCGTTTGTTTGAATATGCTGAAACAGCTCGTGATCGTGGTATTCAGGTGATTATTGCAGGCGCTGGTGGTGCGGCACACTTACCGGGGATGTGTGCGGCTAAAACTGATTTACCTGTACTGGGCGTACCGGTTAAATCATCGATTTTAAATGGTGTCGATTCATTGCTTTCAATCGTGCAAATGCCAGCAGGTATTGCGGTAGGTACTTTGGCGATTGGTCAGGCTGGTGCGACTAATGCAGCGATTATGGCAGCGCAGATTTTAGGCTTAACTCGTCCAGACATCGCTCAAAATGTAGCGGATTTCCGTACTGCACAAACAGAAAAAGTATCGAGCAATAACATTCCTGGTCAAGTATAACGGAGCTGGTCATGCATAAAACCATCGGTATTTTTGGTGGCGGACAGCTTGGACGTATGATGGCGCAAGCGGCATTGCCACTGAATATTCAATGCACCTTCTTTGAGGCAGAAATGGATTGCCCTGCTGCAATTTTAGGTCCGGTATTTTCTAGCCAAAATCCGCAAGGCTTGCAAGATTTCATTGCCAGTGCGGATGTATTTAGTCTTGAATTTGAAAATACGCCTGTTGCTGATGTAGATGTTTTAACTCAAAGCAAAACCCTACACCCACCTCGCCTTGCGTTAGCGACTGCACAAAATCGTTTGGCTGAGAAAAGTTTATTTGATGAGTTAAACATTCCTGTTGCGCCGTATCGTGCTGTGGATAGCTTAGAGAGCTTAAAACAGGCGGTTGCTGATCTTGGCTTACCGATAGTCTTAAAAACCGTAACAGGTGGCTATGATGGTAAAGGTCAGTTCGTATTACGTACTGAAGATCAGATCGACACGGCTTGGGCTGAACTTGGTCCTGCAAAAAGCCTGATCGCTGAAAGCTTTGTTAAATTCAGTCGTGAAGTCTCAATTATTGCGGTGCGTGGACAAAACGGCGATGTGAAAACCTGGGCGCTGGCAGAAAACCATCATCATAATGGCATCTTGTCCCATTCGATTGTACCAGCGCCAAATAGCGTCGATTTACAGCCCGTGGCACAAGATTATATTACCCGTTTGTTAAAGCACTTGAATTATGTCGGCGTGCTTACACTTGAATTGTTTGTAACCGAGCAAGGTCTTTATGCCAATGAAATGGCATGTCGTGTACATAATTCAGGTCACTGGTCGATTGAAGGTGCGATTTGCTCGCAATTTGAGAACCATATTCGTGCGGTTGCCGGTTTACCTTTAGGTTCAACGGAAGTGATTCGTCCAACGGTGATGATCAATATTATTGGCCAGCATCCAAAATCTGAAGATGTTTTGGCCCTGAACGGTGCACATTTACATCTCTATAATAAGTCTGAGCGTACAGGTCGTAAGCTGGGACATATTACCTTGATGCCGAATCATTCAGATGATTTAACCGCTTTATGCCGTCAATTGGCGCAAATTTTACCTGTACCATTGGCATTAACCGCAGATATGACCCTCTAAACTTATCCACAATAGCTCAAAAAAAGCGATCTTCGGATCGCTTTTTTCATTCTGCGCTGTTTTTAAATTTAAAATAATAAAGTTGAGCTGTTGTGGATAACTTGTTTTCGGTATTTTGAATTTAAAATTATGGGGGTAATTTGAATTTAAATATGCGGTGGATAAGTTGTTCTGTATTTTAAATTCAAAAAAGAGCGCCTGTTTTAAATTTAAAAGTTAAGGTCAGAGTGGGTTTTTAAATTTAAATCAAGGGCTGTGGATATCTATTTTACCTGGAATAACAAGCTGAAAAATATAAGCTTAGCGTCTTCTGGGTGTTTTGTTCGCATCATGTACTGTTTAAATCGAAGAAATGAATTTAAAAGTGGATAAGTTTTTTAAATTTAAATGCTCAAGTTATCCATTATGGTATTTTTGAATTTAAATTAGACTTGTTGATAACTTTTAAATTTAAAATAAAGCCTGAATTATGAATTTAAAAGCAGGGTTTTAAATTTAAAAACCGAGAAATGAATTCAAAGTTACGTTTCCAAACTATACATCTTCATAGAGCGTGTTAAGGTGGAGAGGAAATTTAAATTCAAAAGTTTTGGTTCAGTCATGAAACGTCATTTTTCTTTTTTTCTAGGCACTGCCTTATTTACTTTTTTCAATCAGGCGCATGCCGAGCTGGTGATTAATGGTGCAGCCGTTTCTACACCAGCTACGACCGCAGCTGTCACCAGCAATTATACGCCCAATTCTAATTTTCAGGGCTGTATTGCCAATTTGCGTTCGCAGGCCATCGCATCCGGTGTTTCTGGCGCGACTTATGATCGCTATACCCAAAATTTAACCCCGGATTATTCCGTGATTGATAAATTAAATTATCAGCCTGAATTTTCGACACCGATCTGGGATTATTTGTCTGGCCTTGTGGATAACGAGCGCGTTCAGGCAGGGCAGCAAAAATTAAATCAGCACCGTGCAGTATTGAACCGTGTCGAACAGGCCTATGGTGTTCCTGCGGAAACGGTTGTGGCCGTGTGGGGAGTGGAAAGTAATTATGGTGATATTTCCGGTAAATATCCTTTATTACAGGCTTTAGGAACATTAAGTTGTGAAGGTCGCCGTCAAAGTTATTTCCGTGGCGAGTTTTTTGCCACCATGCGTATTTTACAGCGCGGTGATTTAACTCAGGATCAGCTGTACGGTTCATGGGCTGGGGCTTTTGGTCATACCCAGTTTATGCCATCGACTTATGAACGTTTAGCGGTTGATTTTGATGGTGATGGCCGTCGTGATCTGGTTTCTAGTACCACGGATGCTCTGGCTTCAACAGCAAACTTCTTAAAACGGGCAGGGTGGCAAACCGGTATGCCATGGGGCTTTGAAGTCAAAATCCCGCAAGGCATGTCGATTTCAGGTGAAAGTCGCCGTAATAAAAAGCCATTAAATAGCTGGATTGCCCAAGGTGTGACCCGGGCCGACGGTACCGCATTGATTCAAGGTAATTTATCCGGCAGTACCCCGGCAGGACTGATTTCTCCAGCGGGTGCCAATGGTCCCGTGTTCCTGGTATTTAAGAACTTTGACGCGATTTACAGCTATAACGCGGCTGAAAGCTATGGTTTAGCCATTGCCCATTTATCGGATCGTTTACGTGGTGGTACACCATTCTTAACTTCATGGCCAACCGATGATCCAGGTACTTCACGTGCGGAACGTCGTGAAATTCAACAGTTTTTAGTACAACGCGGTTATGATATTGGGACTGTGGATGGATTGATTGGTGATAAAAGCCGTCAGGCTATTCGCCAGGAGCAAACCCGTTTAGGCTTAAATCCAACCGGACGTGCAGGGCAGCAGATTTTACGCGCTTTCCGTCAGGAACAAGCCAAACAAATGATGCAATAATTGATGCATTAAAAAAAGGTCTGCTATATGCAGACCTTTTTTATATTAAGGGGCAGGATCGAGTTTAACGGCTTCTAAAATATCAAAAATCACTGCAGTTACATCCTGACTTAAATCACGGTCATTAAAAATTTCATAAGCAGTAATGGTCACATCTGTATCGCTCGGGAGTTGCTTTTGTTCTTCTTCAACCAGATGTTCGATGGGTAATAAGGTCTGTTTGACTTCCAGATGTAAAATCTCGTCATAGGCGACATTTTCATCTTCCAGCTCAACTTCTTGCTCGTTAAAATAGGGAATCAAAATGGAATGGAGAAAGGGGCTAATATCTTCAATATTTAAGAATTCGATATCACGAGTCTGCTCAATCGTACTGATGTGGTCGTTCACTTCAATTAAGATATGATAATAACTCATGCCGATCTCCATTAAGATAAATATGATGTTTTCATCCACAATAACATGAATAAATCCAAAGAATCGACCCATTCTTGTTATTAAGCAAGCGATAATGGATAAAACACCTATATTTTATAGGGATTAAGGTGCTCGAGAAAAACCCAATAATTCCAGATCGGTATCCGTCAGCTGAAAATCTTTTGCATTCTGCTCTTTGATGCGTGGATACATTAAGGATTTCGGATCTTGAGTATGTTTTAGGCCTAAAGCATGCCCAAATTCATGCGCGAGTGTTAGGCGTAAGTCGTCCATGGATGAAAATTCATAAATAAAAATCTGTTGACCATGAAACTGACCTTTATGCAGGAGCTGAGGTTTAAAGGTCTGGTTAAATGCTGCTACGGATTCAGTCAATTGTTGGTAGAGCTGTTTCGATTGCTCTGTTTGCGCATTGAATTGTTGGACCAGCTGATTATGCTCAGCAATTTTGGTCTGTAAATCACTCGCTTGCTGTTGCAGGGTGTGTTGTTGTTGCTGCAGTCGCGCAACTTGCTTTGGGTTTTGAGCAGAGGCTTTCAGATTTTGCAGGGCCTGCTGATACTTTTGCTGATTATTTTGATATTCAATCTTTTGTAATTCGAGTCGAGTCCTGGAGTCAGCGACGCTTTGTTTTAGACGCTGTAATTGCTGATTTTGCGCTAACCAATGCTGTTGTTCCTGCTCAAGCTGGTTCAGATTTTCCGAGCGTTTCATGCTGCGTACTTGACGCTGATCAAATACCAAATGAATGACAAACTCGGCTTCTGGATCATAGACAAAATACTGTTGTCCGGTATCTTTTGCCCAGATGGCAGCCGCCTGTTGGCTTAACTCAATCATTTGTGGTTGCGTGATATTGAGACGTGGATCCAGATCGGCAATCCGGTAGTGTAGAGGATGCTCGCTGCTATAACGGACTTGTGTTTGAGGGGCATTTGACGAAATTTGGGCAAAAGCTGGCGCTGAGACCAGCATGAACACACATGTAGCCAATAAATGAGAAAAACAACGCATAAAGGGAGATAAAGCTTGAAAAAGGTCGCATTTTAATCAGTTTAAACAGGGAGTCAAATGGATCAATTGAGTGAAGGGTGAGAATTTGGGAAGATATTTCTAGAAAATGAATAAAAATACAGATGTAGAAAAAAGTAAGTAAAATATAGCGGAATAGAGCAAGTTTGCAGCTAAAGTGAATAAAAAATAAAATCAGAACAGGTGTTTAATTTTTATCCTTTTCTCATGTGTACTCATCTAAAGAGCGTTTCTAAACTAGGCAAAGCATAAAATAAAGGATATAAAATTATTTTATTTTTCACATAAAAGCCAAAATTTAACTGATTGAAAAATAGACAATGAGTCTAGTGGTGCCTCAATCGTTACCAAATTGGGGGAATAATTAATACATGGCTTTCACCAGGTCTTTATCAGAATCGGTTAATGCGAACTTTTGCAGGTTCTGTTGTTGAATAATCGGGTACATCAAAGAGCTTGGATCATCGGTATGCGCAAAACCTAAGGTATGCCCAAACTCATGCGCCAGCGTTAAGCGTAGGTCATGTGTGGATGAAAATTCATAAATCATGATGTGTTTGCCATCAAAATGGCCTTTGTGGAACAGACGGGGTTGAAAGATCTGATTAAACTGATTGGCAGAAGCCACCAGTTGCTGATTACCTTGATTTAAAGCCTGAATGTCCTGATTAAGTTCTCGGCTACGTTGATTATGTCGCTGAATATCCTGTTGCAAAGCTAAAGCTTGCTGCTGTAAGGCAGTTTGTCGTTGTGCCAGTTGATCCGCCAGAACTTTTGAAGAAGAGCGCTGCTGGTTAAAGCGCTGCACATCCTGATTATATTGCTGAAATTGTGCGTTAAGTTGTGCCTGTTTATCGGCAATCAAGGCCGAATTTTGCTGAATATCCGCCTTGACCTGCTGTAATTGTTGATTCTGTTTATGCCATTGTTGCTGGTCTTGCTGCAGTTGTTGCAGGCTCTGCACGCGATCTGTACTGCGTTGTTGACGTTCATCAAAAACCAGATTGATACTAAATTCCGCCTCTGGATCATAGATAAAATTTTGCTGGCCTGTTTCATGTTCCCAGATTTTGGCTGCTTGCTGCGTCAGTTCAAGCACCTGTTGCTGACTTAAATGAAAGCGTGGATCAATATCCGCAATACGATAATGCAGTGTTTTTTTGATGGTTTGATGCTGATGCGGATTAACCGGATTGATATTGGTCTGGGCATAGCTAAGGTGAGGGGAGAGCGTACAGAAATATACTGCAAGCATCACCATATTCATAATACGCATAAGCCAAACTCCCCTAAATAAGGCTTATTTTTGAGCAGTATTTGATTCAGGTCAAAACGCTATCTATTTAATAAATAAAACTAAAAAGTGTGATTTTTTTCTAATAAATAAAAAAATAAATCGAATAATTTACACAATCGTAAAATCAGCAGCTTGTCTGTTTTTTGTTCATAATACCAAGAGAATCAAAAGATTAAATTTATTAAGCACGGAACAGCTGTATAAATAGCGATAAAAGCCTTGATTGTTAACTTTTGTAAAATATTGATAAATTGGCAATTTTTTCTAATTTTTGATAAAAAATTGCTGCTTTGTGACATTTAATGTCGAGGCGTATTTTGAGCAAAATGTGAATGATTGCTCATTCTGGAAGGGTTTTATTTTCTCTACTTATCTGGCCTTTAACAGACTTAAATCTGCTTCAGTAAGGCGAAAATGCGCCCTATCCTGATCTTTCATAATCGGATGCATCAATGCATGTGGATCATCAGTATGTTGTAGGCCTAAGGCATGCCCGAATTCATGCGCTAGCGTTAAACGTAGATCATCCTCAGATTCAAATTCATAAATCAGAATCTGTTTGCCATTAAATAAGCCTTTATGGAATAAATGTGGCTTAAAACGTTGTTTATATTGGTCAACGGATGCATTCAATTGCTGGTCCAGTGAATTAAGCTCATCTATTTGCTGATTGAGCTGCTGAATCTTCTGATTGTACTGGTCTATTTCCTGTTTAAGCGACTGTACATTTTGCTGCAACGCCTGTTGTCGCTGTTGAAGATCAGCTGGATTGGCGAATACCGCCGGATTCTGCCGAGCCTGTTGCTGTGCTTGCTGATAGGCCTGAATTTGCTGATTTAATTGTTGCTGTTTTAAGCCTAAAAATTGCCGGCTTTGAAGAATTTCCTGTTCAACCTGATCTAAGGATTTCTTTTTCTCTCGCCAGCGTTGCTGATTGGATTCAAGCTGACTTAAATGTTCCCGACGTTGTTCACTCTCGATTTGACGTTCATCATAAATGAGATGTATTGCCAGCTGGGCCTTTGGATCATAAACCAGATAATCCTGTCCTGTACCGTCTTTCCAGATCTGTGCGGCTTGCTCACTGATCGCCTGCACTTGCTCAAGGCTAAGCTTAAAACGTGGATCCACCTCAGCAATACGATAGCGGAGCCGTGTATCAAAGGGTTTGCTGATACGATCGGTCAGTGAATTAAATTTAAGCTGCGGGTGTTGGTAGGTTTGATAACCCGACCAGAACAGAAACATTGCCATTGTAACAACGAGGAGATACTTCATTGTTCAGGTGTGCAGAATAAAGACTGATACAGGCTCGGGAGCAGGAGAATTCCCCAGATCAGTGTCGCAAAAATATTGCCCATTTCATAAAAAATAGCACCCAGACCAGATATGAATGTCCAGGAAAAACCGGGCAATAGATAAAGCAGTAAAAAGGGGAAATAGCTATACAGATATAAGGTTCTTGCCCATGCCTTAAAGAAAAATAAACCCGCTAACATGATCAAGGCAATAATAGCGGCTAGGCCTGAAAGCAGAATTTCCCAGTTTTGGGGTTCGGTTGCCAGCAATTCCGCTACGGCAATAGAGCGTTGATCATAGGCATCCAGGATTGTGCTTAAACCAATACAAAGCAGTGAAGCACTTAATAACAGTCTAAATTTGGATTTGCTAAGGATAGGATCATTTTTCATTTTTAGCGCTGAAGGATTTTTTAATTGCCTGAATTATACATAAAAAGAATTCAGTTCCTTCAATTGTTGCAAGCGTTTGCGGAAGGGGGGAAATAAGCGGTTGATAGCACGTGCATGCCTATGATTTGGCTCAATCAGCAAATATTTAAAATAAAAAAACCGCGCTTACGCGCGGTTTTTTTAAAGAGACAAATTATTTTTTGTCATCTTTTACTTCTGTGAACTCAGCATCTACAACGCCATCGTCCGCTTTTTGTTGTTGACCCGCATCGCCACCTTGGAATGCATTTGGATCAAAACCTTCTGCGCCGCCAGCTGCACCTTGTGCTTGTTCATAAGCACGTTGTGTAATTGGCATCAAGATGTTTTGTAAAGCTTCAGTTTTCGCTTTGATGTCTTCAACATCATTTTCTTTAGTTGCTGCTTCAAGTTCAGAAACGGCAGTGCTTACAGCTGTTTTTTCATCTTCAGTGACTTTATCACCAAGATCTTTCACAGCTTTGGTCGAGCTTGAAATTAATGCATCAGCTTCGTTACGTGCTTTTGCAAGTTCTTCAAACTTACGGTCTTCTTCTGCATTCGCTTCAGCATCTTTGATCATTGCTTCGATTTCAGCATCAGACAAACCTGAGTTTGCTTTAATCTGGATCGATTGCTCTTTACCTGTGCTCTTATCTTTCGCTGATACTTTCAAGATACCGTCAGCGTTGATGTCGAACGATACTTCAATTTGCGGTACGCCACGTGGAGCAGGTGGGATATCGCCTAACTGGAAGTTACCCAACAATTTGTTTTGTTGAGCCATTTTACGTTCACCCTGGTAAACCGAAATGTCTACTGCAGGCTGGTTATCAGCAGCGGTAGAGAACACTTGTGATTTCTTCGCAGGAATCGTGGTGTTTTTCTCAATGATCGGAGTCAATACGCCGCCCATTGTTTCGATACCTAAAGTTAACGGTGTTACGTCTAATAAAAGCACGTCAGTTTTGTCACCAGACAATACTGCACCTTGAATCGCTGCACCAATCGCAACTGCTTCGTCAGGGTTCACGTCTTTACGTGGCTCTTTACCGAAGAATTCTTGTACTTTTTGTTGTACAAGTGGCATACGAGACTGACCACCAACCAAGATTACGTCAGAGATGTCAGAAGTCGAAAGACCTGCATCTTTAAGTGCAATACGGCAAGGCTCAATTGTACGAGCAACTAAGTCAGCAACCAAACCTTCAAGTTTCGCACGTGTTACGTTGATCACTAAGTGTTTAGGACCAGTCGCATCAGCGGTGATGTATGGAAGGTTAATTTCAGTTGCATTTGATGAAGAAAGCTCGATTTTTGCTTTTTCAGCAGCTTCTTTCAAACGTTGTAACGCAAGTGGATCATTTTTCAAGTTCACACTTTGTTCTTTTTTGAATTCTTCAACTAGGAATTCAATTAATGCGTTATCAAAGTCTTCACCACCAAGGAAAGTATCACCGTTTGTTGATAACACTTCGATTTGTTGGTCGCCATCAAGGTCTGCGATTTCAATGATTGATACGTCAAAAGTACCACCACCTAAGTCGTAAACTGCAACTTTACGGTCGCCTTCTTTTTTGTCCATACCGAACGCAAGTGCAGCAGCAGTTGGTTCGTTAATGATACGTTTAACGTCTAAGCCAGCGATTTTACCCGCATCTTTAGTTGCTTGACGTTGCGCATCGTTAAAGTAAGCAGGAACAGTAATCACTGCTTCTGTAACTGTTTCACCTAAATAGTCTTCTGCAGTTTTTTTCATCTTTTTCAAGATTTCAGCAGAGATCTGTTGAGGTGCTAATTTTTTGTCATTTACTTCAACCCAAGCATCACCATTGTCAGCTTTGATGATTTTGTAAGGTACAAGACCGATATCTTTTTGTACCGCTTGGTCTTCATAACGACGACCAATTAAACGCTTGATCGCGAATAATGTATTTTTCGGGTTGGTTACCGCTTGGCGTTTAGCACTTTGACCTACTAAGATCTCGCCATCTTTATAAGCGATGATCGATGGAGTTGTACGTGCGCCTTCAGCGTTTTCGATTACTTTTACTTTATCGCCTTCAAGTACAGCAACACATGAGTTGGTAGTACCTAAGTCAATACCAATAATTTTTGCCATTGATTGTGTTCCTCTAAAATTTTGTTGCAATGTTTTTGCTTGTTATTCGATATGAGAGTCAATCGGTTTTTTTCAAGCATTTTTATGAAAAAAAATCAAAAAACTCTCAAATTTCTGCATTTTTGAGCAAATAAATGCTCTGCCCATGGGGATTATTGGCCCACCATCACCATGGCTGGGCGGAGTAGGCGACCATTTAAGGTATAACCTTTCTGTAAAACAGTGCCGATTTGGTTGGCTTGGGCATTTGGATCAATCCCTACCGCCTGGTGTAAATCTGCATTGAAACCATTTTGGGTATCTGCTTCGACTACGCCAAACTTCTCAAGCGTGGTCAATAATGATTTCAAAGTCAGCTTAACGCCTTCAAGTACCGGTGTTTCTTCTTCGCCAGCTGCCTGAATTGCACGCTCGAGGTTATCGACAGAATCGAGCAATTCTTTTGCGAACTTCTCAAGCACGGTATCTTTATGCTTTTCAGATTCACGTTGAATACGCTCTACACTTTTCTGCGCTTCATAAACCGCATTGGCAGTACGTGCTTTTTCTAATTTCAGGCTTTCTTCAAGTTTGGTGATTTGCGCTTGTAAATCTTCAACGCTAAGCTCGTTTGCCTGCTCTACACCTTCAGCTTGAGTTTGTTCAGTCTGTTGCTCATTTTGAATGTCTTGAGCTTGCTCATTGTGCTCATTAGCCATTGATGATCTCCGTTGAAAAAAGTTCTTAAACATGTACAGTCCTTTTGGCGTGAATGCTCTTAGGGTTAAACCCGAACTGCCACATCTTGGTCATTCATTGATAGGGATGAAGTATGGGCAAGCCGACAAAATTCAAGCGTTCAGGTCAATTTAAATCTTTTAATTTTGCTGATTTAAGTAAAAATTCAGGTTTTCAATCACAAAAGCAATAAATTCTTGGGTGATTTTGGGTAAATGTTGCCTTGACGCATAGACCAGCGACAAGGTCAGGTCAGGTGCAGAAAAATCGGTAAAGACCTGTTGCAAACGCTGCTGCGCAATGTCCTTACGTACCAGTAAGCTCGGTAGCATGGCAATACCTTCAGCTTTAAGACACATCTGATAAAGCGCAATCACATCATTGCTTTTAAACGTAACATTTAATGGATAGTTCTGGGGTTGCTGATCTGTATCAAACAAGGTCCAGTACTGGTTATGGGTATGATGCGCAATACAATCATGCTGAATCAGCTGACTGGGATGCGACAGGGGCGTGTGGTCTTGTAAATAATGAGGATGTGCGCAAAAGGTCGATTCAATCTGGCAGACAGGCCGTGCAATCAATCCATCCGCAACTTTCTGGGTAATGCGTAATGCAAGATCAACCTGAGCATCGATCAGATCTACGGTATTTTCAGTTAAATACACATCAAAATGAATCTGTGGGTAGCGTTTTTTAAATTGCTTAATACATTCATTCACGCCTAGCTGAAATAAAAACAGACCACAGGTAAAACGAATGGTTCCGTTATGTTGTTCGGGCGCAGCCAAACCTTCCAGTAACTGTTGCTGCTGTAAAATATTCTCACAATACACCAACGCTTTTTCACCAGCGGGGGTAAGCGACACCTTACGGGTATTACGTTGAAATAACCGGGTTGAAAACGTCTGCTCAAGATGTTCCAGATAACGGGACACCATGGCTTTGGAATAATCCAGATGTTCTGCGGCTTTGCTCAGATTGCCTTGATGGGCAATACAGACAAAGACTTGAATGGCTTTTAAGGTATCCATGTTTATTATCATTGTTGCAAGATATGCAACATTTTATCTTAGTTTAGTGTGTTTCTTCAGCAATAATTGCAATTTAAAGTGTTCCTTATCAGATTGGAGACGATAAGATGAATACCAAACCTTACATCCTTGCTTTATCTGCCTTCGCAGCAACATCTGCTACATTTGCACAAGATTTAAAAATCCAGAATTTTCTGGCTCAACCTGAGCATTTTGGCGTAACTTCAACCCTAATTGAAGGGGATAAAGAAGTTTTACTGGTCAATGCGCAATTTTCTAAATCAGAGGCGTTGCGCATCGCTGCCGACATCTTGGATAGCGGTAAGACCCTAAAAACTATTTTTGTCAGTTATGGTGATCCAGATTTCTATTTTGGCTTAGACGTATTTAAACAATACTTTCCGAATGTACAAATCATTGCGACTCCTGAAACAGTGAAACATATTCAGGATACACAAGCGTTGAAAGTTGCCTATTGGGGTCCAAAAATGGGTGCGAATGCACCAAGTAAAATTTTTGTGCCACAAGCGTATAGCGCGAAGACTTTAAAACTCGAAAATCAGGATATCGAGATTAAAGGCAAAAAAGAACTGACTTATTTATGGATTCCGAGTGCAAAAGCTGTCGTTGGTGGTATTCCGGTATCTTCGGGTATTCATTTATGGACAGCCGATACCCCGACACTCAAAGATCGTGCTGAAGTGGTTCAGGCTTTAGAAAGTATTAAGGCCCTTAACCCGAAAGTAGTGGTACCTGCGCATATGAAAGCAGGAGCGGCAGAAGGTCTAGAGGCGGTGAATTTCTCGATTGATTATTTGAAGCAATATGAGAAAGCTGTGAAAAGCACAAAGAACTCGGCTGAGCTGGTGAAAAAGATGCAAACGCAGTATCCAGCGTTGGGTGAGTCGAGTAGTCTGGAACTTGGCGCCAAAGTCGTGAAAGGCGAGATGAAATGGCCTTAATTATGGGCTAATCAATGAAAACCGTGATGAAAATGCACGGTTTTTTTATATCTGCTACATTTATTTTTAATCATAATTACTTAATTGTAATCTTTTAGGACGGTTGTGCTGTGTTTCTATGAATTATAAAAAAATAAGATAATGGCTTTTTTCATTTTCTATGACAGTAAAAATCCCTGAAAGTGCTGTATTGATAAATGCTTAGCGTTTGCCGAAGGTTGAGAGAATACGTGAATTAAGCAATGAGTTGCTTTAAGAAAAATTGCAAAACAATGCGGCTTACATAACAAACTGCAACTAATCCTCATCACGTCCGTGAAAAAAATTGTGAATGATAGGCATCGCAAAGACAACTTTGCTTTTTGTCATAATGAAAGGAAATACGAAATGAAAAAGTTAGCATTGATTTCTGCAGTTGTAGCTGGTGTTGCATTAACAGCTGTAGGTTGCTCGTCTCAAGCTGGTTTGGATGCTTCTGGTTCAGCTCAAACAAGTGCAAGCCCAGCAGGCGTTCAAGGTGGCGTTGGTGTAGAAGCGGGTTCATCAGTCGATGTTCAACCAGGTGGTGCTTCTGCTGACGTTTCAGGCTCTGTATCAGGTTCAGCAGGTGCTGGCGCGCAATAATTTTTTATTGTTAAGTTCGCTTCGCATAAGATTGAACAACAGATGCCGCATTTAATCTTATTCATGTACTGCTATACATAACGCGAAGCTAACTTACTCATAAAAATGACACTTTTAAAGTGATATAAAACTAGAGCTAACCGGTTAGCTCTAGTTTTATAGTTTGACAATAAAAGCTTAAAACAGCATTGAATTGACATAAAAAGTAGCTGTGAATAAGCACTCTGGTTAATGACTTTTTAGCAATAGCCCTTTAGCGTACGACTTATTTCAAATCTTGAACTTGATCTAAGACTTTATAAAAGCATATAGTCGAAGACAACAACAATGATGGACAGAGCGAGAAAAGGGGACAGAAGTGACAGCATTACCTCCAAAAATACAAACACTGTTAGATAAAGGACAAGGCCCTGCTGCACGAGCGCTCGATAAGCTGCCCAAAATTGTACAAGAATCTCTGGCCAAGCTTTTAGGCTATCCTCATCAATATCCAGATTTAGATGCATTTACCAAGTGTCTGATGGCTGTTCAGATCAAGCAAGGCCGTATCGGTTTTATCGGTGACGATCCGATTGACTCCCGTCGTCAGTTTGATGCGCAAATGTTGGCGATTTTGAATAAACCTACTTCGATTGAATCGGTTGAAGATATTCGTTTACCGCTCCAAAGCGGCACGGTCTTCGCCCGCCATTATCATCCGGCACCCAATAAAAAATTGCCTATGCTGGTGTTTTACCACGGTGGTGGCTTTGTGGTGGGTGGTTTAGATACGCATGATGAAGCATGTCGACTAATTGCCAAGCATGCCAAAGTACAGGTTTTAAGTATTGACTATCCACTGGCACCGGAAGCTTCACCTCAGTTACTGATTAAGTCGTGTGAAGATGCATTGGCATGGGTTTATCAAAACCGCCGTCAATTGAAAATCTATAAAAACCGTATTGCGGTTGGTGGAGACAGTGCGGGTGGAAATATCAGTACGGTAGTCGCGCAACATGCTGTTGGGAAATCTTATGCACCACAAGCACAGTTACTGATATATCCTGTGGTCGACTTTAAAAGCAGACATCCATCATTCTATGCCTATGGCGAGGGGCTGGTGTTAACCAGTAAAGATGTGGACTATGTGACAGATTATTATGCGACCCAGCAAAATGTGGCTTTAGACGACCCATTAATTTCGCCGACCTATGGCAGCCTTAAAAAGTTAGCCCCTGCATATGTGATTACGGCTGGTCATGATCTACTTCATGATGAAGGTGCGATCTATAGTCATAAACTCAGACAAAATGGCGTCAAAGTGCAATACGTCGATTATCCAGACCAAACGCATGGTTTTATCAATATAACGCCCGTCTCAAGCAAAGCAAAACGCAATACCATTGAAGTAGCGAAGAACTTCAGAAAGTTCTGGGATAAACATAGTTAATGATAAAGAACCGATGTTTCACGTGAAACATCGGTTCTTTGTTTCAGGTAACAAATAGAAATAGCAAAAACAGATTTGCAAAAATAAGATGAAGATCCACAACACGTCTATTTCCAAGCTGAGAAAAGCAATGATGAAAAAGTTGTTCATTACAACAAGTTTAATTTTGGCAAGCGGTCATTTATTTGCAAATACGATGGTTGATATGAAAACCAGTATGGGGAATATTGAAATTGAGCTGTTTGATGATAAAGCACCAGTTTCAGCAAAGAACTTTGAAAGCTACGTAAAAAGTAACTTCTATACAGGTACGATCTTTCATCGCGTGATCCCTGGTTTCATGGTGCAAGGTGGCGGCCTAGAAGCAAACATGATTGAGAAAAGCACGAAAGCGCCGATTGTGAATGAAGCAAGTAATGGTTTAAAGAATACCCGTGGTACTTTGGCAATGGCACGTACCAGTGATCCAAACTCTGCAAGCAGTCAATTCTTTATTAATGTGGCGGATAATAACTTTTTAAACAAATCACCGATGGATGCGGGCTACGCCGTCTTTGGTAAGGTCACAAAGGGCATGGATATCGTTGACAAGATTGTGAGTGTTCCTACAGGGAACTATGGAATGCATCAAAATGTCCCTAAACAGCCAGTTAAAATTCTTAGTGTTCAGATAAAGAACAAGAAGTAAAAAGCAAAGCAGAAATATGAATAAAATATTTCTGCTTTAAATTTATATGGTTACAGCGAATTTGTTTGAATAGTACACATATTTATGTGTAAAAAAAGAACACTCAATAAAACAAGGGCTTAAAAAAGCTTGCACACTAAAAAAAATCTCCTATAATGCACACATCCCGACGCAATGAAGCAAAAATAACTTAGCTTTAACGGTTAAGTTGTTAAATATTTGTTGCGTTTTATTTATCGCTGACGAGGCGATAAAGAGATCATTAAGAGAATAGAAGAACAACTTGTGTGGATTTTTACTGGTTGATCGATCGAAAATATTTCATTGATTAATTGGTTTAAATTTCTCGAAGTTTATTTGAGCAAATATTAAGTCAGTAATTG
>NZ_JANBOE010000013.1:0-60225 GCF_035615075.1 Acinetobacter sp. IK40 | reverse complement strand
ACAATAGCAAGAGTGAACCACCTGATCCCTTCCCGAACTCAGAAGTGAAACCTCTTAGCGCTGATGGTAGTGTGGCACTTGCCATGTGAGAGTAAGTCATCGCCAGCTTTTAAATTAGAAACACCCCTAACCTAACGGTTGGGGGTGTTTTTTTGCGCGTGGGGAAAACAAGTTGGTTTATTAAATTACATCTCTTTCGGCATATTTATCTCAGAGCAACCTTTATTTCCTTTAAGAAAAAAATTTATTTGTTAAAAGTCCTAACATAATTCTCGATTCTTACAAATAGTTTGATTGGCTTCACTTTAATTATCTTTACTTGAAAATAAACTATATTTACACAAAATCTATATTATGGTTACATTAGGCATATTTTTATAATGAAAAGTCTAATTCCATTTGGGGATTTGATCGGGGATAAAAAGGAATGATCATGAATAAAAAACAACTTACTTTAAAGTTGTCAGCGATTGCTGTATCTGTTTTATTAGCAAGTTGTGGTGGGGGAGGCGGTGGCTATTATGGTTCCAATAATAATAGTTCTTCGGGTGGAGACAATAATAACTCTTCTGGTGGAAATGGTGAGACTCCCGTTACAGCAGTAAATATAGGAACTATCTCTTTAACTGATTCTAATGGCAATCCAGTTACGACAATTACAAATCAAGGGGTAACAGCTCAGGTTGTCGTTAAAGATAATAATGGAAAAGGTATTAGTGGAGCTGTTGTAACTTTCACTGGTAGTAATATGGTGTTTGGTACTACAAATGCAACAGCACTTACGAATGCGGAAGGCGTCGCTACAATTTCTATAATACCTACCGATCCGACGGTCACAGGGGTATACGTTTTATCGGCAACAGCTGTCTATAATAATGTAACCTCTACACCTGCTAATTTAAATATTGTTTTTTCTAAACAAGACGTTGTAATTTCTAATATGCTTGCGGCTAGTTCAACTCTTGAATCTGGTGGATCAACACTATTAAGTTTAGTCACACAAGACTCCAAAGGTAATTATCAAAATAATGTACCAGTTAACTTTACTGCTGATTGTGGAAGTTTTAGTAATAGTAATGTAACGTCATCTAATCAGGGAAATATTGCAACAACATACTATGCTTTTGATTCGAAAGGCAACTTATGTGATGGCAATCAACAGATCAGAGCGACAACCTCGACAGGAGTAACCAGTAGTATTTCTGTTTCAATCGCTCGGGCTCTGGCAACTTCAGTCATCTATACGACAAAAGATCCTGTGCAATTAGGAATTAATTCAAGTGGTTCATCTTCCTCTGGACAAATTGAATTTACAGTTTATTCAAATGGTACCGTACTTAAAAATCAAGATGTTACCGTGAGTCTAGAGAAAGCTCCTACGGACTTAAACTTTATTCGATTAGGCAATCGTACAGCTCAAACTATTAAAAGTGATAGTGAGGGTAAAGTAATCGTAACAGTCTATCCCGGTAATATTCCTGGCCCTGTTGAGATTAAAGCAAGCTTATCGAATGGTCTAAGTGCATTATCTAAAAATGTCACAGTGACCACTGGACGAGCTACACAGAAGAGTTTTAGTTTATCTACAAGTAAGCAATCTTTACAATCAGATAAAGATGGAGATATCGCCAGCATTACCGCAATGTTAGCAGACCGGAATTCTAATAGTGTTCCAGATGGTACAGTGGTCAATTTTGTTGCTGAGGGCGGGAAAGTTGACGGTAGTTGTAAAACAGTTGATGGTCAATGTAGTGTTAATTTGCGTACGCAGAATCCTCGGCCTGCGAATGGACGTGTGACCGTGCTGGCTTATGTAGAAGGTGATAAATCATATACGGATAAAGATGGGGATGGTGTTTATACGCCAATCAGCGCTGGCGGAATTGATACACTTGACAATAATATTGGTAATTTTTTCCGTGATGATAATGAAAATGCTACTTATGATAGTGGCAATGGAGAATTTCTTTATAAGCGTGTTGCCGCACCCTATAGCACCAACCTCTGTACAATATCCTCAGTTTTCCAACCTAATATTCCATACACTTGTGATGATCAGCTAGCAACGACTTTACGTCAACAAATGATTTTCTCTTTTGCTTCTGATACACCAACATTTATTAATAATTATGGAATAAGTGGTAATTTAATTACTTCAGATTCATTTGGATTCCAAGTCTTTGGTAATAGTATGTTAACTGTTCCAATGCCATCTGGTACAACTATTGGGGTCTCAACTGAAGATAATACCGATGTCAATAATTTATCGTGTACTGCTAAGATTGTTAAAGGTGATAATCCGGTACCAAGTGTAATGAACTTAGAATCCCCTAGCTCTTTTAGTAATAGTACGGTTACAAAATATGGTGCAGAGCTGAAAGGTTGTGCAGCAGGAGATAGAATCTTAGTAACAATCACAGCCCCGAATAAAGTAACATCATTCAGATTTACACGTTAATTAGCATGAGTAGAGAACAGCACTTCGGTGCTGTTTTTTTATAATGCTGTTCCTACACTCACTGAGGCAGTTGGACGAACTTGCATTGAGCTACAAGCGGAAACAGCGAAAAGGCATAACAGGATAACAGCAAGTTTGGACATGGTTCTTCATCTTATGAAAAAGAACCATCTTCATATAAATCGAAAGATTTAACTATTTTGATCGGGTAATGAAATGTAATGAATTTAATCGTCCAGTAGATCCATCTGTTTGGCTAACTGATATAAATTATTCGAACGGTTCCCTGTGCGGCAGAACATCAAAATCGGTTTTGGCAGTTCATTATAATGATTTGCAAAAGTACGCACGTCCAGTTCAGTAATCTGACCCGCCACAACAGGCTGATAGACATAATCCAGACCTGCACTGCGAGCAGACTCTTCAATCTGTGCACTGGTCGGCTGATCAGGCCCACCTTCCATATCAGGACGGTTATTAATAATCGATTTGAAACCTTTTTCAACAACCTGAGCTACATGCTCCGGGCCGATTTGACCTGCAAAACCTATATTTTCTGACATCTTGTCACTCCAAAATCAAACAAAACATTTTATGCTCTATCTATCATAGCATTAAGCTCGATCTTGGGTTTAAATGTCTATATTAAATAAACGATGATAACGAATAAGATACGCAATGGAGCGCGCATGCATACTTATACAGTTGAGCCGTTGTATGTTACGAGTGGTGATGAAACCATCGCTGCCGACTTCTATCTTCCGAAAACAAATATCAAACCTGCTGTGATTGTGATGGCGCATGGATTTGCCGGATTGCGTCAATTTAAGTTGGTTCAGTATGCACAGCGTTTTGCCCATGCCGGCTATGCCGTGATTTTGTTCGACTATCGTTATTGGGGCGGCAGTACCGGTAAACCGCGTGAACTGGTATCGCTCAGTGCCCAGCTTGATGATTGGAAGAGCGTGATTCAATATGCCTCTAACTGTAAGTCGATTGATAGCCGACGGATTATTTTGTGGGGTACATCACTCAGTGGTGGCTATGCACTGAGTTTGGCGACGGATCTGAAAAATATTCAGGCAGTGATGGTACAAGTGCCTTATGTTGACGGGGCAGAAACAGCCAAGCTATATCCATTGCAACGTTATCCAGAAGCATTGAAACGTTCCAGTCAGGACTATATGGGCTCCAAGATGGGCTTGGCGCCTAAAACCTTACCCGTAGTCGATCAATATAAACTCTGTTTCTTACCGACCTCAGATAGTTATTACGGTTATCATTCGATTGTAAATCCTGATTATTACTGGAGTGGCGAAGTGCCTGCACGGGTGTTTTTTAATCTGATGCGTTACCGGCCGATCCAGTTTGTACGTAAGATTAATATTCCGGTGTTATTTATTGCGGCTAAATATGACAGCCTGATTCCGATTGCCTCAAGTCGTGAAGCCGCCACCAATATTGCGCCATTTGTGAGCTATCATGAGTGGGAAATGAAGCATTTCGATATTTATCACGATTCTTGGTTTGAAAAAGCAGTCACAACCCAATTAGAATTTTTACATCAACATATCGGAGTGATGTAAATGATTATTGTCTGTGCATCATGTGGTGCAAAAAATCGTGTACCTGAAGAAAAACTGGCGGTTCATCCCAATTGCGGTCAATGTCATCAAGCATTGCTGCCTTTAGAACCGATTGAGCTGAATGAACAAAACTTTAGCAATTTCATTAGCAATAGTGATTTGCCTGTGCTGATTGACCTATGGGCAGAATGGTGTGGTCCATGTAAAATGATGGCGCCACATTTTGCTCAGGTCGCCAAGCAAAATCCTTACGTTGTTTTTGCCAAAATCGATACGGAAGCAAACCCGCGTTTGAGCGCTGCATTTAATGTCCGCAGTATCCCAACCCTGGTTCTCATGAACAAAACCACCGAAGTGGCGAGAATCAGTGGCGCATTACGTGCACCTGAACTGCAACAGTGGCTAGACCAGCAATTACAGCAACAGCAAGGAAATTAACATGAGCGAACGCCCAAAGCATCCTGAAGGGATCTTATCTCTACAAAATATTGCCATGCCAGCGGATACCAACTGGAGTGGTGATGTTTTTGGAGGCTGGATTGTTTCCCAGATGGATCTGGCTGGAGCGATTCATGTTGAACGTTTTAGTAAAGGACGTTGTGCGACGATTGCCATTAATCAGATGACTTTCCTCGTGCCTGTAAAAGTGGGTAATGTGATTAGCTGCTATACCAAGATTCTAAAAGTCGGTAGCAGCTCGGTACAGGTTCAAATCGAAGTGTGGAACAGTCACGATGATTCACGTGAACCTGTACGGATTACCGAAGGCGTATTTACCTTTGTTGCGGTGGATGTAAATGGAAATAAACGTTTAATTACAGATGAAATTAAACAGTCTTTTCTAGCTTCACAGTCAGCTTAAATGATCCGTTTTGATATCTGCACTTACTAGAACTGATGATGATGTTTTAACACTACTTTTTTAATCGAGAATATACAGATGGCTGAAGAACTGGTTTTACAACAGGGCCACAAGGTTGAGCAATATCAAAGTATCCTGCCACAGATTCAGGCCATTGTTGAAGATGAGGCTGATGTGATCGCGAATCTGGCTAATATCTGTGCGGCACTCAGACAGCAATTTGGCTGGTTCTGGATTGGCTTTTATCTAGTGAAAGGAAATGAGCTGGTATTAGGCCCTTTTCAGGGTCCCATTGCCTGTACCCGTATTGCCAAAGGGCGTGGTGTGTGTGGTTCTGCTTGGCAACAACAGCAAGTAATTGTGGTGCCTGATGTGGATCAGTTTCCTGGGCATATTGCCTGTAGCTCTGACTCTAAATCGGAAATTGTGTTACCCATCATGAAAAATGGTGAGTGTGTCGGCGTGCTGGATATTGACAGTGATGAACTGAATCAGTTTGATGAGGTTGATGCTGAACATCTCCAGCAATTGATGGCAATGATTGAAAAATTTATCTAAGCCTAAATTATAAAAAGCCCACATGATGTTGGGCTTTTTTTTATATGTACTTTGATTAGAACATGGTATTGGTATTTTTGCTGTTCTCTGGAATGTTCTGTATCACATCCCAGTGCTCTACAATTTTGCCATGTTCAACCCGGAATATATCTATAATGGCTCGGCCCCGGTCAGTGTCATTTTCAGTCGAATGCACATGCAGGACGACTAAATCTCCTTCAGCAATGGCTTTCTTGATGACATTCTTTGCCTGAGGATGATGACTAAATTTTTGCGTAAAGAAGTTTACAAAAGGCGCCTTACCATCAGGTACATTCGGATTGTGCTGAATATACTGATTCCCAATATAACGATCCGCGTATTGTTTGACCTGATGTTTCAGGAAAACACCTTCATAAAAATCGGTGACAATTTTCTTGTTTTGTTCAGCTACAGACTTTGTGTGCTTTGCGGGCACAGAAATGCGAGAAGAGGCATCAGCAGCAAAGACTTGACCTGGGTAAAATGCTAGATTGAGCAGGACAAATACATGGGAAAGAAGCAATGTTTTTTTCATTTTTAGCATCAGAACACAAACTGAGATGCTTGTATCCTGATACTAATGATGAACTTGGAGTAGTCTAGACCCGTTATTATTTTTTACGTTTTGGTAACCAGGCCCAAAGCATCTGGCACTGGATCGGTTCATTACCAGAATCATCAATCACGGTCACAGGAATCAATAACTCGCCTTTTTCATTTTCAGCAATAAACTTTTGCAAATCTGCCGATAAGCTCGCTGTTGCAGTTAAACCACCTTGTGCGACTTTTAAATAATCTACATGCAGTGATTTGATCAACAGAATACGATCATCCGGAACATGTAAACCCGTTAAAAAGCCCGTTGCAGTTTCTGCAAGTAATGCCATTGCGGCAGCATGAACTCCTTTAATATGGTTCTGCATATTGCGCTGGTTTTCAATACGAACAGTCACGTGGTCTTTATCCACTTCCAAATAGCGGATATTGGCCGTGCCGACCATAGGAACAACACGACCAAACGCTTTGCTCCAGAGCGTGCTACGAATGCCTTTTGCAAATTTAGAGGTGGTTTTAACCAGCTTATAAAGACGGTTATCTTTTGCCATGATGAACCTATTACTTAATCTTTGAAGTTATTAAATTGCAGTGGCAGACCAAATTGTTGTTCACGTAAAAAGTTCATCACTTGTTGCAAAGTATCGCGCTTTTTATCCGTGACACGGATTTTGTCTCCTTGGATAGAAGATTGCGCCTTGATGCCACTTTCTTTAATGGCTTTATTAATTTTTTTTGCGGTATCTGAGTCAAGTCCGTCTTTAAGCTTGATCACTTGCACCACATTTTTACCTGAAGCGGTCGCCTTTTGTGGATCGAGTGCCTGTACGTCAACTTTACGTTTATAGAAATGGTTTTCCAGCATGGTATAGACTTGTTCACACTGGAAATCACTTTCAGTTGAGATTTTGATTTCTTTATTTTTTTCATTTAGCTCAATTGAAACATCCTGCCCACGGAAGTCAAAACGTGTAGC
The DNA here is from genome assembly GCF_035615075.1 of Acinetobacter sp. IK40. Taxonomy (NCBI): domain Bacteria; kingdom Pseudomonadati; phylum Pseudomonadota; class Gammaproteobacteria; order Moraxellales; family Moraxellaceae; genus Acinetobacter; species Acinetobacter sp. IK40. Next base: position 53,209 of record NZ_JANBOE010000013.1, on the reverse strand, counting down.
AATTTCTTTTTGCGTGTTTTGCACCGCATGATTGACTTCAAATAACTCTAATTCAGAAACAATATCAAAAGAAGGCATAGTTAGACCTTTACAAAGGGAAAGAATATTTGAGATGCTAAGGGGGTTTTCTTCATTTGCCAAGTGTTGTTTACATCAAAGGAGTGCACAATGATCCGTAAACAAGAAATTACAACATTTGAGTTCCCAGAAGGCGCAGTCATTTGGGATGTCCGAGATACCAAAGCGTATACAGAGGCTCATGTCAAAGGGGCGGTGAATCGTCCAATTGCTGAATTAACTGCGGATAGTTTGACTCAAGTGGCAGCGGATCAACCGATTTACATTCTGTGTGGTGGCGGTAGTAAAGCACCGCGCGCAGCAGAGCTTTTAGACGGTATTGATAGTTCTCGTGAGTATGTTGTATTGATGGGTGGCACACGCGCAGCACGTGATGCAGGCTTAGCTTTGGAACAAGGCGCTTAAAACACTCAAAAATTTGCCAAAATACTTGGGTATTTTGGCAAATTCAAAAATAATAAAGATTCAAACGTCCAAATACTTAACCTGAATAATACGGTTTTTTAGCTTTTACTTTCTTCTGGAAGCGTTGCGGATTCAATTTATCCAGTAACGGTTGTGGAACCGGACACAGTTCACCCAAGATCAATGCCGCCAGAATCTCGCTACATAGTGGCGCAAACAAGAATCCTTTCGATCCTAAACCAGCAAAGCTATAGTTTTGCTCATGGTTGTGGACTTTGCCGACCAAAGGAAAGTAATCCAGACTCTGGGCACGGACAGCGGCCCGACCTTGCCAATGCTCTAGAGCAGGCAACTGTTGTGCATATTCAGGGAACACATTGTGGATAAGTTCGTAGTTATGCACATGGTCTTCAGCCAAGACTTTGGCATCGTCCCGATTGGGGTAAAAAGACGCGCCGAGAATTAACTGTGAGGCATCCAGTTGCATGCAATAGCCGCCATAACTATAGGCCTGATCCAGCGCTAAAGGCAGCTGGCTATTCTCAACCCAGCTGACTTGTCCCCGAATGGGCTTTAAAACCGGGTAGTTTTCAAACAGTTCCGCACTTTGTCTGGCGCAACAGACAATAACATGATCTGCCGTGGCGATCCGTTGTTGCTCCTGCCAAAGTTCAGTTTGTGATCCGACTGAGTTTAAGCGGGAAATTCTGGCTGTTTTTATGCTGATATTCGGATGCTGCAAGATTTCATCGCGTAACTGGTGTGGAGAAACTGCACCTGCATGATGTAGTGTCAAATTCGGCAAGTCTGTATGCGGGAATTGGTGCTGTTCTGATTGTGCTGATAAAACACCTTCAGGATATTGTTCTGCCAAAGCCAGTAATTCATCTGCATTCTTCAATGCCAATTGCTGGACCTGAATTGGCCTAAAAGCCTTAAAACGCGCATAAAAGTTGAGCGCATGCTGCCAGCTTAAGGTCATCAGATGTTCAGGTGCCTGATCAATCGGGCATAGTTTGGGGTTGAGCAGCGCCAGTGGATTGCCAGAAGCACCTGCAAGCGGCTCATTTTGCTCGTATACGGTGACTTGATGACCACGTTGAGCAAATGCCCAGGCTGAGCTTAAACCTGCGATTCCAGCGCCAATAATCGCGATCTGGCGAGGTCCGGTGTTTAATCGGCTTGTATTTGCTTCGGTTTCGGTGGCAGGGTGCTGTTCCGAATTTATTGAGCCTGTTTCAGGTGTTGCAATGTCCAGCCAGATTGCCTTGAGCATTTCCCGTTTATGTCCAAAACCTCGTGGACGGCTAATCTGGATGCCATGCTGTTTCAGCCCGCGTTTTAGTACTCCAGCCACACTAAAGGATGCGAAGGTGGTTCCGAACTCGGACAAACGCACGATGTGATTCAGCACATTTTCTTGCCACATATCCGGGTTGCAGGAGGGGGCGAAGCCATCCAGAAACCAGGCATTGACCGCTTGTGTTTTGGGTATGACGGGGAAGATATCCTGTGCATCACCCAGCCATAAATCAATACTGAAACGTTGTTCTGGAAAACTGAGACGGTGACAGCCTGCAATCGGCAGGGGATATTGCTGAATCAGCTGTTCGGCCAGTGGCTTTAGCTCAGGCCAAACATTCAGTGCGCGAATCAGGTCTGCTTTACTGAGGGGAAACTTTTCTACACTGATAGCATGCAGATGGCTATGGTTATCTGGACGTACCTGTTGCCAGAGTTGCCACAGGGTCAAAATATTCAGCCCTGTGCCAAAACCAGTTTCTCCCACACAGAAGTATTGATAATCACTCAGTTGCGCAAGACGTTCAGTTAAATCATTACCGTTTAAAAACACATGGCGTGTTTCAAGTAAACCGTTAGCTTTGGAAAAGTAGACATCGCCAAATTGCTTGGAAATAGGAATCTCGATACCATCGACCCATTCCCAGTCCAGATCAGCGGTTTGTAGTTTTGATGAGAGAGACATAAATAAAGATGTTGATTTTACCACTGACGACGGCGTTTAGTGTAAACATAACTGGCAATAAAGAAACCGAGAATCACACCGACCGCAATGGTCATGGCGCCGTATAAAAACATTTGTGCACTACGTTCACTTTGCAACACCTGAACCTGAACCGTTAAATTGTCATTTTTTAACTGTAGTTCCTGATTCTGTGCCAGTGCTTCAAGATTGGCATGCTCAAGTTGCTTCAAACGGCTGGCCTGATCCTGAATCATGGCTTTGACTTTAGCATCTTGCTGTTGTTTGGCTTTAACAATCTGTTCAGCCGTCAGCGGTTTAGCCGCAGTGGCAGGTGTGGCGGTGGTGATTTTAGCTGGTGTCGCTGGAGCGACTGCTGTTGGAGCAACAGTCGGTGTAGCAGGTTCTACCGCCCATGCACTAGAACTGAGTAAACTTAAAATGAAAAAGCTTTTGACTGCAATGTGCATGATTTACCCTTTTGGAAAAGCTTTGTTGAACGGTCTAACCTCAATATCTGAGTAGATCCCTTCTTTTAAAAATGGCTCTTCCTGAATCCAGGCATCCAGTGCTTCGCGACTCTCAAATTCAACAATCATGGTACTGCCAAAAAAGCCTGCCTGTGCATCATTGGGATCTTTAGGGTGCGCACCAGCAGCAATTAAACGACCTTCATCATCTAACTTTTGTAGACGTTCAATATGTTGTGGACGGGTGGCTAAACGTTTTTCCAGAGTACCTTCGCGATCAGTACAGGTCAGCACAAAATATGGCATGGCAGTAGCTCGATGATTTAAAATCTATTCAGTGGTTTTGAAATGTTTTCGTAAGAAAAACAGTATAGCAGCAAGGTAACTCAGAGAAACGATAATATCGCCAAAAGCCGTGAATTCGCCCCAATATTTTCCTTGCATATAGACAAAACCAAAGAAGAAATGCAAAGCAGCAAGCAAAAAGAATTGACCGCACCAGGCCCAGTTCAATTTGATCCAGCCTCTAGGGCTCAGCTCTAACATTGAACCTAACAGTTTCTGGATAATTGGCATGCGTTCTTTATTAAATAAAGGCGTCACTAAAAAGCCCAGACCAATCCCGATATTGATAATAATCGCCTTCATTTTGATGTAGGTGACATCGCTAAAAATCAGCGTGATGCCTCCAAAAATGACCGACATGAGCACAATAAACCACTGCATTTTTTCCAGCTTGAATTTCTGGAAAAAGAACAGGCAACCATAGACCACAAGCGTCGAGATCAGCAGGGCACAGGTCGCCACCAGAATATGGTTCTGGTCGGTATTTCCTGCGCTGCCCACCAACTGCAACAAGGGATGATGACTATCTTTAGGATCGGTGGTTTTATAAAAATAAAAGAAGATAATAATCGGAAGATAGTCGAGCAACGCTTTCATGTTACAGTACGATGATGAAATAGGTCAGATAGCATAATACAAACCATGTTCGGTGTCGATTTACATACCCATACGCTCATTTCCGACGGTACCTTCTCTCCTGAGCAACTGGTACAGGCTGCTGTTGACTTAAAAATACAGATACTGGCCGTGACTGACCATGACACCATGGATGGGCTGGAACGGGCGCAAAATTATGCACAAGATCATGATATTCAAATTATTTCTGGCGTAGAAGTTTCCAGTCAGTGGTCGAGACCCAATACCAAAAAGAGCTACGGTGTGCATATCGTGGCTTTAAATATGCAAGATGAAGCACCGATCAGGGCCATGCTGGAAAATCAGAAAAAAATCCGTGCTGAACGGGCCAAAGTGATTTGTCAGCTCTTAGAAAAATGTATCGATTTTGATATTTATCCTGATGTGATTGCCCAAGTGGATGGGGAGGCAGATCGGGTGACTCGCACCCATATTGCCAAAGCCTTAGTCGAAAAGAATATTGTGAGTCGTCCGCAGCAGGCATTTGACCGTTTTCTGAAAGAAGGCAAGAAAGCCTTTGTCAAATTCGAAGGGGTGGGGCTGAAAGAAACCATCGAGATTATTCATGCCAGTGGCGGGTTGGCTGTTCTGGCTCACCCAACCCGTTATGATTTGTCGGCAACCAATATCCGTTACCTGATTGAACTCTTTGCTGTATCTGGGGGTGACGCCGTTGAGTTACCGCCGAGTATTGAGCCCGCTTCAACCCGACAGATGGTCGACCGGATGATTCAGCAATTTAATCTGGCGGTTTCAATTGGCAGTGATTTTCATGGCGACAATATGCCATGGATTAAACTGGGACAAACGCCGCGAGTCAATCAAGGGCAGAGCGGAATTTGGGAACGTTTTCGATAAGTGGAACAATGAAAAAATTACAACTTTGCTTCATTGTTGTCTTATTCCTGATTGTTTTATGGAGCATTCAATGGATGTTTCATGGTTTTGCAGGACTTTAAATCAACTTAGATTTTAATTTGCCAATCAGCGTGTTGCTGGAAGTAATCGCTTAAATAATCTAAAAAGCATTGCACCTTCGGCGGTATCAAGTCCCGATGCGGAAACACGGCATAAATTGCTGTGGCCTGCACGGGATAATCGGGGAGCACCTGTAGCAGTTTGCCGGTGTTTAAATCTTCCGCAACATGCCAGAGTGAATGATTGGAAATGCCTAAGCCCTGTAAGGCAGCCTGTCGAATGGCTTCACCCGAATTGCTACTAAAGTAACCTTCAACACGGATCTGTTCAGTTTCACCGGCTTTATTCAGAAAATGCCACTGGTCGGTTAAGCCATTGGCATGCTGTTGCAAAATACAGCGATGAGCTTTGAGATCAGATAAGCTTTCTGGAATCCCATATTGTTGCAGGTAAGCGGGTGATGCACACAGCAACCTGGGATTTGAGCTTAATTGTCTGGCAATCAGACTGGAGCTTTGTAACTGTCCGATCCGAATCGCCAGATCCATGCCCTGTTGAATTAAATCAATGTTTTGATCATTCAGGTCCAGATGAATGTTCAGTTCAGGATGTAACAGCGCGAATTTGGCAATCACAGGAATTAAGATCTTGGTCCCAAAGATTGCGGAAGCGGTCATGCGCAATGTCCCGGAAAGGATATGATCTTTGACTTTTAATGACTCATGTAAATTGACAAAATCAGCCAGCCAGCTACGCCCGTGGGTCAGCAAGGTGCGGCCTTCTTCTGTCAAGCTGAGTGTGCGGGTGGTACGATGAAATAAACGCAATTGTAGCTGTTGTTCCAGGCGTTGCAGTTTCTGGCTGGCGACTGACACGGAAATATTGGCATCTTGCGCGGCTTTGCTGATCGAACCCAAGTCTGCAACCCGAATAAAAAACTGGAAATCTTCGGTATTCATTATCAATAAAACCAGAAAAGTATTTCCTGATTATCGTGGTTTTTTTAATAAACCCCTAGCGCTATTTTAGCTCTTAAGCAACTACAGGTTTAAGAGAAGCATCATGAAATATCATTTTCTAGGAAACTCAGGATTAAAAGTCTCGGAATTAGGATTTGGCGCGGGTACTTTAGGCGGGCAGGGACAAATCTTTTCTGCCTGGGGGCAAGCCAGCCAGGCCGAGGCCAATCAAATGATTCAGGCGGCTCTGGATGCCGGGATCAATTACTTTGATACCGCAGATGTCTATTCGGATGGCGAGTCGGAGCGAATGCTTGGCAAGGCTTTGGCCTCGAAAAGACAGCAGGCAATTATTTCGACTAAGGTGGGTATTCGTAGCTCAGAGCATTTAAATGCTGCAGGATTTAGTCGGGACTATTTACTTTCCGCCGTAGAGCAATCGCTGACCCGACTCGGAACCGATTATATTGATGTATTGCAATTGCATCAGTTTGATAGTTTTACCGCATTACATCAATTGATGAAAACGCTGGATGAACTGGTACGCAGTGGTAAAGTCCGTTATATCGGCGTGTCCAATTTTGCTGGCTGGCAACTGATGAAAGCTCAGGCCATTGCAGAACAATATGGTTATGAGAAGTTTGTGGTCAATCAGGTCTATTATTCTTTAATTGGCCGTGATTATGAGTGGGAGCTGATGCCTTTGAATGACGATCAACAGATCGGTGCAGTGGTGTGGAGCCCTTTGGGCTGGGGACGCTTAACCGGTAAATTTGATCGGGAAAATCCGATTCCGGCCCAGAGCCGTTTGCATGATACGGCACAGTTTGCACCGCCTGTGAACGAGGCACATCTTTATCAGGTCATTGATGCACTCAAACAGATTGCAATCGAAACGGGTTATTCCATTCCCCAAATTGCCTTGAACTGGCTGTTACAGCGTCCAACCGTTTCCAGTGTCTTGATTGGTGCCCGTAATCAGATGCAACTGCAAGAAAACCTCAAAGCAAAAGATCTTCAGTTATCGACTGAGCATCGGGTGCAGTTAGATCAGGCCAGTGCGATTTATCCACCCTATCCTTATTATCCGTACTGGAATGGACAGTTCACTGAACGCTTCAAGTCTCTGGTACCCTCACAGTTTGTTTAGGCGTTTGATTTATCATCCGAATAAAAATGCCCTCATTGGAGGGCATTGAAATTAAAGCAGGTTGTGATCTTGGGCCTGAATTGGCGGTGGCGTCGGGCGGCCCAAAGTGCCGAGTAATTCGATCTCAATCGAGCGAACCATGGCATCAAGCGGTAGATCGTTACTTTGTGTGCCAAAAGGTTCTTCAATTTCAGTACTTAAGGCATCCAGACCAAGAAAGGTATAGGCTAGAATCCCCACCAGTAACGGGGTGGCCAAACCTAATAAGGAACCTAAGCTGAAAGGCAACATAAAGCAGAAGAAATACACAGTTCGATTCAGCAACACCGAATAGGCGAAGGGAATTGGCGTGTTGGCAATACGGTCACAACCGGTTTGCATTTCGCTTAAAGCCGCCACATGACGGTTCATCTGGGTATAGATAATATCCGAGATTTCACCCTCTTTCATGGCCTGTAACAGTTCCCACTGGATCAGGCTCAGCGTGTATTGCGGAGCATTGTGCTGTTGGTAAAGCTGGGTCAGCGCCTGTTGGCTCAAGCCGCTGGTTTCCGTCAATTCGGTCGGATTTGCGGTTTGATGGCGCAAACGGTCACGCAAAACATTGGCAAAGACAATCACATTTTGAATGATACGTTCCCGGCGGGCTTGGGTTAGAACACGACAGTCCCGATCAAAATGACGGGCCGTGGCAATCAGAACACCCCAGAGTTTACGGGCTTCCCACCAACGGTCATAACAGGCGGTATTTTTAAATCCCAGAAAAATCGACAGGACCACACCGATCAGGGTAAAGCCAACCAATGGAATTTCAGGGAAACGGTAAAGGCCGACATATTCAACACCACCAATAATGGCAGAGATCAGCATTACGAAGCCGAGTGAAGGTAAAATTTTGGGTAGAATCGTCCCACGCCATGAGAATAAAACTTTAAAAATACTCGGCTGGTCACGGACAATCATGTTATATGAATCATTAATTTTATGTGTTGATGTTCAGGCCAGATTCAGGCTTTGTCAAGACCAGATTGCCTGATTGGGGCAGGGTTGAGTAGTTGTTGTTCAGAAAAGGAAAAATGTCCTTCAGGCGAAATAATAAAGTGATCGATCAGGTGGATTTCCAGCAGTTTACAGGCCTGTTTTAACTGCTGGGTCAGATAAATATCTTCGGGGGACGGTTGGGCAATTCCATAGGGATGATTATGGGCCACCACAATCTGACAGGCTTGCTGTTGTAAGGCATAGCGTAAGGTCTGGTTGAGTGAAACAGTGTAGGAATGATGCGAGCCAAAAAACAGTTTTTTGAAATGCAATTTTCTCAACTCTGCATCGAGGCAGAGTACCGCAAAGACTTCCTGCTTTTCTCCCAACAGTTCATAACGTAAATAGTCGAGCACCAGCGTAGAGGTATCCAGACAAAGTCGTTGCTGATGGAAATGATTATTCAGATAACGTCGCCCCAGTTCTTTGACTGCCATGAGCTGGGCATACTTGGTCGCAGCAATGCCATTAAATTGTGATAAGTCCTCAAGATTGGCATCAAATATCAAGTTAAGTCCGCCAAAGTGTTGAATCAAAATACGTGCCAACTCCACCGCAGAGTGCTGTTTCGAGCCCGAACGAAGAAAAATCGCCAACAGTTCGGCATCAGATAAGCTTTGTGCACCTTGAGATAAAAGTCGTTCTCTAGGACGTTCTTGTTCGGGCCAGGTTTTTATTGATTGATTCAATGCTTATTTTTCCCTTTGATTTTATTGTGATTATTATTTTTTTAGGCAAAAAGAAGTGCCAGGCGTTGCCTTTTGATTTTTGCCAGACCAATAATATTCTCTACCGTCAGTTCCACTGAAATGTTGAGGGTGCCACTTGGGTATCCACTTATTTAATGCTATTGTGAGCGCCACTGCAACAGTAAGGTATCCTGTTTGTGAGCTTCGATCTAAGTGTTATTCCCCATAAAAACATTATATTAGCGGTTACAGGTGGTATTGCTGCCTATAAAAGTGCCATCTTGGTCCGCCGTTTAAAAGATTTCGGTTTTGATGTCCGTGTGGTCATGACACATGGCGCGCAAGCATTTATTACCCCTCTTACTTTTCAGGCGCTGTCTGGAAATCCGGTGCATACCGAACTGCTTGATCCTGAAGCCGAAGCTGGTATGGGACATATTGAATTGGCACGTTGGGCCGATCTGGTTCTGGTTGCACCTGCCAGCTGTGACAGCATCGCAAAATTTGCCAATGGTTTGGCGGATGACTTGCTCAGTACGCTCTATCTGGCAACCAAAGCACCGGTCTGGGTGGCACCAGCCATGAACCAGCAGATGTGGGCGGCGAAAGCGACACAACGCAATCTGCAAACGCTGGTAGTAGATGGCGTGCATGTGATCATGCCAGATGCTGGTGAACAGGCCTGTGGTGATGTGGGGCTGGGCCGTATGCCTGAGCCTGAAGATTTGGCCCGTCAGGTTGCGGCCTATTTCCATAAGGCACAACGTGCGCTCGCTGAAAAATTTGGCCTGTTGGCTGGAAAGCGCGTCACCATTACTGCAGGGCCGACCCGTGAAGCGATTGATCCGGTACGTTATATTTCAAACCATAGTACCGGTAAAATGGGCTTTGCACTGGCAGCTGCCTGCTATGCCGCAGGGGCAAAAGTGACGTTGGTCGCTGGACCTGTTAGTTTGGATACGCCGAATGGTGTACAACGCATTAATGTCAGTTCAGCCATGCAGATGCTGGATGTCAGTATGAACCAGCTGAAAGAAGGGTGTGACATCTTCATTGCAACGGCGGCTGTAGCGGACTATCGTGTGGCACAGGTTGCAGAACATAAGATTAAAAAAGCAGGTGATGAACTTGCAGTCGCATTAGTGAAAAACCCGGACATTGTGGCGACCATTGCCCAGCAGGAAGAGCGTCCATTTATGGTCGGCTTTGCCGCTGAAACGCAAAACGTAGAAGAATATGCGGCAGGTAAACTGGTGGCGAAAAAACTGGATATGATTGCCTGTAATGATGTATCACGTCCTGACATCGGTTTTGCTTCAGATCAAAATGCCATGACCGTGTTCTTCGCCCAGTCTTATCATATGAAAAAGCGTGAGCTGGAAAAAGCATCGAAACAGGAGATTTCACAGCAACTGGTTGAATCTATTGCTGATGCTTTACGCCGTCGTTTATAAACGAGAGAAGCAATCTTTTTTATTAAAATGCAACGATTTCGTTGCATTTTTTATGTATGCTAAATCAGCAATCTGCTTTGTACCCTGGATGTCAGCGACAAAGTTTTTTGCATATGACAAATAAAACATAGCCACAGTTTTTGATAGGATATCCTGATGATTAAAAAAACTTTAGCCACCGTTGTGATGTTATCCGCTTTTACATTCAGCCATACGGCAATGGCTGCGGGTTTAGAAGATGACATGAAAACGCTGGGCAAGAATTACAAAGCGTTTAATCAAGCCGACAATGCACAGGCTGCCACAGCCGCGTTAAATAATATGCGTACTGCTGCGGTACATTCGAAACAATATAACCTGGCTGCAAATACACAGGCGAAAGTTCCTGCTTCAACAGCGTTATTTGACCAGATTGTCGGGGAAATTGATAAGGCCAAATTACTGGTACAAGCCGGTAAACTGGATGACGCCAAAAAACAGGGTAAAAAGATTGCGGAATTACGTGATCAGGGGCATAAGTATTACACCCACTGATTGATTAGTGATGGGTGATAACCTGATGGGGCTGTACTTAAACAAGTGCAGCTTTTTTGTTGGAATTTGAGACCGTAAAACGACCGGGTTGAGACTGAGCATGATTCAGATTTTCACTGGGTGGCAAAGTTGCTACAGTGAAAACAAGAATGATGAGAGGTGATGATATGTCCTCACAACAACGTAATTATGAGCGTATTGCCCAAGCGATTCAGTACATCCAGCAGAACTTTCAGCAACAACCACAACTGGATGAAGTCGCTGCGCACATTCACTTAAGTCCTGCCCATTTTCAGCGTTTATTTACCGATTGGGTCGGCACCAGTCCTAAAAAGTTTTTACAGTATATTAGTCTTGAACATGCCAAACGGATTTTGAAACAGGAACAGGGCAGTATTTTTGATGCCACCTTTGCCACAGGCCTGTCCAGTACCAGTCGCTTGCATGATCTGTTTATCCAGATTGAAGGCATGACGCCGGCTGAATATAAACATGGTGGCCAGAGTCTGACCATCCACTATCAATTTGCAGAGACCTTGTTTGGTGAAGTCCTGATTGCATCCACGCATAAAGGTATTTGTGCGCTCAGTTTTGTGGACAATCAGGTTGATGCGCTGATGCAGTTAAAGATGCAATTTCCTCAGGCTGCTTTTATTGAACAGGTTGATGCCTTTCAGCAAAGTGCTTTGGCTTTGTTTCAAAAAGACCAGCAACAATTGGCTGAAATTAAACTGCATTTGAAGGGCACCGAGTTTCAGCTCAAGGTGTGGCAAAGTCTACTTAAAATTCCGATGGGACAGCTTGCCACTTATGCTGAACTTGCCAGAGCCATTGAACATCCCAAAGCAGCACGGGCAGTAGGCACTGCGATAGGCAGTAATCCTGTGGCATTTCTGATTCCCTGTCATCGGGTGATTCAGTCCAGTGGCCTGTTTGGCGGCTATGAGTGGGGTAGCGTGCGGAAAACAGCAATCATTGGCTGGGAAGGTGTGCAAAGCCATGCCGCAATCTGAACAAGAGCAGATCCAGACGGTGATCGATAAGATTCAGGCTGCGGATTGGGAGCGGATCACAGAGCAAATCCACCATCAGGGCTTTGCCTTGATTGAGCAGGTATTATCGACCGAACAGTGCGAGCTGCTGCAACAGTTGTATCCGCAAGCAGAGCTGTATCGTAAAACGGTGGACATGCAACGCTATCGTTTTGGTCGAGGTGAATATAAATATTTTACTTATCCGTTGCCCAATCTGATTGAACAGCTACGCCATGAGGTCTATTCCCATCTGGTGCCGATCGCCAATGCATGGTTTAAGGTACTGAAGATAGCGCAAACATTCCCGGCTTCACATGCTGAGTTTTTACAGCGGTGTCATCAACAGGGGCAAACGCTGGCAACGCCACTGATTTTGAAATATGAGCAGGGCGGCTTTAATACACTTCATCAGGATTTATATGGTGAGGTGTATTTTCCTCTACAACTGGTGATTGTATTGAGTCAGCCGAATGTGGATTTTAGTGGCGGGGAACTGGTCTTTACCCAACAAAGCCCGAGAGCTCAATCCAAAGCCATGGTGATGCAGCCACAGCAAGGCGATCTGTTGATTTTCACCACGCAATTTAAGCCAGAAAAAGGCAGTCAGGGCTATTATCGGGTCAATATCAAGCACGGGATTAGTCCGATTCATCGAGGTGAACGTTATAGCCTCGGGATTATTTTCCATGATGCGGTGAGTTAATCTGATGTGGCGACATCTTGAATTAACACAGACCGAGTTACATCAGAAACTGAAACAGCAGGAAATTCGGTTGGCAGGTAATGCACAGCTTAAAATTTATGGCCGATTGACCTGTGCCTCGGGGAAGCGCATGCTGAAAAACAATCGGGTATTTTTCTTGAATGAAGATGAAGCGATAGCACAAGGCTATCGTCCTTGTGGACATTGTATGCGACAAGCCTATAAGAAGTGGAAAGATGCAACTATTTGATATTGAAGTTGATCCTGAACTGAATCATTTACCCTATGATGGCACGGTACAGTACTATGGCAAAGTGCTGCAGACCGCGGCGGCAGATTGTTATTTTGATCAACTAATGCAGACCATTGCATGGGAAAATGATCAGGCGCTGATCTTTGGAAAATTATTGACGACTAAACGCAAAGTGGCGTGGTATGGAGATCGGCGTTTTGAATATACCTATTCCAATATGAATAAATATGCCTTGCCGTGGACACAGGAATTAGTTGAACTAAAACAATTGGTCGAAGAGTTAACTGGTGAGACCTTTAATTCCTGTTTGCTGAATCTTTATCATTGTGGTGAAGAAGGGATGGCATGGCATAGTGATGCGGAAACGGATCTCAAAAAAGATGGGGCAATTGCGTCTTTGAGCTTTGGTGCAGAGCGGAAATTTGCTTTTAAACATAAACAGAGCAAAGAAAAAGTCGAGCTCTATTTAGAGCATGGCAGTTTATTGGTGATGAAAGATACCACCCAGAGTTATTGGTTGCACCGCTTGCCACCGACCAAAAAAGTCAGTACCGCACGGATTAATCTGACCTTTAGAACCATTGTGGCTTAAGCATAAAAAAAGGACTGAAAAATCAGTCCTTTTGCAGCTAATCCCTCCCAACCTCCCTTTTAAAAGGGAGGCGTTCCTCTTCTTTTATGAAGAGGAATATGGAGAGAATGACTTATGCTTGACCTTGCGCGTCTGCATCCGCTTGGAGACGTTGCATATTTGCTTCAAATTCAGCATCAAAGTTGATTGGTGTAAGCAGCAATTGCGGGAAGCTACCCTTTGTCACCAAATCATTGACCGCTTCGCGTAAGAACGGGAACAGGATATTCGGGCAGTACGCACCCAAGATGTATGGAAGACGATCTTCTTCAACACCATCGACCAGGAAGATACCTGATTGAGTTACATCAACGATGAACGCAGTTTCATTTTCGTTGTTCGCTTGAACCACAACTTTTAAAGACACTTCATAGTGGGTTGGATCAATTTTTTCTGCAGCAGAAGATAAATTGATGTTGAGTTCTGGTTGCCATTGCTTGGTAAATACTTGTGCACCAGGAACTTCAAAAGAAATATCTTTGGTATAAATACGTTCTAACGCAAGTTGTGGTTGAACTTGTTCTTCGCTCATTGTTTTTCCTTAAATCTCGGATGTGTTGTTAAGCTAATAATTGGTCGAGTTTACCTTCACGCTCTAAAGCATAAAGTTGATCAAAACCACCGATAAACTGATCTTTAATAAAAATTTGTGGCACTGTACGGTGATTGGTACGTTGCATCAATTCAATACGAACTTCTGGTGCTTCATTGGAAAGATTAATTTCTTTAAAAGCAACACCTTTACGCTCAAGTAATTGTTTTGCACGGACACAGTACGGGCAAGAAAGGGTTGAATAGATGGTGACGTTTGGTGTTGTCATGTTATCTCTCCTTAAGCTTTGGTTTTGCTTTTAACTAAAGGTAAGCCTTGCGCTTTCCAGTTGCTAATCCCACCGTCTAGACGGTAGCTGTCAGCGTGACCTACTTTTTGTAGTGCTGAACCGGCAACTTGCCCTAAGTTACAAATGAAGACCAATGGACGATCACTTGCTTTTAATTCATCAACATGACTGGTGATCTGGCTATATGGAATGTTACGGCTACCGCTGATATGACCATCGCGGAAATCTTTTCCATCACGTAAGTCGATCAAGATGGCATTTTTTGCCTTGACCAAGATACCGAGTGATTGTGGTGAAATTTTACGACCATTGCGTTGTCCTTCCAAAATAAAGAACAACACGATTAACACGCCGAGCGTACCAAACAAGAAGGGGTGATTCCCCATAAACTCTAACCAGCGTTCCACAAGTCACCTAAAATTAAAATACAAAATTGATCCTGAGTATAACTTATCTCTATGGTGATCAAAAATGTTAGTTCAAGGGGCAAAGCCCAACAAAATTAACTTTTTTGCTGAGCTTCCTGAATTTCATCCATTAAACGCAAATAACTGTCCAGGCGTCTTGGTAAAATTTCACCAGCCTCAACCGCTTGTTTCAGTGCGCAATTTTTCTCATGGGTATGGGTGCAATTACGGAACTGGCAAAGTCCCAGATGCGTTTCAATCTCGGGAAAGCCGGTACGTACCTTTTCCGGACTGAGGTGCCACAGCCCAAATTCACGGATTCCTGGAGAATCAATGAGCGCACCGTTTGTTCCAAATTTGATCAAACGGGTCGAAGTAGTGGTGTGTTGACCGAGTGCCGAGTTTTCTGAAATCACATTGGTTTTCTGTGCGGCATCTGGAACAATGGTATTGATCAATGAGCTTTTACCGACACCAGACTGCCCAACGAACGCAACAGTTTCATTGTCCAAACGTGCAGATAATTCCGACAGATCACCACGTGAATGGCAAATCAGGGTTTCATAGCCCAAGGCTTCATATTCACTAAGCAAGGTCAGAATCGGATCATGTTCAGTCAGCAAGTCCGACTTATTCAGCACCAACAACGCTGGAATATTGGCATCGGCACAGGCCACCAGATAGCGGTCGATCAAGGTCGGCGCAGGTTCTGGTAAAGGCGCAAACACAATCACGATCAGGCTAATATTGGCTGCGACGGGTTTGACCTTGTGATAACGGTCGGGGCGGGTTAGTAAAGATTGTCTTGGATAAATCGCGGTGATAATACCCAAACCTGTAATCGGATCGGCTTGCCATTTCACTCGGTCACCTGTGACCAGCAATTCGAGGTTGGTACGGGTGTGACAACGCCAGATGCTGTCCAGCTCGATCGGTTTCCAGAACGGTTCCGGCTCACCCTCGGCCACTTGTGGTTTTTCAGGATGCTGTTCAGGCACAGACAAGGCTTGTACTTCGAGTTGACGACCATAATGTTGAACAACCAGTCCATCTAAATCTTGTGACGTGTCAATGTCGTCCTGACGCGATTTATGCTGTTTCTCAATACGACGCTGCTGTTGTTCGGTTAAACGACGCTTACGAATTAAAGCCATTCATATCCCAAAAAATCCACACTTTGAAGACCGCAAAAATAGCATGAAGCCGCTATAGAATTACAGCCAAGATGTAATTAATTTGCTACTATTGATGTTTTTAAGCACTTTAGAATTGCCATCCATGAGCAGCACCCCTGATACACGATTAATTTGGATCGATCTGGAAATGACCGGTCTTGATACCGATAATGACAAGATCATTGAAATTGCAACAATTATTACAGATGATCATTTAAATATCTTGGCTGAAGGGCCTGTTTTAGCGGTACATCAATCTGATCTGATTCTAAATGCAATGGATGAGTGGAATACCAAGCAACATGGTCAGTCAGGCCTGATTGAACGTGTGCGCCGTAGTAAACTGACTGCACAAGATGCAGAACAGCAAACTCTCGAATTTTTGAAAAAATGGGTCAATCCAAAATCTTCACCGATGTGCGGTAACTCCATTTGCCAAGACCGTCGTTTCCTGCATCGTTTGATGCCTGAACTGGAACAATTCTTCCATTATCGTAATCTGGACGTATCTTCGGTAAAAGAACTGGCGAAACGCTGGAGACCCGAGATTATGAGCGGTTTAAAGAAAAATGCGTCGCATTTGGCAATGGATGATATCCGTGATTCGATCGCAGAATTAAAATACTACCGCGAATACTTTTTTATTATGAATCACGATAAGTAATCGATGATTGCGTGATACATACAAGGAGCTTAGGCTCCTTTTTTAATGCGCTAAAAATATTTGGGCTTGATCAAAAAATCGCTTAAACTCGGGTTTTAATAGCAAACTATAAAAAAGAGAGCGTACATGCAAAGTACTAACCCCATTTTAACGCGGGTAGAAACCTATCAAGATTTGGCTACGCCAATGACCATTCAGGGTGCGATTCAAAAATCTGTACTGTTAACAGTGATTGCTGCTGTTTTAGGGATGGGCTTATTTTTCTACTGTGCGATGACCGCGAATTTGTCGGTTGCCTACGCTGCAACGATTATTGGTGCAATTGGTGGTTTCATTCTGGCACTGGTGACCACATTTAAAAGCAATACCGCACCGGCTTTAGCGATTCCTTATGCCTTGTTTGAAGGGGCTTTTCTAGGTGGTGTATCGTTTATTTTCCAGTTGAAATATCCTGGTGTTCCTTTACAGGCCTTATTGGCAACATTCGTCACCACTTTGGTGCTGTTTGCCTTATATAAATTTCAGATCATTCGTGCCACTGAAAAGTTTAAGGCTGTTGTGATTTCGGCATCAATTGCGATTGCCTTGGTATTTGTGGTGCAAATCATTTTGCGTTTGGCCTTTGGTTCAAGCATTCCTTATATCTTTGAAAGTAACTGGTTAGGTATTGGCTTTGCTGCTTTTGTTGCGGTGATTGCCTCTTTAAACCTGATTCTGGACTTTGATCTGATAGAAACGGCAGCTGCACAACGTGCACCCAAAGCATTTGAATGGATCTGTGCCATTGCCTTATTGGCGACGCTGGTGTGGATGTATTACTCATTCCTGCGTTTATTGAGTCTGCTTCGCGGTGATGATTAAGTTCTGATTGAAGTGAAAATACAAATCGTCTTCACATGAAGGCGATTTTTTTATGCAAGATTGTAAAAAAGATGGATTATGCAATTCCGCAAGCGTTGGAATCTTGGCATCATGTGGTGAAAATTTTTCGAGTGAGAATAAGATGTCACAAGGACTTTTAGCTGGTAAACGTTTTTTAATTGCCGGTATTGCAAGTAAATTATCGATTGCTTTCGGTATTGCTTCTGCGTTACACCGTGAAGGTGCTGAGCTTGCGTTTACTTATCCAAATGAAAAGCTGAAAAAGCGTGTCGATGATTTTGCAGCACAGTTTGGTTCAACTTTGGTTTTCCCTTGTGATGTTGCTGTTGACGCAGAAATTGACAATGCCTTTGTCGAGTTGGCAAAACATTGGGATGGTTTAGATGGTGTGGTACATTCAATTGGTTTTGCGCCAGCGCATACGCTTGATGGTGACTTTACTGACGTGACTGATCGGGACGGTTTTAAAATTGCGCATGACATTAGTGCTTATAGCTTTATCGCGATGGCTCGTGCGGCTAAACCATTATTACAAGCGCGCCAAGGTTGTTTGTTGACTTTGACTTATCAAGGTTCTGAGCGTGTGATGCCGAACTATAACGTGATGGGGATGGCTAAAGCATCACTTGAAGCAGGCGTTCGTTATTTGGCATCAAGCCTAGGTGTAGACGGTATTCGCGTGAATGCAATTTCTGCGGGCCCAATCCGTACTTTGGCAGCATCGGGCATCAAGTCTTTCCGTAAAATGTTAGATGCCAATGAAAAAATTGCGCCACTCAAACGTAATGTGACCATTGAAGAAGTGGGTAATGCTGCATTGTTCCTGTGCTCACCGTGGGCTTCGGGTATTACGGGTGAAATCATGTATGTTGATGGCGGTTTTAATACCGTAGGTATGAGCCAAAGCATGATGGATGATGAATAATTAGATTGTTCTAAATTATTTGATAAAGCCGCTTTTATAGCGGCTTTGTTTTTTGAGAGTTTAATGTTAACTCTAGCCTCATTTTAAAATTGATGCAAAATACAGCTATGGTCTAATTATTCAATTTTGGCATATGGTCCTTCGATAGACCATTCATGATTTTCGTAATATTCAAGCCATTCTTCAAACATTGGATCATCTATACCGTAGCGCGAGAATTCATTTTCTAGAATACAAGAAAATGAGTTGCTCTCCATACTCCATTTAATAGATTTGATTTTTTGGTTTCTTTCTAGAGGGAAGTCAATTTCTAAACCAACGAAAGGAATAAATGGCATCTCAATTTTTTTATATGCAAGTGCCCAATTATTCGACTCTTTTAAAGTTTGTCTATCCCAAATATATAACTGCAGATTAACGTTATACATATTACTCCATGTATTGTATTGATGTTATTACCCATAAAAAGTAGACAGTTTATGATTGAATAGTATTTGATATGAATTTGAGATCAAGCTTATTAAACAGATGGTTTCCCAATTTGCTTCAATTAATCTGATTGTTTTCTACTATTTTCTCGGAATATGGATTACAACCTAAAATAGCATTTTTCATTTCTTCAGATAAAGATAGACTTAAGCTAGATATACACAAAGCTTCTACTATCGATTCTAACTTCTGATATGCCTGATGAGCTCTTGCGCCATCATTCACGTTAACTTTTTAAGCTACCGAGATATATTTCAATGGTCAGAAACTTTCGTATGAAGTTGTTTTTGATGATCAGGACAAGATTAAACGTATTCAACAGATCCAGAATAATCCAGATCTGGTGAAAGAATAATAGCGCGAAACAATAGCACTAAGGCTATTGTTTTGGTAGTTCTTTTACAGGGCTTCCGCCAAGTGCCTGCATCAAGGTCACATAGGCATTGTATTGATTCTGCTTGGTTTCCACCAAGCTAAGTCGTGCATTACGTGTGGTTTCCTGTGCATCCAGCAAGTTCTTTAAGGCAATTGCACCATTGCGATAACGCACTTCAGTTAAGCGTTCAGTTTTATCTGCCAGCTCGACATTGCGTTGTTGCAATTGAACCTGCTGATTCAGTTGAGTGCGATTGGATAAGGCATTTTCCACATCGGCAAAGGCCTGATACAGCGTTTGACGATATTGAGTGATGGCTTTTTCATACTCAAGATCACTGATCGCAATATCTTTCTTCATATCGTTATATTGCAGGAAAGGCAGACTTAGGCTCGCACCCAAAGTTAAAGCAGGATTCTTTAATAATTGGGTTAGTGAGGTACTGGTAGAGCCGAGACTTCCGGTCAGGTTAATCGACGGATAGTAGCTGGCTTTAGTGGCATCTTTGGTGGCTAAGGTTTTACGCAAACGTAATTCCGAAGCCTGCAAGTCTGGACGGCGCGATAAAATATCGGCTGGTAAGCCTACCGCGATGCTTGGCAAAGCATTGCGCGGTAATTGTGCAGGTTCCTTGATATTCAATTGTTGTACGGGCTCATGCAGTAAAACCGCAAGGGCAGTACGGGTTTCAACACGTTGCTGTTCAATCTGGCTCAGGCTGGCTTTCTGGCTTTGTACCGATTGCTCTGCCTGAGTCAGATCCAGACCAGACACGGCACCCGCCTTATATTGCGACTGTACTAGAGAATAGGTTTTTTGGGTGGAAGCCAGATTCTGCTGAACAGTCTGATAACGTTCATTCAGATAGCCCAATTGCCAATACAGTTTCGCCGTGGTACCAACCAAGCTTTGAGCAGTGGCTTGCAAGTCTTGTTCAGTGGCTAAAGCTTCCCAGCGGCTGGCTTCTGTTTGGCTGGCCAGCTTGCCAAATAAATCAAGCTCATAGCTGACACCTGCGCTGGTGGTTAAACCACGATCAGAACCATCGCCTGAATTTAGGTTATAACTATGACCGGTGGAAACCGTTGAGCTGGTACGAAGGCCTTGTTTGTTTGCAGTCAAATCTGCCTGTAAGCGGGCTTGTTTCAAGGTGATGCCTGCCACGCTTAAATCACTGTTTCTCGCCAGAACCTGATCGACCAGTTGATTTAACTGGGCATCATTAAACAGGGTCCACCATTGATCGGTCAGATTCACCTGTCTATTTTTTTGTGCATCGTACTGGAACTGTTGTGGTACTTGGACCGTTGGTGCGTTATAGGGTGTTTTGACGACTGCAGAACAGCCTGCTAATGATGTGCTGAGACAAAGTGCAAGTGCGATTTTATGTTGTTTGAATAACATTGATCGTCATTCCCTTAATAATTCGAAAGAGCATGATTATCGAGACAGTGTCTTATCGAGTTCTCATCCATTTTCAGTTTAAGCCTTCGGCTCGACCTACTTTTCGTTAGGGAAAAGTAGGCAAAACCATCGTCATCCGCAAAACCTGTTCTATTTTTTCATTTATCTAACTTCTCACAGAAACAATATTTTGTTGATACCACGCAGGTTGCGGATGACATTCCCGAGTATCTTGTTCCTGAGATCAATTTTTGCTGGTTACTCTCTCGCTAAAGCCGCAACCGGGTCGAGTTGTGCCGCATTTCGCGCTGGCAAGAAGCCAAATACAATACCAATCAGACTTGAGCAGACAAACGCTGCCACAATCGAGGTGGTTGAATAACTCATTTCAATCACGCCTTTGGCAAAGTGACCAATAATCTGTCCAATCCCTAAAGAGAGCAGTACACCCAGCACACCACCCAATAAACACACCAGAATCGCTTCGATCAGGAATTGCTGCAGAATATCGCTTTGTCGCGCACCGACCGCCATACGTACCCCGATTTCCTGGGTCCGTTCGGTTACAGAGACCAGCATGATATTCATCACGCCAATACCACCCACCACCAAAGAAATGACCGCAATTGCTGAAATCAGCAAGGTCATGGTGGCTGTGGTTTGCTGGATGGTTTCACGAATACTGTCCGAGTTCTGGGTAAATACATCCTGTGCGCCGTGACGCTGTTCCAGCAAGGTCAGGATTGCATTTTCAGCAGCACTACTTGGATATTCGTCTTTAATACGGACAATGATGCTGCGAACATTGGATTGACCTAACATACGGCTCATCACCGTCGAGTAGGGCAGGTAAACATTCAGGCTGTCAGAACTTCCCATAAAGCCTTGCTGTGCATCAATCACACCAATAATACGGCTGGGTACGCTGCCCAATAACAGCACCTGACCGACAGGGTTGGTACCATCGGCAAAGAAGGTTTTTTCCGTGTTGGTATCAATCACCACATCTTGGGCACGTTGGGTCACGCTGGCCTTATCAAAAGGCTGGCCTGATTTAAAGGTCATACCGCGGACATAGAAGAAATCCGAACTGACCCCATTTACAGTCGCCGCAGCTTCAGTATCTTTATAACGTAGCGTCAGACTGGTATTGGCTGACGGGCTGACCCCATCCACATAGGGCTGTTCAGCCAAGGCTTCGGCATCGGCAGGTACCAGCGTTTTGGCTTGTGAGGTCCGCGAGTTATCACCAAAACCACGTCCTTGATAGACGGTGATGGTATTGGTCCCGAGACTGCTGATATTTTCCAGAATCTGCTTTTGTGAGCCGTTACCCAGCGCCACGACCGAGACCACTGAGGCAATCCCGATAATGATCCCGAGCATGGTCAGGAAGGTTCGCATCCGGTGCGCATTCATGGCGAGTAAGGCCATACGGAATGCTTCACCGAGACGGTCAAAGAAAGAACGCCAGGCTGAGGTTTTTTTCTGTGGAGTCCGTTGCAGGGTCTGATGTTCTAAATCTTGATCGGCATGTTCCGGCACATTGGCACGGTCTGAAATAATATTACCGTCACTAATCTCGATAATACGGGTGGCATTTTTTGCCACATTCAGATCGTGTGTAACCAGAATAATGGTATGACCTTTGGCATTCAGCTCACGCAAAATGCGCATTACCTCAATACCACTGTTCTTATCCAGTGCACCTGTCGGTTCATCGGCCAGAATCACATCACCGCCGTTCATTAAGGCACGGGCGATAGAGACACGTTGCTGCTGACCACCTGAAAGCTGGCTTGGTCGATGATGTAAACGTTCTTCAAGTCCTAGCTCAGACAACAATTCAGCAGAGCGTTGCTGCCGCAGATGACTGTCGACGCCTGCATAAATGGCAGGGACTTCAACGTTACCTGAGGCACTTAAATCGCCCAGTAAATGATAGCGCTGAAAAATAAAACCAAAATATTCACGGCGTAATTGGGCCAGTTCATCTGGCTCTAGCTGGCGTGTTTCACGACCATTGACCTGATAGCTGCCTGCGGTAGGTTTATCCAGACAGCCGAGAATATTCATCAGGGTCGACTTACCTGAACCGGACTGCCCGACAATTGCAACCAGTTCACCTGCATAAATCTTGAGGTCGATTCCTTTTAGAATCTGGACAGTACCTTCACCCGCCGGAAACTCACGGGTGAGGTTGCTGACCTCAAGCAGGGGCTGTGATGAATGTGTTAGATGTTGCGTCATATTACATTCTCATTGCACGTTGGTTGCTACGTTTTGCCGCTTCATTTGAGCTGTCGGAGGCATCGGCAATCACCACCTGATCGCCTTGTTTCAAGCCTTTCAGCACTTGGGCAGTGACACGGTTGTTTAAACCAATCAATACCGGTTGTGGCTGGGCTGTACCATCTGCCTGTAACACACGAACCATACCGGTAGACGCTTTACCTTGTGCAACAAGCGCCTTTTCTTCTTCACTCAGTTCAAGACGTTTTGGACGTTGCGCTTTGTCAGCATCGGTTTTTTTGGCCTGATCTGATGATCGATTGCCTTGACCGCCCTTGGCACTACGATTACCACGTTGAGTCTGGATCGCTGCGGCTGGAATGGTTAAGGCATTTTTGGCATCAGCAAGCACGATGTAAACCTGAGCCGTCATATCAATACGAAGTTTGCCATCTTCATTCGGTACATCAAATAATGCGTTGTAGTACACCGCTGCATTCGAAGTCGATGAGCTGTTACTGCTGGTGGTTTCGGTATTGATCGAGTTTGGTGCTGGTTCAACCTGACGTAATTTTGCGTAATGTTTCTTGTCGCTGTTACCTAGAGTGGTGAAATAAACGGTTTGTCCTTTTTCCACCTTCATGACATCGGCCTCAGAAATCTGTGCCTTAATGGTCATGGTGTCGAGCTTTGCCAGTTTCACAATGGTTGGTGCGGTTTGATTGGCGTTTACGGTCTGACCTTCTTCGGTCACGATCGCCACAATGGTCCCGTCCATCGGTGCCACAATACGGGTATAGCCTAAATCTTCTTTGGCGGTTGCGAGGGTTAAGCGAGACTGTTCAATCTGTGCATTGATCGATGCAATTTGAGCTTGAGCCGTTTTAAAGTTTGCCAAAGCCGCTTCCAGTTCAGCACGAGAGGTTGCATCTTGACTGTACATGGCCTGTTGACGCTTATATTCGGCTTCGACTTTGGCCAGATTAGCCTGTTGTACGGCCAGTTGTGCCTGTTGGTTCTTGATGTTGGCTTCGGCGGTTTTCTTTTCGTTTTCCTGACGGATTGAATCAATTTGTGCAATCAGCTGACCTTGTTTAACCTGGTCACCCAACTGGACATACATCTTTTTCACCTGACCTGATACCTGTGCACCCACGCTCACCATTTTGGTGGCTTCGAGTACCCCCGTTGCCAATACCGAGTCTTCAATATCTCCGCGAGAAACTTCGGCACTGATATATTGCGGTGCTTGAGCTTTAGGCTTAAAGAACATCCATCCGAGTGCAGCGATGATCAGCACAGCGAGTGCAATCAGGATGAGTTTACGAGGCTGGATTTTTTTAGTGGTTGTTTTTGGCATGGCAACAGGTCAAAAGTAAGAAACTGCAGCTAGTATAAAAGTGAAATAAGGATAAAGCGTGAATATTTTTAATCTGGAATGAGAATTATTTTCTTTTTTCTGCTGAGTTATTCTATAAAAATCTGATAAATACTGTGCATACCTGCTTCAGCATTGATGGGCAGGGCGACGCCACCTGTTGAGGGTAATGCAAATTCTCTTGGATTAATTCGAATCAGGTGGGGAGCAAAACGCTCGCTAAAATAACGCACGGTTGGTATCGCCGTACCTGCGCCCAATTCGATCACAACAGGTTGATGATGGTCTTCTAAAAAAGTAGTAAGACGATGCAACTGTTGTTTCTGGTGCTGGCTGAGCCACGTATAATCATTAAACATCAGGATATTTGGGCGAGCAAGATGGCCGCAGTGCGGGCAGCGTGGCAGTTGTCCCTGCCATTGGCAATGCTGATGATCAATTGCTGGGGTTAATTCATCTGCTGGCCAGATATCGGATTCACAGGCTGTAAGGCATTGTAGATGGTGAATAGAACCATGACATTCATAAATGTATTGTGGATCAAAGCCTGCTTTTTGAAATTGTCCGTCTACATTGGACGTAAATACAAAATAGGGCAGTTGCAACTGTTCAGCCAATTGTCTAAGGAGATGGAAGCCTTGATGGGGGACAGTTTGCCGATATAGAGCCAAGCGATGTCCATAAAATCCCCAAGCCAGACGGGGCTGCCATTGGAACGCGGCTGGATTGGCAATTTCAGTAAAATCGAGACGCTGCTTACCGAGTTCAGGATAAGCTTGCCACATGCCCTGATTGCCACGAAAGTCGGGCAGACCAGAATCGACACCCATGCCTGCACCTGCACTAATGATCAGGCTATCCGCTGATTTAAACAGATTTTTTATATGTTCAGTTTGACGGGGATCGAGTTGAAAAGACATGTGAATGCCTGTTGTTATGATGATGAGATGGATTATCTAGTTTTAAGCAGGTTGGGCAAATAGTGTTGTTCCACACAGTTCACTCAAGGCCTGTAGCATCAGGTGTTCGGCATTCTCTTTTGACATGCCTTTAATCGATGCGTCAATTCGCAATAATAAATCAGGCCAGTTTAAAAACTGTCTTGGATTCAGGCGACGTAAAGCCTGTTGATATTGCGACACTTTGGTTTTCCAAATGCCAAGCTGAATCGCATTGTGTGGTTGCTCGAACAGCTGCATCAATAAGCGCATTTCTTTGCTTAGTGTCCACAAAATCAGGCTGTCCGGTTCGCCCGCAGCAATCAGGTACTGATAAATCTTCACGGATTGAGCCAGGTTGCCTGCGAGTAGCGCATCACTTAAATCATAAGTGGTATAACGCGATTGATCCTGTAAGCAGGCATACAGCTGTTCAATCTGGATCTGTTGAATGTCAGGGAACGTATCTGCGACTCGCATCAAGCTATTTTTGGCTGCCAGCAAGTTATGTTCATGATGCTGCATCAACCATTGCCAGGCATCATTATTGAGCTGGATATTGAGTTTTTCTGCTTCGATGGCGAGAATTCGCTGCCGGTCTTGCGGATAGGTTGCGGTAAGCGGTACTACCACACCATTGGCTTCAACCACCTGAAAAAAGGCTGACTTTAAACTGCTACTGTCCTGTTTGGGCAGAACGATCAACAACAGGTTGTGTTCATTATGTTGAATATAGCTTTTAAGCTGTTTTAAGCCATTGGCATCCGGTTTGATATTGCCATGCACTTCAATCGCAAGTTGTTGAGAAAACAGGGACAGGCTATTCAGCGCATTAAAGACATTTTTCCAGTCATTGACACTACTGATATCGTAGCGCTGGCGTTCAACTTCTTGTTGTTGCCAGCTTTTACGAAATGCATCCAGCAGGTTTTGTTCAAGCAGCGGTTCTTGTCCGTGCATGATCCATGCACCGCGAGCTTCATTGACACGTTTTAAGGCTTGAACATAATCCAGTTTCATAAGGCGTGATTATGGCTGGGCTTTAGGTAAACGGTTGGCCGCAATTTGACGTGTGATCTGCTGTGCTACATCATCGATCACAATACGGTTCAGATACGCTTCTTGCTGGTTATCGGTGTTTACCGTTGCCACATCGTACTGGTAAGTACGAGACGCGGTGAGCGTACGCGGTTCGGTAATTTTACGGCCTTGACGATCTTCGATCTGGAAGGTCACGGTCAAGCGCAGTAATACTTCGGTGAGTTTACCGTTGAGAAGCTGACGGCGAGGAGTGTAATCCAGAATGCGCAGCACATAGGCATCATTGGCATTGCTGAGTTGTACGCCGGTCGCACTGAGATAAATACTGAGTCGGTTTTCAAGTTCACCGGTATTGGCCGGCAAGGCTAAAGACAGCTTGTTATAGACCAGCGGCGCTGCTGTTGGGTTACTTCCTTTTAAATGAAAGCCACAGCCGACTAAGCCTGCACTTAGGCCTAAAGTGAGAACGATAGCAGCTGCACGTTGCGCTAAGTGCATATTGATTCCTCTATTTATTCATCTTCCCTCAGCCCTCTTTGTTGAATTGAGGGAACCTCTCTTTTTTACAAAGAGAGGTTAAAAGGGCGTTTAAACCACTAAATTAACGAGTTTATTTGGTACCACAATTTCTTTCTTGGTCGGACCGGTCAAGAATTGTTGAACTTCTGGTAAAGCTTTTGCCAGCGCCAATAAGTCATCTTTAGACATATCAACTGCGACGTCTAACTTACCACGAAGTTTACCATTCACTTGTACAACAATCGTTTGTGTATTACGGGTTAATGCCGACTCATCCACTTGCGGGAATTCAACTGTAGTGAGTTCCAGACCAAACTGGGTCAATAAGGTTTGACTTAAATGTGGTGCAAATGGTGCAAGCAAGGTGAGGAGCGTGGTAATCGCTTCACGTGCGACAGCGGCATCATTATCATCTTTCGCTTCAAACTTGTTGCTGGCATTGAGTAATTCCATCAAGGCTGCAATTGCGGTATTGAAGGCATGACGACGTTCGATGTCATCACCCACTTTCTGGATGGTTTCATGGGTTTTACGACGTAAATCCTGCGCATCTTTAGAAAGGTTTGCAGTATCAATTGCAGTCGCCTGATTGCCTTTTTCAAGGAAACCTGCTGCTAAACGCCAGACACGTTTCAAGAAACGGTTTGCACCTTCTACACCCGCATCTGACCATTCCAAAGATTGATCTGGTGGTGCTGCGAACATCATGAACACACGTGCAGTATCTGCGCCGTATTGATCAATAATGGCTTGTGGATCAATGCCATTGTTTTTCGACTTGGACATTTTTTCTTGTCCGCCGATGACAACTTCCTGACCGTCACCTGAATATTTTGCAGACAGGATACGACCTTTCTCATCGCGTTCTAATTCGATATCGGCAGGGTTAAACCAGGTTTTCTTGCCATTCTCCGCTTCACGGTAGAAGGTATCTGCCAGCACCATGCCTTGAGTGAGCAAGTTGGTAAATGGTTCGTTGCCTTGTACCACACCTTCATCACGCATCAATTTATGGAAGAAACGTGCATACAGTAAGTGCAGAATGGCGTGCTCTACACCACCGATATATTGGTTCACAGGCAGCCAGTTTTGAGCCGCTTCAGGTTTGACCATACCGCCGGTAAAGTCTGGTGATGCATAACGTGCATAGTACCAAGATGACTCTACGAAAGTATCCAGGGTATCTGTCTCGCGACGTGCATCGCCGCCACAGCTTGGACATTTGGTTTCATAGAACTCAGGCATTTTATTCAATGGGTTACCAGAACCATCTGGAACCACATCTGTCGGTAAGACTACTGGCAATTGATCTTCTGGAACCGGCACCTGACCACAACTGTTACAGTTGATCATCGGGATCGGACAACCCCAGTAACGTTGACGAGAAACACCCCAGTCACGTAGACGGAATTGAACCTTCGAATTTGCCAAAGCTTGTGGTTCTAATTTTGCAAGGAAGGCATCGAAAGCTGCCTGGAATGCTAAACCGTCAAACTCGCCAGAATTAACCAGTTTGCCTTCTTTCGAGCCATACCATTCTTGCCATTCAGTTGCAGAATAATCTGCATCGTCAGCACCTTTGGCATCAATCACTTGCTTGATTGGCAAGTTGAATTTATTGGCAAATTCAAAGTCACGTTCGTCATGGGCAGGCACCGCCATGACTGCGCCAGAACCATAAGACATCAACACATAGTTGGCGATCCAGACCGGAAGCTGTTCACCGGTTACAGGGTGTTTTACAAACAAACCTGTGGCCATGCCTTTCTTTTCAGCAGTGGCTAAATCCGCTTCTGCGACTGAACCCATGCGGCATTCTTCAATAAATGCAGCCAATTCAGGGTTGCCTGCTTCTGATTGGAGGGCAGCAGCTTTCAGCGCAAGTGGGTGTTCTGCTGCAACCGCAACATAGGTTACACCCATAAGTGTGTCAGCACGCGTGGTGTAAACGGTTAAGCCGTCAGCATAGATTTCAGTATTGGCAGACGGGAAGGTGATTTCCATCCCCGTCGAACGGCCAATCCAGTTACGTTGCATGGTCAAGACCTGTTGCGGCCAGCCGTCTTGCAAGGTATCGAGATCGTCTAATAATTCTTGTGCATAGTCGGTAATGCGGAAGTAGTACATTGGAATATCGCGTTTTTCTACCAATGCACCTGAACGCCAGCCACGACCATTTTCAACTTGTTCATTGGCAAGAACAGTCTGGTCGACCGGATCCCAGTTTACGGTTGAAAGCTTACGATAGATCAAGCCTTTTTTATAAAGCTGTACGAATAACCATTGTTCCCAGTGATAATACTCTGGGGTACAGGTTGCAAATTCGCGATCCCAGTCGACAGACAAGCCCAATTTTTTTAATTGGTCACGCATATAAGCGATGTTTTCAAAGGTCCATTTGGCCGGCGCAACCTGATGTGCAATCGCTGCATTTTCAGCAGGCAAACCGAATGCATCCCAACCCATTGGCTGCAGGACAGTCTCGCCTTTTAAACGATAAAAACGGCTGATCACGTCACCAATGGTGTAGTTACGCACATGCCCCATGTGCAGCTTGCCACTTGGGTAAGGGAACATCGACAGGATATAGCGATGCTTGCCCTCTACAGTGTCTGCAACTTTAAAAACTTTGCGATTGTCCCAGTCTTGTTGAACTTGGGGCTCAATGGCACTTGCTTGATATTCGGAGTCAATGTGAGAAGTCGTCATAGGGATATGCGATACAACAAAAAAGTAAAGTTAAGATTGCTGCACAGCATAGCGCAAAATTGCAGGAAATGTCAGTTTTTAGATCGGGATTTTATCTGCAAGCGTCGCCAGCTTCAGGCCAGCTTGCAGATCGCCACGCCGTTTAATAGGCAGATTGCGGGGCGTTTGCTGGTGGCGTTTGTGGTTTGGCGCTATTGGCGGGTACTTCGGGTTCAACTTGAGGTACTTGGGGTGCAGTATTCGGGCTAGTCGTTGCATTATCCTGCTGAGATGGATTCTGTTTCACCGAATGACTGCTGCCATAAGTCGAAACTTTATCCAGTCGTTTGGCACCTTTCGGTGGTGGCGTGGTGGTGTAATGGGTCGAGCCCTTGGCATCCATCCATTTATAATATTGCTGGGCCTGATTGTGGCTGGAGCACAGTAGTAGGGTTGTTATTGCCAGTGTGTATAAGCTTGATTTTAAATAAGATGATGTCATATTTGATCTCCCCAAGAGAATGCTGTTTATATTCGATCAAAATGCTGGATTGAGCTGTTTACAATGCCTATTTTTCCTTAAAAAGAAAACAGTTTTTTGACAAAAGGCACTTTAAAAAGACCAAATTATTCTGTGAAATGTGTTTAAAAAAACAACAGCTAAAAAATATTCGTTAAAAACCTTTTCTTTGTTCTTGACTTTGCTTATGAAAGAAACAAGAATGCTTTCTTAAGTTTTATATGCGCTTATTTGATCACCCTTCGAATAAATGTCATGGCTTGTAATGGACATTCTTTCTAGCCGAGAGAATGATTTTTTGAAATGTGCTTATCCCAGCATATTTTGATTCGAGATGTCATCAAGTTTATACGGCTGATGAGTCTCAGAAAATTTTTCCTATTACAGCAAAAACGAGTAGAATACGCACACTTATAAGAAGTGCAAAAGTTAATGAATAACACACAATTTATGTCTCCCATAAATTGTGCTAACACTAGGGTGAATCACGTTGGAACTTTTATCTGGTGGTGAAATGCTCGTTCGTGCCCTCGCGGACGAAGGCGTAGAGCATGTTTTTGGGTATCCAGGCGGCGCTGTATTACATATTTACGATGCGCTATTTCAACAAGACAAAATTAACCATTACCTCGTTCGTCATGAGCAAGCTGCTGGTCATATGGCAGATGCATACTCACGCGTCACGGGTAAAACTGGTGTAGTACTGGTCACTTCAGGACCAGGCGCGACCAATACCGTCACTCCAATTGCTACAGCCTATATGGACTCAATCCCGATGGTGATTCTGTCTGGTCAGGTTGCCAGCCATCTGATTGGAGAAGATGCGTTCCAGGAAACGGATATGGTCGGTATTTCTCGCCCAATCGTAAAACACAGTTTCCAGGTGCGTCACGCTAGCGAAATTCCTGCCATTATCAAGAAAGCATTTTATATTGCTGCCTCTGGCCGTCCGGGTCCGGTTGTGGTTGATATTCCAAAGGATGCCACCAATCCGGCAGAAAAATTTGCCTACGAATATCCTGA
Organism: Acinetobacter sp. IK40; assembly: GCF_035615075.1. Classification (NCBI taxonomy): domain Bacteria; kingdom Pseudomonadati; phylum Pseudomonadota; class Gammaproteobacteria; order Moraxellales; family Moraxellaceae; genus Acinetobacter; species Acinetobacter sp. IK40. The sequence goes on along the minus strand of NZ_JANBOE010000013.1, from coordinate 22,422 downwards.
AAAAGTGAAGATGCGTTCATATCAGCCGCCTTCACGTGGTCATTCAGGTCAAATCCGTAAAGCGATTGATGAACTGATTTCTGCAAAACGCCCGATCATTTATACCGGTGGTGGTGTGGTTCAGGGCAATGCGTCTGGTTTATTGACTGAGCTGGCACATTTACTCGGCTATCCAGTGACCAACACTCTGATGGGCCTTGGTGCTTTCCCGGGCAATGATCCACAGTTCGTGGGCATGTTGGGCATGCATGGTACCTATGAAGCCAATATGGCGATGCATAATGCCGATGTAATTCTGGCCATTGGTGCGCGTTTCGATGACCGTGTAACCAATAACCCTGCAAAATTCTGTACCAATGCGAAAGTGATTCATATTGATGTAGACCCTGCAACCATTTCCAAGACCATTATGGCGCACATCCCGATCGTGGGTGCAGTAGAGCCGGTACTTCAGGAAATGCTCGCGCAGTTGAAACAGATGAATGTTTCAAAGCCAAACCCTGAAGCAATTGCAGAATGGTGGTCTCAGATTAATGAATGGCGCAAAGTTCATGGCTTGCGTTATGAAGCAGGCCAGAACGGTGTCATGAAACCACAACAAGTGGTTGAAGCACTGGATCGCGTGACCAATGGTGAAGCGATTATTACTTCTGACGTTGGTCAGCATCAAATGTTTGGTGCCAACTACTACAAATACAAACGTCCACGCCAGTGGATCAACTCGGGCGGCTTGGGCACCATGGGTGTTGGCTTGCCGTATGCGATGGCTGCAAAGCTAGCATTCCCTGACCAGCAGGTAGTATGTATTACTGGTGAAGCATCAATCCAGATGTGTATCCAGGAATTATCGACCTGTAAGCAATATGGCCTGAATGTAAAAATCCTATGCTTGAATAACCAGGCACTGGGTATGGTGAAACAGTGGCAGGACATGAACTATGAAGGACGTCATTCAAGTTCTTATGTAGATTCATTACCTGACTTTGCCAAGTTGATGGAAGCTTATGGTCACGTTGGCATTCAGATTAACCACGCAGATGAGCTGGAATCTAAATTAGCTGAAGCGATGGCGATTAATGATAAATGTGTATTCATTAATGTCATGGTTGACCGTACTGAACATGTCTACCCGATGCTGGTTGCTGGTCAGTCCATGAAGGATATGTGGTTAGGTAAAGGGGAGCGTACATAATGAGACATATTATTTCTGTACTCGTTGAAAACGAGGCGGGTGCGCTTTCTCGTTTGGTGGGTTTGTTTTCTCAACGTAATTACAACATTGAGACACTGAATGTTGCACCAACCGAAGATGAAACCTTATCGCGTTTGACCTTAACCACCTATGGTGATGATCACAAGATTGAGCAGATCACCAAACAACTCAACAAACTGGTTGAAGTGGTAAAAGTGGTCGATCTGTCTGAAGGTTCACATATTGAACGTGAATTGATGCTGATCAAGGTTAAGGCATTGGGTGCTGCGCGTGCGGAAATTAAACGTACAGCTGACATCTTCCGTGCGCAAATCGTGGATGTTACACCGACGACCTATACCATTCAGATCGCAGGTACAACGGACAAGATTGATGGTTTTATTGATGCACTGGCAGAAAATACCATCCTTGAAGTGGTGCGTTCAGGTGTATCTGGTATCGCACGTGGCGAAAAAGTTTTAACAATTTAAAAATCTCCCCCAATCCCACTTTAAAAGTGGGTGTAACACCTGAAAAGGTGATCTGGGGGAGCCAACAAAAGATCTGTCCTTGCAGAACAAGGGAAATGACAACAATTTTAGCGGAGTAAACAGATGCAAATTTTTTACGATAAAGACTGTGACTTATCTATCATCCAAGGCAAGAAAGTTGCAATCATTGGTTATGGTTCTCAAGGTCATGCACATGCACTTAACTTGAAAGACTCTGGCGTAGACGTAACTGTTGGTTTACGTGCCGGTTCAGCATCTTGGAAAAAAGCTGAAAATTCTGGTCTTAAAGTATCTGAAGTTCCAGCTGCTGTAGCGCAAGCTGACTTGGTCATGATCCTGACTCCAGATGAGTTCCAATCTCAACTTTATCGTGACGTGATTGAACCAAATATCAAAGAAGGAGCAACTTTAGCATTTGCGCATGGTTTCTCTATTCTTTATAACCAAGTTGTTCCACGTAAAGACTTAGACGTGATCATGGTTGCACCAAAAGCACCGGGTCATACAGTACGTTCAGAATACCAACGTGGTTCAGGTGTTCCTGACTTGATCGCAATCCATCAAGATGCTTCTGGTAATGCACGTAACGTTGCACTTTCTTATGCTTCAGGCGTAGGTGGTGGTCGTACCGGTATTATCGAAACTTCTTTCCGTGAAGAAACTGAAACTGACTTGTTCGGTGAGCAAGCTGTTCTTTGTGGTGGTGCAGTTGAACTGGTTAAAATGGGCTTCGAAACTTTGGTTGAAGCGGGTTATGCACCAGAAATGGCTTACTTCGAATGCTTGCACGAACTTAAGTTAATCGTTGACTTGATGTTCGAAGGCGGTATCGCTGACATGAACTATTCTGTATCGAACAATGCAGAATATGGTGAATATGTGACTGGTACTGAAGTGATCAACGAACAGTCTCGTGAAGCAATGCGTAATGCATTGAAACGCATTCAGTCTGGTGAATATGCGAAGATGTTCATTCAGGAAGGTGCGTTGAACTATCCATCGATGACTGCTCGCCGTCGTCAAAACGCAGCACATGGTATCGAAGTAACAGGTAACAAGTTACGTGCGATGATGCCTTGGATTCAAGCAAACAAGATTGTTGATAAAGAGAAAAACTAAGTTTTAGTTTAATCTTTAAAAGCCCTTGTTTGTACAGGGGCTTTTTTATTGGATAATCATATGCTGCGTGCGTTAGCGAAGCATAGCTTCACTCTTGCGCAGGGGCCTTACGAAGCGCTGCTTCTCATGCTTTTCTATTTCCCTGCTCCTTGCGTAAGAAGAAAGTAATACTTTCTTAAACCTTACTCAGGATTCAAGCGAACAAAATTGTAGATAGAGAGAAGAACTAATTTCTCGAATCAATTGATTTGAATGCGAAGACCCACTCTATTTGAGTGGGTTTTTTATGTCTATCTTTACGTGCCTCAAAAAGATGAAAGCAGTACTTTCATCTTTTTTCGTACCTTGGATTCAAGCGAATAAGATTGTAGATAAAGAGAAAAACTAAGTTTTAGTTTAATCTTTTAAAAGCCCTTGTTTATGCAAGGGCTTTTTTTATGCGATGTAAATGACAGGTGTTGCATCCGAAGTAAAAAATCAGATGAATGCAGTTTGAGATTTAAGCATTTTTATGAGAAAGTTTAACCATGCTCCAGCACAATAATGCCTTAAGATTTTACGGAATCTGGGCGATTTAAAAAACAGTTCCAAATCCAAAAAGTACCCTGCAAAAAGCGTTAGTAAAAATAAATTAAATTTTCAATTAAAAAGTAGAAATAAAAAATAAGGCTTTTCATCGGTTTGAAATGTTCACCTGCTTTTATTCTATTGATTTATAAAGTGAAAAGGACTTGACCTTATGCCAGATGATGCTATTGTTAAGGAAAGTTTATGAATGTCAAATTCATCGCTTTTTTGAGTGTAGAAGGTCGTTCGGATTTCGAGCATTTTTGCTCATCAAATAAAAAAAAGTACTGAATAATCATGGAAGTCCTTTATGGTTCACGTTGATTACGATAGCACATTGGTCATCGTTTCCATTTTGGTTGCAATAGCGACATGCTATGCGGCAGTTTCAATGGAAGAACTCGTTTTTAAAGTTGCTTATAAAAAATTTGAAAAAAGCATTTTAGTGGCGAGTGGCTTAATCTTAGGATTAGCGATATGGTCAATGCACTTTGTGGGAATGCTGGCTAGCCATTTGCCAGAAGGGTATCGTTTTGATGTGAGTTTAACCATACTGTCCTATCTGGTCGGTGCTGTGGCTTCCATTTTTGCGGTATGGCTTACTTCTAGGCCGACCTTGCCTTTACCTCGTCTCGTACTTGGCGCTGTTTTTATGGGCCTCGGCATATCGGGCATGCATTACACCGGCATGCTGGCATTAATGGTTGAACACCACCGGATGCATTATGACCCTCTGCTGGTGATCTGCTCGGTGCTGATTGCGATTAGTGGTTCGGGCTTAAGTTTCTTTTTTATTTTCAAATATAAAAATGCAATAAAATACCGTACCTTACTTAAAGCAACCGTTGCTATCCTGATGGCATTCAGTATTGTCGGCATGCATTATACCGGCATGGCAGCCACCTACTTTGATGAAAGCCTGGCACAAGTCCTGACCTCGGACCAGACTCAACAAAGTGTTTTACTGTTTACCATTATTTTTATTACCAGTCTGGTTTTTGTCGCAGGTTTTGCGGTCGCGGTGCTAGAAGCGCGTCTGGAAGAGCGCAATGAACAGCTCACAAAGATGAATAAAGAGCTGGCTACCCAGTCGCTACATGATGCGCTGACAAAATTACCGAACCGTTTATTCCTCACAGATTATGCTGAAGTGGTGTTTAGCCACCATCGTTTGCACGACCAAAAAGCGGCATTTCTCTATATCGACTTAGACCGTTTCAAGTCTGTGAATGATGCTTTTGGGCATCATATCGGCGATCAGTTGCTGATCCAGATGGCAAACCGTCTCCATAATAAATTAGACAATAGCCGCCATAAGCTGTTCCGGATTGGTGGCGATGAGTTTGTTCTCATTGCCGAAAATACCGATATCAATGAGGCGATGCAGCTTGCTGAAAATCTTCTGCACTACATTCAGGAAACCTATTTAATTGCGACCAAAGATATCAATATCTCTGCCAGTGTCGGGATTGCCATGTATCCAGAACATGGCACCAATGTACAGGACATTTTGATCAATGCCGATGTCGCGATGCTGATCTCGAAAGAGCAAGGCCGCAATACCTATACCATGTTCCATTCCATGTCCGATCAGCAGGATGTGCGCAGTCAGTCCAAATTGATTAACGATCTCTATAAAGCGGTCGATGAACAGCAATTTGTGTTGTTTTACCAGCCCAAATTTACCGCCAGTTATGAAGTCTGCGGTGTCGAAGCCCTGATCCGCTGGAAGCATCCAACGCTGGGATTATTAACACCACAAATGTTTATCGATGGGGCAGAAAAAACCGGTTTGATTATTCCGATGGGCTATTGGGCGCTCGAACAAGCCTGCCAGCAAATCCAGAAATGGGAACAAAATAACAGTGCCTTCTACCCGATAGCCGTCAATCTGTCTGCACTGCAGTTTGAAAATAAAAAGCTGTTTAGCGTACTGGAACAACTGTTAGAACAGTATCAGATCCAGCCACATCATTTAATTCTTGAAATTACCGAATCGACCGCGATGCATCATATCGATTCCAGTATCCGCACCTTGGAACGCTTACGTAAACTTGGCATCCGGATTGCCATTGATGATTTCGGGACAGGCTATTCCAGTTTCCTGTATTTAAAAGATTTACCGGTGGATGAGCTTAAAATTGACCGCGGTTTTCTCATTGACCTGCAGCCTAATTCCAAAGAAGAAGCGATATTGGAAAGCATTATCCATCTGGCCGCAAAGCTGGGTTTGATCGTGACTGCGGAAGGGGTAGAGACTCAACAACAGGCGGATATCCTGACCAGCTTAGGCTGCCATCAGTTACAAGGTTACCTGTTGGGTACACCGGTCAATGTCGAAAGTCTGGTGCTGCATCGTCAGCAGCATTTTGCCTGAATTAATGATATGAGCTGCTCGGTTTGTTAAAACCTTACAGCCTGATCTTGCAGAATTTTTTTTAATCCGAACGTTGCGCTAACCATTGGGTCACCACTGGCCAGACGGAATGCGGTGCCTGATTGCCTGAAACCAGTCCCATATGCCCACCAGGAACAATTTCAAACTGTTTATCGGTACTGCTAATCAAATCCATCAATGGGCGCACTGCCTCGGCAGTGACAATGATATCGGTACTGCCGCCCACCGCCAGCACAGAACAATCAATCTCTTTTAGATTCGCCGTTTGTTCCCCGAATTTCACGGTTCCTGTGGAAAGTTCATTATCAATCCAGAAACGTAAAATGATATCGCGCATGACGCCGCCCGGATAGGCCAGCATATTGTCTACAAAAGAACTTGAAGTTGCGTGATTGATCACAAACTGGCGGTCATTCAGGTTTTTAACCAGTTCCCAGTAATTCTTAAAGTTACCAATCGGATCGGTGAGTTTAAATCCCAGCGTATTTTGCCAGCCGTGGATATGGAAAACCCGGCTTGGCACTTGATAAATCCGGAATTTGGTGTTGCTGCGGATCCATTGTGCCGGTGCAGTCAGCTTCTGATAAAACTTGCCCATATAGCCTGATTTATGGGTGTTAATCGGCGAAGCCAGAATCACCATATTCTGAATATTTTTATCCTTAAACAGCGAGGTATAACACAGGGAAAGTGCACCACCTAAACTCCAGCCATACAGGGAAAGCTGCTGCTGACCACTGTGCTGGCGAATCTTTTCAATAAAGTCGGGCATAAAGGTTTTGACATAGGTACCAAGATTATAGCGGGCCTGTCGCAAGCTAGGCGTACCCCAGTCAATCAGATAAACGTCAAAGCCCTGCGCCAGAAAATAACGGACCAGACTACGAGTTGGGAATAAATCATAAATCAGCATATTGGCTGCAAGCGGCGGCACAATGACTAAAGGAATCCGGTGTTTTATGACGCTACGGTCAGTGCTGTAGTGACGTAGGCTGATAATTTCACGCTGATAGACGATCTCAAAAGGAGTCTTGCCTGACAGGGCCAACTGTTGGCCACGGAAGACACGATCTACAGCATTCGCCAAGATATGCTGGGCTTGCTGACGCCTGCGGCTATTCAAAATTCGTTGCACCGCTTGAGTCGTGATAAGAGGTCGTTTCGCTTTTGGCAATTGAGTCATTGTGAACCTAAAACATTAAGGTGTTGCACTATTGGGTAGCGGCATATTAGAAGAAAAACGTGAATAGCTCAGTGACTCATTTGCTTAACTTATCTACCGAAATGATCAATTTTCTATAAAAAATATGAGCGTAAGCGGTAAAGTACTTCGACTAAATAGGAAATATACGATCATCGCTTGGGCTATAAATAAATCCGTGTTGGTAGAATTTATACTTCCTATTGCCAATCTAGTGTTCATTCAAAGAGCTGGTTGCTTTAAGTACTTTGTTAAATATTAATAATGATATTAGAGCTGAGTATTTGCTATAAACTGTATTAGAAGGGAATGGTTAGATTGAAGTGTTTTTATAACTATATAAAAGGCAAGTATATTATTAAATTAAGATGTATTGTGAGAAGTCTTAAATTTTATAGGCAATCGTTGGTATTTTCTGGTTGTTGGGTTTAACGTTTATTTTTTATCAAATGGTTTAAATAAGGTATTGTAATGGTTTTTATTTCAAAGAGATCTAATAGAATCCTGGTGAATATAGGTGAAGCTAATATGGTAGCTGCAGGTTTTTATATTTTTTCTTTGAGCTTCTACCAAAATATAAGTTAACTAAGTAAGGTGATCAGAATTTTAATTGAATATTTCCTAGATTAGTGAGTAATGCTGTCAGACTTTTTCAGGTAATAATCTTTAAACGAAATTCTTTGTTCACGAATATACTCGCTTGGTTTTTTACCTGTCCAGCCAATAAATGCTCTTGAAAAAGCACTAATATGGCTATACCCCAGTAAATCAGATATTTCCTGAATATTTCGGTTTGAATTAATTAGTTTTTTAGCCAGTTCAAATTTTTTGAATTGTAATAAAGATGAAAAGGTTGTATTTGCATTAGATAGTTCCCGCTTTAGGGTTCTTTCTGAAACTTTTAGTTTTGTGGCAACATCCGTTAAGCTTGGGAAGCCGATACCGGGTATAAATTTAAGATGCTGGTTAACTTTTAAAATAATCTTGTTATCCTGATCTTGATAGAAAAGATATTCCTTATTAACGAGTTCCATGGCAATTAGATAGGCACTCGGTGAGCTAAAGGTTAGGGGTAGATCTAAGCATTTGATATCAAAACTTATTTGATTGTATTCTTTGTTGAAATGGATGAGCGGAAGACGCTTTTCGTAGAACTGGTGATAATCATCTTGATCCCAAGTGACATCGACATTTAAACCCGATAAGTTGTAATTGGTAATCAGCTGTAAATTGGTAACAATGTCAATTAGAGCACTTTCAATAAAAAATTTATTAATAATATTCTTTTTACTTTCATTAAGATGGCTTGGAAGATGGTAAATAGGGGTTAAACGCATAATGATTTTATCATTTTTGTTTAAAATGGAGAGGTCCATTTTGTGTATGCGCATATTATAATATTTTTGCAAGTCTATTAAGACTTTTCCAATGGTGTTGTTTGTGAGTAAGGCAAAGCCTAATGCCCCATGTGAGGTCAGTTTGCAGTTAAAACCAAATTGATAGCCGAGACCCTTTTCCGGTAAAAGCTCTATAAGACGAATAACAATTTCGCTCCATTGGGTAAAGCTCATACGGTCATTTTGATTGGTCTCGGTGAGCATTGATAAAGGGATTTGACAATATCTGATGATTTCGCCTTTAGGAACGCCAAATTTGGAAGCGGTGTCAATAAGGATTTTTAAATAATCATTATGAATATTAAGTAACTGTTTTTTCATAGCAAAAATAAAATATTAACCTAAGTATACTTATGCATCAGATTATTATATTTTTTGTAGTTTTTATATTTTTACAAAATAAAGTCCCATTATGTTAACTATTGGTGAAATATATGTTTGATAATATTCGTTTTGGGAATATTAAGCGGGGAATTATAAAAAAAAGTATTAATTGTTAAAAAAAATCACTGATTGTTAAACGTGTTTGGGTCGAATTTATTTAAATTTTATGTGCTTGAATTCTCTTTATTAGGCATATAGCAATGAATAAGATCTATCGCTTGGTCTGGAACAAAAGTCTGAATTTATGGACTGTTGTTTCAGAAAATGCGCGGGGCGTAACCAAAAAACGCAATGTAACGACAAATACCGCAGTTACAACCACAACAAACTCTACTAATAATTATCAAAAATATCAGAATTATCAACCTCTACCAACTATTCTTGCACTTACCCTGAGTTCAATCTTCTTTAGCGGCGGCGCGTTTGCAGCAGCCAATACAGGCGGCGGGACTTCGAACAATGACACCAGTATGGCAATGTCGCCAACTGCTGCACAATGCGGCAATGGTGTTGGGCAGGCCAGTGTCAGCGGTGCGGGCGGGGTTGCGATCGGGTGTGGTACTACCATTAGCGGGACGGATACCACTTGGTCACAAACATTAAATAACCGCCGAGGTACAGGCTCCAATAATTACCCAACAGGCGCGACAGGCGTGACCGGGGCTTCTACCGCTGTTGGTAAAAGTAACCGGGTTACAGGCGGTGGTGGTGCTACCGTAGTTGGTAATGCCAATGTTTCTGATGCCAATGGTATGTTCCATAATGTAGCGGTTGGCCAAGGTAACCGTACAGGTGGTACAGGTTATAACACGGCTTTGGGGATCGGTAATGATATCTCGGATAGTGCAGCCGTTGGTAACGTTGCGATTGGGGTAAATAACCGTACAAGAGGTGATACTTCAATTGCCATTGGCCGTGGCAGTTGGGCTGATGCAAACTTCTCGATTGCTCAAGGTAATACCGCGACAGTTGCTCAAGGGGCCACAGGTGGTATTGCATTAGGCCTTTCGGCGACGACTCGAGGACAGCGTGGTATTGCGATTGGTAGTAGTACGGGCAGTCAACAATATGATGCTGCAACTGCACCAAATGCAGATGGTACGGATTCGGTCGCAATTGGTACAGGCGCAAAAGGTACTGGTAACCAGACTACGGCAGTCGGTCGTCAGGCCAGAGCAACAGGAAATAATTCATCAGCTTATGGCAATCAGGCCAATGCTAATGGCGTTTCCTCTGTTGCCATGGGGGATCAGTCACAGGCACAAGGTGATAATGATATTGCCATTGGCCGTAACGCAGCCACTGCAAGTGGTAGCAGCAATAATATCGCGATGGGTAATGGCGTGACCACAGGCGCGACTGGTCAGAACGTTGCCATGGGTTCAGATGGTACTACCGCCAACTCAAGAACAGCCAATGGTGGTGCGGTTTCTATTGGTCGTGGTCAAAGAGCCTCAGGCGATGGTGCAGTGGCGATTGGTGATCCGAACGTTTCCAATGGTGATGGTGCAGTTACACTCGGTCGAAACAACACCGCAGCAGGCGATGAGGCTGGAAATACCGCAGCAAACGGTGCTGTCGCAATCGGTAATGAAAACAAGGCGATTGGTCAAGGCGCTGTGGCTCTAGGGAATACTTCGACAGCAGCAGAGGCAGGTTCTATTGCCTTGGGTGACTCTGCCAATGCTCAGGCAGCGCGCGGTGTTGCACTCGGTTCCAATGCTGTGGCGACCAATGCTGATGATGTGGCATTGGGTGCAGGTAGTCAAACCTCAACTGCAACAGGTGAAGGTTTCTTAACAGGAACAGCAGCGCCAACTTCGGTCGTTTCAGTGGGTACAGCTGGCAATGAACGTCGTATCCAGCATCTTTCTGATGGTTCAGAAGATACCGATGCTGTGAATGTACGCCAGTTAAAAGCTGTAAAAGATATTGTGGATGAACAGGGTGAAACCACAGCCAGTGGCTTAGGTGGTGGTTCAACCTATGATCCGGACACAGGCACTGTTTCTAATCCAACTTATAATGTGAATGGGACCGAGGTGAATAATGTCGGCGCTGCAATTACTGAGCTGGACAAAGGCTGGACCTTGCAAAGCAATGGCGCCAATGATGGCGCAGTTCGAGCAGGCGATGTGGTTGATATCGGTACTGCAGATGGCGAAGAAAACTTACAGGTGACGAAAGAAGGCAATGACATCAAGTACAGCCTGAACCGTGATCTGAAAGTGGACAGCGTCACCGCAGGCGATACGGTCATTAACAATGATGGTATGACCATCAGCGGCGGCCCAAGTGTAACCAAGTCAGGCATTGATGCGGCAGGCAATACCATCAGTAATGTTGGACCAGGTGTTGCAGGAACTGATGCCGTCAACAAAGATCAGTTAGACACAGCTGCGGCGGCATCGAAAACTGAGGTCACACAAGGCAAAAACATTAGCGTGACCAAAACCACAGGCGATGACGGACAAGACATCTACAACGTTGCAACTGCGGATGATGTTGAATTCAACACAGTCAAAGTTGGTGACGTCAATATTGATGGTGCAACCGGCAAGATCAGTGGTGTTGCAGCAGGTGATGTCAATCCAGACTCAACCGATGCGATCAACGGTAGCCAGTTAGCCAACAATGCACAAAGCGTTGCGGATGCTTTAGGTGGTGGTTCAACCGTGAATCCGGATGGCACCGTAACCAACCCAAGCTATAACATTAATGGCACAGATACCAACAACGTTGGCGATGCCTTGGCAGAGTTAGACAAAGGCTGGACCTTGCAAAGCAATGGTGCCAATGATGGCGCTGTGAAAGCCGGCGATGTAGTTGATATCGGTACTGCAGATGGCGAAGAAAACTTACAGGTAACTAAAGAAGGTAATGACATCAAGTACAGCCTGAATCGTGATCTGAAAGTGGACAGCGTGACTGCAGGCGATACGGTCATTAACAATGACGGCATGACCATCACGGGTGGCCCAAGTGTAACCAAGTCAGGCATTGATGCTGCAGGCAATACCATCAGTAATGTTGGACCAGGTGTTGCAGGAACTGATGCCGTCAACAAAGACCAGTTAGACACAGCTGCGGCGGCATCGAAAACTGAGGTCACACAAGGCAAAAACATTAGCGTGACCAAAACCACAGGCGATGACGGACAAGACATCTACAACGTTGCAACTGCGGATGATGTTGAATTCAACACAGTCAAAGTTGGTGACGTCAATATTGATGGTGCAACTGGCAAGATCAGTGGTGTTGCAGCAGGTGATGTCAATCCAGACTCAACCGATGCGATCAACGGTAGCCAGTTAGCCAACAATGCACAAAGCGTTGCGGATGCTTTAGGTGGTGGCTCAACCGTGAATCCGGATGGCACCGTAACCAACCCAAGCTATAACATTAATGGCACAGATACCAACAACGTTGGCGATGCCTTGGCAGAACTGGACAAAGGCTGGACCTTGCAAAGCAATGGCGCCAATGATGGCGCAGTTCGAGCAGGCGATGTGGTTGATATCGGTACCGCAGATGGCGAAGAAAACTTACAGGTAACGAAAGAAGGCAATGACATCAAGTACAGCCTGAATCGTGATCTGAAAGTGGACAGCGTGACTGCAGGCGATACGGTCATTAACAATGACGGCATGACCATCACGGGTGGCCCAAGTGTAACCAAGTCAGGCATTGATGCTGCAGGCAATACCATCAGTAATGTTGGACCAGGTGTTGCAGGAACTGATGCCGTCAACAAAGACCAGTTAGACACAGCTGCGGCGGCATCGAAAACTGAAGTAGAAGCTGGCAAGAACATGACGGTTGAAAGTGCAACAGGTGATGATGGTCAAACTATCTATACCGTTGCAACCGCTGATGATGTTGAGTTCAACACAGTCAAAGTTGGTGACGTGAATATTGATGGTGCAACCGGCAAGATTAGTGGTGTCAGTGATGGTACGGTTGCAGCAGGTTCTACAGAAGCTGTCAACGGTGGACAATTACACGGCGTTGCGGACAGTGTGAAAAACTCGATTGGTGGAGAAACAGTATTGAATCCGGATGGATCAATCAGCACCAGCAATGTGGGTAACACGGGTGAGAACAACATCCATGATGCGATTAATTCAGTCCGTGGTGCAGCAGTAGCGGCGAAAACCACCGTGACAGAAGGCGACAATATCGTTGTAACCGAATCGAAGAATGCAGATGGCAGTACCAACTATGAAGTTGCTACAGCTCGTGATGTTGATTTCGATACAGTCAAAGTCGGTGACGTCAATATTGATGGTACAACCGGCAAGATCAGTGGTGTTGCAGCAGGTGATGTCAATCCAGACTCAACCGATGCGATCAACGGTAGCCAGTTAGCCAACAATGCACAAAGCGTTGCGGATGCTTTAGGTGGTGGTTCAACCGTGAATCCGGATGGCACGGTAACCAACCCAAGCTATAACATTAATGGCACAGATACCAACAACGTTGGCGATGCCTTGGCAGAGTTAGACAAAGGCTGGACCTTGCAAAGCAATGGTGCCAATGATGGTGCAGTTCGAGCAGGCGATGTGGTTGATATCGGTACCGCAGACGGTGAAGAAAACTTACAGGTAACGAAAGAAGGCAATGACATCAAGTACAGCCTGAATCGTGATCTGAAAGTGGACAGCGTGACTGCAGGCGATACGGTCATAAACAATGATGGTATGACCATCACAGGTGGCCCAAGTGTAACCAAGTCAGGCATTGATGCGGCAGGCAATACCATCAGTAATGTTGGTCCAGGTGTTGCAGGAACTGATGCCGTCAACAAAGACCAGTTAGACACAGCTGCGGCAGCATCGAAAACTGAAGTAGAAGCTGGCAAGAACATGACGGTTGAAAGTGCAACAGGTGATGATGGTCAAACCATCTATACCGTTGCAACTGCGGATGATGTTGAATTCAACACAGTCAAAGTTGGTGACGTCAATATTGATGGCACAACTGGCAAGATCAGTGGTGTCAGTGATGGTACGGTTGCAGCAGGTTCTACAGAAGCTGTCAACGGTGGACAATTACACGGCGTTGCGGACAGCGTGAAAAACTCGATTGGTGGGGAAACGGTATTGAATCCAGATGGATCAATAACCACCAGCAATGTGGGTAACACAGGTGAGAACAACATCCACGATGCAATTGATTCAGTCCGAGGGGCAGCAGTTGCAGCGAAAACCACAGTGACAGAAGGTGACAATATCGTTGTAACCGAATCGAAGAATGCAGATGGCAGTACCAACTATGAAGTTGCTACAGCTCGTGATGTTGATTTCGATACAGTCAAAGTCGGTGACGTGAATATTGATGGTGCAACTGGCAAGATCAGTGGCGTTGCAGCAGGTGATGTCAATCCAGACTCAACCGATGCGATCAACGGTAGCCAGTTGGCCAACAATGCACAAAGTGTTGCGGATGCCTTGGGCGGTGGTTCAACCGTGAATCCGGACGGAACTGTGACTGCGCCAAACTACACTGTGAATGGTACAGACCTGACCAATGTTGGTGATGCGATCACTGAACTGGATAAAGGCTGGACCTTGCAAAGCAACGGCGCCAATGCAGGTGCTGTGAAAGCGGGTGATACGGTTGATATCGGTACTGCAGATGGCGAAGAAAACTTACAGGTGAGTAAAGAAGGCAATGACATCAAGTACAGCCTGAACCGTGACCTGAACGTGGACAGCGTCACCGCAGGCAACACGCGTCTGGATAATACCGGTGTTGAAGTCAAGGATCCTGTAGGTAATAGCACGTCAATCGTTGCTGGTGGCACCATTGTCAAAGATGCGCAAGGTAACACGAATGCGAATACTGCTGCAGGAACAACCATCAAGAATGCCCAAGGTGATACTACACTGATTAATACCACAGGCATGGCCTTTACTGATGCTGAGGGTAATCGAGTAGGACCGAGTGTCAGCCGTACAGGTGTTGATGCGGGTGGTCTCAAAGTAACCAATGTCGCAGAAGGTGAAGTTGCCGCAGGTTCGAAAGATGCAGTCAACGGTGGTCAGTTGAATGATACAGCCGATTCTGTTGGCGATATCCTTGGTGGAGGTGTTACCAATGAAGGTGGCAAGCTGAATGGTCCATTCACAGTGAATGACAAAGGCTATGACACGGTTGCTGATGCAATCAAAGCTGAAACTGCTGCTTCAAAAACTGAGGTAGAAGCTGGCAAGAACATGACGGTTGACAGTAAAACAGGTGATGATGGTCAAACTATCTATACCGTTGCAACTGCTGATGATGTTGAGTTCAACACAGTCAAAGTTGGTGACGTCAATATTGATGGTGCAACCGGCAAGATTAGTGGTGTCAGTGATGGTACGGTTGCAGCAGGCTCTACAGAAGCTGTCAACGGTGGACAATTACACGGCGTTGCGGACAGCGTGAAAAACTCGATTGGTGGAGAAACAGTATTGAATCCGGATGGATCAATAAGTACCAGCAATGTGGGTAACACGGGTGAGAACAACATCCATGATGCGATTAATTCAGTCCGTGGTGCAGCAGTAGCGGCGAAAACCACCGTGACAGAAGGCGACAATATCGTTGTAACAGAATCGAAGAATGCAGACGGCAGTACCAACTATGAAGTTGCTACAGCTCGTGATGTCGATTTCGATACAGTCAAAGTCGGTGACGTGAATATTGATGGTGCAACAGGAAAAATCAGTGGTGTTGCAGCAGGTGATGTCAATCCAGACTCAACCGATGCGATAAACGGTAGTCAGTTGGCCAACAATGCACAAAGCGTTGCGGACGCCTTGGGCGGTGGTTCAACCGTGAATCCGGACGGAACTGTGACTGCACCAAACTACACTGTGAATGGTACAGACCTGAGCAATGTTGGTGATGCGATCACTGAACTGGACAAAGGCTGGACCTTGCAAAGTAATGGTGCCAATGCAGGTGCAGTGAAAGCGGGTGATACGGTTGATATCGGTACCGCAGATGGCGAAGAAAACTTACAGGTAACGAAAGAAGGCAATGACATCAAGTACAGCCTGAACCGTGATCTGAAAGTGGACAGTGTGACCGCAGGCGATACGGTCATTAACAATGACGGCATGACCATTACTGATGGCCCAAGTGTGACCAAGTCCGGCATTGATGCAGGCGGTAAAAAGCTGACCAATGTTGCCCCTGGTACAGTCAGTGCAGACTCAACCGATGCCATCAATGGTAGCCAGCTCCATGCGCAAGGCGAAGGTGTCAAGAATATTATTGGCGGTAATACCCAATATGATCCAAACACAGGTCGTTACACCAACCCGGATATTGGCGGCACAGGTGAAGACAACATCAATGATGCCATTGGTGCAGTAGGCGCTGCTGCCAAAGCTGCGAAAACCACAGTCACCGAAGGCGACAACATGGTGGTAACGGAGACCAAGAATGCCGATGGCAGTACCAACTATGAAGTTGCCACAGCCAAAGACGTCAAGTTCGATAGCGTGACCGCAACCGATGACGAAGGCAACGAAACCGTACTGACGGCCACAGGTACCCAGGTCAAAGACGGCGAAGGCAATGAGGCCGAATATGGTGCCAAAGGCATTAGCCTGAAAGATGCTGATGGTAATGGGACTGTTGTGAACTCAACAGGTCTGGGCTTTGTTGACCCAATGGGCAACAACATTGGACCAAGCATTACTGCCAAAGGCATTGATGCAGGCAACACCGTGATTACAGGTGTGGCACCAGGTCGAGTTGCAGCTGATTCGCAAGATGCAATCAACGGTAGCCAATTAAAAAGTGTGTCGGATAGTGTTGCAGGAGCCATTGGTGGCAACACCACGGTGAATCCGGACGGCACGCTCAACACCAGCAACATTGGTGGAACAGGAAAAGACAACATCCATGATGCGATTGGTGCAGTAGGCGATGCAGCGAAAGCAGCGAAGTCTACGGTGACAGAAGGCAAAAACATTGTTGTGAAAGAAAGCAAGAATGTGGATGGCAGCACGGACTACGAAGTATCGACTACACCAGATCTTGAGGTTGACAGCGTGACTGCTGGAGGCACCAAACTGGATGGAGAAGGCTTACATATCGATGGTGGTCCAAGCGTGACCAAAGACGGTATCGATGCAGGTGACAAGAAAGTTACCGGTGTAGCGGATGGAACAATAGCAGACGGCTCGAAAGATGCGATCAATGGCGGACAGCTAAAAGACGTTTCTGACAGTGTTGCAGGCGCAATCGGTGGCAATACTACGGTTAATCCAGACGGCACCATTAACACCAGCAACATTGGTGGCACAGGTCATAACAATATCAATGATGCGATTGGTGCGGTCGGTGATGCAGCTAAGGCAGCTGGCGAGGCAGCCAAGGCAGCGAAGTCATCGGTAAGCAATGAAGACAAAAACATCACTGTAAAAGAAAGCAAGAAAGCGGATGGCAGTACTGACTATGAAGTTGGTCTGGCAAAAGACATCACTGTAGATAGCGTTACTGCAAAAGATGTAAATGCAAACCAGGTCAATGTTGCAGGTGACCAAGGTAGCACAACCATCACGGGTGGCGGCATCAGCATTGCTGGACCAAACGGCGAAGCAGGACCAAGCATGACTACGGGTGGCATTAATGCAGGTGGTAAGAAAGTGACTGGCGTGGCAGATGGAGCAATTCATAGTGCTTCAAAAGACGCAATCAATGGTAGCCAGTTACACCAGTCTTATCAAGATGTTGGCGCAGCCTTAGGCGGTGGTGCAGGTTATGACCCAGAGAAAGGCTGGACAGGACCGACCTACAATGTTGCGGGCGGTACCCATAACAATGTTGGCGATGCCTTAGGTGCAATTGATGATCGTGTTACCAATCTAGGCGATCAGATGCAACAAGCGTTCTATGACACCAATCAACGTATTGATGATGTCAAAAAACGTGCGAATGCGGGTGTTGCAGCAGCAATGGCACTCGAAACTGCACCATATCTTGCGGGTAAATATACCTATGCAGTCGGTGCAGCCTACCATGGCGGTGAAAATGCTGTGGGTGTAACGCTACGTAAGACTGCAGACAATGGCCGCTGGTCATTGACAGGCGGTGTTGCGGCAGCATCACAGGGTGATCCAAGCTTCCGTGTTGGCGTAAGCGGTTCATTTGACTAATCATTCATTAATAAAGGGAAGGGCCTAGGCTCTTCCTTTTTCTACAATAATTAAGAGAGGTACTTATGAATAAGATTCAAGCTTTCATGATTATGGCACTTGCGGGTATTGCTTTCACCAGTCAGGCAGAAACTCAGGGTGAAGTCGAGTTAACCCAAGCTCAAGAAATTACTTTTCCGGAGATTAATAAGAGTTATCTCAAGCTGGTGAAACGTTATGAATATAACGATGTTGCCCGTTTAGATATCGGTATGAATAAAGATCAATTCCGTCATATTCTAGGTAACCCGCATTTTAGTGAAGGTGTATTTGCGGTAAGAACCTGGAACTATGTGCTGGATATTCGTGTACCGAATACACAGGATTATAAGCGCTGTCAGTTACGTATTGATTATGACAAGAATTATATCGCCGAGCGATTATCTTGGAAAGGTGAAGAATGTCAGGGCTTAATGACGTGGGGGGTAAATAATGTTGTTCCAGCAGTTTTACCTGCTCCAGTCCAGACTGCGCCACAAAGCGCGACGATTTTCTTTGCCTTTGACCGTTCTGATGCCGGGTCGATAGAACCGGCTTCATCTGATCTTGCGGGCGTTATCGGTGCGATCCAACAATCACAAAATCCAGTGGTGGTTTCAGGCTATGCCGACCGTTTAGGTCAGTTTGGCTATAATCAACAGCTCTCTGCACGTCGGGCCAATACGGTTGCCCAGCTTTTGACTCAGCAAGGGATTGATCCTGCACGTATACAGGTTGAAGTGAGTGGTGAAACCAGTACTTATCAGCAATGTACCGGTCAAGCACGTAATACCGAACTGGTAGAATGTCTGGCGCCAAATCGTCGAGTTAATATTCGATGGTAAGCTAGCTTAAATATCAAAGGGCACGTCTGAGTACGTGCTCTTTTTTTTGCAGAAATATAGCAGTTTTATTGAAAGTCTCAGGAAAGCATATTTTCTACAGCAATGAAATAATCCATTCTATTTAAGATTGTAATTTTAATAAGTTATTTGAAGATTCATTTAAAAAAAGAGTATGAAAAAACGCTAATCATTCAAGATTTAAGGGACTGTTAATAATCAGGATAGAAGGGTCTGTTTAAAAAATAATATCCGTCCTTTGGCTAAAATATCAGTGCATTTTATGTGAATCAGGTCTTTAAAATCAGTGTTTTTGTTGATGGGTGCTCGTCCCATTATGTATTTAAAATATTCCTATAATGGTTTATTTTTTGCCCTGTAACAAAAAAGGGATTTGTATTTATAAAAAACTAAAGCAACTGTTAAAAAGTTGTATTAAGTGTTAAATAACTGCCTATTTTTTTATCTAAATTAGACTGTGCTTAACTAATAAAAAAGGCACAGCTCATGAATAAAATATATCGTTTGGTTTGGAATAAATGTTTAGGTTTATGGACTGTTGTCTCGGAGATTGCCCGAGGTACAACCAAAAAACGTAATGTAACGGTCTATACCGTTTCAGCCCTAAAACCTCCCTCTTCAAATTCTGCTTATACAAAATTTAATTTTACCCCAACCCTATTGGCAGCTGTGATCAGTGCCACGTTTTGGAGCAGTTCTGCCTTCGCCGGCTATGAGGCGGGTGGCGGCAGTACCAACAATAACTGTACTGAAACCAATGTCGGGAGTGGGGCTAAATCACCGAATAGCGTAGCTGTTGGACCAAATGCCTGTGCGCCGAATGCAAGAGCTATTGCAATCGGCCAAGGGGCTTCTACACGTCCAAGCAATGGCCAAGTTAATAATCAGAGTATCGCTATTGGTGCCAATGCAAGAGCTAGTGGTGATCAGGCGGTTGCCTTAGGTGCAGATGTGGTTGCCCGTGGTGACTCCTCGATTGCGATAGGCGGTGATGATGTCGACCGACTGGCCAATAATGCGACTGTAGCGCGAAAATATAATGAAATTACAGGCTATACCGCACAGGCAGGAATTTATATTCCAACACAAGCAGGACATGGTTCGGTTGCAATAGGTGCAATGGCCGATGCTTCAGGTGACCTGTCTACTGCTGTGGGGATTGCTTCAAATGCCAGAGGCGATGCTTCGACCGCTTTCGGGATGGGGAGCGTATCTACGGGGCGTGGTTCGACCGCCTTTGGTACGGTAGCTCTTGCTGAGGCTGATGGGGCTGTTGCAATGGGCCTGAACTCGGTATCTCGAGCAAAAAATGCGGTGGCCATTGGTGCAGGCAATGAGTTGGAAGGCGGAGCCCATGCCGATGCTGAAGATTCTATTGCAATTGGCCGGAAAGCGCAGACAAGTACAAAAGAGTCGATTGCGATGGGTGCGGGCAGCAGTGTGACGGGAACCAATACCAATCTCGGACAACAATTAGGCAACCGTCGTGGGGGGGATGCAGCCAATCCTTACCCAACAGGGGGTACCGTACCGACCAGTCGAGGCACAGCCATTGGCCAGCAAAATGTAGTTTCAAATGCAGGGGGCGGAACCGCGATAGGGAATGCCAATGTGATCGATGGAGGCAACTTTCATAATGTAGCGATTGGACAAGGGAACCGTACCGCTGGACAAGGCTATAACACGGCACTTGGGGTCGGTAATGAGCTGATAGAGGGCAACTCGAATATTGCCATCGGGATCAATAACCGGGCACGTGGTAATACCGCTATTGTGATGGGCCGTGGCTCAAATGCTGATGCAGATTTCTCGATTGCCCAAGGTAATGTCGCAACAGTTGAACAAGGTGCAGCCGGTGGTATTGCCTTGGGTAACTCGGCAACCACCAAGGGACAACGTGGGATCGCGATAGGGAGTGGAACCGGCGGTGCAAATTATGATCCAACCACAGCAGCCAATGCCGATGGTACGGATTCGGTCGCGATTGGTACAGGTGCAAAAGGCACAGGCAATGAATCCGTTGCGGTCGGCCGGCAAGCAGTTGCTTCTGGTGACAAATCAACAGCCTTAGGGGAGCGTGCACAAGCTGTAGAAAGTGGTGATGTAGCCTTGGGTCAGGAAGCATATGCCGAAGGGGGTGTACGTGATGGCGTCGTGTATTCAGCCACGGCTTTGGGTCATCAGTCCCGTGCGCAAGGTGAAGATGCCTTGGCTTTTGGTAATAATGCCAAAGCCACCAATGATTATGCGGCTGCGATAGGGAGTTATGCCGAAGCAACAGGACAGAGTAGCCTGGCAGTGGGTGATTCATCCAAAGCCAGTGGTGATTTTTCCAGTGCTTTCGGTAATGGTACCGAGGCTTCTGGGGTTGAGTCGATTGCCAGTGGTAATTTTGCCAAAGCCACAGGTGCAGCCTCAAGTGCTTATGGGACATTGGCAAATGCTTCTGCTGAAAGAGCAACCGCGCTTGGGACCTTGACGCGAGCAAGTGGTCGGGAATCCACGGCTGTAGGCTATGATGCAGAAGCTTCGGGTGAAGCCTCTTTAGCAAGTGGTCGTAGTGCTACCGCAGAGGGCGAATCCTCGATTGCGCAAGGTGATGGGGCGCAGGCACGAGGTGCTAACGATATTGCCATGGGGCGTAATGCAGCCACTGCAAGTGGAGGCAGCAATAATATCGCGATGGGTAATGGCGTGACCACAGGCGCGATAGGTCAGAACGTCGCGATGGGATCTGGCACAACTACTGCAAATTCTGCATCAACCGCGGGTGGCGCAGTTGCGATTGGACGTGACCAGAAAGCTACAGGTGATGGTGCAGTTGCGATTGGTGACCCGAACGTTGCCAATGGTAATGGTGCGGTTGCCACAGGTCGAAACAATACTGCAGCAGGGGATGAAGCAGGCGATACGGCTGCCAATGGTGCTGTCGCAATTGGTAATGAGAACAAGGCGATTGGTCAAGGTTCAGTGGCTCTAGGAAACACCTCGACAGCAGCAGAAGCAGGTTCTATTGCCTTGGGTGATACGGCCACTGCTCAGGCAGAGCGAGGCGTTGCGCTCGGTTCCAATGCTGTGGCGACCAATGCTGATGATGTGGCATTGGGTGCAGGTAGCCAAACCTCAACTGCAACAGGTGAAGGTTTCTTAACAGGAACAGCAGCGCCAACTTCGGTTGTTTCAGTGGGTACGGCTGGCAATGAACGTCGTATCCAGCACCTTTCTGATGGTTCAGAAGATACCGATGCTGTAAATGTACGCCAGTTAAAAGTAGTAAAAGATATTGTGGATGAACAGGGTGAAACTACAGCCAGTGGCTTGGGTGGTGGTTCAACTTATGATCCAGATACAGGTACTGTTTCAAATCCAAGCTATAACATCAATGGCACAGATACCAACAACGTTGGCGATGCTTTGGCAGAGCTGGACAAAGGCTGGACCTTGCAAAGCAATGGTGCCAATGATGGCGCTGTGAAAGCTGGTGATGTGGTTGATATCGGTACCGCAGATGGCGAAGAAAACTTACAGGTGACGAAAGAGGGCAATGACATCAAGTACAGCCTGAACCGTGATCTGAAAGTGGACAGCGTGACTGCAGGCGATACGGTCATTAACA
>NZ_JANBOE010000012.1:0-93940 GCF_035615075.1 Acinetobacter sp. IK40 | reverse complement strand
TTGCGGTAGAGCTGTCGCGGGATCTGGATGTAGACAGTGTCACCGCAGGCGATACCGTGATGAATAGCGATGGAGTCAGCATTGCTGATGGTCCAAGCATGACCAAGTCAGGCATTGATGCAGCAGGTAATAAAATCATTAATGTTGCCGAAGGTGATATCAATCCAGACTCGAAAGATGCGATCAATGGTAGCCAGTTAGCCAACAATGCACAAAGCGTTGCGGATGCCTTGGGCGGTGGCTCAACGGTGAATCCAGATGGCACCGTATCTAATCCAAGCTATAACATTAATGGCACAGATACAAACAACGTTGGCGATGCCTTGGCAGAGCTGGACAAAGGCTGGACACTGCAAAGCAATGGCGCCAATGATGGTGCAGTTCGAGCAGGCGATGTAGTTGATATCGGTACCGCAGATGGCGAAGAAAACTTACAGGTGACGAAAGAAGGCAATGACATCAAGTACAGCCTGAACCGTGATCTGAAAGTGGACAGCGTGACTGCAGGCGATACGGTCATTAACAACGACGGCATGACCATTGCCGATGGCCCAAGTGTAACCAAGTCAGGCATTGATGCAGCAGGGAATAAGATTACTAATCTTGCACCAGGTACAGATGGGACTGATGCAGTCAATAAAGATCAGTTAGATCAGGTAGCACAAGATGCTGATGATAAGACGAATCGTCTGGGAGAAAGTACAGCCAGTGGTCTGGGCGGTGGTTCAAGCTATGATCCAGAAACAGGTACCGTTTCTAACCCAACTTACAACATCAATGGCACAGATACCAATAACGTTGGCGATGCCTTGGCAGAACTGGACAAAGGCTGGACCTTGCAAAGCAATGGCGCCAATGATGGTGCCGTGAAAGCTGGCGATGTAGTTGATATCGGTACCGCAGATGGCGAAGAAAACTTACAGGTGACCAAAGAAGGCAATGACATCAAGTACAGCCTGAACCGTGACCTGAAAGTGGACAGCGTGACTGCAGGCGATACGGTTATTAATAATAACGGTATGACCATCACGGGTGGTCCAAGTGTGACCAAGTCCGGCATTGACGTTGCTGGTAACAAGATCAGCAATCTTGCTCCAGGTACTGAAGGGACTGATGCAGTCAATAAGGATCAGTTAGATAGTGGGGTTGCTGCATCGAAAACTGAAGTGGAAGCAGGTAAAAATATAACGGTTGACAGTAAAACGGGTGATGATGGTCAAACGATCTATACCGTTGCAACTGCGGATGATGTTGAATTTGATTCAGTCAAAGTTGGTGACGTCAATATTGATGGGGCAACTGGCAAGATTAGTGGTGTTGCAGCAGGTGATGTCAATCCAGACTCAACCGATGCGATCAACGGTAGTCAGTTAGCCAACAATGCACAAAGCGTTGCGGATGCCTTGGGCGGTGGCTCAACAGTAAATCCGGATGGCACTGTAACCAACCCAACGTACAACATCAATGGTACCGATACTGCCAATGTGGGCGATGCCTTGGCAGAGCTGGACAAAGGCTGGACCTTGCAAAGCAATGGCGCCAATGATGGTGCAGTTCGAGCAGGCGATGTAGTTGATATCGGTACCGCAGATGGCGAAGAAAACTTACAGGTGACGAAAGAAGGCAATGACATCAAGTACAGCCTGAACCGTGATCTGAAAGTGGACAGCGTGACTGCAGGCGATACCGTTATGAACAATGATGGTATGACCATCACGGGTGGTCCAAGTGTGACCAAGTCAGGCATTGATGCAGCAGGTAATAAGATTACCAATCTTGCTCCAGGTACAGACGGGACTGATGCAGTCAATAAAGACCAGTTAGATCAGGTGGTTGCGGGCAATGATAACCGTACCAGTAAATTGGGTGAAACGACTGCCGGAGCGCTTGGTGGAGGAGCAACCTATGATCCAACTACGGGCGCGATTTCAAATCCAACCTACAATATCAATGGTAAGGATACCATCAATGTGGGTGATGCCTTGGCAGAGCTGGACAAAGGCTGGACCTTACAAAGCAATGGCGCCAATGATGGTGCAGTTCGAGCAGGCGATGTGGTTGATATCGGTACTGCAGACGGCGAAGAAAACTTACAGGTAACGAAAGAAGGCAATGACATCAAGTACAGCCTGAACCGTGACCTGAACGTGGACAGCGTCACTGCAGGCAACACGCGTCTGGACAATACTGGCGTTGAAGTTAAAGATCCGGTAGGCAACAGTACTACTCTGGTTGCAGGAGGAACCATTGTCCAAGACGCGCAAGGTAATACGAATGCGAATACCGCCGCAGGAACGACCATCAAGAATGCTCAGGGTGATACTACACTGCTTAATACCACAGGTTTGGCATTTACCAATGCCGCGGGTGATTTAGTTGGCCCAAGCGTGAGCCGCACAGGTGTTGATGCTGGTGGTCTGAAAGTAACCAATGTTGCGGAGGGTGAAGTTGCCGCAGATTCGAAAGATGCCATCAACGGTAGTCAGCTAAATGATACAGCAGGCTCTGTTGGCGATATTCTTGGTGGAGGGGTTACCAATGAAGGCGGCAAGCTGAATGGTCCATTCACAGTGAATGACAAAGGCTATGACACGGTTGCGGATGCAATTCAGGGAGAAGCCGCAGCAGCGAAAACTGAAGTTGAAGCTGGCAAGAACATGACGGTTGACAGTAAAACGGGTGATGATGGTCAAACGATCTATACCGTTGCAACTGCTGATGATGTTGAATTCAACACAGTCAAAGTTGGTGACGTCAATATTGATGGTGCAACCGGCAAGATCAGTGGTGTTGCAGCAGGTGATGTCAATCCAGACTCAACCGATGCGATCAACGGTAGCCAGTTAGCCAACAATGCACAAAGCGTGGCGGATGCTTTAGGTGGTGGCTCAACGGTCAATCCAGACGGCACCGTATCTAACCCAAGCTATAACATTAATGGCACAGATACCAACAACGTTGGCGATGCCTTGGCAGAGCTGGACAAAGGCTGGACCTTGCAAAGCAATGGTGCCAACGATGGCGCAGTTCGAGCAGGCGATGTGGTTGATATCGGTACCGCAGATGGCGAAGAAAACTTACAGGTAAGCAAAGAAGGCAATGACATCAAGTACAGCCTGAACCGTGACCTGAAAGTGGATAGCGTGACTGCAGGCGATACGGTTATTAACAATGACGGCATGACCATTACTGATGGCCCAAGTGTAACCAAGTCCGGCATTGATGCAGGCGGTAAAAAACTGACCAATGTTGCTCCTGGTACAGTCAGTTCAGACTCAACCGATGCTATCAATGGTAGTCAGCTCCATGCGCAAGGCGAAGGTGTCCGTAATATTATTGGTGGCGACACCGTATATGATCCAAATACTGGAGGCTATACCAACTCAGATATTGGTGGCACAGGTGAAGACAATATCAATGATGCGATTGGCTCAATCGGAAAAGCTGCCGCGGCTGCTAAAACTGAAGTAGACGCTGGTAAAAACATAACGGTTGAAAGTGCAATAGGCGATGATGGCCAAACCATCTATACCGTTGCAACCGCGGATGATGTTGAATTCAACACAGTCAAAGTCGGTGACGTGAATATTGATGGTGCAACTGGCAAGATCAGTGGTGTTGCAGCAGGTGATGTCAATCCAGACTCAACCGATGCGATCAACGGTAGCCAGTTGGCCAACAATGCACAAAGCGTTGCGGATGCCTTGGGTGGTGGCTCAACCGTGAATCCGGACGGAACTGTGACTGCGCCAAACTACACAGTGAATGGTACAGACCTGAACAATGTTGGCGATGCAATCACTGAACTGGACAAAGGCTGGACCTTGCAAAGCAACGGCGCCAATGCAGGTGCGGTGAAAGCGGGTGATACGGTTGATATCGGTACTGCAGATGGCGAAGAAAACTTACAGGTAAGCAAAGAAGGCAATGACATCAAGTACAGCCTGAACCGTGACCTGAAAGTGGACAGTGTGACCGCAGGTGATACCGTCATTAACAATGACGGCATGACCATTGCGGGCGGCCCAAGTGTAACCAAGGCCGGCATTGATGCAGGCGGTAAAAAGCTGACCAATGTTGCCCCTGGTACAGTCAGTGCAGACTCAACC
Source organism: Acinetobacter sp. IK40 (assembly GCF_035615075.1). Taxonomy (NCBI): domain Bacteria; kingdom Pseudomonadati; phylum Pseudomonadota; class Gammaproteobacteria; order Moraxellales; family Moraxellaceae; genus Acinetobacter; species Acinetobacter sp. IK40. Next base: position 89,831 of record NZ_JANBOE010000012.1, on the reverse strand, counting down.
GATGCCATCAATGGTAGCCAGCTCCATGCGCAAGGCGAAGGTGTCAAGAATATTATTGGCGGTAATACCCAATATGATCCAAACACAGGTCGTTACACCAACCCGGATATTGGCGGCACAGGTGAAGACAACATCAATGATGCCATTGGTGCAGTAGGCGCTGCTGCCAAAGCTGCGAAAACCACAGTCACCGAAGGCGATAACATGGTGGTAACGGAGACCAAGAATGCCGATGGCAGTACCAACTATGAAGTTGCCACAGCCAAAGACGTCAAGTTCGATAGCGTGACCGCAACCGATGACGAAGGCAACGAAACCGTACTGACGGCCACAGGTACCCAGGTCAAAGACGGCGAAGGCAATGAGGCCGAATATGGTGCCAAAGGCATTAGCCTGAAAGATGCTGACGGTAATGGAACTGTTGTGAACTCAACAGGTCTGGGCTTTGTTGATCCAATGGGGAATAACATTGGACCAAGCATTACTGCCAAAGGCATTGATGCAGGCAACACTGTGATTACAGGTGTGGCGCCAGGTCGAGTTGCAGCTGATTCGCAAGATGCAATCAACGGTAGCCAATTAAAAGGTGTGTCGGATAGTGTTGCAGGAGCCATTGGTGGTAATACGACGGTGAATCCGGACGGCACGCTCAACACCAGCAACATTGGCGGAACAGGCAAAGACAACATCCATGATGCGATTGGTGCAGTAGGCGATGCCGCGAAAGCAGCGAAGTCTACGGTGACAGAAGGCAAAAACATTGTTGTGAAAGAAAGCAAGAATGCGGATGGCAGCACGGACTACGAAGTATCGACTACACCAGATCTTGAGGTTGACAGCGTGACTGCTGGAGGCACCAAACTGGATGGAGAAGGCTTACATATCGATGGTGGTCCAAGCGTGACCAAAGACGGTATCGATGCAGGTGACAAGAAAGTCACAGGCGTAGCCGATGGTGAAGTTGCCAAAGACTCGAAAGATGCGATTAATGGAGGTCAGATCAAAGATATATCAGACAGTGTTGCAGGTGCGATTGGTGGTAACACAACCGTAAATGATGATGGCACGATCAGTACCAGTAACATTGGAGGTACAGGTCATAACAATATCAATGACGCAATTGGTGCTGTAGGTGATGCAGCCAAGGCAGCGAAGTCATCGGTAAGCAATGAAGACAAAAACATCACTGTAAAAGAAAGCAAGAAAGCGGATGGCAGTACTGACTATGAAGTTGGTCTGGCAAAAGACATCACTGTAGATAGCGTTACTGCAAAAGATGTAAATGCAAACCAGGTCAATGTTGCAGGTGACCAAGGTAGCACAACCATCACGGGTGGCGGCATCAGCATTGCTGGACCAAACGGCGAAGCAGGACCAAGCATGACTACAGGTGGCATTAATGCAGGTGGTAAGAAAGTGACTGGCGTGGCAGATGGAGCAATTCATAGTGCTTCAAAAGACGCAATCAATGGTAGCCAGTTACACCAGTCTTATCAAGATGTTGGCGCAGCCTTAGGTGGTGGTGCAGGTTATGATCCGGCAAAAGGCTGGACAGGACCGACCTACAATGTTGCGGGTGGTACCCATAACAATGTTGGCGATGCCTTAGGTGCAATTGATGATCGTGTTACCAATCTGGGCGATCAGATGCAACAGGTCTTCTATGATACCAATAAACGAATGGATAAATTAGAAGACAGAATGTCTGCGGGTATTGCTGCAACAGCGGCACTTGAAAATGCTCCTTATGTTGCTGGTAAGCTAACCATGGCTGCGGGCGCCGCTTATTACAACGATCAGAGTGCGGTCGGTGTAACCTTTAGACGCACAGCAGATAATGGTCGCTGGTCATTGACAACGGGTGCGGCAATGGGAAGCGAAGGCAATAGTCCGCTTGTCCGTATTGGGGTAAGTACTGTAATTGACTAAAAGGTTGAGGAGAGCTGTAAAGCTCTCCTTTTTTTCTTGAATAACAATGAGGTGGGAATAGCAATGAAAATGATCCAGATCTTAGCTACGCTGATACTTGTCAGTATGTCGTTTGGTAGTCAGGCAGAAACTCAAGGTGAAGCCGAGTTAACGCCTGCTCAGGCGCTAAGTTTTCCTGAAATAGATAAAAGCTATCTCAAACTGGTGAAACGTTATGAATATAACGATGTTGCCCGTTTAGATATCGGTATGAACAAAGATCAATTCCGTCATATCTTGGGCAATCCACACTTTAATGAGGGATTATTTGCAGTAAGAACCTGGAATTATGTACTGGATATTCGTGTACCAAATACACAAGATTATAAGCGTTGTCAGTTACGTATCGATTTTAACAAGGAATATATTGCAGACCGTTTGTCTTGGAAAGGTGATGACTGTGAGGGACTTATTATCTAAAACCACAGTACGCAATAGCAGATCCGTTTATTCGGATCTTCATAAAAATGAACAAGTATTCATTGCTTGTTCATTTAACTTTCCTAAAATGATTATTTTATTGATCTCAACTGTTTAAGATTCTATTTCAAATTTTGTTAGAGTTTATAGAACTGTAAATGAGATAGATAACATGTTTCATACTTTTTCACATTGTGAAAAAAATATAAAACTGCATCTTATTGAAATCGGGAATAAAGATCTGAAGCATGCGGTTATCTTTTTTCTTTTAGATGTAGATAAGTTTTTTTCTATCATTAATAATTTATCTCTAGATCGTTTTAGAGTTGTTCTTGTTTATCGGTGTGAACTTTTAAGTCCAGAGTTTGTGCTAAATGACTTTTTAGCAGGCTTTGAGATTTTAGTGAACCGTTTTGAAATGGAAACCATTCACTGCATTATAGAGTCCACTCTGGAGGATATTTATAAATATCCATTATATTCTGGAGGATTATTTGATTTTATCACGATGTGTAGAAGCTTTAACGAGATTTGTATAGAGGAGTTTTTTTCCTTACACCGAAACGAGACCAAAGATCCCGTAGATTTTATCAATCGAGTGAACATTCAAATTAGCAATACCTTATCTGAAGGCGAACCTTATCTATTGAAAGTCGCAAAAAAGATGAAATTGACACCTAGAGTACTTTCAAAAAAAATAAAAAATGAAGGTGAGGAATTTAAGCTTCTAGTCAAGCAAAAAAGACATGAGAAAGCTTTGTCGTTATTACAAAATAAGGATGTGAGTTTATCTGATATTGCTTATACATTGGGGTATACAGAACATAGTGCATTTACACGTGCATTTAAAGCCTGGACAGGATGCTCGCCTTGTCAGTTCAGGAAGTATTTTAAATAACTCAATGTGAGGCATAAAATTTGGATATTAGGGATTTGAGAACCTTTATATACGTTGTTGATAATCAATCAATAACGATTGCTTCAGAGAAGCTTGGAGTGAAGCAATCAACAGTCACCAAGCGTATTTATAATGTTGAGGAAAAAGTAAAAGGTGCGCTACTGAATAGAAAAACACGTCCCCTGCAATTGACACGGTTAGGGGAAAAGGTTTATTTCAAAGGCTGCTTTATTTTAAAACAATTAGAATTACTTAAAAGTTTTCAGGATGAGAGTAATGAAATTTTTAAAGAGGTGTTAAAGATTGGAATACCGCAAACACTGATTGATGATTTATTGGATCCTGTTATTTATGAATCTAAACGGATGGAGGATTTCTCTGACATTGATATTTCAAGTGGCTGGGGTCGTAGTCTGGTTCAACAAATATATGAAGGTGAAATTGATTTGGCGGCATTGATGATTCCATCAAACCTGCAGTTACCTGAAAATATAAATTTTTCAAAGATTGGTTCACTTCCTTTTGTAATTGTTGGCAGGAAAGACGAAGCTTATCAATATAATAGTCTGGAAAAATGTAGTAAAAAAGGTTGGATTTTACATCCCGAAGGATGCTGCTTCAGAGAAAGTCTGGCTAAAATTTTATACAATCAGCGGTTAGGATTTTATATCAATAAAGAAATCTTTGGCGCTGAGCTTCAATTACAAAGTATTTTGAAGGGTGAGGGTCTGGGAGTTTTTCCTAAACCCTTTTTTGAAAAGTTCGCATTAAAAAATAATGGATTGGAAATTATTGAATTAAATGATTTTGCTCTTCATTTAAATGTCGGCGTTGTGATTTCTCCCGATGTCGGAGCTGATCAAACCAGTGCTTTTATTCAGATCATTAAAAAACATTATTTTAATGCTAAGTGAATAAATAGATTGCATAAAAAAAATACCTAATCGATAGACTAATCGCATTGTCCATCGTTAAAGTGAATCCTTATTGTGCAACAGTATCCCTTTTAAGGTTCGCATAAGCTATTTAAAAAGCCCTTTATTCATAAAGGCTTTTTGGGAAAAAGAAGATGTCATTTATTGTAAAGACAATAAAAAATTCTTATGCATCCTTTTGATATTCATTAATCACTTCAAGTGCTGCCCGAAAGGCTTCCTGAGTGGCAGGTGCGCCGCAATAAGGCAGGCTATGTAATAACACTTCCTGTATTTCCTCGACACTGGCGCCATTGTTTAACGCACCGCGAATATGCCCTTTGAGTTCGGTTGGACTTTTCAGTGCAGTTAAGAAGGCGATCGTGACCAGAGAGCGATATTTACGGGGCAATACACCTTCACGCTGCCAGGTTGATCCCCAGGCATGCTCATTAATCCAGTCTTGCAACGGTTGCGTAAAAGGAACGGTATTGTCCTGTGCACGTTTTACAAATGATTCGCCCATGACTTCGGTACGAACTTTTAATCCATTTTCAAAATCTTGTTGTGACATATTTTTACTCTTTTAAGCATGCAACAGAAAGCGTAAGGTTGCGAAATCCTCTTTATCCTAACCGAATCATTCAAGAAGCTAAAGTGATTGCAATGGACTGACGGTTCTCGAGTTGAATAAAGGAAATTTTTAAACAAGAGGATGAGTGATTCAATCTCGGGAGTACCTCAATTGTGGATAAGTGAAGCGATATCCACAAAGGCCGCAGCCAATTATTTGAGCTGTTGCGATGCATGTCTGGAGTAGGTTTTGAATCGTGCAAAAGAGATCCTGGACTATTATGTGAGTTAAGCGATTTCTGTCTGCCCGACGTGATGATAAGCACGATTAAAATAAACCAGACTGTGCTCATGCTGGCCTTGCTGAATGGCGACGATGCGGCAAATGAAAATGGTATGGGTTCCCACGGCCTGAACCTGCTCAATTTCACAATCAAAATTGACCAGCGCATCTTTTAATACCGGGGCACCGGTTTCTAACTCTGTCCAGACGCCATGTTTAAATCTTTCTTCCGGACTTAAGCGGGATGAAAATGCTGTGGAAATATGCTGATGTTGCGCGCTTAACACATTCACGCTTAACACTTTATTTTCTACAAAATGGACATGGGAACTGGAAGCTTGATTCATACAGACCAGTAAGGTCGGTGGCGTATCGGTCACGCTACATACGGCAGACGCCGTAAAGCCATAACGACCCGTCAAGCCAGCCGTGGTGATGACACTAACGGCGCTGGTTAATAAAGACATTGCGTTTCTAAAGTCTGTCGCTTCAATCATCACGATATTCCCAAATCAAATCCGAGCTGTCTGAATAGAGCAAGGGCTACCTGCTGCAGCCCTTGTCGTTCCACAGTTCGGTAAATATTAAGCGGAGAGTTCTCTGCGAACAATGTCTGCACCTGCACTTAAAGCATGCAGTTTGCCTGTGGCCACCTGACGTGATAACGGTGCCATACCACAGTTGGTCGAAGGATAGAGCTTGTCTGCATCGACGAATTGAAGCGCTTTACGCAGCGTATCTGCAACTTGTTCAGGTGTTTCGATCTGATTGGTGGCAACGTCAATTGCACCCACCATCACTTTTTTGCCACGAATCAGTTCGATCAGATCCATAGGTACACGAGAGTTCTGACATTCGAGTGAGATGATGTCGATTTTAGATTGTTGTAGCTTTGGAAACGCTTCTTCGTATTGGCGCCACTCTGAACCCAGGGTCTTTTTCCAGTCGGTATTGGCTTTGATACCATAACCATAGCAAATATGGACCGCGGTTTCACATTTCAGCCCTTCCAGTGCACGCTCTAAAGTTGCCACGCCCCAGTCATTCACTTCATCAAAGAACACATTAAATGCAGGCTCATCAAACTGAATAATATCAACACCGGCGGCTTCGAGTTCTCGTGCTTCCTGATTCAGGATTTTGGCAAATTCCCATGCCAGTTTTTCACGGCTTTTGTAATGACCATCATAAAGTGTATCAATCATGGTCATCGGGCCAGGCAGTGCCCATTTGATTGGTTGACTGGTTTGCTGACGTAAAAACTTGGCATCTTCCACAAACACCGGCTTTTGACGAGATACGGCACCGACCACTGATGGCACACTTGCATCATAGCGGTTACGGATACGCACGGTCTCACGTTTTTCAAAATCGACGCCGTCCAGATGTTCAATAAAGGTAGTAACAAAATGCTGGCGGGTCTGTTCACCATCGCTGACGATATCAATACCGGCATGGCGTTGTTCTTGTAAGGACAGACGCAATGCATCCTGTTTGCCTTCAATTAATTGCTCATCTTGCAACTTCCAAGGTGACCAGAGTTTTTCAGGTTCGGCCAGCCAAGAAGGTTTTGGTAAGCTGCCAGCAGTTGAAGTCGGTAATAATCGTTTCATAATCAATAATCTTGTTTATCTAGGTGAATTAAAAAATTAATTTGCAGCCCATTGCTGAAGAATCGTGTGGTAAGGCTTGATGAACTGTTCTTCAGTAAATTTGCCTTGTTTAATCGCCAACTGACTGCGCTCTTCCCGGTCATAAACAATACGAGTTAATGAATAGTCCTGATGCTTCAAGCTTGGCTGGTAGGTTTTTCCTGCGACTGAATTCGCGTTATAAATCTCTGGGCGGTAGATTTTCTGGAAGGTTTCCATGGTACTAATCGTGCCGATCAGTTCCAGGTCAGTATAATCATCCAGCAGATCACCGCGATGGTAAAAGGCCAACGGCGCCACGCTATTTGGCGGCATGAAATAGCGAACTTTTAAGCCCATTTTCTCGAAATACTGATCCGTTAACGAATATTCATCCTGCTGATATTCCACGCCCAGCACCGGATGCTGATTTGCAGTTTGATGATAAGTCTTGCTGCTGGAAACGCTGAGGCAAATCACCGGCGATTTATGGAAGTTACTGTTATAGGTAGTTGAGTCCAGGAATGATTTAAAGATTTTCCCGTGCAATTCACCATAGTTTTCTGGAAGGCTAAATTGCGCTTTGTCTTTATTATGTTCCAGCAGTAACACACTAAAATCATAATCGCGCACATATGAGGAAAAATTATTTCCTACAATACCGTCAAAGCGTTGATTATTCTTATGATCCACAATATTGGTTTTCAGGATTTCGATAGTCGGGAAGGTCTCACCTTTACCTTCAACATCAATATCAACCGAAATGATTTCAAGTTCGACAGAATAACGGTCTGCTGTCGGGTTATCCCAATGCGCCAGACTATTAAAACGGTTGTTAATCATTTTTAAGGTATTGCGCAGATTCTCTTGGCGACTTTCACCTCTGGCCAAATTGGCAAAGTTGGTGGTGATTCGCGTATTGTCTGAGGGCTGATAGTTTTCATCGAAACTAATGCGCTTAATCGTAAATGTAAACTCTTTGCTCATGATGATCTGATACCCTAAATTCTGAGATAAAACCTTATTACTTCGTTGCCCTTTCTGGATGTTCCAATTTTTTGGAGTCTCCCAGTCAATCGGATTTTTCAGTCGGTTCTGATATTTGCCAAAGTGGCTTCATCAGAATCAATCCTCAGATTGTCTCGTGTGAAGAGCATGCAGTAATTTATACTTGAAACATGACATGAATAAAAATGATTTTGTTTCACTGAAAAGTGAGTGAAATTCATGTTTAGAAATTTTATGCGCTCTCACGGCCATTTCACGACCCCAAAAATCGTAAAACTTTCCTCTGGTTTACTTTCAAGGTATATCCCTTATAATTTCAGGCCTGCGCTATGGCCCAGAATTCTCCCTTTTTAAATCTTTTCATTATGTCTTTATTTTCTCAGAGCTTAGAGCAAAAACAATTCTATATTCTGGTGGAATATCTATGTTCTAACCGTGATACGCCGGCAGTTCCCCCAAGTCTGGCTGGCTATCCGGCCATGATGACATTGGCTGATCGTGTGCATAGCGATGAAGACCCTGCACCATTAGAGGTGGCACAACAATACGCGCCTGAGATTGAAAAACTTTTGCATTTTTCAGGTAAAGGTCGGGATATTCAAGAATTTGAACATTTTCTCGATCAGGCTGAGCAGCAGGGGTATCACAACCTGCTTTTACTAAGCGGCGATAAACTGAAGAATCATAATTTTGGCCGCGAAATCCCAGCGCAACGGTCTCGTTATCTTGAGTCTGTGAATGCTGTGATGGCGGCCAGACAACGGAATGTGTTTAATATCGGCGTGGCTTTTAATCCGTTTAAATATACGGAAGCAGAGCGGGATGCCCAATATCTGAAACTGCATAAAAAGATCAAAGCAGGCGCAGACTTTCTGATTACCCAGCTTGGATTTGATCTGGATTGTCTTCAGCACAGCCAATCCTTTATCTCTCAGCATTACAAACAATTTCCTTTAATTGCCTGCGTCATGCCGCTGACCTTAAAACGCGCGCAATTTATGCTGAAACATCAGGTTGCCGGACTGGTGATTCCAGCGCATATTGGGCATGTCCTGAAAAGTGAATACGAGGCTGATCCTGTTCAGGCGGAAGCAAATATCTATGCGCGTTGTGCGTTGCAGATCCTGATCTGTAAACATCTTGGGTTTGTTGGGGTGCATTTATCGGCTTGTCACAAGCTATCGGAACAACAAAAACTGGAACAGTTTTTAAAGCAATATGAAAACTGGTCTTTAGCAGCCTGTGAAAAAGCCTGGAAAGACCTGTGGAAAATGGAGTCAGGCCTTGAGCTTAAACCTGAGCTGGCCACTTTTTCAAAACCTGTCCCACCAGCCCAGATTTTAAAATATAAGCAAATGCATTTAATGCATCAGCTTTTTTTTGCGTCTCATGCGGCGCTCGGGATTGGGCGTTTTATTTTTAAAGCCAATTTCTGGAATAAAGCTCGGCCTAATCAGCTTTTATTGAAAATGGAACATTGGAGCAAACATCCACTGGTGGGCTGTGAAAGTTGTGGACACTGCCGACTGGATGACACGCTGTATATCTGCCCTGAAACCTGTCCCAAAGGGCTTGCCAATGGTCCTTGTGGCGGGACAAGTTTAGACCGGTGCGAGTTTGGTGACCGTGAATGTATCCATTCGGTCAAAGCCCGACTGGCGAAGCACCTAGATCAAACCGAGGTGTTGAGGAGTAAACTGATCCCTGCGATTTCAATTGAAACCCGCTATACCAGTTCATGGAAAAACTGGTTTAAACACTCAGAATCACATTGATTATCGGCATTGTTCAAGTCTGTTCTTTACAAGATAGTTGCAGCGTAGGGCAATGCAGTGCCACGCATCATTTTTATGGCTGCGATTAGACCTGAGCAAACGCCTCTTAATGCCACTCTAACTTTCCTCCTGACAGTAGCGTCGCACCCAAGACAACCGGCACATAAATCACCGCACCAACGATCGCCAAAGGCACAATCGCGACCCCTGTGGCCACATCTTTGGCTTTCTTCTTAAAATTGCCCTGACGATGTTGTTCCACTTTTTTCACGATGGAAATGGGATAGGGTTGTTTTAATTGATAGGGAATGGCTTGTTGATTGGCAACCTGTTGATAGATTTGCCCAGAAAGATCAATCGATGCTAAAGGATATTCACAGTTTTCAATTGGAACTAATGCCGAAGTACAGTGAGTGGTGGTTTGGGTAAAGCCCAAGGCCTTTAATTGCTGATATTCACTGGCTGGTAGCAGGCCGATGGGTTGATTATAACGAAGTCTTAAGGTGCTTTTAAACTGGGTATCAGACAGCATTTCAAATTGTATCGGTAGTTGATTCATCAAGGAACGTTGCTCAGGACGCGTATGCTGAATGATATTAAAGACGGTTGCACCGCCCTGATCCGCGATGTAGGTATAACGTTCTCCAGCAAAAACAATCTGCTGCTGGGTTGGGGTGGCCATTTTTCCAATCGCAATAATTTTATCCTGAAGCACGGGGTGGTATGCATATTGAGGCGGAAGCGTTGAACAGGCAGTTAAACTGGTCAGGGTCACAAGCGTGAATAGTTTTTGAGCCATATTTTGTAGTATCTATTTTATTGAACTTATAAGCCTTTAATTATAGATGAATTTCGTGAATTTCTCTCATTGACTTTAGCCGCAGTAATTTCCACTCAAAATGTGTTGTTGAGCGAGATCTGAGCATGCTGAAAAGTTAAAATGATGAACTGGGTATGGTGCGGTTGCAGATACTGGCGATGATGCAAGATCGACCGGTTCTGGAAACTGCGGATAGAACTGCTCCTGTTTAGCGGGCAGCCTTTCAACAATCAATCAATATTTTCTTTAAATCTGCTACAATTGCGCCAATTTTAAATTCTTTCGCACGCTCTCTGCCTCTATCTCCATTTGCAGATACAGAGGGGTGCACAAAATTGTAGATTTTTCGCATGTTTAAAGATGAATTAGCGGCACAGGTTGCCCAACGACGCACATTTGCGATCATTTCCCACCCCGATGCGGGTAAGACCACCATGACAGAGAAACTGCTGTTATGGGGTAAGGCCATTCAGGTTGCGGGGATGGTAAAAAGCCGTAAGTCTGACCGTTCTGCCACATCCGACTGGATGGAAATGGAAAAAGAGCGTGGGATTTCGATTACCACCTCTGTGATGCAATTCCCTTATAAAAAGCACACCATCAACCTGCTGGATACACCGGGACATGAAGACTTCTCGGAAGATACCTATCGTACCTTGACGGCGGTTGACTCGGCACTCATGGTGATCGATGGTGCCAAAGGTGTTGAAGAACGAACCATTAAATTGATGGAAGTGTGTCGTATGCGCGACACGCCAATCATTTCATTCGTCAACAAAATGGACCGTGAAATCCGTGAACCATTGGAATTGCTGGATGAAATTGAAAGTGTCCTGAATATCCGTTGCGTACCGATCACCTGGCCTTTGGGGATGGGACGTGACTTTGCGGGTGTCTATAACCTGCTTGAAGACAAGCTATATGTTTATAAAGCTGGTTTTGGTTCAACCATTACCGATATCGATGTTCGTGATGGTTATGACCATCCGGATATTCGTGAAAAAGTGGGTGAGTTGGCATGGGCTTCTTTTGAAGAATCTCTTGAGCTGGTGCAGATGGCCAATGAACCACTGGACCGTGAACTATTCTTGCAAGGCAAACAAACCCCTGTTCTGTTTGGTACCGCATTGGGTAACTTTGCCGTGGATCATGTTCTGGATACCTTTATTAACTGGGCACCAGAACCGAAAGCACATCCAACTCAAGAACGTATGGTTGAAGCCAAAGAAGAAGGTTTTACTGGCTTCGTGTTTAAGATTCAGGCCAACATGGACCCGAAACACCGTGACCGGATTGCCTTCATGCGTATTTGCTCAGGTAAATATGAAAAAGGCCTGAAAATGAATCATGTACGTATCGGTAAAGATGTGCGTATCAGTGATGCTTTGACCTTTCTTGCGGGTGAACGTGAGCATCTGGAAGAAGCTTGGCCGGGGGATATCATTGGTTTGCACAACCACGGTACCATCCAGATCGGTGATACCTTTACCAGTGGTGAAAGCTTGCACTTTACCGGTATTCCACACTTCGCCCCGGAAATGTTCCGCCGTGTACGCTTGAAAGATCCTTTGAAATCGAAGCAGTTGCAAAAAGGTTTGAAAGAATTATCTGAAGAAGGGGCAACTCAGGTGTTCATGCCACAAATCAGTAATGACCTGATTGTCGGTGCAGTCGGTGTGTTACAGTTTGATGTGGTGGCCTATCGCTTAAAAGAAGAATATAAGGTGGACTGTATTTATGAGCCAGTGAGTGTTCATACGGTACGCTGGATTCACTGTGATGATGACAAAATCCTGAATGAGTTTAAGAAAAAGGCGCATGATCAGCTTTCAGTTGATGGTGGCGGTCACTTAACTTATCTGGCGCCAAGCCGTGTTAACTTGCAGTTGATGCAAGAACGCTGGCCGGATATCCAGTTCCGTAACACACGAGAACACTAAACTGTATAAAAACAGCTTCTAATTAGAGGCTGTTTTTAATTGAACGATCTAAAAATAAAGGATGATGAAATGAATGCTTTAAAACCACTTTTTGCTGTCAGTGTCTTGATTGGAATGATGGCTTTAACCGCATGTGATCATCCAGATAAAAATAAAGCCGATACCGCCGAAAGTAAACCGGCTGCGGCACCAGTTGAAAAAGCTGAAGTCCTGCCTTACTTAAATATGAAAGAGGCCAAGGCGGACTATGCCTTGCCATTTTGTGAAAAGAAAAACTGTATTGATGTTGATATCCAGACGGTAAAAACGCAGGATGAATGGCTAAATGCATGGATTGCAAAAAATCAGTCCAAGGTGATCCAGCAGCAAATTGAACTGGATAAAAACCTGACGCTGCAACAGGCCATTAATGCCTATGTGAAAAAGTCAGATGAATGGCAGGACAAGTATTCTAAAAATAAGGCCTATGAGCTGCATCTGAATACCCGGATTGCTTCACAGCGCAATCAATATGTGCTGTTACAGGTGGGGGTTAATGCCCAGCAAGAAGATATTGCGGTGAAAGATCGCTTCTATTTCTTTGTGGCAGATCGCAAGTTGCAAAAGAGTCTGAGCGTGCTGGATGTGATCCAGAAAAATCAGCAAAATGCCTTAAACGATATTGTGCAGGCCCATTATCAACAATGGATTGCAAAACAATCGGCAGAAGTGAAAAAACAGGTGCCAAAAAAACTGTATTGGGGACAGGCAGACTGGTTCTTTGATGGTGAGGGTATCGGTTTACATTATCGGGCCAATGAAATCAGTAAAGATGCCCCGCAACTGGATATTTATTTAACCACTGAACAGACTCGGCAGATGCTGCAAGCTGAGATTTATCAGCAGATGTTTTAAAGCATAGGGAAGAGAATGACAGATAATGAGATATTAGAAATTATTCAAAACATTGAGGCATCAATACTTGAAGATGAAGCAATGGCTAAGTTTAGAAGTTTTGGTGAAGTGGCGTTATATGCAAATCCTCAAGGCTATTTAAAGATTGCAGTTGCAATGCTAAAGAGCGCAATTGGCCAGCCAGCGGATTTACATTCTTTATTTAGCCAAGACAGTGATTTCGAAATTGATTTTTTAGTGCAGAGTGAAGATGAGTTAGATTTCCTATCAAAATAATGTAGAGTTTTAAGTTTCGTATAGAAATTGCATGTGCTTCTAGCAGTTTTGCATTAACTTCGATAGCATTTAAAAATCTTGTGTAATAACAATGCTTATAGGTCTCAGATGAAAACATTTTATAAATATAGCGTTCTTGCATGTGCTGTTTTGCTTGCAGCCTGCCAGCCTAAATCGGAGCCAAAACAATCACAGGATAAGCCGCAAGATCCACCTGCGGTACAACAGCAGGCTGAACCGGTTTTACAAGGCGAAACGGTTAAGATTGCGGTAAAACTCCCTGAATGTAAGGGCAATACCTGTCCTGACTTTACGGTTGAGCGTTTGCAAAGTAATTTCCCGTTTATCGATCAGTTGCTTGATCAGCAAATTCTTGAACAGCTTGGCAAAATGCTTGAGGTGGTCGATGCGGATGCACCGGCTGCTTCAACCGCAAAAAGCACTGGGTCAAAATCCGATCTGGACAGTCAGGCACAGTTATATGCAGATTCATTTGTCAAAATTGATGAAGAGTTAAAAGCGTTAAGTAGCAGCCACCAGATCAGCTTAATGATCAAGCCGAAGATCTTGCAGCCGAAAGGTAAACTGGCAACCGTAGTGCTGAATAGCAGCAGTTATTTAGGTGGGGCGCATGGCGCAACCTCGCAGCGTTATTACAACTTTGATCTGGCAAATCAGAAACAGGTACAGTTGCAGGATCTGTTATTGCCAAAACAGAAAGCGACCTTAGACAAGCTGGCTCATGAAGCGTTTAAAACCTGGATTGTGGATTCCAAACTGGCCACAGATCCTAAGGAATACGAACAGGCTTGGCCATTTCAGGTGACAGATAATTTCTTATTGGGCGAACAGGGCTTGATCCTGCAATATGGCGAATATGATATTGGCCCGTATGTGGTCGGTTTGCCGCGTCTGGTGATTCCATTTAGTGAATTACAAGGGGTATTAAAACCTGAGTATTTGCCAAAAGTGGACGCACCGGCTGCCTCTACACCTGTCGCAAAAGAGAGCAAGTAAGCGCTGATGCAACTGTTCGATACCCATACCCATTTTGATGTTGCCGATTTTAATCATGATCGGCAACATCTGGCTGTGCAGGCCAAACGGGTGGGGGTCGAGGCATTGGTATTAATCGGGTTTCTGCAATCACGATTCGATGAGCTGATTCAGACCCATCAGCAATTACAAGGTTGGGAGCATGTACCGCAGTCTTATCTGGCACCCGGTTTACATCCCTTTTATATCGAGCAGCATCAGCCCGAACATTTACAAGATTTAGAACAGATTTTGCAGCAGCTTGATTGTGTGGCTGTAGGTGAAATTGGTCTGGATACCTTTTTAAAACAGCATAAACAGCCTGAATTATTTAGCAAACAACAGCATTATTTTATTGAGCAATTAACATTGGCAGCGCAGTATCAAAAACCGGTGCTGTTGCATATCCGTAAAGCACATGCTGAAACCATTGCGATTTTAAAGGCGCAAAAATTCAAGTTAGGCGGAATTGCGCACGCTTTCAGTGGCGGTGTTGAAGAAGCCAAAGCCATGATCAAGCTGGGCTTTAAAATCGGCATCACCGGACAAATTACCAATCCAAATGCCAAAAAACTGCATCAGGTGGTGCATGCCATTGGTCCCGAACATCTGGTGATTGAAACCGATTGCCCGGATATGACGCCGTTGTGCTGTCAGACTTCAACCGAACATCGAACCCGCAATACGCCTGTCAATTTACCTTATGTGTTAGACAGCTTGGCGCAAATACTTGAGCTATCCCAAGCACAACTTGCCCAGCAACTGTGGCAAAACTCATGCACAGCCTTGCGTCTCGGATAACAATCATAATCCCGTTAAAAATAAGGTAACTAAAAGGGAACACATCCATTTCCAAACAGGGTTACATTAAACAGAGAACTTCATAATAAACAATCAGCCAATACTGGGAGGGTAACCTGATGGCCAGATATAGCAAAATCAATAGTTTCAATGCATTACAAACACTTACCGTCGGTTCTAAATCTTATCAAATTTTTAACCTTCCGCATGCAGCACAGACACTGGGTAATATTGATCGCCTACCCAAGTCACTCAAG
Source organism: Acinetobacter sp. IK40 (assembly GCF_035615075.1). Lineage (NCBI taxonomy): Bacteria > Pseudomonadati > Pseudomonadota > Gammaproteobacteria > Moraxellales > Moraxellaceae > Acinetobacter > Acinetobacter sp. IK40. Next base: position 74,338 of record NZ_JANBOE010000012.1, on the reverse strand, counting down.
GTTTTGCTAGAAAATTTACTGCGCTTTGAAGATGGAAAAAGTGTAAAAGTCGAGCATATTCAGGCGCTGGTGGACTGGCAGAAAAGCAAACGTTCAGATCAGGAAATTCAATATCGTCCTGCCCGGGTATTGATGCAGGATTTCACCGGTGTACCTGCGGTAGTCGATCTGGCTGCCATGCGTGCAGCCATGGCGCAGGCTGGGGGGGATCCAAACCGGATTAATCCGCTTTCCCCGGTGGATCTGGTTATTGACCATTCGGTGATGGTGGATCATTTCGCCAACGATCAGGCTTTCGCAGAGAATGTCGAAATTGAAATGCAACGTAACGGTGAACGTTATCAATTCCTGCGTTGGGGGCAGTCTGCGTTTAATAACTTTAGCGTGGTACCTCCGGGCACCGGAATTTGTCATCAGGTTAATCTGGAATATCTGGCACAAGCGGTGTGGCTAGGAGAAGATGAAGGGCAGGATTTTGCGTTTCCGGATACTCTGGTTGGCACAGATTCGCATACCACCATGATTAACGGATTAGGCGTGCTTGGTTGGGGCGTTGGCGGGATTGAGGCCGAAGCGGCCATGCTGGGGCAACCGGTATCGATGTTGATTCCGGAAGTGATCGGCTTCAAATTAACCGGCAAACTGAACGAAGGCATTACCGCAACCGATCTGGTATTGACCATTACTCAGATGCTACGTCAAAAAGGCGTAGTGGGTAAATTTGTAGAATTCTATGGTGATGGTCTGGCTGATTTACCTTTGGCGGACCGTGCCACGATTGCCAATATGGCGCCAGAGTATGGCGCGACCTGCGGTTTCTTCCCGATTGATGAAGTTACACTCGGCTATTTAGCCCTGACAGGTCGTCAACAACAACGGATTGATCTGGTTGAGGCCTATAGCAAGGCACAGGGCCTATGGCGTAATGCCGGAGATGAGCCGGTTTTCACCGATACTCTGAGTCTGGATATGAGCACGGTACAAGCCAGTCTGGCTGGACCAAAACGTCCGCAAGATCGTGTATTACTGTCCGATGTACCGAAAACCTTTAATGCCCTGATGGAACTGACACTAAAACCAGCGAAAGAAGCCAAAGAACGTCTGGAAAATGAAGGTGGCGGCGGTACGGCGGTAGAGGCACAGAAAGCCAATCTAGGGCATGAACAGCCGTCTTGTACCATTGACGGAAAATCTTATCCTTTAAATGATGGTGATGTGGTGATTTCTGCGATTACCTCGTGTACCAATACCTCCAACCCAAGCGTGATGCTGGCTGCAGGTTTACTGGCCAAAAAAGCGATCGAAAAAGGTTTGCAACGTAAACCCTGGGTTAAAAGCTCACTGGCACCCGGCTCTAAAGTGGTAACCGATTATCTGGCGGCAGCAGGTTTAACCCCTTATCTGGATCAATTGGGTTATAACCTGGTGGGTTATGGGTGTACCACCTGTATCGGTAACTCGGGGCCGTTGCCTGACCCGATTGAAGCCGCCATTCAGTGTCATGACTTAAATGTGGCGTCGGTACTGTCAGGTAACCGTAACTTTGAAGGGCGTGTGCATCCACTGGTGAAAACTAACTGGCTGGCATCACCACCGCTGGTCGTGGCCTATGGTTTAACCGGCAACATCCGTACCGACTTAACCACGCAACCGATTGGGCAAGGCAAAGACGGACAGGATGTTTACCTAAAAGATATCTGGCCAAGCCAGTCCGAAATTGATGCCGTGCTACAGAAAGTGAATACCGAGATGTTCCATAAAGAATATGCTGCGGTATTTGATGGCGATGCGACCTGGCAAGCGATCCAGATTCCACAGAGCCAGACTTATGCTTGGCAAAATAACTCCACCTATATTCGTCATCCGCCATTTTTTGAGGAGATTAACCAGCCGCCGAAAGCCATCGCTAATATTGAACAGGCCAATATTCTGGCGGTACTGGGAGACTCGGTCACCACCGATCATATTTCACCTGCAGGTAATATCAAGAAAGACAGTCCTGCCGGGCGTTATTTACAGGATCAGGGTGTTGAACCAAAAGACTTTAACTCCTACGGATCGCGACGTGGTAACCACGAAGTGATGATGCGCGGTACCTTTGCCAATATCCGCATTAAAAACGAGATGCTGGGTGGTGAAGAGGGCGGTAATACCCTGTATATTCCGACAGGTGAAAAAATGTCGATTTATGATGCTGCGATGCGTTATCAGCAACAGCACACGTCATTGGTGATTATTGCAGGTAAGGAATATGGGACTGGCTCATCACGCGACTGGGCTGCCAAAGGAACCAACTTACTGGGTGTCAAAGCCGTAATTTCCGAAAGTTTTGAACGGATCCATCGCTCGAATCTGGTGGGGATGGGCGTGTTGCCATTGCAGTTTGTGGATGGGCAAACTCGTCAATCCTTGAATTTAACTGGGCATGAAACCATTTCTATCCATGGCTTGTCCGATGATATTCAACCGCACCAGACACTGGATGTTGAGGTCGTTCGGGAAGATGGTAGTCAGGCCAAATTTAAGGTGCTATGTCGAATCGATACCTTGAATGAAGTGGAATACTTTAAGGCAGGCGGTATTCTGCATTATGTTTTACGCAATTTGATTGCTGCTTAATTGAAGTGAGCCCTGTGCATTTACAGGGCCTTTTCATTTCAGAATTTAGCTAAATCTAAATAACTTCTTTAGGCTAAAGCTCGGCTTCAACGACCAAACACCCCAACGATTAAAATATAGTGAGTCTTCCTCGAAGAAATCGCGCGATTCTTTTTTATGCAGTTTTAATACTTCTGCACCTTCCTCTACAGAAAAAGTTTGATTCTCTAACAGGGGTGGATTCTCTATCAGTAAATAGAGTAAAAACTGATTCAAGACATAGGAGGCATGTTCTACTTTTAAGTTGATACAGCCGTCAGCTTTGCCAAATTGATGCATGCCACAAGAATAAAGTGAGTCCTGATCGAAAACAGTGGGAACAAATGCTTTATATAAATCAAATAGATTCTCTGCATCAAAGTTCAGCCAGTCCGATCGAAGATGAGTCACTCCAGACGTTTCAACTTTAATGGCTAATCCACCGGCTTTGAGTAGCGCCTGACCCAGTAACAGTGCTTGTTGTGCTAAGGCTATTGATCCGGCTTTGCAAATCACATAAACCACCATCTGATGTTGCTCGATTTGTTGTAGTTCTTGTTCTGAAAAACGATCCATACTCTGCCGCCTAAATACCTGACTTACACTAGGATCATTTTTATGCTCTTCAATTTCAGCAAAATAATCACTGGCTAATGCTTTGATAATTAAACCTGCGTAAATATAGCCTGTATCATGGGTCAATAGCGCCTGTAATAAGGCTGAATGATTTTGCCAGACACCGGGAATACATAAGATAATGTCCTGTTGATCTTGTTTATCCATAATCATATTTTCGAATCAATTATTTTTTTATCATACAATACTCCTTATTAAACCCTGCCTTTATTTGCGATGTGGTTACTCAAAATACGTGAGAAATTTGTTTTAAATGGTGGAGTGATCTATTTTTAAATTAAATCTATTTGGAATGCCACGTCTTGGTATTAAGACTATCTTGAGTGTGGTTATACCTCCCAGTAAATTGTTGAAAAAGATGAAGGCGGGTCTTGCATCTTTTTTATTTAAATTTGAGCTGTTTAGGATTAAGGTGTTGGTATTCAATCATTCAGGAAGATGGTTTTGAACCAGTTACCGCGATATGTTTATTATTTATTGGTTGCCCAAGCATTTAATTTAATTGCAGCAGTATTATCGGTCACAGTTTCAGCCATTGTCGGTTTAAAACTTGCGCCCACGCAGGCCTTGGCGACCATACCCTATGGCTTGCAATTTCTGGCCATGTTACTGACCACCTTTATTTTTTCATTTCTGATGAAAAAACTGGGTCGACATGTCGTGTTCCAGTTTGGATGTATTTGTCTTTTCTTCGCGGGCGTACTGGGCTATCTGGCCTTACAATATGAACAGTTTGATCTATTGTGTCTCAGTCATTTTTCGCTGGGTTTATTCATTTCCACAGCTAACTTTTACCGTTTTGCAGCTTCGGATCGTCTGGCGCCAGATTTAATTCCAAAAGCGACGGCGATGGTAATTTCGGGTGGTGTGGTGGCCGCTGTGATTGCACCGATGTTGGCAATTCAGTTTCAACAGCTACAAGGTTTACCGGATTTTACCGCGATCTATTGTATTTTTAGTGTGCTGGCGCTGTTGCTATCGCCCATTTTATATCTCTGGAATCGCAAGTTTAAATTACAACAGGCCCAGCAGCTGGTAACTAATTTAATACCGCGTGCCAAACTCCCGGTTAATCTGATTGCTGCTGCCATGATCAGTGGTGCATTTGCCTATTATGTGATGAATGTCATGATGATTATGTCTTCCTTACAGTTAAAGCAACATCATAGCTTTCATTACGCCTCAATCTCGATCCAGCTGCATGTTCTGGCCATGTTTATTCCTTCGTTCTTTGTGTCGAAGCTGATCCAGCGCTGGGGAATCAATCGGACGATTTATACGGGTTTTATTTTACTGATGTTGTCCTCTTTGATTCCGATGCTCGGTCAAAAGGGAATTTATATGAATGTTGCATTAATTGTGCTGGGTGTGGGCTGGAACTTCGCGTATTCAGGTGCTTCGACTTTACTGGCTGGATTAAATGAACAGCAAAAGCATCGCGTACAAGGACTGAATGAAACCATGATCGCCTTGTGCGCCACCTTGGGCGCATTCTTGCCAGCACCGATTTTGACCCAACTGGGCTGGATGAATGCCAACCTGCTGGCTTTAGTGTTGAGTGCCACTATTTTTGTCATATTTATTGTGCTCAGCCGACGCAGCTAATCGATAACAGGTGGCTTATCTTCCTCACCCAAACCGACTAAAACACGTTAAAATAACGCTTTGCTGAACTGTATAGATCACTGCTGATATGACTGATGTACCTGTAAATGATGAATATGACCGCCGTTTTGCTGGTGTGGCCAAAATTTATGGAGAAGATGCCTTTGCTCATTACGAGCAAAGCCATGTCATGGTCATCGGCATTGGTGGTGTCGGCAGTTGGGCAGTGGAAGCACTGGCACGTACAGGGATTGGCGAACTCACCTTGGTGGATATGGATGTCGTTGCGGCATCAAACATCAACCGTCAATTGCCTGCAATGAGTTCAACACTGGGACAAGAGAAAATTGAAGTGATGGCCGAACGGTGCCGTCAAATTAATCCACGTATGCAAGTCAATGTGATTGATGACTATCTCACACCCGAAAATGTCAAAGAGATCCTTAATCCGGTGCCGACCCTCATTTTAGATTGTATTGATGACGTCAAAGCCAAGCTTGCCCTGATGCTACATTGTCGCTTTAACAAGATACCTCTGATTGTTTCCGGCGGGGCAGGTGGCAAGCTCGATCCACTGAAAATCCGTGTCGCAGACTTATCCAAGACCGAGCAAGACCCAATGTTGGCAAAGTTGCGTACCCAACTTCGTTCCATGGGGATTTGCAAAAAGCCAAAAGAGAAATTTGGAATTACTTGTGTTTATTCGATTGATAATCCGTTTTCGAGTGCAGAGGTGTGTCCAAGTGCCGGATTACGTTGTGGTGGCTATGGTTCTGCAGTGGTGGTGACATCAAGCTTTGCAATGGTTGCCGTTGCGGAAGTCCTGAAAAAACTGGATAAGATCAGGACTTAAATCATCATCTGAACGATTAAGCTTGTGGATATTGCGGTGCTAAGCGGTAATAGCTGTAAGTGACATTGGGATCTTTATAAACGTCATAGCTGCGTTGCTTATAATCAGACACCCATTGTGAACCTGTGAAGCCTGCAATGTGACCGTAACGATGCTTTTTGGTGCGGTGAATAATGTAAATATCACCTGGTTGAGGGTTATTAAAATCAGGCGTAATTTGTTGATAGCCGATTTGTTGTAAGGTACCACCCCAGTCCGAAGCTGCAACAGGATGTTGTACGATTTTAGCCCCAGCAGATTGTAAAGCGATTCTGACGAATTTGGCACATTGAGATGAGCTGCGATACGATGCTCTTTTAGCCAGTTTTTGAGAGAATTTATCTACATCAATCCCTGCTACTGATGGAGGCTTCGGCATTTCTCGATAAGGAATAACCACCTGTTGCGAGGGTGGGTGAATCATACTGTGATCAACTGAAGGTACATCATAAATCATTGTGAATCTCTACCGCATTTTCAAAACAACTGAACGTGTGCCAGAATCTATTACGCGGCACATGGTAAGCGATAAATCTCAAAAAAACCAAAATGTAATGTAATAATATAACAAATTTTCGAATTTATAATGAATTCTTAATCAATATTTATTGAAGATTTACTTAATTATAAGCAAGTTATGTGACACACAATAAAAAATTTCAGATTTGTAAAATCATATTTCACAGTGTGAAGTGTGTCACGTTTTTGTGAGGTTTACTCAGGCTTGATGCTCTTTCAGATAATCTTCGGTACGCTGCATGGCGGCCTCAATATTTTGAATGGCCGTTTCAATATCGCCAATGGTTTTTGCATTGCCGCCACTGAGAGCCTGACGCCATTTTCGTGCGCCCGGCAAGTTCTGGAATAGACCTAAAATATGACGGGTGATAATCGATAATGGAGCGCCTTCTGCAACGCGTTGATGAATATAAGGCATCATTTGCTGCATGATCTCAAAACGATCAGGCGCTTCCAGATTCCAGAGTTGTCCCATCTCCGCCAATAAATACGGATTATGGTAGGCCTCACGACCAATCATCACACCATCAACATGCTGTAAATGCTGCTGGGTTTCTGCAAAGGTTTTAATCCCGCCATTGATTTCAATGGTCAGGTGAGGACGTTCCAGTTTCAGACGATACACATCTTCATAACGTAAAGGGGGAACATCCCGGTTTTCTTTCGGTGATAAACCTTGCAAGATCGCAATACGCGCATGCACGATAAAATGCGTACAACCTGTTGCCGCGACAGTGTCGACAAAATGCAGCATTTCTTCATAAGACTGCATATCATCAATCCCGATGCGGTGTTTCACAGTGACCGGAATTGACACGGCTTTTTGCATGCTATGAATACATTCAGCGACCAGATGAGGCTCCGCCATCAGGCATGCACCAATTTTATTATTCTGAACGCGATCACTTGGACAGCCGACATTCAAGTTGACTTCATCATAACCCCAATCCTCTGCCATTTTGCTACAGGTCGCGAGTTCTTGTGGATTTGAACCACCCAGCTGTAACACGATCGGGTGTTCTTCTTTGTTGAAGTCGAGATGACGATTGGCACCGCCGTAAATAATCGCACCTGTCGTCACCATTTCGGTATAGAGCACCACATTGGGGTTAAACAGGCGTGCAAAGAAACGATAGTCTTTTGTTGTCCAATCCATCATTGGCGCAACGGAAATACGTGGCTTTAATGATTCTAGTGATGGCATAAACGGCTCTCGGATGTGGACAAGAAAAGAAAGGGCAGCATTATACGAGTTTTAGCAAAATTTCACCAATGCTGATCCCGATCACTTCAATTTTTAAGCATAAACAGCCAGATTCAAGGTGTAACAATCTTGTTTCTCTTGGTCGCAACATAATCTATAAAGCTAAATAGCATGCAGGCCAATACCAGACTGATGCCTGCCAGACAGGTTGCACTCCAGCCACCATGATTCCAGGCAAAAATTCCCAAAGCCGAACCGCCAGCGCCGCCAGTGAAGTAGGCGGTCATATAAATGGCATTAATCCGTGATTTGGCATCGGGGCGTAAACGGAAAATAATACTCTGGTTACTGGTATGCACTAATGCCAAAGCTAACTGGATTAATGCAAATCCAAGAATATAGCTCACTAAAACCGTTTGACCGAAATAGAAAAATATCCAGCTGAGAATGAATAAGGCACAACCGATCCAGGTCAGTCGGCTGGTATAGCCCAGATCTGCATATTTACCAATATATTGGGTAGATAGCGCCCCAAAAATACCGACCAGTGGCACCATACCAATCAGCAGGTCTTGTAGATGATGGGCTGAGGTCAGCAACAGGGCGATGGTTGAATATAAAATACTGACCGCGGCAAAGGCAAAACCACCCGCAAGTGCGCGCAACACCAAACGTTTTTCTTGCTTTAGCAGTTGCGCCATGGAGACAAAAACCTGACCATAATTCAGCTTCATACGCATGACATAAGGCAGGCGGCTTTTTAAGGCATAGGCCAGAATCAACATCAGAATGCCACTGACCACATAAATGACTTTCCAGTGGAACAGGTTGGAAAATAATCCTGCAAGACTGGTTGAAAGCAAGATACCGACTAATAATCCACTCATCAAAAAGCCAATCACTTCGCCTGTTTTTTCAGGTTTTACCGTCATGGTGGCCAGAGGAATCAGCACTTGAGCTGCCACTGAAAACAGGCCAGCCATCACCGTGCCCAACCACAACATCGGTAAATTTACTGAAAAGGCACTGATGAATAAGCCAATAGCACATAATCCCATCAATAAAGGAATAAATCGGGTTTTATTAACCACATCGCCCATTGGCACAATGAACAATAGACCCAGTGCATAGGACACTTGCGCAAAGGTGACGGTTAGGGCTGCCTGACCTTCGCTCACCGAAAAATATTGCTGAATCGAATGAATCAAAGGCTGACTATAATAGTTGGCGCCCGCACATAAACCGCATGCCGCTGCCATAAACCAAAGTAAAGTTTTATTTTGACTGATATCTTCTTGAGGGATAGACATAGGATTCTCTGTTCTGATTTATGCGGTATAAGCGGTGGCTTCGATTTCGACTTGCATGTTTTCTAGGGCTAGCGCAGGTACAGGAATCAGGGTGCAGGCTGGAAATGCCTGATTTTTCCATAAAGCTTGTATGATCGCGACCAGCGCCTGAAGCTTATCAGCATCATGATCGACGACCAGAATACGTAGCACGGCAATATCTGACAGCTGGGCCTGGGCTGAAGCTAAAGCCTGCTGAATATTATAGAAGACTTGTTGTACCTGTTGGTCAAAATATTCTGACAGCTCGCCATTTTTATTTTCGCCACCCTGACCTGAGATATGAATCATCCGCATATTGGGCTTTACAATCGCGACGTGACTATAACCATTGCGATGCGGGTCATAGAGTGCATCGGGGTTGATCAATTGAAATGCATCTGTAAGGGGCTGATTCATGGCTAAAACTCATTCTAGTGGCTGTGGTATGTTAGTATCAAAGCTCAAGTTAACTAGAGGTCAAGCAGATTTTGAAACAACAATTACAGACTTGGCTGAGTATTGGCGAACTGGCGAAAAGAAGTGGTGTTTCAGTGCCAACCATCCGTTTTTATGAAGAAAGAGAATTGATCTGGGGCACGCGAACCGCAGGTAACCAACGCCGTTATCAACGGGCGATGTTGAGAAGGATTGCCATTATTAAAGCAGCCCAGCAAGTCGGGATCAGCTTGCAACAGATGAAAGAGAGTTTTGCGACCCTGCCGAAGCAGCAAGTGGCCACGAAAAAAGATTGGCAAATCATGTCACAACAATGGCAGGGACAACTCGATCAGCAAATCATGATGTTGCTTCAGCTACGTCAACAACTGGATCAATGTATTGGTTGTGGCTGCCTGTCTTTGCAACAATGTCCATTAAGAAACCCGGAAGATTGTCTCGCAGAAGAGGCAATGGGAGCACATTTTCAGGAAATTTTATTATTGCTGAACCAGAAGGATGAAGCGAATCATTGAGTTGTTTAATTTTTGCACCAATATTGTGCAAAATTACGGCTTTTGCTAGACAAAACCATACAAATATCACTTGAAAAAATGCCTGCTCAAGTTTTTACATTTCTTTTTGGTTTTTCTGAGGGTTTATCTCAATTCAATTCAGATTTATTGATAAGAGAATTTGTCATTTCATCACAAGTCATCCAGCAAGTATTGCTGAAACATTCATAAAGAAGTCGCCGAAACGACCAAGAGAAACGCAAGAGAAGCCAATCCCACTCCCCAGCAGCATGTCTATGATGCTGATTCAACCCATTATTTTTGAATAGCCACAATAAAAACCAAAGGATTATAAACGGAACTTGGTTCAAGGCTGTTCAAGATAAGGATGAGGAGTAAATTTGTTGAATAAATACCGTGTGGGTGTACCTTCTGGTACGGAATACCGCAATTAAAACTGAACGGATAGCTTGGAGACTGATCAAAATTTCATATTAAGAATATATGAATGGAGAGCTTTGCTTTTCAAAAAGTCAAACATGCTGAGCATACAAGTTTTCAATATAAATGTGAATCATCAGTTCAAAATATGGGTATTTATTAAATAAATATTGGGTGGAAATTTAAAAAACTTCCATTAGAATCCAAATTTCTACAAAGAATACTCCTGGGGGAAACATTGCTATTGGCGATGTTTACTTAAGAAAAACTAGCTTGAGGGACGCTCATGCAGATCGGAATCCCAACCGAAACTGTCGCTGGTGAAAGTCGTGTAGCGGCTACACCGGAAACAGTGAAGAAGTTGATTAACGCAGGTCATAGCGTTGTCATTGAACGTGGTGCTGGTGTTAAAGCTGCGTATATTGACAGTGCTTATGAACAAGTTGGCGCAACCATTACGGACGATGCATATACAGGTAGCCAAATTATTTTGAAGGTACGTGCCCCTAAAGGCGACGAAATTCAAAAACTTGCGGCGAATACGACTGTGGTTGCAATGTTTGACCCTTACCGCAATCCAGAATTAGACCAGTTTGCTGCTCAGCAAGTGTCTGCTTTTGCTTTAGAACTGCTTCCACGTACGCTTTCTCGCGCACAAAACATGGATGTACTTTCTTCTCAGGCAAACTTGGCAGGCTATAAGTCTGTATTGTTAGCAGCGGCTGAATATCAACGTATGTTCCCAATGTTAATGACCGCAGCAGGTACCGTAAAACCTGCCCGTGTTGTGATTATGGGGGTGGGTGTTGCTGGTCTTCAGGCGATTGCGACTGCGAAACGTTTAGGTGCTGTTGTGGAAGCAACAGACTTACGTCCGACCGCAAAAGAGCAAGTTGAATCTCTAGGCGGCAAATGGCTAGACGTGCCAATGTCAGATGAAGAAAAACAACGTGCTGCTGAAGCTGCGAAAAGCGGTTATGGTTGGCAGCCAGGTGAGCAATACATCAAAGATCAAGCTGCGATTGTCGATAAAGCTGTATCAAATGCTGACATCGTAATCACCACTGCATTGATTCCAGGTCGTAATGCGCCGCGTTTAATTAAAGCTGAAACCGTTGCCAAAATGAAACCGGGTTCTGTCATTTTAGATATGGCTGTTGAAACGGGTGGTAACGTTGAAGGTTCTAAAGAAGGCGAAACGGTTACAACTGAAAATGGCGTGAAAATTTTGGGTATCCCAAACATTCCAGGTACGGTTGCAACAGAAGCATCGGCATTGTATGCGCGTAACGTTTTTAACTTCCTTGAGACATTATTCGACAAAGATAAAGGCTTTGCGATTAATCAGGAAGATGAAATCCAGAAAGCGTTACTTGTGGCACATGGCGGTCAAGTACTGCTCAAGCGCGGTTAAGGAGAGTTCTCATGGTTGAAACGATTACAATTTTCGTCCTTGCCATCTTCGTAGGTTATTACGTGGTGTGGGGCGTAACACCTGCATTGCATACCCCTTTAATGGCGGTAACCAACGCGTTGTCTTCAATTATTGTGGTGGGCGCGATGATCCAGACTGTGGGGATGCCTGCGATTGGTGTGGATGCCAATGTTGCATTCCAGAGTGTCAATGTGGTGAGTGTGCTTGGTGCGATTGCTGTGTTTTTGGCGAGCATTAACATTTTCGGTGGCTTTGCTGTAACTGCTCGTATGCTTGAAATGTTCAAGCCGAAGCAAAAGAAAAAAGAGGGCTAAGCGATGGAATTCATTCGAGACTATGCGGATTGGTTCTACCTGATTGGTGCTGTCCTCTTTATCTTAACCTTACGTGGTTTGTCTGGCCCTAAGACTGCAATTGCGGGTAACCGTTACGGTATGATCGCAATGGCGATTGCGGTTGTGACGACCTTCTTTGTTGCTGAACATCCAGTGGTTTGGATGATCGGCGGTGCAATGGTGTTAGGTGCTGTTGTGGGTATCGCTCGTGCGAAAACAGTGCCAATGACACAAATGCCTGAAACCGTCGCATTGATGCACTCTTTGGTCGGTTTGGCTGCGGTATTGATTGCGATTGCTGCGATCTTGCATAACAACCAGCTCACTGCATTGTTTGCACAAAATGAAGCTGCTTTAACGGCTGCGGGTGTTCAACATGCTCATATGAGTTCAGTTCATTTGTTTGAATTGTTCGTAGGCTGCTTCGTGGGTGCGATCACCTTTACCGCTTCTGTATTTGCTTACGGTAAATTGGCTGCGAAGAAATGGGCAAAAACTATCTCTGGTGCATGGGTTAAACCGGTTCAGGCGATCATCTTTATTGCAATGCTTGCGTGTGGTTTCTACTTCTTCACTACCGGTAACATGACTGCATTCTGGGCAATGACAGCACTTGCACTTGCATTTGGCTGGGTATGGATTGCACCAGTCGGTGGTGGTGATATGCCAGTTGTGGTTTCACTATTGAACTCATTCTCTGGTTGGGCTGCGGCAGGTATTGGTTTCACTCTTGAAAACAATATGTTGATCGTTGCCGGTTCACTGGTGGGTTCTTCAGGTGCGATTCTTTCTTACATCATGTGTAAGGCGATGAACCGTTCAATCATCAACGTATTGTTTGGTGGTGCAATGGGCGGCACGGCAGTTGCTTCAGCAGACAAAGGTGAGCAAGTGCAACGTAACCATCGTTCTGGTTCAGCAGATGACGCAGGCTTCCTGATGTCAAATGCGGACAGCGTTGTGATTGTACCGGGCTACGGTATGGCACAAGGTCGTGCACAGAATGCAGTGAAAGAATTATGTGAAATCTTGAAAGAGCAGGGTGTAAAAGTTCGCTTCGCGATTCACCCGGTGGCAGGTCGTATGCCTGGTCACATGAACGTATTGTTGGCAGAAGCAGATGTTGCTTATGAAGACATCTTGGAAATGGATGAGATCAACTCGGATTTCCCTGCAACAGACGTGGTACTTGTGATTGGTGCGAACGACGTAGTAAACCCGGCGGCGAAAGATGACCCAAGCTCACCGATTTACGGTATGCCGATCCTTGAAGCACATAAAGCACGTACCATTATGGTCATCAAGCGTTCAATGGCGACAGGTTATGCTGGCCTAGACAATGATTTGTTCTACAATGAAAAAACCATGATGATCTTTGGTGATGCCAAGAAAGTTGTGGAAGACATGACCAAAGCAATCAATGGTGGTGGTCACTAATCTGACTGCACCCCAGATTGTAAAAGCCACCTTCGGGTGGCTTTTTTTATTTGAGGTTATTTTTATTTAAATAAACTTTTCAACCAAGTTCATAGACTGTTGATAGAGGTCACGTGCCAGTTGCTGATTTTTGGCATGTGAAGATTTCCAGTCAGGCATATGTGCACTGACATATGCTCCATTGCGTTTCGCCCATTCATCCCCAATCGCCATTTGAGTAATCAGTTTTGCAGGAACAGAAGTTGGAACTAAGCCGAGTTTCATTGCTGCATAAACAGGTTTGGGTAGGTCGCGATAAATATCAGAGGCAACCCCACCGGGATGTAGGGCATTATTGGTAACTGAACTATCTGCCAACTGTTCGGCCAAGGCATTGCTCAGCAATAAATTGGCAAGCTTGGATTGTCCATAATAAAACAGCGGATTATAAAAACCTTCTGCGCGGAACTTATTGGGTTTGATGGAGCCTGCCCAATGTGCGATTGAGGCTAAATGGACAATCCGTGCCTGAGGAGATTGTTTTAAAACAGGAAGTAGTTTTTGGGTCAATAAAAAATGACCGAGATAATTGACACCAAATTGTTGCTCGAAGCCATCGGCTGTCAGCTGTTTAGTCTTGGCAAATAAGCCCGCATTGTTGATTAACACATCCAGCTTGCCGTAACGATCTGCGATTTCATGGGCTGCTTTTCGGGTAAGTTCAAGGCTGTTAAGGTCAAGGGAGATCAGGTCGACTTGACCTTGGTCGAGTGCACGTAACTTGCTTTGTGCTTGTTGTGCTTTCTGTGGGTTTCGGCAGGCAAGAATCACGTGTTGCCCTTGTTTAACCAACTGTTCTGCCGTGGCAAAACCAATGCCGGTATTGGCACCTGTAATCAGTATTTTCACTTCCTGTACTCCAGTTATGCTATTTATTGGTGGGATGGCAAGAAGCTGTATAGTGCGGCAATTTTGACAATTTGTCATGTCAAAATTAAGAACGGGTGATAACTGGTATTTACAGGCCTTTAGAGAGCCGCGTTACTGGTCTTTGCAGATGATGAGTTGTTTGAATTGGAGCTTAGTCGAAATCAGTCTGCTCGGGTAAATCTTGCAGTAATTCAAAAAAATGATGAATTTGTGCTTCTGTGACACGTGCTATGGAAATGGGAGGTAATTCATTTCTACTAAAGAAGCCCACTTCAGATGTTTCAATACTTGGTTTTAACTCACCCCCAATAAGTTCACACCAAAAGAAAGCCTTATACACATGTAGAAACATGGCTGGATGAGGATGTTTTCTCCGATCCGTCAGTGCCAGAAGTCTGGTTGCTTTCACTTCTAATCCTGTCTCTTCCAGAACTTCTTTTTCTGCATTCTCTGCTGCTGAGTAGCCAATATCAGCCCAGCCGCCTGGAATAGACCATAAGCCGTCTTCTGTTTCTTTAGCTAATAAGAGTTTATTGTCTTTAAATACGACTGCACGTACATCTATTTTAGGTGTTGCATATCCGACATCCTGAAGCACATCTGCAATAAAGTCTTGAGTGTCAATTTCTTTTAAATCAATTAAAGTGCGTACATAACTGATAATTTGGTCATAACGTTCTTTGTCGTAGACATCTTTTGAATAGTACAAACCTGTTTGCGCGAGTCCAGTAATTTTGTTGAGTGTTTCAATCCATTCAGTTGAATCTTTCATCTTGTTTTAGATTTAATTGCTGATTAGTGAATCCATACTAGCATTGTTGTGCTGATTGGCAATGAAAAGAAGCAATCTATCAAGCGGGGGGAGGAACCATAAAACTAGCTTAAAACGAGTTTTTAAGTATAAAAAAAAGCGACCGATTCGGTCGCTTTTTTGGAGAGCTTTACGCTACAGATTCGGGTGCGCGCCATAAGCTTTCTAGGTCATAGAACTTACGCGCGGTTGGTAACATTACATGTACCACAACGAAACCGAGATCGATTAATATCCATTCAGCATCGCGTTCACCTTCGACACCGATTGGGCGGAAACCTGCTTTACGTGCTTCATCAGCAACATTGTCTGCAAGGGCTTTAACATGACGTGTCGATGTACCGCTTGCAATTACAATTGCATCGGCAACATTGCTGATCGTACTTACGTCAAGTTCAAGAATATCTTTGGCTTTTACATCAGTGAGAGCTTCATGTACAACTTTAAGGCAAGCGTGTACATCTTTGTTCGCTGTTTTGATTTTTAGGTCGTGAGAATTAGAAGCGCTGGGCGATGGTTCTAAATTCATAGAGGGTATATTTTCCTGACAATTGCTCATTGTCAAATATACCGTTTTTCTCTAAAAAGTTCAAATTTTAGCAGTAACAGTTTATGTATTCACATCATTGGAAAAGTACTTCTTTTTCCAGGCAAAAGATTGATCTGACTGGTTTTTTGGCCGATATTCCGCTGCAATAAGACCGCGATAGTCGCTTTGTAGCAGCCAGTCAAAGATCTGTTTATACGGGATATTTCCTGTATCTGGCTCATGGCGACCCGGACAGTCGGCAAATTGAATATGTCCAATCTGGTGCAGATTTTCTTGTAGCCCGGCTAAAACGTCCTCACCCATCATCGCCATATGATAACAGTCATATTGCATTTTTAAGGCTGGATGGTTCACTGCCTCTAACATTTCCTGACCTTGAGCAATGTTCTGAATCAAAAAACGTGGCATATCGGTGCCATTGATCATCTCGAAAACCGGTTCGATACCTTGCTCGCTCAACATGTGGCAAGCAAGCTTCAGGTTGCTGGCCAGCGTATTCAGGCAAGGGAGTAGATCCGCATCCAGAGGTTGTTTGCCAGCTAGAATATTAACGCGAGGCACATTGAGTGCGGTGGCATAGCGTATTGCCAGTTCAAGTGCCTGATGGAATTCAATTTCTTTTCCCGGGATACCTGCCAGTCCATTACCGCCCTGCATCAGATCACCGGCAGGAACATTGATCAGGCATAGTGACAGAGTATGTTGTTCCAGTTGGGTGCGCAGATCAACTACGTCTAATTCATAAGGAAACTGAATTTCAACCTGTTGAAATCCGTGTGCATGGGCTAAAGCAAAGCGCTCAATTAAAGGGACTTCGGTAAAAATCATTGATAAATTGACTGCGAGATGGCTCATATTCTGACTCCCTGAATCAATAGACCCTGTTTATTGTTCTATAACTTTGATAATAGTAGCTAAATCCTTCTCGGCAAAGCCATTTTCTTGGTGGGCTTGTAACTGTAGTAAGGCTTTTTGTGCGACAGGTATCTTTAAGTTAAAACTTTGTGCCAGTTGTAGTGCATTGTTGAGGTCTTTTGACAAAGTTTGCACTTTCCATTGCACTGGTTCAAAGGTCTCGGTTGCCATCCGCGGTGCCAGTATCTGGAACGGCTTTGAATCGGCAAAGCCGCCTGCAAGAGCGGGAGCCAACAGGGAGGTGTCTACACCGGCCTGATCCGCCAGTGCCACCGCTTCAGCAATCAAAGTACTGTTGGCTGCCACAATTAACTGATTACAAATCTTGGTGGCTTGACCTGTACCCGAGTCACCCATACGCGTTACCCGCTGGGACAGCACCTGATAAATAGGATCAAGTTGCTGGATGATCGCCGCATCACCACCTGCAAAAATGACTAAGGTCCCTTGTTCAGCCCCCATGGTTCCACCGGATACAGGAGAGTCAATCCAGATCACATCCTGTTGTTGTGCTGCTTGAGCAAGGCTTAACGTCGCGGCAACGGATAGGCTGGAAAAATCCACAATGATTTGCTGTGCTTTTAAGGCTGGCTGAATTTGGGAAAATACATTTTGAACTGCCTGATCATCGGCCAGACAGGTTAAAACCACAGGATAATTTCCAATCTCTGCCAAGTCCAGACTTTGAGCACCTTGTTGAATCAGCATTTCACATGCATGAGGACTACGGTTCCAGACCGCCACCGTATAACCGGCTTGTAACAGTCGGCTGGCCATACGTGTGCCCATTAAACCCATACCTAAAAATGCGATGGGTGTTTGTTGATTAACATGCATGTGAATATTCCCTGATTGTGCTTATTTATATTGGCGCGGTAAAAATTCCACTTCCGGGTTTTTATCCTTCTTACGCGCAAGACGACTATTCTTACCTAATATGAGTTTAAGTTGCCAGAGCTTTTCCAGACGTAATGCTTTTTCCGGTTGGTGTTCCATTGCATCCAGTACGCGTTTTGCAGCCATAATCGCATCAGGTGAACGCTGTAATATTTCTTCGGCAATCAGCTTGGCTTTTGCCAATGGATCGTTGTCTAAATGCGTCACTAGACCAATTTGCTTGGCGTATTCGGCATCAAAGATGCGTGCGGTCAGCGTCAGTTCTTTGGCAAGATCCACGCCAATCAGACCTTTCAGCGAACGGGTCAGTCCCATATCTGGTACAAGGCCCCAGCGACTTTCCATAATCGACATTTTAGTGCTTGGTGTTGCGATACGAATATCTGCGGCAAGTGCCAGTTGCATGCCAGCGCCAAAGCAATAGCCTTCAATGGCTGCAATCACAGGAATCGGCAGGTTCTGCCAGATTAAAAATGCTTTTTGAAACAGGCTCTGGCCCGGCTTGATCAGTTCCCATGCTGCAAATGCGGTATTCTTCGGATTATTTAGATCAGACAGGTCGATGCCAGCACTAAATACATTGGCTTCACCCGTTAAGATGACACAACGGATTGAACGGTCTTTTTCAATTTTTTTGGCGGTGGCCACCAGTTCTTTTAGCAAGGCAAAGCTCATTGCATTGCGTTTGTCTGGTCGGTTTAAAGAAACGGTCGCAATTCCATTGTTCTTTTCAACGCGTAAAAGTGTCATCTGTCTTACTCTTATTGTGTTCGATGAGGCAGCATAACATGAGTGTCAGAGTTGAAACATGACACCCCAGTCACCTTAACTGTCGTGTGCATGCAAGATCAAATGTGCTGCCTGTCTGACCTGTTCAATCGCAGTATTGAGTTCACTGAAACGATGATTGGTTTCACGGATAAATTGATCATCTGCTTTACGGCGCTCTTTGCGTAAGGTCGAGACAAACTGTTCAAACTCACCTGAGACCTGTTGCAGATTCGGTGTACCGACATAGCGGGTTGCGCCATACAGACGGTGTAGCACATGCTCGAGCTGTGGAAAATCTTCCATTTCAATCAACTGCTGCATTTCTGCAAGTTCGGTATCGAAACTGTCGACCAGCATATTCAACAGGTCTTGCGCCAAATCTTCTTTGTTCGCAGCCAACTGCACGCTTTGTTGCCAGTTCAGAATATGAGGGTCAATGGACTCGACTGGACGCTTTTGCTCAATATTGACTGGCTGGGCACTAAAGTTATTCTTGGTCCAGTGCGTCAGGATCTGGATGATCTGTTCCATCTGAATCGGTTTGGTGACATAGTCATTCATCCCCACTTTAAGCAACTTCTGCTTTTCATCTGCCAGCGCATGTGCGGTGAGGGCAATGATAGGCAGTTGCATGCCGTTATCAAGCGTCGATTCTAAAGAGCGGATGGCGCGCGTGGTATCAATCCCTGACATGACTGGCATTTGAATGTCCATAAATACCAGATCGAATGGTGGTGATTTTTGCTCGATACGCTCCTGAATAATATCAATGGCTTTTTGTCCGCTGAGTGCTTTGGTGGTGGTGACATTGAGTTCACCCAGTAAAGCTTCAAGTACAATCAGGTTGGGTAGATGATCGTCAACTGCCAGAACGTGTAGGCCTTGACCATTAAAGTCTTCAGGTTCCTGTTCAAAAATCGGCTGGTTACCGAGCAACTGAACCAGTTCGCGACGACTAAGCGGTTGATACAGCGGACGAGCGCGATATTCATTCAGCATATTCGGATCAAGGCTCATCTGGTAACCATACACCGCAAGGTTACCGTGATAACGCTGACGAATTTCTTTTAACAGTGCTTCGGTATCGCCGCTATGGTCCACAATCAGCCAGGTGCTTTCTTGCTGATTGAGATGATTTAAACGGCTAAACAAGTCCAGAATAGATTGGGTTTCGATATGGGAAACCCGATAATTTTCCAGATAGGAGCGTAACACGCTGGCCGTCGCAGGGTGGGCCAGATAAGACACCACCTGTAAATGGTCAAAATGAGGATGCTCGACAAACTCATCCTGTTCTTCCACTTTAAAGGATGCGGTAAACCAGAAGGTTGAGCCTTTCTCTGTAGGTGCGCGCTCCTGATTATCCTCAAAGCCAATCTGGCCATGCATCAGGTGTACCAATTGCTTGGAAATGGCCAGACCGAGTCCGGTTCCGCCAAATTGACGGGTAACCGAAGCATCCCCTTGGGAAAAGGATTCAAATAATTTTTTACGGTCAGTCCCGCTTAAGCCAATACCGCTGTCCTGTACGCTGAAATGCAATAAACATTGTCCAATTTCATCATCTTCCATCCGCACCCGCACGATGATCTCACCGTCAGGGGTGAACTTGATCGCATTGGAAATCAGGTTGGTCAGAATCTGTTTGAAACGTAGCGCATCACCGACCACATGCTGTGGAATGTTTTCAGCATAATAGAAGGCCATATTGATATGCTTTTGTGCCGCCAGCGGCGAGAGCATATCCATCACATCAAAGATGGCTTCTTCAAGGTCAAACGGGGCGGTTTCGAGTTCTAATTTGCCCGCATCAATTTTAGAAAAGTCCAGTACATCATTAATCAGTGCCAATAGGTGCGCAGAGGATTTTCGAATCGTTTGCAGATAGAGATTTTGTTCATTGCTCAGGTTTTGCTGACGTAGTAACAAATGAATAAAGCCATCAATACTGTTTAGTGGCGTTCTGAGTTCATGACTGATATTGGCCAGGAAAACCGACTTGGACTGATTGGATGAAATCGCCTGGTCACGTGCCTGACGATAGGTAATGTTCTGAACTTCCAAGGTATCCAGAGTCCGACGTAAATCTTCTTCGGTCTGTTCGGTATGTTCTTTTAATTCGAGAAAGCTAAAGTGCAGGCGTTTGACGACATTGGCAATGTCACGCTGTAGTAAACGCAGTTCACCGGTACTGTTCACCACAATGTGCTGATCGAGGGTGTCGGCATTGAGTCGTTGCATCTGCATACGAATCTCGTAGATCGGGGCCAGCCAGCGACGGGAGAACACATTCAGGCAGAACAATAAAATCAGGATGGTCAATAAACCGGTGACCACCAAAGAAAGTAAAACTTTATAACGGGCCAGTTCTAGTGGTTGATTGTCCAGCTCAATCATCAGCCAGACGGAATCAGGATTACCATTGTCCAGTTTTGCGCCGTAAATATTGTTGTGGTTATGCGAAATCGGACCGAAAAAATTACTGTTATTGGGGAAATTAGGCCAGAAGCGGTTGTTTTGATAACCGACACTTAAATAGGTCTGTCCTTTATTATCAATCAGCACGGCACGTTGTAAATTCTTTTCATCAAACATTTTTTGCATGATGTTTTGTGCGCGGTCATATTGATCGGGCTGCTCTTGCACCAGCTTTAATAAATCATTCGCGGTTTGATGATAACGCGCCAGAATCGCCGAGGCATCTGAGCGCTGTTGCTGTTTCGCTGAGTTGGTGGTTTCGGCTAAAACCCAGAGAATTCCTACACTTGTCAAAATTGCAATTGGCACAAGAATCAGTGCAATCAACTGCCCATAAGCATGATTGAGGCGTAAACGTTTCGATATGGTCTTATTGAAATTTGACATAGTTCGGTCAGATTTATCATTCTGCGCAATATCTTAGCATGCTTTCTAATAAGCGCAGAGACCTGCTTGCCAATAAAAAGCAGAGTGAAATGGTGCAGTATTTCTGTTTTTTTCATACAATAGTCGCCACCTTAATATCGGTGTCGATCATGACGAATACGCAAACTGATTTTTTAGCAGATGAATTTTTACTGGATGAGTATGTCGGTAAAACCCCTTTAGTACGTTTGCAGCGTTTAGCGTGTCATACCCAGGCCACGGTATTAGCCAAATTAGAAGGTAACAATCCGGCAGGTTCGGTTAAGGATCGTCCTGCCTATAACATGATTGTACAGGCCGAAAAACGTGGACAGATCCAGCCAGGCGATACCTTGATTGAAGCGACCAGTGGTAATACCGGTATTGCTTTGGCGATGGTTGCGGCCATGCGCGGCTATAAAATGAAACTGATCATGCCGAACAACATGAGTCAGGAGCGTAAAGATGCCATGCTGGCCTATGGTGCGGAGTTGATTGAAGTGACTCAGCAGCAAGGCATGGAAGGCGCGCGTGACCTGGCGATGCAAATGCAGTCAGAAGGCAAGGGTTTTGTACTGAACCAGTTTGGTAACCCAGACAATGTCGAGGCCCATTACCTGACCACAGGACCTGAAATCTGGAAGCAAACAGGCGGCAAGATTACCCATTTCGTTAGCTCGATGGGCACCACAGGTACGATCATGGGGGTTTCTAAATATTTGAAGGAACAAAACCCTGATATTCAGATTGTCGGTCTGCAACCTTCAGACGGTTCCAGCATCGCGGGGATTCGCCGCTGGCCTGAAGAATATTTGCCAACCATTTTTGATCGCAGTCGTGTCGATCGTATTATTGATATTCCCCAGATTGAAGCAGAAAAAACCATGCGTAAGCTGGCACGTACCGAGGGGATCAGTGCGGGGACCTCTTCCGGTGGCGCAGTTTGGGCATCGGTGAAAATTGCTGAAGAAACCCCTGATGCCGTGATTGTCTGCATTATCTGCGACCGCGGTGACCGTTATTTATCAACGGGGTTATTTTCAGTTCAAGATGAAGACTAATCTCCCGTCGGGCGCTGTTATAATGACAGCTCACCCTTGGTTCAAGGGAGCTGTTTCGCTCCGTAAGGGAATTCTGAAATGAATTTACGCTTTCCAATTTTAGTGTTTGATATTGAAACCCTGACTGATCTCAAGGCCGGGGCACATCTCCATGATCTGGATTTGCCAGCAGCCGATGTAGAACAAGCGTTGACCAAGATTCGCCGTCAGGAATCAGGTGTAGAGTTTCAGCGTCTGCCTTTACATGAGATTGTCTGTATTTCTGGATTATGGATTGATGAAAAAGGCTTCCGCCTGTTTTCATTCAGTCAGGAACAGAATAGCGAAGCAGAAATGCTGGCCAAGTTTCTGTCTATTTTTGACAAGAAACAGCCGACACTGGTGAGCTGGAACGGCTCACAATTTGACTTGCCTGTGATTCTGTTCCGTGCCATGTACCATGGCCTTTCTGCGCCGAGCCTGTTTGATCAGGGCGAAATTGACCAGCAGAAGCGGTACAACAATTATCAGAATCGCTATCATCATCGTCATGTTGACCTGATGGATGTGATGGCCATGTTTAATGGTCGTAATTTCCAGAAGCTGGATGATATTGCCTGTTTGCTGGGTTTCCCTGGTAAACGTGGTGAGACGGGCTATCATGTGCCAGACTATGTCCGTACTGAACAATGGTTAAAATTGACCAGTTATTGTGAAGGCGATGTGCTGAATACATGGTTGGTCTATATCCGCTGGTTATTGCTAAAAGGTCAGCTCAATCAAAAGGATCATCAACAGTTGATTCAGGCGACGATTGATTATTTACAAACTCAAACGCAACAAACAGAATTTTTACAGGTATGGCAACAAACATCGCAATATACTGTATTTACCGCACCCACTTTTGCGCCAAAAAATTAGGTTCATCTTTTGAAACACAAAGCGAAACATCGCCCAGCCCAATATCCAACATATACCTTTCAAATCGAAGCGTTTTCTCATGAAGGGCGCGGCATCGCGCATTATGGAACGCATCCTGACCATCCTAAAGAAAAGCATGGCAAGAAAGTCTTTATTCGCTATGGTCTCGTCGGTGAAACGGTACAGGCAAAGATTACCAACCAGACTTCTCGTCTGGAAGAAGCCGATATGATCAAGCTGGAAGGTGAGGCGGCTGAAGGTCGTGTTGATCCGATCTGTCCTCATTTTGGGGTATGTGGTGGCTGTAGCCTGCAACATATTCATCCTGACCAGCAGATTTTATTAAAACAGAATGTGTTGAAGTCGCATTTACAACATTTTGCTGGTTTAGAGCCTGAGCAATGGCTGGCACCGATCCGTTCGGTAAAAACCGATTATCGCCGTCGTGCCCGTATCGGGGTGCGCTATATTGCCAAACAGAACCGTTTGGTGATGGGCTTCCGTGAGCATCATAGTAATCATCTCACTGCCATCCAGCAGTGTAATGTATTGGATCAAACTTTATCCGAAAGCTTGCCCGAACTTAGAAAATTACTCGAAAGTCTTACAGGCAAAGCCCATATCGGTCATATAGAATTGGCCATGGGCGATACCGAGGTGGCATTGCTGATTCGTCATCTGGATGAATTAAATGTGTCGGATGTCAACCAATTACGTCAGTTTACGTTACTCAAGGGATGGCAGTTGTATTTGCAGCCCAAAGGGGCAGAGAGTTTACATCGAGTAGATGATGCTCAGGCACCGATGCGTTTGCATTACAGTCTGGATGATTTTGCAGTCAAATTTGCATTTTCACCTTTAGACTTTACCCAGGTGAACAGCGCTGTAAATGCACAGATGATTCACTTGGCATGTGAATTGCTTCAGTTACAGCAAGGGGAGAGAGTGCTTGACCTGTTCTGTGGATTAGGCAATTTCTCGCTCCCGATTGCACGTCGTGTGGGAGAAACGGGTCAAGTGGTGGGTGTTGAAGCAAGTGATGAGATGGTGCAACGGGCAACTGAAAATGCGAAAGCGAATCAATTGTCACAAGCAATGTTCTTTTCACAAGATTTAACAAAAGACTTTTCGCATCATTCTTGGGCGAAACAGGGATTTGATGCATTATTAATTGATCCTCCACGATCAGGTGCGTTTGAAGTCATGCAATATGTACCTAATTTTGGAGCGAAAAGAATCGTTTATGTATCATGTAACCCATCAACACTGGCAAGGGATGCAGGTGTACTGGCACAATATGGCTATCGGTTAAAGAAAGCTGCGGTGATGGACATGTTTACGCATACTGAACATGTTGAATCGATTGCCCTGTTTGAGAAAATTGAGAAGCTGGAAAAAATCGAAGAGATAAACGATTAAAAAATGAGTTACATATCCAGAGGAGAAAGGTATGGTCACAGTACGTGAACAGTTACCTGGACGACTCCAAGAGTTGTCTGAGGAAGCGACTGTAGAACATGCCGCTGAAGCGCAAAGTAGTCTGGTCTCCTGGCTAGATCGGGTGCGTGGTATTTTGGATGGGGCTGAGCTGAAACAACTTCAAAAAGTTGCCGAGCTGACCTTAGCAAAAGAGTTACAAGCGACGGATCATCGTATCAATACCTTTAGTACAGGTATTGGTATGGCGGATATTTTGGCCCATTTGCATGTCGACGAAGACACGCTTTCAGCGGCAGTGTTATATCGTAGTGTACGTGAAGGTCTGATTACTTTAGAGGACATTCAACAGCAGTTTGGCGAGCAGGTTCTGGCTTTGGTAAAAGGCACACTTGCAATGGGTAAACTGTCGGAGTTGATTGAAAAGAATAAGCGTTTAGAAGACCATTTTAATAATAATCAACGTGAACATCTAAACGGCATTTATAAAATGCTGATTTCAGTGACGGAAGATGTTCGGGTTGTACTGATCAAGCTGGCAGAACGTACCTATGCCTTACGTGAGTTGGCAACCGCCAGCAAAGAGCGTCAAGAGCGTGTGGCACGTGAGATTCTGACCATTTACTCGCCGCTTGCGCATCGTTTGGGGATTGCCCAGCTCAAATGGGAGCTGGAGGATCTGGCCTTTCGTTATCTGGCCCCGGAACGCTATAAAGAAATTGCGTCTTTGCTGAACGAAAAGCGTCTGGAGCGTGAGCAATATATTCAGTTTGTGATTGATAAACTGAAAACCGAACTGGCTGCATATGATATTCAGGCGGAAATCACCGGGCGTGTGAAGCACATTTATTCGATTTATCGAAAAATGAAAAGCAAAAACCTGAGCTTCGATCAGCTTTATGATATTCGGGCAGTGCGTGTACTGGTCAAGAGTGTTCCAGATTGCTATCACGCTCTGGGCATCGTGCATCAGATCTGGCGGCATATTCCGAACCAGTTCGATGACTATGTCACCAATCCGAAAGCCAATGGTTATCGCTCATTGCATACCGCGGTAATTGCTGAGAACAAGTCATTGGAAGTACAGATTCGTACTTTTGAAATGCATAACGAAGCTGAGCTTGGGGTGTGTTCGCACTTTAACTATAAAGAAGGTGCCAAGAATACCGATCATTCCTTCAATGACCGTTTGCATTCATTACGTGCGGTGCTTGAGCATTATCAGGAACGTACTGAAACCACGCCACATGCTGAAGATGAAGAATCGAATGGTATTGATCAGATTCAGGATTTTGAGAATTTTGAAAAGATCTATGTGTTTAGCCGTGATGGGGATATCAAGGAATTACCACGTGGTTCAACCGTTCTAGACTTTGCCTATCATGTGCATACCGAGGTTGGAAACAAGTGCTATGCGGCACGAGTGAACCAGCGTTATGTGCCTTTGACCTATATGTTAAAGACCGGTGAGCAGGTTGAGATTTTAACCAAGAAAGATCGTGAACCGAACCGTGACTGGTTAGTGAATTCGCTGGGTTATATCAAGACTGCACGTGCACGTGACAAGTTACGTCACTGGTTTAGGCAGCAAGATCGTAGCAAGAATGTCGAAGTCGGGCGTGAGTTACTCACTAAAGAGCTGGCGCGTTTAGCCATTCATCCCAAGAGTATTGACCTGAAGGATTATTCATCTCATTTCAACCTGAAATCGGGTGATGATATTCTGGTGGCTTTGGTCAGTGGTGATATCAGCCTGCATGCCTTGATGAATCAGGTCAACCGACAGATGCATCTGGATCAGGATGAACCTGAACTGGTGCTGAAACCGGCATTAAATCCGCGTGCCAGCCATACGCTATCTGCGCATGGCATCTTGATTGATGGACTGGACAATGTCGAGCTGCATATTGCGCAATGTTGTCAGCCAGTACATGGTGAATCGATTGGTGGTTATATCACCTTGAATCGTGGTGTCAGTATCCATAAGGTGGCATGTCCAGATTACCTGCGCATGACTACACAAGAGCCTGAACGCGCGGTTGAAGCGGACTGGGAAATGCAGCCAACCCGTGGACAGAGTGTTCAGATCGTGGTGGAAGCGTATGATCGTCGTGGTTTGCTCAAGGATCTGACCCAGGTGATTTTCTCAGACCAGATCAATATCCGTCAGGTCAATACCATTTCTGAGGCAGATGGTATTGCCAATATGAAGTTATTGATTGAAGTCAAAGGTTTGGCACAGTTGTCCAGATTGCTGGCTCGTCTGGAGCAGCAACCCGGGATTATCAGTGCTCGACGTCTGGTTCAAGGCAGTTAAGCTGGCCAACGTAAAAAGCTGCATTTCGATGCAGCTTTTTTATGCCTAACGTTTGGATAAAAATAGATTGGTCCAGCGATTCAGGAACTGCGGACTAAGGCTGGATAACTGATAGAGCAGTTTGGTTTTTATGCCGACAGGCGTATGGGTAGGGAGCAAGGCATGATCTTTGTGTTGTGCCAAATCTAGAACCTGTTTTGCGACATCGGCAGGAGTCAAATCTACCCCAATATTCTGGATACTGCCTGCATCCATGTTTTTTACCATGTTGGTTTGTACAAATAAGGGCATCACATCCAGAACACGGATTTTATATTTCTGCCATTCTACATCCAGAGCCTCGGTTAAACCGCGCACCGCAAATTTACTGGCGGAGTAAGACGCCAGATCCGCTTGACCATAAATCGCTGAGGCAGAGGAAAGGTTGATGACACGGGCAAAACCGGCCTGTTGCAGGTGTGCTAACGCGGCATGACAGCCATTGAGCATGCCTTTGAGATTGATATCAATAATGCGGTGATGTGATTGAATATCCGTATTTTCAAATGGTCCTGAGTAAAGAATGCCAGCATTGTTAATGAGCAGGTTAAGTTCACCAGCCCAGTGAGTAAATTCCTGCAATGCAGTTTGCCATTGTTGGTAATTGCTGACATCCAGATAACCGGCTTTGGCATGTATGCCCAGTTCTGCAGCTAAAGCCTGTGCTTGCTGTTGATTGATATCATAGATTCCCACTTTGAAACCTTGCTGGTAGAAGAGGCGGGCGATTTCAGCACCAATGCCTTGGGCAGCCCCACTAATAAAAACACTCTGTTGCATTGCCTTCCCTTGCTTTATATTGATAGTTTTTGCGTGCGTGTATATTACGCATAAGCCTATTCGGGCTGCAACACGTTGTTTCGATCAAGTGTGGAGATCATCATGGAAAAGTTATTGGCAATCATGCAAGAGTTAAGACAAAAGTGTCCATGGGATCAACAGCAAACACCAGAAAGCTTAACCCGTTATGCCATTGAAGAAGCTTATGAAGTCGAGGCAGCAATCCGTTCGGGGGACATCGATGAAATCCGCAATGAACTGGGTGATTTACTGTTGCAAGTGGTTTTCCAGTCGCAAATGTTTGATGAAAAAGGATTATTTGATTTTCATGATGTGGTGAATGCAATCAGTGAAAAATTAATCCGCCGTCATCCCCATGTTTTTGAGGCGGAAAAATATCAAAATTTGAGTGCTGAGCAAGTCAGTGCATTATGGAAACAGATCAAACAACAGGAAAAACAGGGTAAAGTACAGTCTCGGTTAGATGAGATCAAGCATGCACCTGCACTGGTACAGGCGCATGAAATTCAAAAAAAGGCAGCGCAACTGGGTTTTGATTTTGAATGTGTTGAAGACGCTTATGGCAAACTGGATGAAGAGCTAGAAGAGTTACAGCAGGCGATCAAAAGTCACAATAGCGATGATATTCAGGAAGAGTTTGGAGATTGCTTATTCTCTCTGATCAATGTGGGACGAAAGCTTGGCGTGTCGAGTGAGAGCGCATTATTGGCGACGATCCATAAATTTAGAAGCCGTTTTGCTTTTATTGAGCAGCAGGCACAACGACAACACAAAGATTTGCAAGACATGAGTTTGGCTGAAATGGATGAGCTCTGGGAGCAAGCAAAACGACAATTAAAAGCTCAGGAGAGCAACCATGATATTGCAGCAAGTATGCCGCAAACATAAGTTTTTTCTATTCATTATTTTGTGCTTGGGGTGTGTATCACCTCTTAAGGCACAGCAGTTTGACCAGGCCTATCAGCAATGGAAAACTCAGCAACAGCTACGTGACCAGCAGTTGGCGAATCAGGCAAATAATAATTATTATTTATCCCGCCCCACTCAGCAGGCTCCACAGCGGCTTTCATCTTCTGTAAATACTCCGGGTGATAAGATTAGCTTGAATCAGGCCAGCTTGCAGCAACTACAAATGTTAAATGGGGTGGGTGAGAAAAAAGCGCAGGCGATTATGGAATATCGGCAAAAAAATGGCGGTTTTAAAAGCGTCGATGAGTTGATGAATATCAAGGGAATCGGGCCAAAATTGTTAGAGAAAAACAAAGCAAGGCTTATGTTATAAACCTGACATTGTCATAAAGTGATGAATGAGGCAGACAGATCTGTTGAAACTTGCAACAGAATAAATTGCCCTTTGTGTGTGTTAGAGCTATGATTAGCGACAAATTGTTATTTACGTCCTGACGTAGGAGACAGTGTCTTTTGCAAACTTTGCGTGCGTCAAAATGTGGTTTGTCCACAACTCAACTTCCTTCCTCAATTCTAGATGTGATTGATAGTCTGACTAAAGCAGGCTACGAGGCATATATTGTGGGCGGTGGTGTTCGAGATATGATGTTAGGTCTTAATCCAAAGGATTTTGACGCGGTTACTAATGCTACACCAGCTCAGGTGAAAGAAGTATTTGGTCGACGTTGCCGGATTATCGGACGACGTTTTGAGCTGGCACATGTTTATTCTGGTCGTGAACTGATTGAAGTGGCGACCTTCCGTGCCCCACCGAAAAAAGCGGTCACCAGTGCCTCCGGGATGATTCTTCGTGATAATAACTGGGGAACGATTGAGCAAGATTTTGCTCGCCGAGATTTTTCGATCAACACCCTGTATTACCAGCCACGAAAAGGGATCGTACTTGATTTCTGCCATGCGGTAGAGGATATCAAGACCCGTACCTTACGTTTTCTGGGTGAACCGGCACAGCGTTTTGAAGAAGATCCTGTACGGATGTTACGTGCATTGCGTTTTGCTGCAAAACTGAACTTCCAGATTGATCAATCCATTCTCGATGTGTTTAATGTTGAAATGACGCAATTACTGCGTGATGTCTCACCCCATCGTTTATATGATGAATCACAAAAACTGTTCACCATGGGGCATTTGACCCGTGTCTTGCCGATGTTGATCGAGTTTGGTGTGTGGAAGCAGCTGTTTGCCGAAATTCAGCCCAATATCACGGCATTTATTGACCGTGCTGCACGAAATACTGATCAGCGTATTCAAGTGGGTAAAACCATCAATCCTGCATTTTTCTATGCAGTCCTGTTATGGAAACCATTTTTAGAACGTTGTGATTTCTATCTGAACAAAGGGGTGGTACCCGCGGAAGCACGTGCACAAGCTGGACTTGATGTATTAAAACGTCAGGCGACCCGGACCATTATTCCGCGTTTTGCGGAAACCTTTATCCGTGAAGTCTGGGAAATGCAGACCCGTTTGCTCAATCCAAAGCCGCAACAGATTGAGGCTTTGGCAGGTCATGCCCGTTTCCGTGCCGGTTTTGACTTCTTGCTGTTACGTGAGAAGTCTGGCGATAGTAGTACGGAAGGGATGGGCGTCTGGTGGGAAAACTATCAGGAAATGACCACGGATCAAAAAGAAGCGGCAATCCGTCAATACAATCGTCAACGCAGCAAGACACGTCGTAAGGCGGTCGAAGCAGATGAGCCGAAGACGACTGAAATCGAGCCTTTGGTCAATGTCCCTGAGCCAAGAAGCCGCCGTGGTAAAAAAGAACGGGTTAGAGCGGATGAGTCTGCGAGCCGTTTTATAGAAAAAGCGGCTGGCAACTCAGGACAGGTTCATGCGGATCACCCGATCCTCAAGCGTAAACGCGTACAACGTGATTTAAGCCAAGTGGTTTTTGGGCCAACGCAATGACGATTCGTAGCTATATTGGTCTTGGTAGTAATTTAGGCGATTCGCAGCAGATTCTGAGTGAAGCTGTTGCGAAGCTGACAACACTAGGCGCTGTACAGGTTTCCCGACTTTATCAAAGTCCACCGATGGGGCCGCAAGACCAACCGAATTACCTCAATGCAGTTGTGCAACTGGATACCGACCTTGCACCGCTTGCGCTGTTAGATCAATTACAACAATTTGAGCAAGAAGCAGGACGTGTCCGTTTACGACGCTGGGGGGAGCGCACGCTTGATCTGGATTTACTGATCTATGGTCAGGAGCAGATCCGTAATGAACGCTTAACCGTGCCACATGTGGGTATTTTAGAGCGTGATTTCGTCATTATTCCCTTATTAGACCTAGATGCTCATTTACAATTAAATGGTCATTCTTTAAAAGATTTAGAACTGGTACAGCAAGCAAACTTGACTGTAATAGCAGACCAGTCTTGGGCAATCGCTTAAGACTGTTTCGTTCTGGAAACGCCTGTAGAGGACATCATCATGATTAGTCTAAGTGACTTAAGAAAATTTAAAGCCGAAGGACGCAAGTTCTCATGTCTTACTTGTTACGATGCAAGTATGGCTAAAGGGATGGAGTTGGCTGAAATTGATACGATTTTAATCGGTGACTCTCTTGGAATGGCGATTCAAGGCAGAGACTCTACACTTCCTGTGACGGTTGAAGATATGGCTTACCATACGGCCGCTGTACGTCGTGGTAATGCGCATGCCCTGATTATGACTGACTTGCCATTTATGAGCTATGCCACGCTTGAAGATGGTTTGAAAAATGCAAAAACTGTCATGCAAGCTGGCGCACAAATGGTCAAGATCGAAGGCGGTGCCTGGCTCAGCGAACTGGTTACCGTGTTGACCCGTAATGGTATTCCTGTGTGTGTGCATTTAGGTTTAACGCCGCAATCTGTAAATGTGTTAGGCGGCTATAAATTGCAAGCAAAAACACGTGAAGCCGCGGATCAGCTGATTGCCGACTGTCAGGCAGTGATTGATGCCGGTGCAGCAGTATTAGTACTTGAATGTGTGCCTGCACAACTGGGTAAAGAAATTGCAGAACTGTTCCCGAATACACCTGTGATCGGAATTGGTGCAGGGCATGAAACCGATGGGCAGGTATTGGTGGTTCAGGACATGCTTGGTCTGACCTTTGGTCGTGTTGCGCGTTTCGTGCGTAACTTCATGAAAGAGCAATCTGGCGAAACTGCCATTGTCGATGCGTTTAAAGCCTATCATGCTGCCGTGCAGGACCAGTCGTTCCCAGCCAAAGAACATACTTTTCAGGTTGAGCTTTAATCCATGAAAACTGAAACAACGATACAAGGGTTAACTGCGTCACTTTCTCCTGCGCGTAGTTCAAAGAAACTGATTGGTTTTGTACCGACCATGGGCAATCTGCATGAAGGTCATTTGACCTTGGTGCGTGAGGCAAAAAAACTGTGTGATGTGGTGGTGGTCAGTATTTTCGTCAATCCAATCCAGTTTGGTGCCGGTGAGGATTTTGATAGTTATCCGCGTACATTAGAGCAAGACAGCCGCTTATTGGCGGATGTGGGCTGCGATATTATTTTTGCACCCACTGTTGAGCAAATGTACGGGATACAGCCGCGTTTGACCAATATCAGTGTGGGTCAGATTACCGATGACCTGTGTGGAAAATCACGTCCAGGTCATTTTGATGGCGTTGCAGTTGTGGTGACCAAGCTGTTCAATATTGTACAGCCAGATTTCGCGTTCTTTGGGCAAAAAGACTATCAGCAACTGGCCGTCATTCGTCAGCTGGTACAAGACCTGAACATGCCGCTTGAAGTGATTGGTGTGCCGATTGTACGGGCCGAAGATGGTTTGGCTTTAAGTTCTCGTAATGGTTATTTAACCGAAGAGCAACGGGCAATTGCACCCACTATTTATCAATCGCTCAAACAGGCTGAACAGCAATTGCATGAAGGGCAGGCACTCAACCAAGTGTTAGCAAATATCTCGACGCAATTGACACAGGCTGGCTTTGTTGTGGATTATGTGGAAGCTCGTCAGACCAACTTGCAACCGATTGCGCAATTTGATCAGGACCTTGTTGTTTTTGTTGCTGCAAAACTGGGTGCAACCCGTTTGATTGATAACCTACAAGTTGATTTTAAAACATAAAAAATGAAGGGCAAAATGCCATGAAGCGTATTCTTATCGTGACAGGACAATCAGGCTCAGGCAAATCATCTGCATTACAAGTGCTTGAAGACTTGGGCTATTATTGTATAGATAACTTACCTTTGGCATTATTGCCTGAAATTGTGGCGAAACTGGATCACGAGAATAATCTTGAACAGTTGGCACTGGGGGTAGACATCCGCAGTACCCGTGCCGATATGCAAGAGTTCGACCATGTGTTTGAGCAATTACAACGCCATGGTTCGGTGGATATTATTTATCTGACCACACAGGATCAGGATTTGATTGCACGTTTTAGTGCATCACGTCGACCGCATCCGTTGGCCAGCCGCTTTAATAGCCTGTTGCAATGTATTCAGGAAGAGAAGCAACTGCTGATTCCGATCCAGTTTCGTTCTACCGTACATATTGATACCACGGATAAAAGCGTCCATGATTTAAAACATATCCTATTGTCTAAACTAGGGCAGTCGGATAACTTAATTGTAATTTTACAGTCTTTTGGCTATAAGCACGGTATTCCACTCGATGCGGATTATGTATTTGACGTACGCCATTTACCAAATCCACATTGGGACTTAGAATTACGCCGTTTTTCAGGTTTAGATGAACCTGTGCGCCGCTTTTTAGAAGGCAGTCAACAAACCAATGAAATGTTTGAAGATATTTATGGCTTTCTTGATAAGTGGTTACCCGCTTTTGCTGAAGGACATCGCCATTACATGACCATTTCCGTGGGATGTACGGGCGGGCAGCATCGTTCGGTTTATATCGTGGATAGACTCAAACAGGCCCTTGAGGCAAAATGGGCTGTCCAAATCTTACATAGAGAAATGAAGCACTGGTCATGATAGACACAACAATTGATGTAATTAATAAACTCGGCTTACACGCTCGCGCATCTGGTAAACTGATTGAAGTGACGACAAAATTTCGTTCTTCTATCCAGATTGGTAAGGGCGATAAGTTAGTTGATGCAAAAAATATTATGTCATTGTTGATGTTGGGTGCAGGTAAAGGCACCACATTAAGACTGGTGATTGAGGGTGCTGATGAAGACAAGGCACTGGAAGAAATTCAAACGCTGTTCGCAGCAAAATTTTACGAGGCAGAGTAATAGTGGCACGTGGTCCCCAACGTTATACAGATGAAGATTTTGAGTCATTAGAAGGGCGTGCGAGTCGAACTGAGCAAAAAAAGGCAGTTCAGCGCATGGCCGCTTTGGGTGAGCAGTTGGCTCAACTGAATCCAAAGCAGATTCAAAAACTTCCTGTCGATGAGCGTTTAATTGATGCCTTGCTTGAAGTGCAGAAAATTAGCTCATTTGAAGCGCGTCGTCGTCAGTTCCAACGCGTTGGTAAGTTATTGCGTAATGAAGATGAGAGCACAATTTTATCTTATCTCACACCGCAACAAGGCGCTAAAAAACAAATGCAATTGATGCGTTGGGTTGATCGTATGATTGATCAGGGCGATCCCATCATTAATGAGTTTAGTAAAGTATTTAACGCTTCTGAACGCCATACTTTGCGTCAGCATGTATTACGTATTCATCGTGATATCAAGCAGCAGGTCAGTGAAGAAGAGCTTGAAGCCTCGAAACGTAAGTTCGTCAATTATGTTCAACAGGTCGCGCTGTTATCTGAACAGTAAGGTCTAAAATAAAAAAAGAAGTTTCCCCGGAAACTTCTTTTTTTATCTGCTGTATCAATTTCCGAATTCGCCATTGGCTCGTTGTTTTGCCCATTCCCTTAAAATAAATTTCTGCAATTTTCCGGTCGAAGTTTTTGGAATCTCGGCGATCACCACATCTTTTGGAACTTTAAAGCGGGCCAGTTGTTGCTGACAATGCGCAATAATTTCTTCAGGGGTTGCGGTTGCTCCCTGTTTGAGTTCAATAAAGGCACAAGGCACTTCCTGCCAGCGTTGATCCGGTTTTGCCACGACTGCAGCAGTCAATACAGCAGGGTGGCGGTAGAGTACATCTTCCACTTCGAGCGATGAAATATTCTCTCCGCCTGAAATGATAATATCTTTTGAGCGATCTGTGATCTTGGCATAACCGTCGGGATGACTTACTGCCAGATCTCCAGTATGAAACCAGCCACCTTTAAAGGCTTCCTGCGTGGCTTCGGGATTTTTTAAATAGCCTTTCATGACAATATTGCCACGGAACATGATTTCCCCCATGGTTTGTCCATCATTGGGAACCGGTTGCATGGTTTCTGGATCAAGTACCCGCATACTGTCCTGTAAGGGATAAGGTACACCTTGACGTGAATGCAGGTGTGCCTGTTCCTGAATGGATAAATCATTCCAGCCTGCCTGTGAGGCACATAAGGCCGAAGGACCATAGGTTTCAGTCAGACCATAAACGTGATTTACATTGATGCCGAGATGATGCATCCCTTCAATAATTGCCACGGGTGGAGCAGCGCCAGCCACCATGACTTCGACATGATGATCAAATGAGGTTCGCTGTTCTGAGGGAGCATTAATCAGCATGGACAGTACAATGGGTGCGCCACAGAAGTAATCGACTTTATATTGCGCAATATATTTAAAAATCAGGACAGGATCGACGCGACGCAGACAGATATTGGTCCCGCCACTGGCCGCAATAGACCAGGCAAAGCACCAGCCATTGCAATGGAACAGAGGAAGTGTCCACAAATAGACTGCACGCGGTTTCATGCCGCAGGCCAGAATGTTGCTGGCCGCATTCAGGTAAGCACCACGGTGATGATAGACCACGCCTTTAGGATTGCCAGTCGTACCAGAAGTGTAGTTGAGACTAATCGCATCCCATTCATCTTGCGGCAGTAACCATTCAAATTCAGGATTTCCTTGAGCAAGCCATGATTCATATTCATATTGTCCAATGGCAATCTGTTCACCTTCAAACTCGGAATCAAATACGTCAATCACCACGATCTCTTGCGGTACTAGTTTGAGTGCTTCTACTGCGACTTCACGAAATTCAGGATCAACCAGCAGTACCTTGGATTCAGCATGTTCCAACATAAAGGCAATGGTTTTGGCATCAAGGCGGGTATTTAAGGTATTGAGTACGGCACCCGCCATTGGCACGGCAAAATGTGCTTCGATCATGGCAGGAATATTGGGAAGCAACACGGACACAGTATCGTTTTTTTGAATTCCCAGTTTTGCCAGTTGATGGGCAAACTGGCGGCAGCGTTGATAGGTGTGTTGCCATGTGATTTGACGTTCGCCATGAATAATTGCAGCTTGCTGAGGGTAAATATAAGCTGCACGTTCTAAATAACGTAACGGGGACAGGGCTACAAAATTGGCAGCTGTTCGTGGTAATTCGTCGTATGCACTGACCATGTGTATTGCTCCATTTTATGTTGTTTTCATTATTGACTAAACTATTCTGTCGTCGAGTCTAAATCATTTAGGCTTTAGTCGGAGGGGAATCGTAAGAGATATCGGGTTTTTCTGGTCCAAAGGTTTCATCCACAGCTAAACCCGTGTAAAATCTTGGATACTTTTTTATCCGCCGTTTTTTATCTTTTGAGGCCTCGCCTCAATACATAATCTCGCGGTGATATGCTCCTTCGTATAGGGCATCACTCCTTAAGGATTTTTTATATGCCAATCATTACTTTACCAAATGGTGATCAGAAACAGTTTGATCAGCCAATTTCCGTGATGGAACTTGCTCAGAGCATTGGTCCGGGTCTTGCAAAAAATGCAGTTGCTGGCCGTATCAATGATCGCTTGGTGGATGCTTGTGATTTAATCACAGAAGATGCGACAGTTCAGATTATTACCCCGAAAGATGAAGAAGGTTTAGAAATCATTCGTCACTCTTGTGCGCATCTGGTCGGACATGCGGTTAAGCAGTTGTTCCCAGAAGCGAAAATGGTGATCGGTCCTGTGATCGAAGAAGGTTTCTACTACGACATCTGGATGCCACGTCCATTTACCCTGGATGATATGGCAGCAATCGAAGAGCGCATGAAAAAGCTCATCGATCAGGACTATGACGTTGTTAAAAAGATGACACCGCGTGAAGATGTGATTGCAGAATTCACAGCACGTGGCGAAGAATATAAGTTACGCTTGATTGCAGACATGCCGAATGAAACTCAAATGGGCTTGTACTACCATCAAGATTATTTAGATATGTGCCGTGGTCCACACGTACCGAATACTAAATTCTTAAAATCATTCAAGCTCACTAAAATCTCTGGTGCATACTGGCGTGGTGATGCGAAAAATGAACAATTACAACGTATTTACGGTACAGCCTGGGCTGACAAAAAACAGTTAGCGGCTTATATCAAACGTATTGAAGAAGCTGAAAAGCGTGATCATCGTAAAATTGGTAAAGCGCTAGATCTGTTCCATATGCAAGAAGAAGCACCAGGTATGGTGTTCTGGCATCCGAACGGCTGGACCATTTATCAAGTGCTTGAACAATACATGCGTAAAGTTCAGCAAGACAATGGTTATCAGGAAATCAAGACACCGCAAATCGTAGACTTTACGCTTTGGGAAAAGTCTGGTCATGCGGCAAACTATGCTGAAAACATGTTTACGACTCACTCGGAAAGTCGTAACTATGCAGTGAAGCCAATGAACTGCCCATGTCACGTACAGGTCTTTAACCAGGGGTTGAAATCTTACCGTGATTTACCAATCCGTTTAGCTGAGTTTGGTTCTTGTCACCGTAACGAGCCATCAGGTTCTTTGCACGGTATTATGCGTGTTCGTGGCTTTACCCAGGATGATGCACATATCTTCTGTACCAAAGAACAGATTGGTAAAGAAGTTGCAGATTTTATTAAGCTGACTTTAGACGTTTATAAAGACTTCGGTTTTGAAGACGTACAAATGAAGCTCTCTACACGTCCAGAAAAACGTGTGGGTGATGATGCACTTTGGGATCTGGCAGAAAAATCTTTGGCAGATGCGCTTGATGATGCTGGCTTGGCATGGGACTTGCAACCTGGTGAAGGTGCCTTCTATGGTCCGAAAATTGAATTTTCATTGAAAGACTGCTTAGGCCGTATCTGGCAGTGCGGTACTATTCAATGTGACTTCAACTTGCCGATCCGTTTAGATGCTTCTTATGTGACAGAAGATAATGAGCGTGACCAACCTGTGATGCTGCATCGTGCAATTCTTGGCAGTTTTGAGCGTTTTATTGGTATACTAATTGAACATTATGCGGGTTTCATGCCACCGTGGCTTACACCAATTCAAGCGTGTGTCATGAACATTACTGATTCACAAGCAGAAGCAAGTGAACAGGTGGTCGCAAAACTCAAAGAAAATGGCCTTCGTGCTATTTCCGACTTGAGAAATGAAAAAATCGGATTTAAGATTCGTGAGCGTACCCTAGAGCGTATTCCTTACCTTCTAGTTCTTGGTGACCGAGAAGTTGAAGAAGGTACAGTTAATGTGCGTACTCGCTCAGGAAAAAATTTAGGTACTATGTCAGTAGATGCATTTATTGACTTAGTGAAATCTGCCGTTGCCGAACGTGGCCGGTACATTGTGGAGTAATAAAGATTAAACAGCCTGACCGTAACCAACAACAAGGTGCTAAAAGTAACCGTCCTGCAATCAACGATGAGATCCGTGCGAAAGAAGTACGCCTCGTCGCTGCAGATGGGGAGCAAAAAGGTGTTGTTTCATTAAATGAAGCATTGCGTGCTGCAGAAGAAGCCAATCTTGACCTTGTTGAGATTGTTGCTAATGCAGAACCGCCTGTTTGTAAAATCATGGACTACAACAAGCACTTATTTGACTTGAAACAAAAGCAAAAAGATGCGAAGAAAAAACAGCATCAAGTGCAAGTGAAAGAAATCAAGTTACGTCCTGCGACGGATGTAGGTGATTATCAGGTAAAATTGCGTGCAATTTTACGTTTCCTTGAAGAAGGAAACAAAGTGAAAATTACCTTGCGTTTCCGTGGTCGTGAGATGGCACATCAACAGCTTGGTTTGGCTCAATTACAAAAAATTGAAGCTGACGTTGCTGAGTTTGGTGTTGTTGAACAAGCGCCGAAGATGGAAGGCCGTCAGATGGGCATGTTACTTGGTCCGAAAAAGAAAAAGTAATTTTTTCTTGATAAAAAAGCACCGCAACAGGCGGTGCTTTTTTATGTCTGAATCGGCAATGGTTTGTTAAAAATCTGCTTAGTCTCATTCCCCGGCGTAAAAACAGGATATGATAAGATTGCTTGATAATTACACGATATAAAAACTGGAAAAATTCATGTCTATAATTAAAGGTACTCAAGAACTCTCGGAAGTTAATCAAAAAGTGGTACAGGAGGGAGAGGTTCTGCCACAAGTGAAGCTGAAAGATGGTAGCCGTGTCCAGACAGGTACCGTGGCGACCATGCTACACAATATTAATCTTTATAATGCAGGTGTACGTGGGGCGATTGAAGAAGAGCTGTCCTTGGCGGTCCCAACGTTATTTAAGGTGGGTATGTTCGATCTGTTTTCGGTAGAGGAGTGGATTAATGGCACAAATGCGGGGCGAAAATTTGTTGGTGAAAGGGCTCGGGAATTCCAGCAAAAACAAAACGAATTGTCTGATCGTTAGCTTTAAAACATGGCACGATTGTTTCTTTTCGTGCTTATGTGCTGATCAAGATAAGCCAAGTGTGCTATAACGCAACAACAGTCAAGATAACGATCAAACAGGACAACATAAATGATTGACTTATACTACTGGGGTACGCCCAATGGACATAAAATAACAATTGCCTTAGAAGAAATGCAGCTGGAATATCAAATTTTTCCCATCAATATTCTTGAAAACGACCAGTTTCAACCTGATTTTCTGAGAATCTCTCCAAATAATAAAATCCCTGCAATTGTTGATCAAAATGGTCCACGTGGCGAACCGATTTCCGTATTTGAGTCGGGCGCGATCTTGCAGTATTTAGGTAGAAAAACTGGATTATTTTATCCAACGGATGAGCAGGAGCGGGTTGAAGTTGAACAATGGTTGATGTGGCAAATGGGTGGCTTTGGGCCAATGCTGGGACAGAATCATCATTTCAATAAGTTTGCGGCTGAAAAGATTCCCTATGCGATTGACCGGTATGTAAATGAAACCAAACGTCTTTACAATGTCTTAAACAAGCAGTTGATTGGACAGAAGTTCGTGGCAGGCGAATATTCCATTGCAGATATGGCGATCTTGCCTTGGGCATTACGTTATGAATGGCAGGGCATTCAACTTGAAGATTATCCGTATGTAAAAGATTATATTGAACGCTTAACCGCTCGCCCTGCGATACAGAAAGCCTTGTCGATCAAGGTGGGGTGAGAACTGAACAGCTTTTTATGCCTAAGGATTGTCTGTTTTGAGAATCCTTGGGAAACCGGATTTATGTCATATAAGAATGATGATGTCTAGTTTATGTCTGAATTAGACTAAGCCTTCTCTTTGGTAAATTTAAAAAATATATAAAAATGACGACTTCAACAATATCTGCCCAGTATCTAGAAAAACTTGGTTTTGAAGGTGATTTTTCACCCACTTTGCTTCATTTAAAAACC
The DNA here is from genome assembly GCF_035615075.1 of Acinetobacter sp. IK40. Taxonomy (NCBI): domain Bacteria; kingdom Pseudomonadati; phylum Pseudomonadota; class Gammaproteobacteria; order Moraxellales; family Moraxellaceae; genus Acinetobacter; species Acinetobacter sp. IK40. The sequence continues at coordinate 33,991 of NZ_JANBOE010000012.1, read as the reverse complement.
TTATTAAGTCTGCATGTGCAGAAAATTCCTTTTGCTAATTTTTCTTCTTTTTTAGGGGGAGAGGTTTCTTTGGAATCTGATCAACTTGTTCAGAAATTATTGAGAAATAATCAAGGGGGGTATTGTCTAGAGCATAGCACCTTAACCAGAATTGCGTTAACCGAACTGGGATATGAGGCTTATAACGTACTGGGACGGGTCTATTATCAAGGTGCACCTACTCGTACGCCAGTACGGACTCATTTGGTCACACTAGTTCATATTGATCAGCACTTGTTCTTATATGATCCCGGGTTTGGCGGTATGACACCAACGACGGTTTTAACACTTGACCAAACCGGTGAGACACAGCAGACACCATTAGAGCCTTTTAGATTTGTTAAAGTTGCCCAGAGTGGTTTGGATACGACTGTACTGACAGAAATGAAATATATGCTGCAAGTCTGTATTCATGATCAATGGGTCAATGTCTATGCAATTAACCCCGAACAGCAGATTGCACATGCTGATGCACAGGTCGCAAACTACTACATTTCGACCTCACCAGAATCCTTATTTACTCAGCACTTAATGTTATCGACTGCCAATAGCGAAATGCGGATCACGTTAAAAGATCGGGTCTTAAGAACGCATGGCAAAGGCGGCTCTAATAAAAAACAGTTAAGCAATTTTGATGAATTTGAACGCACCATTACGACCATTTTTCAAATGAATATCAGTGATGAGCAATTACAGGCTAGTTGGGAAAAACTGGCACTAACTCAATAATTTCAGCTTATAGTGTTGTAGGCTGCTATGCTTTGATTGATATTGAGTGATCCCTTTAAATTAATGTCTTATTTTTTATTATTTCTCTCGGCTTTTGGTGCAGCGACTTTATTGCCCTTACAGTCTGAAGCGGTACTAATGACCTTGTTGGTACAAGGTTTATCCAATCCGTTTTATCTAATTTTGGTTGCGACCATTGGTAATGTATTGGGTTCCTGTGTGAACTGGTGGCTTGGTCTGAAAATCGAACACTTTAAAGATAAAAAGTGGTTTCCTGTTTCTGAGCAGCGCTTACAACAAGCCCAGCAGATTTATCACAAATATGGTTTCTATTCGCTGTTGCTGAGTTGGACACCTGTGATTGGAGATCCGATTACCCTGATTGCAGGCTTGATGAAAGAGAACTTTTGGCGATTCTTCGTGATTGTCACAATCGCCAAAGGTGGGCGTTATTTAACCTTATATGCTCTATATCTTGGCATCTTTTAAAAATAAGGAAGAAGGCAAATGCTTCCTCTCAGTTCTATTAATCTGAACCTTTGGTAATATCGACCTTGAATAAGTCACTGGTTTTAAACCAGCAATAACTCACCACGGCAAGGGTCATACAACCGCCAAAAATGGTGGCGGTGATGGTACCGAGATATTTGGCTGCCAGACCGGATTCAAATGCGCCCAGTTCATTGCTTGAAGAAACAAACATCCCATTTACAGCAGCGACACGACCTCGCATATTTTCAGGGGGGAAGATTTGCAGCACGGTTTGACGAACCACAACCGAAATACTGTCACAGGCACCGGTCATGGCGAGGGCAAAGAGTGACAGCCACATATTGTTCGAGAAGGCGAACAGAATAGTGAAAATACCAAAACCTGCCACAGCTAACAGCATATTACGCCAGGCGTGGTGCATTGGCGGAAACTTGGTCAGCACGATCATGGTGATCAGCGCACCGATAGAAGGAGCCGCACGTAAGTAGCCTAAGCCTTCGGGGCCAACTTTTAAAATTTCTTCCGCAAAAATCGGCAGTAGGGCAATCACGCCGCCAAACAGTACCGAGACTAAATCGAGTGAAATGGCCCATAAAACAATCTTGGTTTTCCAGATAAAACGGAAACCATCGGTCAGGCTTTGCAGCACATTCTCGGTTTCCATTTTCGGAAAAGTTCGATTCGCTAGACAGTTAATTAAAATGAAGCAAACAGCCAATAATGCAGATACCGCAAACAGACTGGTTTCACGACCTAAAAAAGCCAGCATAAACCCACCGAGCATGGGGCCAATAATCACCCCGCTTTGCCAGCCAATCGTGGTCCAGGTTGCGCCATTGGCATACAGTTCACGTGGAATCAGAAAAGGCTTGAGTGACGTTGCGGAGGGATTGTAAAAGCCGCGAATGGTACCCAAGGCGAAAATGACGGCATAAATGCCCCAGGACAGTGGGGTGATGCCAATTTTTTCTAAACCATGTAAATGGAACAATGCCCAAAGTACTAACGGCAGGGGAATAGAAAAGAACAAACAGACTTTCATGATGCTCTGTTTATTCAGCTTATCTGCAAAATAACCGCCCCATAACGATAAGGTAATGAAGGGGATTGCCTCTGCCAGACCAATAAAGCCGAGCGTAAGCGGATCACGGGTAATCTGATACAGTGAATAGGCAACGATGATTTCCTGAATCAGGATAGCCAGTGTCAAGCAGAACTGATTAACAGTCACGATAGAGAAATCCCGATACCGCAAGGCGGCGAAAGCATCATTCTGTATATTCATATGGATGGGTATTTAAGAATTTGACTCTATTATAGGCGCTGATTTTGTGTATGTTTCTCATAATTTGAGAATTAATTATGGAAAATAACGTTTGCGGAAAACATCTCTATTTCTATCAAAAAATGAGCATTTTACTTTTGTTTTAGCGGCAGATGCTATATCATACTGCCTTCCTTACCTGCAGGTCGATTTGCAATCGTGCAAACGTGCCGAACAGGTGCCCAAAAGAGGTTACTATGGCTAAGTTAAAAACTCGCCGTGGTGCAGCTAAACGCTTTAAAGCGACTGCAAACGGTTTCAAGCGCAAACAAGCATTCAAGCGCCACATTTTGACCAAAAAATCTGCTAAGCGTATCCGTCAATTGCGCGGTTGTGTAATGGTTCACGTAAGTGACGTTGCATCAGTTCGTGCTATGTGCCCATACATCTAAGGAGATTATAAATGGCTCGTGTAAAACGTGGTGTAGTGGCTCATCGTCGTCACAAAAAAATTCTTGCTCGCGCTAAAGGTTACTATGGTGCTCGTTCACGCGTTTATCGCGTAGCGTTCCAGGCGGTAATCAAAGCTGGTCAATACGCATACCGTGACCGCCGTCAAAAGAAACGTCAATTCCGTGCTTTATGGATTGCGCGTATCAATGCTGGTGCTCGTCAAAACGGTTTGTCTTACAGCCGTATGATCGATGGTTTGAAAAAAGCTCAAGTGATCATCGACCGTCGCGTATTAGCTGACATCGCTATGCATGATGCAATCGCATTTGCTGCTTTAGCTGAAAAAGCTAAAGGCGCATTAGCTGCATAAGCTTAGAGATTCAAAAGAAGGCCGCTTTTAGCGGTCTTTTTTATGCTTTATTCTTTACTTTCTGGACCATATCATTAGAAAAATAATCACACCAAAGGTAATCACTATGAATTTGGCGAATTCATAATGGTTAACCAACCAGAACACCCCGTAGAGTAGCCCAATGACAACCGCTAAAAAGAAGATAAGATAAAGTGTCGAGGCTGTAATAGATGTTGGTTTTTCTTCTATAGAGCTATCACTTTTCAGTTCATTATTTGTTTCACTATTAATTTGGGGGGGATGTTGCAGTGCGTGTGGTGGAATATAGGAAAAATCTTCATTGACATGTGCTTTCTCATAGCTATTTGCACTATGTGAAACTAAGCTGATGAATGCATTGTTTAAATCCTCTTGGAAAAGATCTATTTTTATAGAATTTTGATCAATAAAATCAGCATGAAATGATCTTGAAGCTAGCGCCATTGCCACTTCAGTTCCAATTTGGTCTTGTAAGTCACCGAGTTTATTTATCCAAGAAAATGCCAGATTGAATTCAGGACTAGGCTCATCAAGAAGAGGATAATCGCTTATTTCATTTTTTAAAAATAAGTTATTGGTTAATAGTAGGCTTTTATCTTGTTTAAAATTAAATGGGCTATCTAAAAATCTACTTTGAAAATCCTCGTGTAAGTTTTTCCAATTCAGAATTTTGTTAAATGTATCAATAATCTGGAGTTGTTTTTGATCTAATCTGATGAGCGTAAACAATAAATATTTATTATAGCTTTGAGAGGATGCAAAACCATGAAATTCACGAGGATCTGTAGACGTCGAGAACTTCTTTACTTTTTCTGCATGTACTTTAACTAAAGCAAAATTTTGATCTCTTCCCAAGAAGACGGCTACAGGATAATTGCTTGTATCAAAAACAAATTGTTTAAAATGCTGGGTAAACTCAGGAAAGAGTAGGTCTGAGGGAATGAGCTGGCAACGCTGAATTTGTTGATCTCTGAGATCGGCAATTAAGTGTGAAATGGAATCATAGAGTAATTCATTGGTTTCTAAATCACGTACCAGAAATAGATCATGAGTTATATCGCACCATTTATGTTCGATCTTATATTCAGCAATTTTATGGTCAAAATAGCGCTGAGCATTATGTTGTAAACCTAATATAAACTTCCAGTAATTCTCGGTCATGGTTTTATAAATACTATTATTGATGAGAAGTTAAGTTGATAATCATAGCTGAAATTATCTAGGGATTAAAACGTGCGCAGACAATATCACTTTAGACAAGTGGGTCAAGATACTTATATCTGGGATGTACATCATCTGGTTGAGCTCACCAAAACTTTTGTGATCAAGAAAGTTACACTTGCTGATATTCGAGAACTCAACGAAGCTTATTGGTTTCCAGATCAATTTCCGACGACACAGCAAATCATAGAACATTTTCAATTGATGCAAGACGCCGATCTGAGTTATCCCATTATTTTATGTGCGGAAGGTCGGGTTATGGATGGCATGCATCGTGTTGCCAAAGCAAGTTTATTGGGACATGGCGATATTCTTGCGGTGCAGTTTGAACACACGCCTGAACCCGATTTTATCAATGTGGATGAAGAGGAGCTAGATTATGGTGATTAAATCAATCTTTTGATTTAATTCAAGATTACATAACCCAAACATGTTGCAATAGACTTTTCTCCCTGAATCTTTTTACAGTAAAGAAAACAAGATCGGGATAAAAAGTATGCGAGTGAGTGTAGAAGGCTTAGAACAAGGCGCGATTGAAACAGAATTAAGTATCTTGCCTAGAAAAGGCGAAACTATCCGGATCTTCTATGGTCCTGATGCGGAAGTAGAGGGCGAAATTGAAAATATCCATCACATTGTCAATCAGCATGATGGCGGGCATAAAGTTGTTATCAAAATCAGGCCAACTTTTTAAATTGATAAAAACCTAGTTCAAGTGATCTAGGTTTTTTTATTTAGTCTATCGCTATAAGCCGAAATAATACGCACACACGCAGATGATAATGGTGATTAGAATTAATTTGATCACACCTGAAGCACCAACTTTGTGATGTTGCTGGGTATTGTTAAGTCGTTGTGGAATTTCCATGGTGCGGTCAATGATTTCGGGCTCTTCCGCTGTCAATTGAGCACTTTGATAATGATTGGCGGTTTTCACAATCAATTTGGCAAATAGGTCATCCGCTTTTTGCAAAAAGTTGCGCACATTAATTTGCTCTTCGGGGCTAAGCAATTCGCCAGCCGCAGTGTAAGGATGCTTCTTTTGCTGTTCCAAATGCTCTACCAATGCCTGGGTACGATGTAATAAGCGGTGTGCACAGTCAGCTGGATAGTCGGTCGGGATCAAGGCAAGTTGCTGACTTGATAGCTCATCTGGATCGACTGCATAACCGTAGAAAGGAAAGTCCTGCTGTTCAGGTTCTATAAAGTTGTCCGCATATTTGCTGTCAAATAATTCTCTTTCCAGAAAAATAGCAACTTCATTCCAGTTGACTTTTTTGAGATCTGCATCGATTTTTTTGGCGAACTTATCATTTAACTCGTAACGCCAAAGATCTTCTTGACGTAGCGTTGATTGCTGAGAGACGGGCGTTTGAAATTCACTGTCGCTATTGTCCCACTCTGCCAGTTCATGTCCACAGATCCAGGCCGTTTTTTTGTTGGCTTGATGGCTTACGATAAAATGTGCGAAGGGAAGCAGTTCAACATTGGCATTCGGATTTTGTTCATCATTGAGCAGGCTAGATAAATGTAGACTCAGCTTTTTTACGCCTTGTTTTTTTAAGCCTTCAAGCCAGATCTGGAAATGTTGAGCCAGTAGATGCTGTGACAGTAAATCTCTGAAGATCAGACGATTCTGAGCAAAAACCGGATGTTCAATCCAGCGACTGAAATTGAGATTTCCTGCAAGGTATTCATTGCCATAGGTGACAAGGGCAAGTTGCTGTTTCCAGATTTGATCAAGCGCCATCGTTATTCTTTCTCATTGACGATATCGGTATCTTATCCATTTTATTTTAATTATTGATCATTTTTTTCAAAAATTAATCAACCTGCTTCATTCTCCTGTGCTTTTATCCTCAACTTGCTGCACAAAAAACCAGAAGATTTAAAGCTGGGTTTTGCTTCATAAAAGGGGTAAAAAGCTGATAAACTATAGCGTTTTCTTATATTTCTATATTTTGTTGCTTTGAGAGTTACTATGTCACTGGAAGCCCTGACCACTGAAGCGCTTGCTGCCATTGCAGCGGCTCAAGACCTTGCTGCACTCGACCAAGTACGTGTGCAATTTACAGGGAAAAAAAGCCAGCTTGCAGAGCAGTCGAAAGCACTTGGAAAGATGGATCCTGAAGAACGAAAAGTACAAGGTGCTGCCATCCATGCTGTTCGTGAAGCAATCAATAGCGCTTTGACCGAGCGTCAACAGTCATTACAACAAGCGGAACTTGCAAAGAAACTGGCAAGTGAAACCATTGATATTACCTTGCCAGGCCGCGGTCAGCGCATGGGCAGTATTCATCCTGTTACTCAGGTTCAGGAGCGTATTTGCCAGTTCTTTACCAAAGCCGGTTTCCAGGTTGCGCATGGTCCTGAGGTTGAAGATGACTATCACAACTTCGAAGCCTTAAATATTCCTGGGCATCACCCGGCACGTGCCATGCACGATACCTTCTATTTCGACGCAACACATTTATTGCGTACCCATACATCGGGTGTTCAAATCCGTACCATGGAAACCAGTCAGCCACCGATTCGTATTGTGTGTCCAGGCCGTGTTTACCGTTGTGACTCGGATCAAACCCATTCGCCGATGTTCCATCAGATCGAAGGTTTATATGTTGCAGAGAACACCAGCTTTGCCGAGTTAAAAGGGTTATTGATTAACTTACTCAATGAATTCTTTGAAAAAGATTTGAAAGTACGTTTCCGTCCGTCTTATTTCCCATTCACAGAGCCAAGTGCCGAAGTGGATATTATGGATGAGCGTGGTCGTTGGTTAGAGGTTTTAGGTTGTGGCATGGTACATCCAAATGTACTCCGTGCTGCAGGCATTGATCCTGATAAATACAAAGGTTTTGCCTTTGGTTTAGGGGTGGAGCGTTTTGCAATGTTGCGTTATGGCATCAATGATTTGCGTATGTTCTATCAAAATGATGTGCGTTTCTTACGCCAGTTTGCCTAGACAGATTTGGACCTCTCCCTAACCTCTCCTAAACGGAGAGGGGAACAAAAGTAGATTTATAGGTTTTTAATAAAATGAAAATTAGTGAAAATTGGTTACGCAGCTGGGTCAATCCAGCAATTGATAGCGATACATTGTCTGATCAGTTAACCATGCTTGGTCTGGAAGTGGATGATTTGGCGCCTGTAGCGAAACCCTTTACCGGTGTGATTGTAGGTGAAGTTCTCACGGTTGAACAGCATCCAGATGCGGATCGTTTACGTGTGACCACGGTGAATATTGGTTCAGGTGAGCCATTACAAATCGTTTGTGGTGCACCGAATGTCCGCGTGGGCATGAAAGCGCCTGTTGCCACTGTTGGGGCGGTTTTGCCCGGTGATTTTAAAATTAAAAAAGGCAAACTGCGTGGTGTTGAATCACATGGCATGTTATGCGGTGCTTCTGAAATTGATTTAGAAGACAAGATTGACGGTTTATTGGAATTACCTGCTGATGCGCCAGTGGGGATCAATATCCGTGAATATTTAAAACTTGATGACAATGTGATTGATATCAGTATTACCCCAAACCGTGGTGACTGTTTTAGTATCCGTGGTATTGCACGTGAAATTGCAGTGATCAATCAGTTAAAGATGAATGAGCCTGAAATTCAGACAGTTGCTGCAACCATCACTGATGAAAAAGCAGTGACGATCACGACTGAAGGTACGCCACGTTATTTGGGTCGTATTGTTAAAAATGTCAATGTCAAAGCTGCAACACCAGACTGGATGGAACAAGCATTAGCACGTTCAGGTATCCGTACGCATAGCATTCTGGTGGATATTACTAACTACGTATTACTTGAGTTAGGTCAACCGATGCATGCTTTTGATTTGGCGAAAATCGAAGGTTCAATCCAGGTTCGTCAAGCGCAGCCTAAAGAAAAGTTGATGTTGCTTAATGATCAGGAAGTTGAGCTGCAAGATGACATCATGGTGATTGCTGATGATGAGAAAGCTTTGGCCATTGCCGGTATCATGGGCGGTCTGGACTCATCTGTAACCGATGATACGCAAGATATCTTCCTTGAAAGCGCTTTCTTTGCGCCGTTAGCGATTGCTGGCCGTGCACGTCGCTTTGGCTTGCATACCGATTCATCTCAACGTTATGAACGTGGGGTAGATTTTGAACTGCCAATGATTGCCATGCACCGTGCTTCTGAATTGATTCAGGCATTTGCTGGTGGTGAGTTTGGCCCTATCACGATTGCTGAGCAAGCGGCTTTATTACCAAAACGTGAAGCAATTGTATTGCAACAGGCGCAAGTCGATCAGTTACTTGGATATCAAGTGGCAGGTGATTTTATTGTTGATGCATTAACGCGTCTGGGCTGTGTGGTGACGGCAATTGCTGAAGGTGAGTGGAGTGCGGTCCCACCTTCACATCGTTATGATATGGCAATTTATCAAGACTTGATTGAAGAAGTAGTACGTATCCACGGTTATGACAATATCCAAATCAGTTTGCCAAAAATTGATGTCAAATTGGAGAAATATCAAGACCGTTTTGAAATTGTGCAATTACGTCAAACGATTGCAACATTGGGCTATCAAGAAGCGATCAGCTTTAGCTTTGCCGATGCAAAACTGGAAAAGCAGCTGAATCCAGCGGTACATCCATTGATGCTGGCAAACCCGATTTCAAGTGATCTGGCTGCAATGCGCAGTACCTTGCTATCGAGCCTGATTCCTTGTGTACAGTACAACCTAAACCGTCAACAGCCACGTGTACGTTTCTTTGAGTTGGGTTTGCGTTTTGACTATCAGAATGCCCAAAGTATTCATGATCTTAAACAGATCCCGACGTTGGCCTTGATTGCGGTTGGTCCACGTACGCCTGAATCCTGGCACGCCAAACCTCAGGCCATGGATTTCTTTGACTTTAAAGGTGAGGTTGAAGAGATTCTGGCAGCAGGCCGTATTGCTGTTGAGTTTGCTCGTAGTGAGCGTGCATGGTTACATCCGGGGCAGTCTGCGGAAATTTTAGTCGCTGGTCAATCGATTGGATATCTCGGTCGTTTGCATCCATCACTGGAAACTGAACTCGATTTGGGCACAACTTGGGTGGCAGAACTGGATCAGCAGGCTGTTTTGCAATCTTATGTATCTAATTTTACAGAATTATCACGTTTTCCATCGGTTAGACGTGATATTGCGCTTTTAATCTCTGATAATATTGAGGTAAGAGATATTCAGCGGTTAATTGAGCAAACTGGTGGAGAGTTACTCGACTCGACATGGTTGTTCGATGTGTATACGGGGCAAGGAGTTGAACAAGGCAAACGCTCTCTCGCTTTTGCAGTGTTATGGCAACATCCAACTCGTACGCTTGAAGATGCTGAAATTAAATCTGGTATGGATAACATTATTCAAGTGTTGGAAGACACTTACCAAGCGACATTGAGGGCCTCATGACAGCATTAACAAAAGCAGATATGGCGGACCATTTAAGTGAGCTTACTAGCTTAAATCGCCGCGAAGCAAAACAAATGGTCGAGTTATTTTTTGACGAAATCAGCCAGGCATTGATTGCGGGTGAGCAGGTCAAACTTTCTGGGTTCGGTAATTTTGAGTTGCGTGACAAACGTGAACGTCCAGGACGTAATCCTAAGACTGGTGAAGAGATTCCGATCTCTGCCCGTCGCGTGGTAACGTTCCGAGCGGGTCAAAAATTCAGACAGCGTGTTGGAAATGAGCAGATCGATTGATCTGCTTTTTTTATCTTTGTATTTTGTTTGAGCTTTAAAATATTTAGGCATAAAAAAAGAGAACCGATAGGTTCTCTTTTTCGATAATCTAAAAAAACTAGATTATTTAGCAGCAGAAGCAGGAGCAGCTGGAGCAGAAGCAGGAGCAGCTTCAGAAGCAGCAGCAACTGGAGCAGCAGCAGCGGCAGCAGTAGTTGCAGCAGAAGCAGCAGTAGTTGCTTCAGAAGCAGCAGCTACAGCTTCAGAAGCAGCAGCGTTAGCGTCAGCAGCTGGAGCTTCTTCTTTCTTAGAGCAACCAACGAAAGCTAAAGTAGTAGCAATAGCAGCAACAACAGCGAATTTTTTGAATAACATGGCATCACTCTCATAAAATTGTGAGATTAAAAAAAACCTTAAGTTAGTCTGTTTGTGCTTTTATTATTCCTAAACGCTTTAGGTAACAACGCAGGGAGCAGCCTAACTGGTCTGAGGCTATCCTATCAAAGCAATTCATGAATTACTACTGTTCTGTCCAACAAAACGACAAAAATGGGCAAAATTTGGCTGTTTTTTGATAGAAAATAACTATGAACTATAAATTTTAAATCGGTAAGTTACGGAAATTAAATAAGTTATTTTATAAATATATAAATAAATCAATAGAATAGTGTTTTTGGTAACTTTTTTAAAAAAATGTAAACGTTATGTAAGTTTGTCAACCAAATAAAAAAAGCTACCATTGAGGTAGCTTTTTATTCGACTTTAGGTCGAGGCTTTTCTTTTCATCTGATCGAAGAAATCATCATTGGTTTTGGTTTCTTTCATACGATCCAGTAAGAATTCCATGGCCGCAAGCTCATCCATTGGGTGAAGGAGTTTACGCAGGATCCAGACTTTACGCAGATTTTCTTCGCTCATGAGGCGTTCTTCACGGCGAGTACCTGATTTCTTGATGTTCATTGCTGGGAATACACGTTTCTCTGCAATACGACGATCAAGCGTGATTTCCTGGTTACCTGTACCTTTGAATTCTTCGTAGATCACGTCATCCATCTTACTGCCGGTTTCAATCAACGCAGTTGAGATAATGGTAAGTGAACCACCTTCTTCAATATTACGTGCCGCACCAAAGAAACGTTTTGGACGTTCTAAAGCATGCGCATCCACACCACCGGTTAATACCTTACCTGATGATGGAATCACGGTGTTGTAGGCACGGGCAAGACGGGTAATCGAATCGAGCAGAATCACCACATCTTTCTTGTGCTCAACCAGACGCTTGGCCTTTTCAATCACCATTTCGGCAACTTGCACATGGCGGGCAGGGGCTTCATCGAAGGTTGATGCCACAACTTCACCACGAACGGTACGTTCCATCTCGGTCACTTCTTCCGGACGTTCGTCAATCAGAAGCACGATCAAGAACACTTCCGGATTGTTACGGACAATGGATTGCGCGATATTTTGCAATAACATTGTTTTACCCGCTTTCGGCGGTGCCACAATGATTGAACGTTGACCTTTACCAATAGGAGCAACCAGATCGACTACACGTGCAGTTAAGTCTTCAGTTGTACCATTCCCGAGTTCCATAATCAGTTGTTCGGTCGGGAAAAGTGGGGTTAAGTTTTCAAATAAAATTTTATTACGTGAGTTTTCAGGGGTGTCGTAGTTAATCTGGTTAACTTTTAATAGGGCAAAATAACGTTCACCTTCTTTCGGTGGACGAATTGTACCGGTAATGGTGTCACCCGTACGTAAGTTAAAGCGACGGATCTGTGATGGACTGACATAGATGTCATCTGGTCCAGCTAAATATGAACCAGCCGCAGAGCGTAGGAAGCCAAAACCATCAGAAAGAATTTCGAGAACACCATCACCAAAGATTTCTTCGCCATTCATGGCATGGCGCTTTAAAATGGCAAAAATAATATCTTGTTTACGGTTACGTGCCATGCCTTCAAGGCCCATAAACTCCGCAATCTTAATGAGTTCGCCAATGGGTTTTTTCTTGAGTTCAGTTAAGTTCATAAGTGGTCAGACAGAATGGAATAAGTGGAGGACTACGTTAGGGAAAGAATAAAAATCGACCGCATACATACATGCTGATGTAATTGTATTTACACAACCACAATTCAGTAGTCTGGTTCATTGTTTCAGAGAGAAATGTGAAAACAATTGTTTATTGCCGAGCGGCGATCTTATGTTTTGTGTCTTGTAAGAAGCGCAATGAAGTAGATTCCATTCAAAGCTTCTTGATCCAGAAATATAGATGAAATCAGGGGATTTGTCAATTTTTAACTGGAAATACACGATTCAACTGAGCGTGTATTTCCAGTACTGACAATTCAACAGTCTTATTAGATGTTTTGGTCAATAAATGCTGCAAGTTTTGAACGTGGTGCTGCGCCAACCTGTTGAGCAACAACTTCACCATCTTTAAACATCAATAATGCTGGAATATTACGGATATTATATTTCACCGCAGTGTCTTCGCATGAAGTTACATCAACTTTAACGATTTTCACTTTACCCGCGTATTCGTTTGAAAGTTCTTCAAGGACAGGGGCAATTGCTTTACATGGTGCACACCAGCCAGCCCAGAAATCTACAAGTACAGGCGTTTCAGCATCTAAAACATCTGCTTGGAAGTTTTCATCAGTAGTATTAACAATAGTCGCAGACATAAGGTTGCTCCAAATTTAAGAAATAAAGTGCGAATTTAAACATCATCACGATGAATATTACATTGCCGCTTTATTCAATGTAAGGGTTTGTTCCGATTATTCAAGTTTGAAAATGAAAAGTCTAATGGATGCTCACGATGTTGATCATCGACTTCTACAATGATTTAGGCATGAAAAGCATAAATAGCTCACTTTTATTGATGAAAATGACTTTAAAATTGTAAGCATGTGAATTACTCTAATGCGTGAATTGAGCATGGGTTTATATGAATAATGTCTGATTTTCTGATTGATGAAGAATTACTTGCTGCGATTGATATGGGATCGAACAGTTTCCATCTAGCGATTGCTCGTGTTGATCATGGCGAGGTTAAAAAAGTCGCTTCAATGTCAGAAAAAGTTCAGTTAGCCGCCGGACTGGATGAAAACAAGAATTTAACAGAAGCAGCACAACAGCGCGGACTGGCATGTCTAGCCCGTTTTGTCGGACGTTTGAGTTCGGTACAACCGAATCGTTTAAGAATTGTGGCGACCAATGCCTTGAGACAGGCAAAGAATGGTCATGAGTTTATTCAGAAAGCAGCTGAAATTTTACCCAAACCCATTGAAATCATTGCCGGTCGTGAAGAAGCACGCCTGATTTATCTGGGTGTTTCGCATACCATGGCCAATGGCGGTCGCCGTCTGGTGGTGGATATTGGTGGTGGATCAACAGAATTTATTATCGGCGAAGAGTTTGAGCCACTGCATACCGAATCTTTACAGATGGGATGTGTGGCCTATAGCAAAACCTATTTCGCTGACGGCGAGATTACCAACAAGGCATTTGACAAGGCGGTTGTTGCGGCGCGTAAAGAGATGTCAGGCATTGCCAATACCTACAAATCTGTCGGTTGGGATACGGTTGTTGGTTCAAGTGGAACGATCAAGGCCTGTCGTCAGATTGCAGTCAATCTTGGGCTGAGCGACGAACAGGAAAACCTGACCCGTGATGGCCTGTATAAGTTAAAAGACCGGTTACTGAAATTTAAACATATCTCTGAAATTGATTTTGAAGGTCTGCGTGAAGATCGTCGAGCAGTTTTGCCAGCTGGTCTTGCAATTTTATTCGCCATTTTTGAAGTTTTAGATATCGATAAATTGGCATATTCTGACGGTGCGTTACGTGAAGGGGTCATGTATGACTTACTTGGACGTTTCAAACATGAAGACATTCGTGACCGTAGTGTGCAAGCCTTGATGGGGCGTTACAATGCCGATCCGAAGCAGGCTGAGCGTGTCGTTAATACGGCTCAGCAATTGTTTGATGGCGTAGCACAAGCGCTGAATTTAACTACAGAAGACAGTGACTTACTGCGTCGTGCCGCTTATTTGCATGAAATTGGTCTGGCGATTAGTCATGGCGGTTATCATCGGCATGGTGCTTATTTATTGCAGCATTCCGACATCCCGGGTTTCTCGCAAATTGATCAAAACCATTTGTCTCATCTGGTTTCACATCATCGTCGCAAGTTGCGTGCGGATGCAAAAAATGACGTTTTAAAGGTCGGTGGCAGTCATTTACTTGATCTCTGTTTATTACTGCGTCTGGCGGTTTTGCTAAACCATAGTCGCAGTGATCAGATGCTTCCTGCCATTGAACTCAGTGTTGTAAATGATCAACAATGGCAACTAAGCGTATCTGGCGATGCTAAACAATGGCCTTTATTGGTTGCTGACCTGCATGATGAACAAGTGCAGTTTAAGCATTGGGACATTGAGTTAAATATTCAGTCAGACAAATTTGTTGATTAACCATATTATTATGGACCATTCTTGACTTATGAAAAATAAAGCGACTCAGTCCAAGGCTTGGGCTACGGTTCAAATTGCACGACATCCTGAACGTCCGCAATTTCTAGATTATGTCAGTGAAATCTTTACTGAATTTGATGCACTTCATGGTGACCGTTTATTTGGTGATGACGGTGCCATGATTGGTGGTCTGGCACGTTTTGACGGACAGCCCGTGATGGTGGTGGGTCAACATCGTGGTCGCAGTACCCGTGAAAAGTTACAACACAACTTCGGTATGTGTAACCCGGAAGGGTATCGTAAATCACAGCGTTTACTGGATATGGCTGAGCGTTTCAATTTACCTGTCTTTACTTTTGTGGATACCATGGGTGCTTATCCGGGTGTTGGGGCAGAAGAACGTGGTCAGGCTGAAGCGATTGCAACCAGCTTGGCGCAACTTTCAAGCTTAAAAGTTCCTGTCATTGCCACTGTACTAGGTGAAGGCGGTTCAGGTGGTGCCTTGGGTATTGGTGTGGCTGATCGTGTGATTATGCTGTCGCACAGTATCTATTCCGTCATTTCCCCTGAAGGTTGTGCCTCTATTTTGTGGAAAACTGCTGACAAAGCGGCGCAAGCAAGTGAGGCACTGGCTTTAACCGCAGACAAGCTCAAAGCTTTGGGTATTGTGGAATATGTGGTGGATGAAGGTGAGGGTGCACATTTGCAACCTGAAAAAGTCATGCATGATTTGAAAGATGTGTTAAAACAGGCACTAGATGAATTGCAACCGATGGATGCCCAGGAACGATGCGACGCACGTTATCAACGTTTAATGAAGTTTGGCAGCAGCAATTTAGGCATCGCGTCTTAGCACAAACACAGCATTTTTCTGAACAAACCCGATTCCTGATCGGGTGTAGCGGCGGCATGGATTCCATGCTGTTGCTGTCTCTGATGGCTGAAATATTTCCAGATCGAATTCGCGCCATTTATGTCGATCACCAGCTGCAAAGGTTAAGTGCTGGCTGGGGAATGTTCGTCCAACAACAAGCTGAAGCACTTAATATTCCCTCTATTCTGCAAAAAGTCACGGTTGAAACAGGCAATCTCGAGCAGCAAGCGCGACAGGCCCGTTATCAAGCTTATCAGCAGCACTTACAGTCTAATGAAATTCTTGTTTTAGCACACCATCAGCAAGATCAGGCTGAAACGCTGTTATTGCGTCTATTTTCTGGGGCGGGAGTCACTGGACTCGCTGCCATGCAACAGCTTGATATCCGTCAGGATATGACCATCTGGCGACCCTTTTTAGATTTGAGTCGGGAACAGATTGAGCAATGGTCACAACAACTGGCCTTGGACTATGTCACCGATCCCACCAATCACGATACCTATTATGATCGGGCATGGTGTCGGGAACAATTATGGCCGATGCTCGAACAGCGTTTCCCTAAAATGCAGTCGGCTGTGGCACGCAGCAGTTATCTGATGCAAGATGCAGCGGAAATCCTCAATGATGTGTTGCAACAAGACTGGCAAGATTGCGCAACAGATCATGAACTGGATTTATCCCAACTGGCTCAGCTCTCAACTGCGCGGCAACGGCAGCTTTTATCTGTCTGGATTAAAGGCACAGATCAATATCGTCCAAGTTACGCTATGGTACAGCGCCTGCAAAATGAGGTGATTCTGGCCAAAGCAGATGCGCAGGCAAGCTTGCATATTCACCCGCATTATTATGTGCGCTATCAGAAAAAATTATATCGTTTAAGCCATGATGAGCTGTATGCACAACAGCAGATGTCGGTTGCCAATGTCGTACTACAACACTATGCAATTGGGCAAACTGTCGAGGTCGCGGCAGGGCAATTTAAAATCGAATCGCAGGCAATAGGGCTTTCTGCACAACTGTTAGGGCGGGAGTTGAGCTTACTTAAACGTCAGGGTGGAGAAAAAATCCATCTTTATGGCCGCGTTGGACATTGGCCTCTGAAAAAAGCCATTCAGGAAGCACAGATTTTGCCTTGGTTACGTCATACAATTCAAATATTAGTCGTGGATAATGTTATGCTTGGGGTTTTTAGCCCAAAAGGTTTTTGGTTGGCGCAATCTGAGTATGTAGAGCAAGGTGGTTGGCAACCAAGTTTAATTTCTGACTGTACTTTTCAGCAGTCTTTTTGATATGACGAGTAGGACATGGCGACAGCATTGAATAAAAATATTTGTTTTATTGGCGGCGGTAATATGGCCCAAGCCTTGATTGGTGGCTTACTTTCTCGTGGATTACCGACCACACGCATTACCGTTTCTGATCCTGTAGAGCAAATTCGTCACGTATTAGAAGAAAAAGGAATTCAGACTACGACTGAGAATGTTGGCGCAATCAAGCATGCCGATGTCGTGGTGTTGGCGGTAAAGCCGCAAGTACTGGCAACGGTATTACAACCATTAAAGGGCCTATTGTCAGATAAACTGGTAATCTCGATTATTGCAGGGGCTGAAATTCAGACCATTTCAGATTTGATTGGTGGCAGTCAGCGTATTGTCCGTGTTATGCCGAATACGCCAGCGCTGGTGCAGACGGGTGCCCATGGGATTTATGCACCTGCAGCAGTTGATGCCCAAGACCGTGAATTGACCAGTCAGATTCTTGCAGCGACAGGTTTGACCCTCTGGGTAGAAAATGAAGCACAGATTGATGCAGTAACTGCAGTATCGGGTTCTGGTCCTGCATATTTCTTCTATTTGATGGAAAGTATGATTCGCGCTGGTAAAAATCTGGGACTGGATGAAAAGGTTGCAACTGCATTAACCTTGCAAACCGCATTAGGTGCGGCACAAATGGCAATTACCAGTTCAAATTCTCCCGCAGAATTACGTAAAAATGTGACCTCTCCCAACGGCACAACCCAAGCAGCTTTAGAGGTGTTTGACCGTGCCCAGATTTCACAAAATATTCAAGCAGCGCTTGCAGCAGCTCAGAAGCGTAGCCAAGAGCTTGCGCAAGAGCTGAGTGACAAGACTAAATCGGTTTAAGTAGGATAAGACAATTATGGGTGCAAGTTCTGCGCTAATTTTTGGTGTTTTGATCAATGTTGCAATTTTATTGGTCTTTTTCCGTTTTTTAATGCAATTGGCGGCAGTGAGTCCATACAATCCGGTGGTACTTTCGACAGTGAAAGCAACCAAGATTGTAGATATTTTTAGTCGTATTTTTCCAACAGTAGGTAAAGGTCGTGTCAATTTAGCGGCAGTAGCGTTGTTGCTGGTACTGTATTTACTGAAGATGTTCGGCCTGATGTATTTATCAGGGCAGATGCCACACAGTGCTGTGTATCTGGTGGTGACCACCTTTGTGACCATGATTCAGGACCTGATCCGTTTCTGTCGTTATTTGATTTTTGCCACCATTATTTTAAGTTGGGTGGTGATGTTTACCCAGTCACGCTCGCCATATATCGAAGTGATTCAGGAGCTGGCTGAGCCTTTACTTGCACCTTTCCGTCGTATCATGCCGAATATGGGGATGATTGACCTTTCTCCAATTCTGGCATTTCTGGCACTGTATGTGGCTGAGATCCTGATGAATGAAGCGGCTAAAGTCCTGTTAACGGGCCTTTAAGTAGGTTTGATTCAATAAAAAAAATGGGCGTCATGCCCATTTTTTTTATTTCTTGATCAAGCGTTGTCGTATGGCCCGGTTTAAGGGATTGGAAAAGTAGCGTGCAATCAAGGCACCTAATCCAATGGCGAGGATAAGATAGACTAATAATAACACCAGTTTAATATTACCCTCGGTCAGTGCTGGTGTATAAAACAGTTTGAAAAAACCTAAAATAATCAGATGGAATAAATAAATTTCATAACTGTTCTTACCAATCTCTTGCAGCCACTTCAAGCGCTGAACCTGTATAACCTGCTCATTTGCGACATTCGCAAGAATGATGATTGCAGTTGCCAGTGCAAATAGACTGATTCCCCAAACACAGTTTTGTTTAATCGGGGCAGAAAAATAGATGATAAACATGGTCACAATCGCCATATATTTCAGGCCTGACCAAGTGCGGGCTTGTAGTTTCAGTTGTGGTGCCAGCAGCGCAGCCACACAACCAAAAGCAATCCCGTCGAAACTAGAGAAGTAATGATAGAGGTACGCGCCACCTTCTTCACCATAGTGCAAAGATCTAAAATAGGGTGCAAATAGAATTAAGGCGAAACACACCAATAGAAAGTAGGGTTTTCTCTTAAATAGTAGCGCGGTCAGCGGAAACAGCAAATAAAAGACTTCTTCCACAGATAATGACCATAACACGCCAAGCGCATAGTTGACCCAGCCATTTTCGATAATCAGCAGATTCATCCAGAAGGTCAGTGCTGCCAGATTGACGGTGGATTGAGCCACCACGATGCCATTTGGGGCTTGCGTCATAAAAGGCTTGAGCTCAAATGCACCGAGAAGATTGACCACACAAATCAGCAGAATCAGGGTCGGCATGATGCGTGCAAATCGTGATATATAAAAGTCCCGGGTATTGATCTGCTGCAATGCTCCCCAACGCTTGATGGTATGGGAGGTAATGAGATAGCCCGAGATCACGAAAAACATGGTGACGCCGTAGTTACCATTGCGGGCTAAAAGCGTGGTGATGTTTTCGCCAAAAACCTGGAAGTTAATGGAAGTATCAAATAGTTTGTAAGGAATATTGAAGTGATGCAGTAACACCAGAAAGATTGAAATACAGCGTAATGAATCAATAGAGTGAAAACGCTTGAATTGGACTTGATTAAAGGACATGTTGCATTCCTTTCTCCTATACGAATTAATTGTTATCGGCTATTCTTTATTATTGTGTTCTTGTAGCGCAGGGGAGTTTATCCCCTGTCTGCAAGAAACATTTTGTTTTTGTGCACTCAGGCTAGCTTAATGCGCAGCATCCCAGTTTAGACCCTGTCCGACTTCCACCACAAATGGCACTGAAATTTCCAATACCGATTGCATCACTTCAGCAATTTGTTTGGAAAGCTCATCTGCGATTGCCACATCTGCTTCAAACACAAGTTCATCGTGGACCTGTAGTAACAGCTTGGCCTGATCTTTGGGTAGCATTTTATCGACGGCGATCATGGCCAGCTTAATAATATCTGCCGCACTGCCTTGTAACGGGGCATTGATTGCTGCTCGTTCAGCCGCCTGTTTGATCATCTTGTTGCTCGCCATAATGTCTGGCGTATACAAACGTCGACCTAAAATGGTTTCCACAAAGCCTTGCTCACGTGCGATCTGGCGGGTACGTTCCATATAATCCAGTACCCCTGGATAGCGTTGGAAGTAACGCGCGATATAGCTACGTGATTCTTCACGGCTAAAGCCAAGCTGACGGGTTAAACCGAATTCAGACATCCCATAGAGTAGACCGAAGTTGACCGCTTTGGCCTGACGACGTTGGTCATTGGTGACATCTTCAATATCAATCCCTAGTACTTCGGAAGCGGTACGGCGGTGTACGTCCTGACCTTGCTGGAAAGCATGCACCAACGCATCATCTTGCGAGAAATGCGCCATCAAACGTAATTCGATTTGTGAATAATCGGCAGCGAGTAACACGCGACCTTCAGGCGCAATAAAGGCTTTACGGATCTGACGACCAATCGGAGTACGGATTGGAATGTTTTGCAGGTTTGGATCGGTTGAAGACAAACGACCTGTCGCCGTTAAGGCCTGGTGATAGCTGGTATGCACCCGGTGGGTTGCATCATTTGACTGCACAATCAGGCGATCGGTATAGGTATTTTTGAGCTTCGCCAAACCGCGATGCTCTAAAATCACTTCAGCCAATGGATGTTCAATTTTCTCAAGAATACTTTCACTGGTACTGTATTGACCGGTTGCCGTCTTCTTGCCACCTTTAAGTCCAAGCTTTTCAAACAGCACTTCACCAACCTGTTTTGGGGATGCGACATTAAACGCTTCACCTGCCAGCTCGGCTGCCTGTGCTTCAAGAGTCTGAATGGTTTCGGAAAACTCTACACTGAGCTGATCAAGGAAAGCGTGATCCAGTTTAATCCCATCTTCTTCCATGCCCGTGAGCACGCGTGCAACAGGCATCTCAATGTTATGTAGAATATTGACCAGTTCCGGATGGGCTTTCAGTTTTGCTGCAAGCACTTCGTATAAGCGATAGGTAACATGCGCATCTTCAGCGGCATAATGCGCTGCCACTTCAAGCTCAATCTGGTTAAAGGTTTTCTGTTTGGCGCCTTTACCGGCAATCTGTTCAAAAGTCGTGGTCAAATGACTGAGATAAAGACGTGCAACATCATCCATGCCATGTCTGGTTGCTGCTGCATTCAATACATAAGACGCCAGCATGGTATCGAAATACCAGCCTTGAATGGTGATACCGTGATTGGCAAAGATGTGGGCATCATATTTTAAATGATGACCAATTTTCTTGACCTGTTCATTTTCAAGAATCGGTTTGATCTGGGCCAGAAGCTGTTCACGATTCAGTTGTTCTGGTGCACCTTCATAATCATGGGCAACCGGAACATAGTACGCATCATTGGCATCAAAGGCGACCGAGAACCCGACTAGCTCAGCAAAGCGGTAGTCCAGATTGGTAGTTTCAGTATCAATCGCAAAATGATCTGCTTGCTGCATACGTTGCAATAATGCACCCCAATCCTGCTGGCTCAGCACGGTATGGTAGGTCGCTGTACCCAGTTGATCATCCTGACTCGTCAGACTGGCATGATCTTCAATCACCACTTGCTCAGTTTTTTGTTCTGCTTTGGCAATACTTTGTGCAGCCTGTTGATAAGCAGGGCTATTCGGATTATTGGGATGATCCAGCGACTGTAACTGGTTACGGAATTCAAGCTCGGTATACAGGTGACGTAACTGTTCTACATTTGGATTGGTAAGTTTCAGGTCATGCCAGTCTAAAGCCAGATCAAGATCACAAACAATACTTGCCAATTGATGGTCAATTTTGATGTTGTCTAGATTATCTTTAATGTTCTGGCTAATTTTGCCTTTCAATTGATCGGCATTGGCAATGATATTGCTTAAGGTGCCGTATTCATTTAACAACTTTGCTGCCGTTTTTGCACCCACGCCCGGCACACCCATGATGCCGTCAGACGCATCGCCCATCAGGGTCAGGTAATCAATGATCTGGTTGGGATGAACCCCAAATTTTTCAAAAACGCCCGCTTCATCTAAAACACGTTCTTTGAAGCTGTCTTCCAATTTGACGTGTTCGTTGACCAGCTGCGCCATGTCCTTGTCACCGGTGGAAATCAGGACATGGTGACCTTCCGAAAGCGCACGTTTGGTTAATGTTCCAATAATGTCATCTGCTTCCGCACCAGGAAGACTATACAACGGAATACCCTGTGCTCTGATCAATGCATGTAGATAAGGAATTTGCTGAGACAACTCCTCAGGCATGCTTGGACGATCACCTTTATAGATCGGCGATAACTTATGACGGAAAGTCGGCTCTGGCGTATCGAAAATCACTGCCATATGAGTCGGCTGGGTACGACGCATCAATTTCTGGATTGCTGAAATTGCACCACGTATTGCATTGGTATGTAAGCCAGTAGACGTCGTTAATGGCGGTAAAGCGTGAAAAGCACGAAATAAGAAATAAGACCCGTCAACCAAGACAAAAGGTGGCATTGCGCAAATCCTAATTATAAATTAGTCGGTATTTTACGTGAAAAAGCGGTGGCTGTCTTATCTGAACTGGAATCTGTAGCAGGGGAACTGTGGTTTAAGATTTGCAGTATTTTGTATGTGAAAATACCTGCTTATGCAGTGATCAAGTAAGATACCAGCAATGAAGCTGTCATAATTGATATAAGTCTATGTATAAAAAAGATAAACAGGGAATAGTCGTAGTCCTGATTGCTTTGACGGTGTTGCTTGCTTGTGCGGTTGCATTCAAATGGCATGCGACTGTTATCGCCGCGACGATCGGGCTGACCGTTGTTATTGTGCACATTCTGTCTGAGATTCATCAGCGCTTGCTACAACTTGAACAAGCAAGCGGGAATGGTTTTGTGCTGGTTACAGGGATGGCTGTCCAGAAAATTGTGATTTATAGCACGGCATTGGTGGCCCTGTTTGCCTATGCGAATACATGGATGTGGTTGGCGGGTGGTGCTTTATTGGTGTTGCTGTTGTGCCTGATTCAAACCATCAGTGCATTCCAGACCCGTTTATTACATCTGGAACAGCATGCGATTCAACAACATCAGATTCAGGTCGAGCGCGCCGCTCAAGCCCAGTCAACTCCGCTGGATCAGCAGCTTGAACACACAACTACAGCTTCTTCTAATCCTATTGCCTCCGTACAGCATCCGGCATGGATGCAGCAAACAACTGAATCCGCAGCACCAGGTGGGCAGACTTCGACTCCAGTGACTCAAGCCACCAAGCCGAATACACCAAGTTGCTGGCAGCCCGCACTGGACTGGATGATACACGGCAATCCAATTCTGCGTGTCGCTGTCGCGGTACTGATGGTGGGTGTGGTTTTATTATTACGTTTTGCCAGTGAACATTGGCAACTCAGTCTTGGTGTGAAGCTGGGTTTTATTGCCAGTGCAGGGGCAGTGACGACGGTTGCAGGTTATTTACTGCAAAAGAAAAATCAATTATTTGCAGTTGCGTTACAAGGCGTAGGGTTAGCCGTCATTTTCTTGACGCTGATTTTCTCTCATCATTTTGCCGTAATCGCCAGCTTAACGACGGCCAGTATTCTATTTGTGATTTTATTATTAGTCACAGTTTATCTGAGTTTAAAGCAACACGCCCTGTATTTAGCCATGTTGGCCTTGACCATGGCTTATCTTGCACCGTTGGTGATTCCACAAAATCATCCGGATGTGATTTTTCTGTTTGGCTATTACTTTGTCATTAACTTGGCGGTGGCAGCGCTGAACTTTATTCAACCTTGGAAAATCCTGCATCAGATTGCGTTCTTTGCAACCATGTTTATTGGTGGTTCTAGAATCGGGGTGTATGCCAAGACGTCGCAGTTCGATACTTTGGATGTGATCCTGTGGTTGCATATCGCTTTATTTATCTGGCTGAGTATCCGTTATAGCCAGTTAATGCTACGCGCTCAAAACCAGCAACCAACCGATCAGTCATCTGAGCGCTTACAGCCGATTCTAGATGTCGGCCTGATCTTTAGTGTGCCTGTGCTGGGCTTTTCCTTGCATGCTTATTTAATGCATAACTCGACCTCAGCACTGACATGGGGAGCCGTTGCACTTGCCGCGACTTACATTGCCTTAAATCTCTGGATTAAACGTCAGTATCCGCAACTTTCAATTTTAGCCAAAAGCTTTTTTATCCTTGCGGTAGTATTCGTTGCATTAATTTTCCCGCTGGCCAAAGGGGCGCACTGGACCTCAACCGGCTGGGTGATTCAGGGCACGGCATTAATCGTTTGGGGTGTCACCGAGCGTTATCGTTTAAGTCGTTATGTGGGTGTTGCACTGGTCTTGCTCAGTTCGGTAGCATTGCTGTTTCAGGTCTGGTCAAATGATCATTTCCCGATTTTAAGTACTGCGATTTTTGCTTTAGCGCAATTTATTTCGGCTTTTTACTTGTTGCATTATCAGGAAGTCGAAAAATATTTCAGTGCGCGCATGCTCAGCGGCGTGTTTTTAGCACTTGGTTTATATTCTGGAGCAATTGCTGCGGTTGAATTGATGCAATGGCAACAACATGGGCTGAGTCCATATCTCGCGGTCGCAGCTATCTTGCTGGCTTTGTTTAGTCTGGCCGTAAAGCTTAAATCTCGATTGCAATGGGGCAGTGTACAGCTCATCTTGTTAACTGGCTTATTAGCATTGCTCTACGTGGAAAGTTTTGCTCAAAATGTGTATTCAGTTTGGCATTGGTCGAGTAGCTTAAACCAGCTCAGCTTTGCTGTAGCGTCGATTGCCATGACCTTGATCCTGATGTTCTTGAGTGATAACAGGTCTAAAGCATCGCTCATGCTGTGGTCGGCTTTGCTCTGGCTTAGTCTCGCTAGTATTGGATTGGCTATTTTTCCAATCATGCCGCTTGTTGCGCTTGCGATTGTCCCTGCGATTTACAGTATCTGGCAATTTATATCGAAGAACACCCAATTGTTGCATCAGGTTCCGATCTGGTGCTTAACCCTGTTCTGGTTGGTATTGGTCAGTCTGGATCCTTATTCTGCGCAGCAATATTATGTACTACCGCTATTTAACCTGACCGATATTCTGTCTGTATTGATGTTCTTTGGCTTGATCTGGATGATTTATCATCATGACTTTAGCGCAGAGCGTTCGATAGAATGGGGTTTTAAAGTCACCACGATTTTGATTGGGCTATTGGTGCTGAGTAGTGTGGTGGTGCGTGCCATGCATCATTATTTGGGGACGCCATTTTGGGGCACAGCAATCTGGTCGAATGGTGATGTGCAACTGAGTTTAACGCTGCTGTGGGTGATTCTGGCGTTTATCCTGATGACCTTTTCTAGTCGCCGTCACATTCGTCAAATCTGGTTTGTCGGTGCGGCTTTATTGGGAATTGTGGTCATGAAGTTGTTGTTATTGGACTTATCGCAAAGTGGCACTTTAACCCGTGTGATTTAGTTTATTGGTTCGGGTGCGGTAATGCTGGTGATTGCTTATTTGGCACCGTTGCCACCTGCGCTAAGTGAAACAGAGAAAGAAAGCTAATTATCTTTCTTTCTCGTCTTTTTTCAGTTCTTTCTGATTGGCATATTGATCGATTTCATCATTTTCCAAGGGTAGAGGCCGATCAATCAGACCCATCTTCGGTACTGGAATTTCGATCTCATTTTCCAGAAAGCCATTACGAATCCGTTCCTGCATTTCATCGCGGACTTTGAGTGAGTTTTCCTGACGGCACCACACTGCAAATAACAGTTCAATGGAAGACTCCCTGAACGCCGTTACCGTCACTGTTGCTTTCGGATCATCCATTACCAGTGGATATTTCGCTGCCACATCTAACAAGACTTGCCGAACTTTGATGATATCTTCATGGAAGTTAATCGCCAGCGTAATCGGAATCCGCCGTATCGGATATTTGGATAAGTTCATCACCGGTGTTCGAATCAGCTGTTCGTTCGGCAAGCGAATATAAACATTGTCCAGCGTCAAAAGTTTGACTGAGAGTAAGTCAATTGAAATCACTTCACCTTCAATAGTTTGCCCCCGAATCAAGGTAATTTGAATGGTATCACCGACTTCAAAGGAGCCTTCGCCAATCAGGAACAAACCGCTGATCAAGTTGGTTGCTGAAGTCTGAGAAGCGAAACCTAAGGCCACGGTCAAGATCCCCGCTGCTCCGAGAAAGACACTCAGTTTAAAACCTGCTTCCCTTAAACTGGTCATGATGAACAGCAAGAAAATAAAGTAAAAAATGCCTCGACGCCATAATAAGCGTTGATGGGCATTAAAACGGCTGCCAATGGTGCGGATAAAGGCATTGGACACCAGTCGCGCAATCAGGAAGCCGATAAAACATAAAATAATGGCGACTACGATTTCGCTGAGCCGCTCAAAATTAATGTTGGTAAAAACACTGGTCAGGCTGCCAGCAACATCTTTTGGAATATTTGAATTCGGCATGGCAACCCCTTAGAAAAATGAATCAAACATATTGAATAAGGTGCTACCTGGGGCTCGAGGGGGATGTACATAGGTGACTTCACCTGCCTGAGTCGGAGTTTTGTTCTCAATGCGAATACGGGCCGGATGATCGGTTCCTTCGTAATAGACCTTGATTTGCGAGGTCCATAAGCGTCCTGTACTTTCACTATAAAATAATGGCAGGGCAGGCACCGGCACATTCATACGGTCAAAGCGCAATTGATGATGACTGGTATTGTGAAACTCAATCGGGGTCACCGCTCGGAAAGCACGTGGTTTCAGTAGATTCAAATCGATACGCCCGTCGACTGAAGTGGCGTAGCAAATCTCACCATTCTGTGGGTCTTTACCAAACCAGGTGTCTTTCGGTTGAATCACGGGAATATCAAAAAGCGGTTCAGAAAGCCCATCTACCAGACCAGCGATCCACAACGGCGTACTGATATATAAGGTTCCGCGCTGTCCCGCTGGAATATAAATCGGATCTACAGGACGAATCACCACTGAACGGTCAGCTAGTCGTGGCATCAGATGAAAGGTACTGTTGGTTTTATGGAACATGTAGCGTTCAATTTTTGCAGGGGGTGGCATGGCAAATTCGATATCGTTCAATATCCGCCATTGTTGTTCGTAGTCATACTGAAATTGAGGGCGATGATATTCCAGCCGCCATTCTTTGATGCCGCGGGTCAGACGAAAGAGCAATGAACCGAATTGCCAAGCTTTGGCCTGTTGAAGTTCGAATTGTTGTTCGCCCCACCATTTCAATGTATTGGAAGGCGGCGCTTCAAATTGATTATTTTGAGACAAGATGCAAAATTCCTTTGTGAGTATGCTAAACAGACTTCACGCTGTAATCTGCTTAGAGTACACTCAATACTTTCTCTTATCATTATTTGTGTGATGCAAATACTTAAACAAATACAAATTCCTTATAGTTTTGCGAAGCGACATGGCGTTTTATTGCGCTATGAAGGTGATCAAATTTTTATTGTACGACGCAAGGACACTGCGCGTATTGCGTTGCAGGAAGCGCGTCGAATTTTGGGGAAATCTGCTCACGATCAATTGTGTAGTGATCAGGAATTTCATGCCTTACTCAGTTCCAGTTATGCGGGGGATACCGGCGAATCGCAACAGGTTGCAGCAGGGCTGGAAGATCATCCCGATTTATTGAGTCTGGCCGATCAGGTCCCTGAAGCCGAAGATCTGATGGATCAGGAAGATGATGCGCCGATTGTGCGTTTAATCAATGCATTATTATCAGAAGCGATTCGGGTCAGTGCTTCGGATATTCATATCGAAGCCTTCGAGAAAAAACTATCAGTACGGTTACGTGTTGATGGCCAATTGCGTGAGATTGTTCAGCCACGTCGTGAGCTGGCACCACTGTTGGTCTCACGGATCAAGGTCATGGCAAAACTGGATATTGCTGAAAAGCGGGTCCCGCAAGATGGCCGTATTTCATTGCGTCTGGCTGGACGTGAAGTAGATGTCCGTGTTTCGACCTTACCTTCTTCACATGGTGAACGTGTGGTGATGCGTTTGCTGGACAAGCAGGCGGGGCGTCTCAACATGACCCATTTGGGCTTGATGAAAAATGACTATGAGCGTTTAACTCAACTGGTGCATCGCCCACATGGCATTATTCTGGTGACTGGCCCAACCGGTTCAGGTAAAACCACGACCTTGTATGCGGCCTTGTCTGATCTGAATGACAATACCCGTAATATCCTGACTGCCGAAGATCCGATTGAATACCAACTGGAAGGGATTGGACAAACTCAGGTCAATACCAAAGTGGACATGACTTTTGCGCGTGCCTTGAAGGCGATGTTACGTCAGGACCCTGACGTGGTGATGGTTGGTGAGATTCGTGATCTGGAAACTGCTGAAATTGCAGTTCAAGCTTCGTTAACGGGTCACTTGGTACTGTCTACCTTGCATACCAATACCGCAATTGGGGCAGTAACCCGTTTAAAAGATATGGGAATCGAGCCATTCCTCTTGGCCAGTTCCTTAATTGGAGTGATTGCCCAACGTTTGGTGCGTACCTTATGTCCGCATTGTGTGACATGGCGAGCGGCAGATGCTTTTGAACGTCAGGTTTTCCAGCATCTTAAAGCCGATGAAGCTATGCAACTGCCTGAACCGAAGGGTTGCGAAAAGTGTTCACATGTGGGTTTTAGCGGTCGAACGGCTATTTATGAAATCGTGCCAGTCGATGAGTCGACGCGCCGTTTAATTCATGGCAATGCGGCTGAGTATGAACTGGAAAATCATGCACGCCGTCATGCAGCGTCCATTCGTGATGATGGTTTATTGAAAGTCCTAGCAGGTAAAACCACATTGGAAGAAGTACTTCGTGTCACCAATGAAGCTGCTGAAGAATAAATTTAGGCTTTGAAATAAAAACAGCATGCAGATCGCATGCTGTTTTGTTATGGTCGTTCAAATTATGCAGCAGTCACGATATTAAAATTCACATCAATATTGTTGCGGGTTGCATTTGAATACGGGCAAACAATGTGTGCGGCAGCAACCAGTTGTTCTGCTTCCGCTTGTTCCATACCGATCAGATATACATTTAAAGTAACTTCGATCCCAAAACCTGTTGGAATGGGGCCAATACCGACCTCACCTTCTACATAGGCATCTTTGCTGATATTGAACTTATCGCGGTTGGCAACAAACTTCATTGCTCCCAAGAAACAGGCAGAATAGCCGGCAGCAAACAGTTGCTCCGGATTGGTGACTTCGCCACCCGCACCGCCCATTTCTTTAGGTACACCAAGTTTTACATCTAAGACACCGTCAGAAGAGGTTGCACGGCCATCTCGACCACCGGTTGCTTTTGCTTTCGCACGATAAACCACTTTTTCTAATGACATGATAATGATCCCTGAATATTATTGAATGCAATTTGATCGTACTGATTCTGAAGCAAAATACAAGTCAGTAAACGTTGCCGATCTTGCCCTCTTTGGTTGTTATACGTGTAGGGTAAATGTCGGTTTGTTGTCGGTGCCATGGTTGTTAGATGTGGGGAGTCCGGTTGTTGCCCGTTTAGTTTGAATAGGCCTGTACGTAGGACGGGGCTGAACAGTGGGAAAATTTTTATCGATTATAAAAAACAAAAGGCATAAGTAATCAAACTTATGCCAAGGTTAGAAACGTGTTCTGTTAGGGAATTACCACAGATCGGCAATTTTTTTCATCAGACGGGCACGATAACGCGCTGTCGGGTTGCTAAGATTATTTTGCGCTTCAAGTTCAAAATGTTGCTGCCAGGCCTTGATCATTTCCAGCGTGGTACCTTTTTGCTTAATCACAGCAACATCTTCACGTTGAATATTATCCAGACGTTGACGGGCACCTTCTGGACCTGTTCCCCAGCCAATAATCCATTGACCAAACGCATTTAAGGATAAATTCTGCGGGGTAGACAAGATCGTTGCTGAAGTTGCCGATTCCTCGATATTTGCATCAACTGTCATTGAATGAAGTGATGCAGTGGTCCCCAAAAAAAACAAAGCAGCGATAAATCTAAACATGAATAAAGCTTAATAAGAATCAGTTGATGATGTTACATCATGCCTATCCCAAAATCATTCGACTTTGTTCGATCATGATCAAATAAATTGTATTAAATCATGAATCTAGAAAAGCTACATTGATAAAAATTGAACAATACGGTCAGTACATGTGCTGTTGCCGTTATTTTGTGCAAAACCGACATTGAAAATGTTGTGATTATGGCATTTTTAATAATTAATTAATTTGCGATGTTGCATCAGTGGCATAGAAGCACGTATAGCATTTTGTTCTTCAAGATCAAATGCACTGGTGATGAGGTCATGACCTTCAGTCTCGATCATCTGAAGCAGCTGGCCACGACTATTGGTAATCCCGGCATGCCCCCAAGTTTGACGTTTTTCACCATGCCAGCCTTGCTGGGCAGCACCTAAAACATAACATTGGCTATCCATGGCCCGCGCTTGCAGTAGCAACTGCCAATGCATTTGACCCGTCGTATAGGTAAAGGCAGCAGGGGCGGTTAACATATTGGCGCCTTGCTGGCGCAGGGTTAAAGCCAGTTCCGGAAAACGTAAGTCATAGCAGACCATCAGGCCGATATTACCAAAAGGTGTCTTGGCAACGATGACCTGATCACCCGGTTCGAAGAATTTAGATTCCTGATAACCGCCAACGGCATCACTGACTTGCACATCAAATAAATGAATTTTATCGTAGCGTGCTTCGGTGCCTTCAGGACTGATACATAAACTGACGGTTCGAACCCGGCCATCCTGAATGATTGAACCATCTGGACGGAAAGGGCATGGGAGCGTGCCTGCAATAATCCAGATCTGATAGCGATGTGCCAGTTGCTCTAATCGCTGCTGGATACTCTCGAATTGCGCTGCGGTCTCACGCTGTTTACCCGCAGCAAAGCAGACGAAGTTTTCAGGAAAAACGATCAGTTCAGCTGCCTGAGCTTTACTCTGTTGAATTAATGATTCAATGATAACGAAATTGGCTTCGATATCATTTTGGGAGTTCATTTGTACAACAGAGAGTAAAGTCATATAGGCGCCGCGTTATCAGGTTTAATGATCAAGCGTTTTGTTTATGTGCATCGAGATTGAGGCAATCTTGTTCTTTTTGCAATTGTTTAACCAGAGGTTCAAACATATTCTGGTTATTTTCATTTAAACGCATCAGTGTTTTATGTGCATCGAGCACAGTATTGAGCATGGCACTATGAGTGACATGTTCATCGGTAAGCTCTAACGTACATACACTCGGATCGCCACAGTAATTTAAAATCACAAATACCTGACCTAGCCCCATGCTGTTGGCCAAGGTGGTAATATCCGGATTTGTTGACAGCATGACTGCTTGGATCTGATGAACTTGCTTTAGCTTTAAACCCAGTTTTGCCAGAATGCCTAAAACGGTACTGTCAATAAACGTGGTTTCAGTTAAGTCAACGATTGCACCAACAACATTTTGCTGTTGTTCAATTCGGTTGAGCAGTTTGTCTAGACTTATACAAGAGTGAGCACGCACTTCGCCAATAAGCTTGAAAATATGCGTTCCGTTCAAACTTGCATATTCAACATGACCTGTTGACATATAAATGCCATTTTCAGAGAAAGGATATAAAATTATCCCATAGTGATATTCCAGACACAAGTGGGTGGATGCCTGGATTTGGTTAAGTTAATGATATTTAAATTAATTCATTCGGCGAAGGCTGAGTATTGCAATGTCATCCGCGACATGGTCGGGTGCTTTAAAGGCATCATTTTGCAGGTGTTCGACCAGTTGATTAAACTGATCATTCAGGCCACCATCGAAAGGTTCAAGCGCACCATCCGAACACACAATGAAGCGTGCCTGAGGGCTTAATACACAGCGATGCTCTTCAACTTCCAGTTCCTCGGTGAGCCCTAAGGGAAAGCTACTGGTGGTTAAAATCTGTGGAGGCTGGTTCGGTTCAAAAATGATTGGGGGTGGGTAATGTCCTGCACTCGACCAACGCACTTCATGGGTCGCCAGATTTAAAATACCAGCCACCATGGTGATGTGCTTTTCAATATTTTCTTGCACCAACATGGCATTGAGTTTCTGAATTAATTGTCCTGGTGTTTTTGAGCGACCATGAAAGGCGGCCATCCACGAGGTTAATAGGCTACTGGTGACACCATGTCCTGATACATCTGCCAGATAGAACAGCACTTCTTCATCATTCAAACGCCAATAGTCATACCAGTCGCCCGACAAATAAGCCGAAGGCTGAAAGAAAGATTCAAACTGGTAGTTTGGCAGCTCAATCGGGTTCGGCAACAAACGTTTTTGTAATTCGGCCGCCGAAGGTAAGTCACGGCTATCCTGATTACGTTTATATTGCGCATCGATCTTGAATAAAGAATGGATTGGATTCTTGGGTAAGTTATCCCAAATCCAGCCCGCCAAGGCTCCCAGTTCCCATGCTTGTGCCAAAGCCGCACCTTCATGTTCAAAGGCAAGTACCACCGTCGGCAACTTCCATTGATACTTTAAAAAATCTTGTACGTCGGCAATCGCAATAATGGTTTGATCATACAAGTCCAGATCATCAACTCGAATGATCTGCAAACTTGGTAACTCGGTTAAAGCTTGATCTAGACAGGGTATGGCGCGTGTGGGTTGAATGAAATACATAGATGAATAGTCAATCCTTTGTATGATCATTTTTAATTCATCATAGATGAAAGATGACCTATAACTATAGTATTGCCAGAGTTTAAATTCCCTGACAATACATAAGTTTGTAAAACATTATTTTAATATGATCATTTTTCGTCAGAAGATGAGTCGTCAACATCATCTGCATCACCAACAAAAGAAACATCATCAGAGTCACCACGTTTCTCTGAAATCTGGAAAGCCTTACGCTGTAAATAGAAATCACGGATCATGGAATATTTATCACCTTTCAGGCTTTCTTCAATATCCAGAATTTGTGAACGTGCATCAACGGCTTGTAATACATTGGTAGACCAGTAAATCCCGTCTTGATCATCCAGTAAATATTTTTGTGGACGCCCAAAACTGTCGGCTGCCAAGCCAAAACCATCACGGAAGGTACTTGGTCCAAAGAAAGGCAACATTACATAAGGCCCAGAAGGGACACCGTAATAACCCAGCGTCACGCCAAAGCTTTCTTCTTCTGTGTCTAAGCCCAAACGACGCGCAGGATCAGCAAAACCTAAAGTGGTTAACGTATTTACCGTAAAACGACCTAAAGTTTTTGCTGCTCGGGTAGGGCGGCCTTGAATGAGCTGATTCACCGCATTCCATGGCTCACCCAGGTTTTTACGGAACTGACGATAAGGACTACGCACAGGTTCAGGAACTTTAGCCACGTATTGAATTGCAACTGGCTTTAACAAGTTACGGTCTAACATGTCATTAAATGCGTAAATCTGACGATTCAATGGCTGTAAAGGATCTTTCACTGCATCCGGTTGTGCAGCATTGGCATTTACTTTTAAATCATTCTTGGTGAGATGCTTTAAGTCTTTTATGGCTTGAATGGTGGAAACCTTTTGCTCAGGAGTAACCTGTGCTTGTGATGTCGCAGTTTGAGCGGTAGACTCAGTTGGAGTCTCTTGCGCAAATACTGATGAACACGCTCCAGCAGTTAACAACCCAAGCAAGATAAAATTCGAGTAATGCATATAAGTCCTTAATCGCTGTGAGAGCGAAATAATACAGTCATTAAAATGATTGCGTCACTTAACGCAAAACATAGATATCGAGAGTACAGTTTAATTGTTCTTATCGTATTAAAACAAATTCGGTCGAAAAATATAAGAAAAAATGTAATTTTGCTCTAAAAATATACACTCGATCAAATAAATCAAATAAATTTAAAAAAGGGTGTTGCATTGGGTTAGGAATGCTGTAGAATGCACATCCATCGGCGGTGATGCAGATAAAAACTTGTTGAGAAACAAGGATTTGGCTAAAATGGTTAGATTCTTGGGTTGGTTGATAAGTTTGCTAAATATCTAAATTACCTGTT
>NZ_JANBOE010000011.1:0-122812 GCF_035615075.1 Acinetobacter sp. IK40 | reverse complement strand
AGCTTTCAACTTTTGCCAGTGTTGATCTGTTAACATGGTACGAGGCATAGCGAATAGTAGAATTGGGTTTGGCGATTTAATTTTACTACTTCGCTATTTTTTAATCTAAAAGTGTCAACACACCCTAAAGAAAGCTTAAAGAGTTGGTATGGATTTTGAACTTAAAATACCAACAGATTCCGCAAAGGAACTGCCTGAATTAAGCACGGGGTTTGCTGCAAGGCATAAAAGGTGAAACATGAAAAAAATAATCTGCATGAGCCTGCTTGGATTGATGACGACAACGGGCTGGGCAGCAGAGCAAAGCTGGTGTGTATTTGATCCTTTAAGCACGCAAGGCGATATTAGTCGCCGTTTACAAGATGTGCGGGCCTACGCCTTAAAAAATCAGGTGCAATTAAAACTGAAAATCTTTAAGAATGAAAAGGATGCAATACGCTCATTTGAGCAAAAGCAATGTTCTGGTCTGGTCGCTTCGAATTTCAATACCTATCGCTACAATCGTTTTATGGGCACCACCGGGGGAATTGGACTCATTCCGAATAATCGGGTGGCCCGGGCTTTTCTGCAACTGCTGAATCATTCCAATGTCGAAAAGCGTATGGTGGCAAAGGATTATGAAGTGTTGGGCATGATTCCGATTGGAACGGTTTATATGATCATGAACACACAACAGATCAATAAGGTTTCACAATTACGCAATAAAACTATTGGAATCCTGGCAGATAATCCGCCGCAACTGGCACTGGTGCAAAGTGTTGGCGCCAAACCGGTATATGTCGATTTTTCCAATGCAGTGGATTCATTCAAGCATAAAAAGATCGATATTCTGGCAGCGCCTGCGTATGGAATACTGCCTTATAATCTTAAAAAGGAATTTGGTGAGACGATGCAGGTGGTAAATTTTCCTGTGGCTTATTTTGCAATGAATGTGGTCATCCGGCCACAAGCTTATCCGGCTGGATTCGGCCATCAGATACGCGACTGGTTTGTGAATAACAGTAATGTATTAGCCGCGCAGGCGATCCAGTGGGAAAACCATTTACCCGCTTATTACTGGGCAGATATCTCGGGCTATGAAAAGCAGGGGTATGATGCGTTAGTGGCTAAAATCAGTAAACGTTATGTCGATGCTGAGTATTACGATGGCTACTTTGTCGAGCTGATTAACCGCTTGCGCTGTCAGGATGATCCTAAATATCTGGCATGCCGCCGTTAACAGTGTAAGGAAAAGGCAACCGAAGTTGCCTTTTTTTATGCTTATGCTTTCTTACGTTTTAAACGACGTTTGGCTTGTTGTGAAGCCATTGCTTCCAATGCTTCAGCCAACTCTTCATCGCTAAAGGTCGTGATGTGCTGTAGCATTTGTAAGGTGGTTTCATCCAGCACCAGTTGCGCACCTGCAGCCATTTCACTGAAGTTATCATCATATTCAATGAAGCCTTGTTCATTGTTACGAATGTAATTTTGCTGGGTCAGCACTTTAATAAAGCTCTGGAAAAGGGCTTTATCGAAGAACTCTGGCGAGTTGAACTCATAAAGTACAGAGAGGCGTTGACCCAATAAATGGCTTAGCTCTTCAACTTGCTTGGTCGAGATATTGCCTGAACCGCGTTGGGTGATTAGGGCTAGCGTCATGTAGTAACGTTCAAGACTCTGTTTGACCGGCATTGCCAAAGTCACCAGTTTCTGATGTTCTTCACTGTTTGGTGTTGGGCTAAACAGGTTACCATCGTGATCCTGGAAAATCAGGCCAATCTTCACCAAAGCATCAATATAGCTATCAATCTGCTGCTGCAAGTCGCTTGCTTGCCACTTCATGAACAGTTCAGCTTTCAAGAATGGATATAAGGTGCGAATCACGTTGCTTAAATCATTCTTGTGAATTTTTCCGTTGTGCTCAACCAGAGATGCGACCAATGACGGTAACACAAAGGCATGCAAAATATTATTACGGAAGTAAGTCAGCAACACGGCCTGATTATCTTCAATCGCAATAATATCGCCCAGCACGTGTTGTACACGTTTGATCAGCTTCAGCTTGAGACCATAGGCAACGATTTCTTTACCTGATAATGAAGTTACTTGAGTGCGTTCATCATAAGGTTGCTGGGTGGCCAGATCACGATAGATGTCGAGTTGTTTGGCACAGATCTCTTCATCCAAAGTGTGTTTCGGTGTCGCCAATAAAATTAACGAGAGCAATGAAACCGGATTAATCACGACAGCGCGGTTGATATTTTCCAGAATCAGATGTGCTGAGTCTGCAACCACGGTTGAAATCTCGGTCGAGCTTGGTACATCAGTCGGGTTTTGCTCTACATTATTCTGTTTCAGGATATCATTCAGGAACACTGGTTCGCCAAAATTCACATGCACCTTACCGAAGATACGTTCAATTTTGCGTAAGGTTTTAACGATACCAAAAATGGATTCGGCTTCTTTCGGTTTACCTTGCATTTCACCAACATAGGTTGAACCTTCCATCAGGCGTTCATAACCGATATAGGTCGGTACGAATACGATCGGTTTGGCTGGGCCGCGTAAATGCCCTTGAATGGTCATTGCCAGCATACCGGTTTTCGGCGGGAGTAAACGCCCTGTACGTGAACGGCCACCTTCAATGAAGTATTCGATTGGTGTGTTACGCGACAAGATGCTGTATAAATACTCTTTAAATACAGAAGTATAAAGCGCGTTGCCGCGGAAAGAACGGCGAATAAAGAAGGCACCGCCCCCACGTAATAACTGACCGACAAATGGTAAGTTGAGGTTATCACCGGCTGCGATATAGGGAATCATCAAGCCACGTTTATAAATCACGTATGACAATAACAAATAATCGATATGGCTGCGGTGACACGGGGTGTAAACGATTTCATAATCTTTTGCCAGTTCACGGACCGTACTGAAGTTATGTACTTCAACACCGTCATAGAGCTGTGTCCATAGACGGGTCAGGGCCATATCGGCAAAACGGACTGCCGAGGCAGAATAATCCGAAACAATCTCATTGACATAACCGATGGCACGACGTTCTGCCTCAAGCATGCTGATTTTATGCTGGATGCTTTCACGACGAATCGCATCTTGTACTTCAGGAGATTTGATCACCGATTGCATGACGTTACGACGATCCGATAAATCCGGGCCGAGCACCACTTCACGTTGTTGATCGAGATAAGTATCTAATGAGCTGGCAATATAGGTCGCGGGTGAAACATTCGGGTGATTGCTCTTGGCATAGTCGACCAGTTCACGCAACGATTGCGGCTCATGAAACTCTAAATAAGACTGGCGGCCATGCAAGCCAATATTCATCAACTGCTTGACGGTACCTGGAGTGGCCCAGGTATCAGAGAATAATAGTTTGAACCAGGAATCTTCTTTATCTGGTGAACGTCCCCAAAGTACGGTTACAGGCACCAGTTGAATATCCACTTCAGGGTGCTGTTCGAGTGCTTCAACCAGTTGTAATAGGCGAGGAGGAAAGGTTTGGGTGTTAAAGAAATTATTTTCGTTGTGATGTAAGAACAGGACGGAGTTTTTTTCTTGATAAGCACCAAAACTCAAAGGATCCAGCGCGGGTTTTAAATTGAGGCGACGGGTTTCTCCATCCACCACCAAGGCGTTACTACGCGAATAATTCTGTAAAACATAGCAGACTAGCTTATTTGATTCTGTTGTCTGTTGCTCAGTTGTGGTGGATTCTGTAGGAACTTCACCAAGAACATGTGGGGTGACCACCAGGTCAAGTAACTTACTCGAAAGTTGGCGATACATTTGACCAAATCCAGTCTTGGACATTACAAACTCCTAAATCATAATCCTGGCATCGATTCATGATGAACACGACATTCTGCGGTATTCTGACATAAAACGGTATGTTATTTTCTGACAAAATATAGCGTATTTGGTAGATTTTATCGTTAAAAATCGTATTTTTAGCAGTTATAAATACGATTAACGTGACGGATGAATCATTTTATCCTGACCATTGTTATCTGAATTTGTGGCACAATCACAATGATCAACCCTGAAAGGATTGGTTGATCTCTCCTCATTGATGTTGGAAGAATATTACATGAATGCGTTAACTCAAGAACTGGTTGAACTTTTGACTCTGGAAAAGCTGGAAGAGCATATTTTCCGAGGCAATAGCCGCAATCTGGTTGGCAAACGAGTATTCGGTGGACAGGTTCTTGGACAAGCCTTGAGAGCAGCGTCATATACCACAGATCGTCCAGCACACTCTTTACATGCCTATTTCCTGTACGGCGGCGATGTGAATGCACCGATTATCTACGAAGTTGATCCACTTCGCGATGGCAAGAGTTTTGCCAGTCGGCAGGTTCGGGCTATTCAGCATGGACGTATTATTTTTTCTGCGATGGTCTCTTTTGCCAATCCCGAAGAGGGGCTAAACTATCAGCACAAAGAGCCAGAATACCCGTTGCCTGAGAGCTTAAAGTCTGAAAATGAGCTGAAGGAAAGCCTGATTAATTTTGTGCCTGAAAATGTGCGTGCCAGCTTTATGCGTGAACGCCATGTCGAGATTCGTCCAACCCAGTTGATCAATCCGTTTCAGCCGCAGCCCGAGGCGCCGTTTTATGCGCATTATATTCGGACCCATGGCACAATCCCGCAAGATCTGGATGAAATTTCCTTACATCAGGCCATCGTCGCGTTCTATTCCGACTTTACCCTGATGACCACGGCATTGCGTCCGCATGGTTTATCTTGGATTTCACCGAATCTGCAATGTGCCAGTATCGATCACACCATTTATTTCCACCGTCCGCTCCGGGCTGACGAATGGATGCTCTATGAGATGGAAGCAACCGTGAGTGCCAGTTCACGTGGTCTGAACTTTGGACGGATGTGGCAAAATGGTCAACTGGTCTGTAGTACAGTCCAGGAAGGTTTGATTCGGCTCAGAGAAATCGAAACCCAGTAAAAAATAAATCCACATTAAAGCCATCATTCTGATGGCTTTTTTTATCATAAAGATGTGACAAAAAATTGCTCGATTCTTCAACATGAGCATGCCATAGTACGGCTAAGTTAAAAGATTTTATCCATTCACAATGAATCTAAATACACAAATTTTAATTGCCGCCGTGCTCGGTGTAGCCTTTGGTTTTCTGCTGATTGCTTATCCGCAAACGGCATTTGTTGACTACAGTCTATATGGCCTGGGGGTGTTGAGTAGCATTTTTATCGGCTTGTTGAAAATGCTACTGATTCCACTGATCTTTAGTTCGATTGTGGTGGGTGTTTCTAATTTGCAGGCAGGCGGTCAATTCGGTCGGGTCTGGAAAATTACCGCGTTGAGCTGTTTAACCACGACGACTTTAGCTTTGATTTTAGGAATTAGTTGTGCGCATTTATTCGATGTCGGTAAAGGTGTGGATATCCAGCTGTTTCAGGCTGCCATGGATAATCATCAGACTCCCGATACCTTAACACCCTCCAGTTTCTTTACTACCTTTATTCAAAAT
The DNA here is from genome assembly GCF_035615075.1 of Acinetobacter sp. IK40. Lineage (NCBI taxonomy): Bacteria > Pseudomonadati > Pseudomonadota > Gammaproteobacteria > Moraxellales > Moraxellaceae > Acinetobacter > Acinetobacter sp. IK40. The sequence continues at coordinate 117,311 of NZ_JANBOE010000011.1, read as the reverse complement.
ACCTTAATTAATCCATTTAAGGCCTTTAGTGAAGGCAATGTGCTGGCCGTGGTGGTGTTTGCCCTGTTTCTGGGTGTGGCTTTGGTCAAGGGCGGGGAACGTTTTACTTTGATCCGCAACATCAGCCAGCAATTTTTTGACATCATGATGATGCTGGTCGGCTGGGTAATGAAGCTGGCGCCAATTGGTATTTTTGCACTCTTGGCGAAGTTGATTGCGACCGAGGATCTGTCGGTACTGAGCCGTTTGGTCGAGTTTGCGGCGGTGGTGACGGGAACCACCATTTTCCACGGTGTGGTGGTATTACCTGCCTTACTGTGGATTTTTGGGCGCATGAATCCGATCACCTTTTTCAGAGGGGCGAGAACTGCCTTGGTCACCGCCTTTGCCACCAGTTCCAGTTCTGCCACCATGCCTCTGAGCATGAAGTGTGCGCAAGAAAACCTGGGGGTCCGACCACAAACGGCAGGTTTTGTCATCCCGCTTGGGACGCAGTTAAATATGGATGGTACGGCGCTCTATGAAGCTGCTGCGGCTTTATTTATTGCCAATTTAATGGGTCTGGATCTCAGTCTGACTCAGCAAATTATTGTTTGTTTAACCGCCATGATTGCATCATTGGGTGCACCGGGGATTCCAAGTGCGGGTATGGTGACCATGATTATGGTGCTGCAATCGGTAGGCTTACCTGCGGAAGCGATTGCCATCTTATTACCGATTGATCGTGTGCTTGATACTGTACGCACCGTGGTGAATGTGCAAGGTGACATGATGATCAGTGTGGTGGTGGATCGCTATGCCAAACAGGCAGAAGCTGAGGCAAGCTAAGCTGTATTGGAATAAAAAAAGCAGGAGATTATTCCTGCTTTTTTTATGTCTTAAGCTTTAAGCGGCTTGTTGTAAAGCGCGTTTTGCGGCTGGTGAATTGTTTAAGTAATTCACGGCATCTTGAGTATTGCCTTCCTTAACTGGGTCGTACCACGGCATCAGGTAGTCAAGCTGTTGTGCCACCAGCCATGCAGGGCCGGGTAAGATTTTAGAATCTTTTAAGGCAATCTTGGACCATTCAATCCAGATCCATGGCTTGAACACACTCGGTTTTTTATCAGCAAAACGTGGGTCTTGGCTCATGATATGGGCTGCGCCGTCAACCCAGAGTCCTAAGACACCCGCAATGACTACAACACTCAGGTAGTAACGTGCGAGATAGCCCCCACCTAAATGACGGTAAAGATCAAAGGCAACGGTACGGTGTTCAATTTCTTCCGACCCATGCCATTTGATCAGGTCAAGCATTTCAGGATCGGCGCCCAGTTCTTCCCAGCGTTTGTTGTAAAGCGCATATTTACCGAGTACACAAGTCATATGCTCAACGGTGGCAATCACTCCGAGACGGAATAGATCCCATTGATGATCAAGTGCTTTCGGGATTTCTTTGCCGAAAGGTTTATCTGCCAAAGCTTTGGTAAATAAGAAGTCCATAATGTCGAGATTACGCTGAATATCGATATTGCGCTGGCTGAGATATTCCTTGTTGGCAGAGGTGTGGGCCACAGCATGCATGGCTTCTTGACGAATAAATGCCTGCACATCCTGTTTTAGTTTTTCATCGGTAATTTCAGGCAGGACTTTGTTATATAAACGGCAAAACCAAAACTCACCCGCAGGTAAGATATTGTTAATTTCATTAATAAAATAGCTGGCAAATGGCTGGTTTGGAATCCAGTCCACTGGTGTATTTTCCCAATCAAATTTGACTTTGCGCGGAAGGATTTTATAGTCAATCGAAGAACCAAGTTTGCTCTTCACAAATGATAGTAATTTCATTGTTGTTTAGTCCTAATCGATAGTGCAATGAACCAACACTAAGCAGTATATGAAAACTGCCTAGTGTTTGTGATTAGCAATACGGGACAATTAAAAATTATTTAATGCATCAAGTTGCATAAAATGCATGTTTTATTGTTCTACATCAGTTTCCGAGGCTTCAGGAATCTGATCAAGGTCAAATTCAGCAGGTTGATCAAGGGTGAAATTCAAACGACCCGCCATGACACTGGCCAGTTCTTCTAGGCCGATCCGGTTCAGGGATGAGAACAACTGGATCGAGAAATCAAGTTTCATCTTTTTCAATTGCTGTTTAACTTCTAATAGCACTTTATTGGCTGGGCCACGGTTCAGCTTGTCGGCTTTGGTCAGCAGGATATGTACGAATAAATGGCGTGAATGCGCCCATTCCAGCATCATCAAGTCAAAGTGTTGTAAGGGATGACGAATATCCATCAATAACACCAGACCTTGCAAACTCTTACGATGGATCAGATAGTTTTCCAGCTCTTTCTGCCAGACGATTTTCATGGCTTCCGGAACAGCTGCATACCCATAACCGGGTAAATCGACCAGACGTTGATCAGGATTACCCAAACTAAAAAAGTTGATCATTTGAGTACGACCAGGTTTTTTAGATGCGCGCGCCAGTTGCTTTTGGTTGGTTAAGGTATTGATCGCACTGGACTTGCCGGCATTAGAACGGCCAGCAAATGCAATTTCATAGCCTGTATCTTCTACGCATAAAGACAGTTTTGGCGCACTCATCAAAAATTCAGCTTGGCGTAACCAAGTCAGAGACTGTACTGCGTATTCAGTCAATGCAGGGTCAGCTTTTTTCTCATAACTGATTTTTTGTTTCGGAGCGAGTCTGGCTTTGGTGTCTTTGGATTTTTCACTGCGACGCATAGAAGCTTACTTTTGAATTGAAATAGCAACGACCATTATAAAGGATGTAACGGCTTCGTGCGAATCTTGATGTTGAAGCGCTGGTTAGGCTTTCTGTGACAACTCTAAAAAGTTGATTTCTGAATGGATCGGAGAAGGAACAATACCGTGCTGAACCACTTCACCAAGCGTATATTGATTCAGGCTTTGATAAAAGCTTTCTAGTGCCTGATCTAAAATACCCTTCAGGCCGCAATGGGAACGTAATACGCAGGGTGGGGTATTGCACTCTACGATTTGCTGGTTGCCTTGCAGGGTGCGGACAATCTCGCCTAGTTTCAGGCTTTTGGCTTCCGGATTTAGGCGAAGACCGCCCCCTTTGCCACGAATGGTGACAATCCATTGCTGCTTGCCCATGAAGTGAACCACCTTCACCAGGTGATTTTGCGACACATGCAAGTCTTGCGCGATATCTGCAATCGTATAGGGTACATCACTCGGACGAGCGACATACATCAGGATTCTGAGTGCATAATCTGTAAACTTATTGAGTTGCATGGGGTTTGACTCAATCTGCCGCAATAAATGGAAAAGGCTAGTCTATCACAGGCTAGCCTTATACAAAAACGCGCCACAGCTTAGCTAAGCTTAACACCGCCAGTACCAAAGGCTTCGCTGTGAATATTTTCAGCTGGAATACCACGTGCTACAAGCGCCTGATGTTGCGCTGCCATAAATGGCATCGGCCCACATAAATAGTAATCGGCATTCACTGGCAGTAGCGCAGCATCCATCGTACTTAGATCCAGACGACCAGCGACATCATAATCTGCACCGAGCACATCAGATTCATGCGGGAACTCATAAGCAGTGAATGTACTCAAGCGTGGATATTTGCTTTTCAGTTCCTGAATATGCTGCTTCATGGCATGCACCTGACTACTGCGGCAGGCATGAATAAAGCTCACCGGTTGTGGCATATCTAAAGTCACCAGTTGATTCAGCATGGCAATCATTGGGGTTAAACCGACACCACCACTGATAAAGACATTGCGTTTATTGCTATCAATTAAATAGAAGTTGCCTGTAGGTGCAGATACTTCAATTTCTGAGCCTTCCGCTAAACCATGTAAGGTGCTTGAGACCCAACCACCAGCAAGTTCGCCTTTTTCATCCTCACGTTTCACCGAGATACGCAGGTAATCTGCTTGTGGGCTGGTTGAAAGGGTGTACTGACGCGGCTGTCTTAAGTTTAGTTCAGGCACAAATACGCGAACTGAAATGTATTGTCCTGCTTCATATTTGGGTAATTCGCCCCCATCCACAGGTGCAAGGTAGAACGAGGTGATTTCGTCGCTTTCTATAACTTTTTTGGCGATTTTGAAATTGCGCCAGCCCAACCAGCTACCTTTGGTTTGTTGATGCTGCTCATAAATTGCTTTTTCAGTACTGATAAATAAATCAGCCAGTTGACCATAAGCCGCAGCCCATGCACCAATTAGCGGATCTTCCATGGAAATATTCAGTACTTCACTAATCGAATGCAGCAGGTTTTCACCCACGATGCCGTAATCTGGTGACTGGATGTTTAAGCTGACATGTTTATGTGCAATCAGTTCAACCACAGGTAAAAGTACAGATGGATCTTCAATGTTTTCTGCATAAGCTAAAACTGCCCCCGCAAGCGCCTGTGCTTGCGCACCGCTACGTTGATGTCCCATGTTAAAGGTTTCTTTTAAATCAGGGTTATTACCCAACATGCGGTTATAAAAGTATCCAGTCAGCGCTACGCCGTTTTCACGGAGAACGGGAACAGTGGCTTTTACAAGGTCAATTTGCTGCGGAGTCATTGTTGATCTCTCTTGGCTATCATTTATAAGATGTATTTAAAATATACCTTTAAGAATGGATTTGCAATGCTAAATTAAATAAAAGCCATAAAAAAATTAAGGGATAATAAATTATCCCTTAATTTTCAAAGCAGTATCACTTTATTTTTTGCCGAAAAGAGAACCGAGTAGACCACGCACAATTTTCTGTCCAGTACTACCGCCTAGACTACGCGCGGCACTTTTGGCAAATGTTCCCACGATATCCTGTGTCAGTTTTTCACGGTCACGTTGTGCTTTTTCAGCAGCTTTTTGCTGTTCACGGGCAAAACGCTCTTGCTCTTTGGCTTGTTGCTTGGCGAGCGCTTCCTGTTCTTTACTTTGTTGTTTTGCCAGATCGTCAGCCTCTTTCTGCTGGGATTGTTGCAATACTTTCTTTTGCAACATTTCATAGGCGCTATCCCGATCTACCGCTTGATCGTAAACACCCGCGACGATGCTTTGTGAAATGATCACTTGACGTTCTTCGGGACTGATCGGCGTAAATGATGAGTAGGGCGGCATGACCCAGCCCCGCTCTACGATTTGCGGTGTGCCTTGTTCATCCAGACAGCTAATTAATGCTTCGCCAACCGCGAGCTCGGTAATGGCTTGATCCACTTTAAATTCTGGATTGGCGCGGAAGGTGTCCGCGGCAGTTTTAACAGCTTTCTGGTCTTTAGGGGTAAACGCACGTAAGGCATGTTGTACGCGATTGCCGAGTTGTCCTAAAACGCTTTCCGGTAGATCCAGTGGGTTCTGGGTAATAAAGTAAATCCCGACCCCTTTAGAACGGATCAGACGTACCACTTGTTCAATCTTCTGTTGCAAGGCTGGGCTGGCATTGTCAAAGAGCAGGTGAGCTTCATCAAAGAAGAATACCAGTTTGGGTTTGTCCATATCGCCGACTTCTGGTAGTTGTTCGAACAGTTCCGACATCATCCATAGTAAGAAAGTTGCGTACAGCTTCGGCGTGTTCATTAGCTTGTCGGCAGCTAAAATATTGATATAGCCATGACCATTGGTATCGGTCTGAATGAAGTCGAGAATATTCAGACTAGGTTCGCCAAAGAACTGTTCTCCACCTTGATCGCCTAAGGCCAGTAAATTGCGTTGAATGGCACCGAGGCTGGCAGGAGAGAGATTGCCATATTCAGCTTTTAGTTCGGCTGCATTTTCACTGACATAGGTCAGCATGGCTTTTAGGTCTTTAAAATCAATCAGGAGCAGGCCTTGGTCATCTGCAACACGAAACACGGCTGAAAGCACACCTTCCTGGGTGTCATTCAGATTGAGCATTTGTGCTAGAAGTAAGGGGCCGATTTCTGAAATGGTGGTGCGGATCGGGTGGCCTTGCTGAGCAAATAAATCCCAGAAAACCACAGGTGAAGCGGCAAATGGAATGGGTTCAAGTTGTAAGGTTTTCAGTCGTTCATCAAATTTAGGGTTACTCTCGCCAGCTTTGGCAAGGCTGGAAACATCGCCTTTGGCATCGGCAAGGAAAACCGGTACACCCAGTCGGGAAAAGCTTTCTGCCAGTACTTTGAGGGTCACGGTTTTCCCTGTGCCTGTTGCACCAGCAATCAAACCATGTCGGTTGGCGAATTTAGAATGCAAAACAATATCTTGTGTTGTATCTGTGGTTTTTTTAGCAATAACGATTGGTGTACTCATTCTTCACCTGTTGTTTTTGATCTCAATCGAGCTATTTTAATGCATTTTGAATATCTTGGATTAAATCTTCCGGATGTTCTAGTCCTATACAGAAGCGCACCAATAAACCTTGTTGTAAATGTGTATTGTCCAGCGAACGCATCTGCTTTAAGTCGTAGAGCATGGCCAGGCTGACTGGGCCACCCCAGCTAAATCCAAGTTTAAACAATTTCAAGTTATCACAGAATTGTCGAACCGCCGTCAAGTCATAATTAGCTTTAAAAATGACACTGACCAGACCTGCGCTTTTGCCGGTGGTACAGATTTCTGACCAGAACGAATGACCTGCTGAATCTGGTGAGCTCGGGTGTAAAACCTGACTAAATTGAGGCTGTTGCTTGAGCCATTCCAGCAACACACGGGCGCTTTGTGCTTGCTGTTCATAACGAAGCGACATGTGTGCCAGACTACGTTGAATCTGGGCCGTATCATCGCCTGACACAGAGATCCCTTGAATGGCATGCATGCGATACAGCTTGTGATGTAACTGTTGATCACGGGTCACCACTGAACCCATCAGAATATCGCCGCCGCCGCTTGGGTATTTGGTCAGTGCATGCACGGTGATGTCGACCGCCAAATGTTCATCAGAGAAATCGAAGGCATTAAACGCCAGTCCTGCACCCCAGGTGTTGTCTAATGCAGTCAGTACATTGGCCTGTTGTGCTTTCTTGACCAGATTTTTAAGATCGGGAAACTCTAGCGTGACCGAGCCTGCCGCTTCCAGCCAGATCAGTTTGGCTTTCTCAGTCGGTTGAAAGCTGGCGGCATCAACCGGATTATAAATTTTAACCCTAATGCCATAACGGTCTTGCAAATGATTCAAGTGTTCAAGATTGGGGCCATAGATATTGTCGGCGACCCAGACCTCATCCCCTGTGCTGAGAAATGTGCTGTTGACCAGATTGATGGCAGATAAGCCGCTGGGTGCAAGCAGGCAATAATTGCCGCCTTCTATTCTTGCGATATTGTCGCCTAAGGTAAAAGTGGTTGGGGTGCCGTGTGTACCATAACTATAGTCATAGGCATCGGTCCAGTGGCGATCAAAAAGGTGCGCTGTGCTTTTAAAAATAATCGTAGATGCACGAAATAGGGGAGGCTGGATGGTTTCTATGTATTGAGGGGCTTGGCGTGGTGCATGGATGAGATCAGTTTGTGCTTTATTGTGAGATGTCATAGGGCAAAATCAAATCGATATAATGCATCTCAGGTTTAGAGAAAATCATGAAAGCTGCTAGTGCTTTGCTGCTTTTGTACAGAATCGGTACAGATTCGGGTGATCAATAAAAACTGGCTTTATTTTTGCTAAGACTAAGCATCATTCTAACGATAATAGGTTTTCGCGCATGAAGTCGCATTTAAGAGTGCATTATTTTCAGCACATCGCTGGCGAAGGTTTTGGCAGTTGCTACGACTTTTTAAAAGCACATCACGCAAAAATTACCGCAACCGAATTTTTTGCTTTACCTGTCGATTTGCCCTTGGAACTGGAAGCTTTGCCACGCGTAGATGAGGTTGATTTATTGATTATCATGGGCGGCACCATGAGCGTAAATGATGAGGCGAATTATCCCTGGTTAAAATTAGAAAAAAGATGGCTAAGACGTTATCTGGCGGCTGGAAAACCAGCGATTGGCTTGTGTCTGGGTGGCCAGCTGATTGCTAATGCCTTGGGTGCAGCGGTGAGTCGCAACCCGCATCAGGAACTGGGCTGGATGGATGTCGGGCGAGCTGCTTACGTGCCAGAGGATTATTTTCAAATCCCGGAGCAATTGAATGTATTGCAGTGGCATAGTGAAACCTTTGAAATCCCTAAAGGTGCTGTACGTTTGGCCGAGAATAAGGTGTGCATAAACCAGATGTATCAAATTGGCCGTAATGTACTGGGTTTTCAGTTTCATCCGGAAATGACCCCTCATGCCTTGGCGCTGTTGATCGAGGGGGAGGAGGAGTTGGCAGTTTTTAATGGCACCTATGTACAACCCATGGCTGAATTGAAAAAAAGTTTGAAAAATAAATTTGAACAGGGAAATCGTTTGCTGAATCAGGCGATTGATTATGTGGTCAGTGCCTGAGCTGAGAAAATGCTTAAAAAATGAAAAGAAGAATTGCATAAGACTTAAACAATCGTTATAATGGGCGACCCTCAAAAGGAGGGCGTTTACTACGAAGAAAGTAGTTAACGCATTACAGTCGTGGCATCGATCACGACCATAGTGATTTTCACTGCCCTTGACACTTACCAAAAGGTGAGGTGCGTCATGGGTGATTCTTTATATATTTGGCTTGGAGTTTACTGGTATGTCTAACCAGAGAATTCGTATCCGTTTGAAGTCTTTTGATCATCGTCTGATTGATCAATCTGCTCAAGAGATCGTAGAAACCGCTAAGCGTACTGGCGCACAAGTGTGTGGTCCAATTCCGATGCCTACTCGCATCGAACGCTTCAACGTTCTTACTTCACCACACGTCAACAAAGACGCTCGTGATCAGTACGAAATCCGCACTTATAAACGTTTGATCGATATCGTTCAACCAACAGATAAAACTGTTGATGCATTGATGAAGTTAGATCTTGCTGCTGGTGTTGATGTTCAGATCGCTTTGGGTTAAGGCTTTCGGTTGATTAACTTTTAAGTTAATTAGGCCGCTTTATTAGAGGTTTATGCACATGGCTATTGGTTTAGTCGGTCGCAAATGTGGTATGACTCGCGTCTTTACAGATGCTGGTGTATCTGTACCTGTTACAGTTATCGAAGTCGATCCAAACCGCATTACGCAAATCAAAACACTTGAAACTGATGGTTATCAAGCAATTCAAGTAACTACTGGTGAACGTCGCGAATCGCGCGTAACTAACGCTCAGAAAGGTCACTTCGCGAAAGCGGGTGTTGCTGCTGGTCGTTTAGTTAAAGAGTTCCGTGTTACTGAAGCTGAGCTTGAAGGCCGTGAAGTTGGTGCTTCTATCGGTGTTGATTTGTTCACAGTTGGTCAAATTGTTGACGTAACTGGTCAATCAAAAGGTAAAGGTTTCCAAGGTGGTGTTAAGCGTTGGAATTTCCGTACGCAAGATGCTACTCATGGTAACTCTGTATCTCACCGTGTATTAGGTTCTACAGGTCAAAACCAGACTCCTGGTCGCGTGTTCAAAGGCAAGAAAATGGCTGGTCACTTAGGTGACGAACGCGTAACAGTTCAAGGTCTTGAAATCGTATCTATTGACGCTGAACGTTCTGTTTTAGTTGTTAAGGGTGCTATTCCTGGTTCAACTGGCGGTGACGTTATCGTACGTCCTACCATCAAGGCCTGAGGGGAAATACTGTGAATTTAAAAACTGTTTCCGGCTCTGCTGTTGAATTGTCTGAAGTTGCTTTCGGACGTGAATTTAACGAAGCTCTTGTACACCAAGTTGTTACAGCTTACTTAGCTGGTGGTCGTCAAGGTACTCGTGCTCACAAATCACGTGCAGATGTTTCTGGCGGTGGTAAAAAGCCATTCCGTCAAAAAGGTACTGGTCGCGCTCGTGCGGGTTCTATTCGTAGCCCGATCTGGGTTGGTGGTGGTAAAACTTTTGCTGCTCGTCCACAAGATTGGTCTCAAAAAGTAAACCGTAAGATGTACCGCGGTGCAATGCAATGTATCTTAGCTGAACTTGTTCGCCAAGATCGTCTTGTATTAGTTGAAGAGTTTGCTGTTGCAGCTCCAAAAACTAAAGAATTGCTTGCAAAGCTTACTGACTTGAATGCAACTCGCGCATTGATCATTACAGATGCTGTAGATGAGAACTTGTATCTCGCAGCTCGCAACCTTCCACACGTTGATGTGGTTGATGCTACTGCTATTGATCCTGTTAGCTTGATCGCATTCGATAAAGTTGTAATGTCTGTAGCTGCTGCTAAGAAAATTGAGGTAGAACTCGGATGAACAACGAACGTATCTATCAAGTCCTATTAGGACCAGTATTCTCAGAAAAAGCACAAGTTTTAGGTGATACTGCTGGTGTTCAAGTGTTCAAAGTTGCATTAAATGCAAACAAACTTGAAATCAAGAAAGCAGTTGAGCAACTCTTCGGTGTTGAAGTTGTAAAAATCAATACAACGATCACTAAAGGTAAAACAAAACGCTTTGGTAAAACATTAGGACGTCGTTCTGATGTGAAAAAAGCATACGTCACCCTGAAAGCCGGCCAAGATGTAGAAATGGCTGACTTGGGCGATACCGCTGAAAACGCAGCGGAATAAGGACGAGAATTATGCCAATTCAAAAATGTAAGCCAACGTCTCCAGGACGTCGCTTTGTAGAGAAAGTGGTTCATGACCACCTTCACAAAGGCGCGCCTTATGCACCGTTGGTAGAAGCTAAAAAACGTACTGGTGGTCGTAATAACAATGGTCACATCACTACACGTCACGTGGGTGGTGGTCATAAGCAAAACTACCGTATTGTTGACTTTAAACGTAACAAAGATGGTATTCCAGCGACTGTAGAGCGCATCGAATACGATCCTAACCGTACAGCGCATATTGCTTTATTGAAATATGCTGACGGTGAACGTCGTTACATCATTGCACCTAAAGGCTTACGTGCTGGTGATAAAGTTCAATCTGGTAACGATGCTCCAATTCGTCCAGGTAACTGCTTGCCACTTCGCAACATGCCAATCGGTTCTACACTTCACAACCTTGAACTTAAAATCGGTAAAGGTGCTCAATTAGCACGTTCTGCTGGTACTTCAGTTCAGTTGTTGGGTCGTGATGGTTCTTACGCTATCGTTCGTTTACGTTCTGGTGAAATGCGTAAAGTCCATGTTGAATGTCGCGCTGTAATTGGTGAAGTTTCTAACCAAGAAAGCAACCTTCGTTCATTGGGTAAAGCTGGTGCTGCGCGCTGGCGTGGTATTCGTCCTACCGTTCGTGGTATGGCGATGAACCCAGTAGATCACCCGCACGGTGGTGGTGAAGGGCGTAGTAAAGGTATTCAACCTGTAAGCCCATGGGGTCAAAAAGCTAAAGGGTACAAGACACGTACCAACAAGCGTACGACTAAGATGATTATTCGCGACCGTCGCGTCAAGTAAGGGAATCTGAATAATGCCTCGTTCATTAAAAAAAGGTCCATTCGTCGACGCACATTTGTTCGCTAAGGTTGAAGCTGCTGTAGCTGCTAACAACCGTAAGCCGATCAAAACTTGGTCACGTCGTTCAATGATCCTTCCAGACTTTGTTGGTTTAACAATTTCTGTTCACAATGGCCGTAACCACGTTCCAGTAATTGTTACTGAACACATGGTTGGTCATAAATTGGGTGAATTCGCGCCAACTCGTACCTATCGTGGTCACGGTGTTGATAAGAAGTCTAAACGTTAATAGGTGCTATGATGGAAGTAACTGCTAAATTACGCGGTGCCGCTATCTCGGCACAAAAAGCACGTTTAGTTGCTGATTTGATCCGTGGTAAGTCGGTTGCACGTGCGATAGACATTTTAAACTTCAGCAACAAGAAAGCAGCTGTGCTCGTTAAAAAAGCACTTGAATCTGCAATCGCGAATGCTGAACACAACAACAGCTTAGATGTTGATGACCTTAAAGTAACTACGATTTACGTTGATGAAGGCATGAGCCTTAAACGTATCATGCCACGTGCTAAAGGCCGTGCAGATCGTATTACTAAGCGTACTTGTCACATCACCGTTAAGGTAGGGGTTTGATATGGGTCAGAAGGTTCATCCAATCGGTATCCGCCTAGGTGTTGTGAAACGCCATAACGCTAACTGGTATGCGAATCCGAAACAATACGCTGAATACTTGCTTAAAGATCTTCAAGTTCGTGAGTTTTTAATCAAAAAACTTAAAAACGCGATGATCAGCAATATTCTTATCGAACGTCCTACAGGCGCTGCTAAAGTAACTATTAGCACTGCTCGTCCTGGTATCGTTATCGGTAAAAAAGGCGAAGATATTGAGAAATTACAGCGCGAACTCACCAACATCATGGGTGTTCCGGCTCAAGTTAGCATCAATGAAATTGATCGCCCTGACTTGGACGCACGTCTAGTTGCTGAAGCAATTGCTTCTCAATTGGAAAAGCGTGTTATGTTCCGTCGTGCTATGAAGCGTGCGGTTCAAAACACAATGCGTGCTGGCGCTAAAGGTATCAAAGTTGAAGTTTCTGGCCGTTTAGGTGGTGCAGAGATCGCTCGTACTGAGTGGTATCGTGAAGGTCGTGTACCTTTGCATACGCTTCGTGCTGACATCGACTATGCAACTATGCGCGCAGAAACAACATACGGTACGATCGGTGTTAAAGTTTGGATTTTCCGTGGCGAGATCTTAGGTGGCATGAAACAAGTCATGAACCCTGCTCCTGCTGAAGAGCGTCCAGCTAAACGCGGTCGTGGTCGTGGTGAAGGTCAAGAGCGTCGTGGTCGTCGCGGTGACCGTGCTGCTGACAAGGGAGAATAATCCATGTTGCAACCTAAACGTACCAAATTCCGTAAAGTGCACAAAGGCCGTAACACTGGTCTAGCGCATCGTGGTAGTACAGTATCATTTGGTTCGATTGCAATTAAAGCAACTGAACGTGGTCGTATGACTGCGCGTCAGATTGAAGCTGCACGTCGTACCATTAGCCGTCGTATCAAACGTGGTGGTAAAATCTTCATCCGCGTATTCCCAGACAAACCAATTACCGAAAAACCATTAGAAGTTCGTATGGGTAAAGGTAAAGGTAGCGTGGAATACTGGGTTTGTCAGATCCAGCCAGGTAAGATCCTGTACGAAATTGAAGGTGTTAGCGATGAGTTAGCGCGTGAAGCTTTTGCTTTAGCTGCTGCTAAACTCCCGTTTAAAACCACTATCGTGACTCGGACGGTGATGTAATGAAAACTAAAGATCTACGTGAAAAGTCGGTAGAAGAGTTGAAAGCTTTGCTTGATGAGCAACAGCTTAACCAATTCCGTCTTCGTATGGCGAAAGCAACTGGTCAGCTAGGCAAATCGCATGAAGTGCAAATTGCTCGTAAGACAATTGCTCGTATCAAGACACTCCTTACCGAAAAACAGGGGAACGGACAATGAGTGAAAAAACAGTCCGCACGTTAACCGGCAAAGTCGTAAGCGACAAAATGGACAAGTCTATTGTTGTGCTTATTGAACGCCGCGTTCAACACCCGTTGTACGGCAAATCAATCCGCCGTTCAACTAAATTACACGCTCATGATGAGAACAATGTTGCTAAATTAGGCGACTTGGTAACCATCAAAGAAAGCCGCCCAATTTCTAAAACTAAAGCTTGGACTTTAGTGGAAGTAGTTGAAGCTGCTGCTGAGTAATTAGACGTTCTTGTTGCATCATCGGACAATTTCGAGTACTCTTTGAGCCTTTCGAAATTGTGACCGGTGATGCTCGGTTTTGGAGTAGGGCAATGATTCAAACCGAAAGTATGCTCGACGTAGCAGACAACAGTGGTGCACGCCGCGTACAATGTATTAAAGTACTTGGTGGTTCACACCGTCGTTATGCTTCAGTTGGCGACATTATTAAAGTTACTGTAAAAGAAGCAATCCCACGCGCACGTGTTAAAAAAGGTGACGTGATGAATGCTGTAGTTGTTCGTACAAAATTCGGCATCCGTCGTCCAGACGGTTCAGTGATTCGTTTCGACGATAACGCAGCTGTTATTTTGAACAACAACAAAGCTCCGATTGCTACTCGTATCTTCGGACCAGTGACTCGTGAACTTCGTACTGAACAGTTCATGAAAATCATTTCATTGGCTCCTGAAGTTCTATAAGAGGCAATCATGGCTAAGATTAAAAAAGGCGATCAAGTAATCGTGATCGCAGGTAAAGAAAAAGGCAAACAAGGTATCGTTTTGTCTGTTTCTGAAGATCGAGTTAAGGTTGAAGGCCTTAACTTAGTGAAGAAGCATCAAAAGCCAAACCGTGTAACTGGCGCTGAAGGCGGCATCGTTACTCAAGAGGCGACGCTTCATATCTCAAACGTGGCAATTTTTAATGCTACAACCCAAAAGGCTGACCGTATTGGTTACCAAGTGATTGATGGCGCGAAAACTCGTGTTTATAAATCAAATGGTGAATCAGTGGCGGTAGCGAAGTAATAGGTTGAATAGGCAATGGCCAGACTTAAAGCACGTTACAACGACGAACTTAAAGCAAAGTTAAAAGAAGAACTTAGCGTTAAGAACGTGATGGATATTCCTCGCATCACGAAAATCACCCTGAACATGGGTGTAGGCGCAGCTGCAACTGATAAGAAATTATTAGATGGCGCTGTTGCTGATATGCAACTCATTGCTGGTCAAAAACCAGTTGTGACTCTTGCTCGTAAATCAATCGCTGGTTTCAAAATCCGTGACGGTTGGCCGATCGGTTGTAAAGTTACTTTACGCGGCGACCAAATGTACGAATTCTTGGATCGTTTGATCTCGATCGCAATCCCTCGTATCCGTGACTTCCGTGGTTTCTCTGCGAAATCATTTGATGGTCGTGGTAACTACTCTATGGGTTTAAAAGAGCAAATCGTTTTCCCTGAAATCGATTTTGACAAAATTGATCGTATCCGTGGTTTAGATATCACTATTACGACCACTGCTCGTAGCGATGACGAAGGCCGTGCGCTTATGCGTGCATTCGGCTTCCCGTTCAAATAAGAGGTCGATATGGCTAAGAAAGGTATGATTAATCGCGAATTGAAACGCGAAAAGACAGTTGCTAAATACGCTGCAAAACGTGCTGAATTAAAAGCAACGATTGCAAATGTAAATGCGAGTGACGAAGAACGTTTCGAAGCGACATTAAAGTTACAGGCATTGCCACGTAACGCATCTCCAGTACGTCTTCGTAACCGTTGTGGTTTAACTGGTCGTCCTCATGGTTACTTCCGTAAGTTCGGTTTAAGCCGTAACAAATTACGTGACACAGTAATGCAAGGTGATGTACCGGGCGTTGTTAAGGCAAGCTGGTAAGGAGCGACTAAATGAGTATGCAAGATACCGTTGCCGACATGTTAACCCGTGTTCGTAACGCACAAATGGCAAAGAAACAAACTGTTTCTATGCCTTCTTCTAAGTTGAAAGTTGCGATTGCAAACGTTCTTCAACAAGAAGGTTATATTTCAGATGTAGCCGTTGCTCAAGAAGAGACAAAAGCTACACTGACAATTACGTTAAAATATTTCGAAGGCAAACCAGTTATCGAAACCGTTAAGCGTGTAAGCCGTCCAGGTCTTCGCCAATACCGCGGTAAAGATAAAATTCCTAGCGTTAAGCAAGGTTTAGGTATTGCAATTGTTTCTACAAGCAAAGGCATCATGACTGATCGCGCTGCACGTGCTGCGGGCATCGGTGGTGAAGTTATTGCTTTTGTTTCTTAATAGGTGATTCCTCATGTCTCGTGTGGCTAAAGCCCCAGTAACTGTACCTAATGGTGTAACAGTTACTCAGAACGGCCGGCAGGTCGAAGTGAAAGGCAGCAAAGGTACATTGTCTTTCAACCTGCATGCGCTGGTCGAGCTAAAACAGGAAGAAGGTAAACTTCAACTTGCTCCGGCTAAAGAGTCGAAAGACGCTTGGATGCAAGCTGGTACTGCTCGCGCTGTATTGAACAACCTTGTGAAAGGTGTTAGCGAAGGCTTCGAACGTAAGTTACAGCTTGTTGGTGTTGGTTATAAAGCTGCGGTTAAAGGTACTTCTGTAAACCTTAACCTCGGTTACTCACACCCAATTGACTACGCTTTACCTGAAGGTGTAACAGCGGAAACTCCAACTGCTACTGAAATCATTTTGAAATCAGCAAACAAGCAGTTGTTAGGTCAAGTGGCAGCGGAAATCCGTGCATACCGTGCTCCTGAACCATATAAAGGTAAAGGTGTTCGTTATTCGGATGAAGTTATTCTTCGTAAAGAAGCTAAGAAGAAATAAGGCGCGAGGTTCTTATGAACGAAAAGAAACAAACCCGTTTGCGTCGTGCGAAAAGCACACGCTTGCACATTCGTGCATTGGGTGCGACTCGTTTGTGTGTAAACCGCACTCCGCGTCACATCTATGCGCAAGTTATTTCAGCAGATGGTGGCAAAGTTTTAGCGCAAGCTTCAACTTTAGATGCATCTTTGCGTAGCGGTACTACGGGTAACGTAGATGCAGCTACAAAAGTTGGTGCTTTGATCGCAGAACGTGCTAAAGCAGCTGGTGTTACTAAAGTTGCATTTGACCGTTCTGGTTTTAAATATCATGGTCGTATCAAAGCCTTGGCTGATGCTGCTCGTGAAGGCGGCTTGGAGTTCTAATCATGGCGAAAGTTGAACAAAACGAAGGTCTCGTTGAAAAGCTGGTTGCCGTTGATCGTGTAGCCAAGGTTGTTAAAGGTGGTCGTATCTTCTCTTTCACAGCATTAACTGTTGTGGGCGACGGTAACGGTCGTGTAGGTTTTGGTCGTGGTAAAGCACGTGAAGTTCCAGCTGCTATTTCTAAAGCACTTGAAGCTGCTCGTCGTAACATGATCACTGTAGACCTCGCGGGTACTACTTTACAACACCCTGTGAATGCTCGTCATGGCGCAAGCCGTGTATACATGCAACCTGCTTCAGAAGGTACTGGCGTAATTGCTGGTGGCGCTATGCGTGCTGTTCTTGAAGCTGCAGGTGTACATAACGTACTTGCTAAATGTTATGGTTCTACAAATGCTGCTAACGTAGTAAACGCAACTTTCAAAGGTTTGCGTGATATGACTTCTCCTGAGAAAGTCGCTGCGAAACGTGGTCTTTCAGTAGAACAAATTCAAGGGTAATCAATCATGAAAACGATTAAAGTTACCCAGACTAAATCTTCATCGCATCGTTTAAAAAATCATAAACTTTGCCTTCAAGGTTTAGGTCTGCGTCGTATTGGTCATACTGTAGAAGTGCAAGACACGCCTTCTAACCGTGGTATGATCAACAAAGTTTACTATATGGTTAGTGTAGAGGAATAAGCCATGACTCTGCGTTTAAATGAACTTTCACCTGCAGAAGGTGCAAAACGTGAAAACCGTCGTCTAGGCCGTGGTATCGGTTCTGGCGTAGGTAAGACTGGTGGTCGTGGTATCAAAGGTCAAAACTCACGTAAAAGTGGTGGTACTCGTCCAGGCTTTGAAGGCGGTCAAACTGCGTTATATCGTCGTTTGCCTAAATTCGGTTTCACTAGCCAAATCGCTTTGAAAACTGCTGAAGTACGTTTGTCTGAGCTCAATAAAGTTGAAGGCGATGTAGTTAGCCTTGAAACTTTGAAAGCTGCGAATGTTGTTCGTCGTGACCAAATTCGTGCTCGCATCGTTCTTTCTGGTGAAATCACTCGCGCATTCACTGTTAAAGGTGTTGTGTTGACTAAAGGCGCTAAAGCTGCTGTTGAAGCTGCTGGCGGTAAAGTCGAGGAGTAATCTCGAGTGTCTATGACTCCTAGTTCTTCAGGTCATGTCAACATGATGAAAGGCCAACCGTTTCATGTGAAATACCGTGAAATTATTCGTCGATTAATGTTCTTGATTGGCGCGTTGTTGGTCTTTCGACTAGGAGCGCATATTCCGTTGCCGGGGATTGATAATGTAGCGCTAGCACATTTTTTTAAAGCTAATGAAGGTACCTTCTTAGGTTTATTTAACATGTTCTCTGGCGGTGCATTAGAACGCATGTCGATTCTGGCGTTAGGGATCATGCCGTACATTTCTGCATCGATTATCGTGCAGTTAATGTCTACGGTGGTTCCTTCGCTGGAAGCTTTGAAAAAAGAAGGCGAGCAAGGCAAACGTAAGATCAATCAATATACGCGTTATGGCACCTTATTTCTTGCACTAGTGCAAGGTGTAGGGATGTGTGCCGGCTTGATCAGTCAAGGTATTACCTTAACCTCAGGTCTGGCATTCTATGTTCCGGCAGTGACTTCGTTAGTTGCTGGAACCATGTTCTTGATGTGGTTGGGCGAGCAGATTACCGAACGTGGTGTTGGTAATGGAATCTCGATGATCATTTTTGCAGGAATTGTGGCAGGTTTGCCAAATCTTGTGATTCAGTCGTTTACGTCTGTACAGAATGGTCAGGGTAGTTTAATTGGTTTAGTTGTCTTCGGCTTACTCTCATTAGCCGTTTTAGCTGCGATCGTGTTTATTGAAAAAGCACAACGTCGTATTCCAGTGAACTATGCTCAAAAACAGCAAGGCCGTCGTATATTTACTGCACAGCAGACGCATTTGCCATTAAAAATTAATATGGCGGGTGTAATTCCAGCAATTTTTGCAAGCTCATTGTTATTATTTCCAGCGAGCTTGGGACAATGGTTAGGAAGTGCTGATCCAAATGCAGGGATTGTGAAGCGTAGCCTACAAGATCTGGCATTGGTGTTATCGCCTGGACAGCCGTTGTATCTAATGCTCTTTGGCGCGTTAATTATCTTCTTCTGTTATTTCTATACGGCGCTTGTATTTAGCCCAAAAGAAGTTTCGGAGAATTTAAAACGTAGCGGGGCATATGTGCCTGGTATCCGCCCAGGTGAGCAAACGGCTCGTTATTTAGATCATATTCTTAACCGTTTGACCTTCATTGGTGCAATCTACATCACTGTAGTGTGTTTAATGCCTATGGTGCTACAAAGCTCGTTCGGTATTCCATTCCATCTGGGTGGGACATCGTTACTGATTGTAGTGGTAGTGGTAATGGACTTTATGGCGCAACTCCAAGCGCACCTTACTTCGCATCAATATGATAATCAAACGTTAATGAGAAAAACGACTGCTCATCCTAAGGGATAAGCGCACTTAGAAGGTTTCATCATGAAAGTACAAGCTTCTGTAAAGAAAATTTGTGGTAGCTGTAAAGTTATCCGTCGTAATGGGGTAATTCGCGTAATTTGTAGCGCAGAACCTCGTCATAAGCAGCGTCAAGGTTAATTTAATTAAGACCTGTTGATTTCAGTAGGCTAATTAGGTTATTATCCGCCCCTCAAGATTTTTGTGGGGCGGTTGATTATCTTGACTGCCTTTTTGGAGAAAATTGAATGGCTCGTATTGCCGGTGTAAACATTCCGGATAACAAGCATGCTGTTATCTCTCTCACGTATATTTTTGGTATCGGTCGCCACACTGCTAAGAACATCTTGGCTGCTGTAGGTATCACTGAAACTACAAAGATCCGTGAATTAGATGATGCTCAGCTTGATGCGATTCGTGCAGAAGTTGCTAAGGTTCCGACCGAAGGTGACTTACGTCGCGAAATTTCCATGAACATTAAACGTTTAATGGATTTAGGCTGCTACCGCGGTCTTCGTCATCGTCGCAGCTTGCCTGTTCGCGGACAACGCACCAAAACTAACGCACGTACCCGTAAAGGTCCGCGCAAACCGATTAAGAAATAAGATTTCTGGAAGCTAAAAGATGGCTAAAGATACTCGCGCACGCAAGAAGGTCACTCGTACCGTCTCTGAAGGTGTCGCACACATTCACGCTTCTTTTAATAACACCATTGTTACGATTACCGATCGTCAAGGTAATGCATTGGCTTGGGCTACCTCAGGTGGACAAGGCTTCCGTGGATCACGTAAATCAACACCGTTTGCTGCTCAGGTAGCTGCTGAAGTTGCTGGTAAAGCTGCTTTAGATTACGGTTTGAAAAACTTGGACGTCCTTGTAAAAGGTCCTGGTCCTGGTCGTGAATCTGCGGTTCGTGCATTAGGTGCAGTGGGTTATAAAATTAACAGCATTACCGATGTGACTCCAATTCCGCACAACGGTTGCCGTCCACCTAAAAAACGTCGCGTGTAAGGAGAAACATTCATGGCTCGTTATATTGGTCCAAAATGCAAACTCTCTCGCCGCGAAGGGACAGACCTGCAATTAAAATCTGGCGTTAAACCATTTGACGTTAAGACTAAAAAACATGCTAAAGCTCCTGGCCAACATGGCGGAGCTCGTGGTAGCAAACAATCTGAGTACTCACTACAATTACGTGAAAAACAAAAAGTACGTCGTATGTACGGTGTGTTAGAGCGTCAATTTAGTAACTACTATAAAGAAGCTGCTCGTGTTAAAGGCGCAACAGGTGAGAACTTGTTGAAGTTGCTTGAAAGCCGTCTTGATAACGTTGTTTATCGCATGGGTTTTGGTTCTACACGTGCAGAAGCTCGTCAGTTAGTATCTCACCGTAGCATCACTTTGAACGGTCGTCGTGTTAACATTGCATCTATCCAAGTTAAAGCTGGTGATGTAATTGCAGTACATGAAGGCGCTAAACAACAATTACGTATTAAAAGCGCAATTGAATTAGCTGCTCAACGTGGTATCCCTGCTTGGATGGAAGTTGATCATTCTAAGTTAGAAGGTACGTTTAAAGCTGCGCCAGATCGTTCTGATTTACCTGCTGAAATCAACGAAAGCTTGATTGTAGAATTGTATTCTAAATAATCCTTGAGGTAGCAATAAATGACGCGTACTGCAAACGAGTTTCTAACTCCGCAAGCGATCAAGGTCGAAGCGGTGAGCGGGACCTCGGCAAAAGTGATTCTGGAACCTTTAGAGCGTGGCTTTGGTCATACTCTAGGTAATGCTTTACGTCGCATTCTATTGTCTTCTTTACCTGGCGCTGCTGTGGTTGAAGTAGAAATAGAAGGTGTCGAGCACGAGTACAGTACTTTAGAAGGCTTGCAGCAGGACATCGTCGAGCTCTTGCTGAACCTAAAAGGATTGTCTATTAAGCTGTTCGATCAAAATGAAGCATATTTAACATTAGAGAAACAAGGGGCAGGTGACGTAACTGCAGCTGACCTTCGTTTACCTCATAATGTTGAAGTGGTTAACCCTGATCATTTAATCGGTACTTTGAGTTCTTCTGGTTCATTAAAAATGCGCCTAAAAGTTGCTCAAGGTCGTGGTTATGAAACATCTGACTCACGTTTCCCTGAAGGTGAAACACGTCCAGTAGGTCGTTTACAGTTAGATGCTTCTTATAGCCCAATCAAGCGTGTTTCATACACAGTAGAAAATGCTCGTGTTGAACAACGTACCGATCTTGATAAGTTAGTGATCGATCTTGAGACTAACGGAACTGTTGATCCAGAAGAAGCAATCCGCAAAGCGGCAACAATCTTGCAACAACAAATTGCAATTTTTGTTGATCTTCAGAAAGATCAAACTCCGGTTGCTCAAGAACCTCGCGAAGAAGTTGACCCGATTTTGCTTCGTCCAGTAGATGATCTCGAGCTAACTGTTCGTTCTGCTAACTGTTTGAAGGCAGAAAATATTTACTACATTGGTGATCTTGTTCAACGTACCGAAGTTGAGTTGTTAAAAACTCCTAACCTAGGTAAAAAATCGTTAACAGAGATCAAAGATGTTTTGGCATCGAAAGGTTTACAACTCGGCATGCGTTTAGAGAACTGGCCACCAGCTAGTCTCCGTATGGATGACCGTTTTGCCTATCGTAGCCGTTAATTAAGTAGGACTATCACCATGCGTCATCGTAATAGTGGTGTGAAATTAGGCCGTACAAGCAGCCACCGTAAGGCGTTGTTCCAAAACTTAACAAATGCTTTAGTTGAGCATGAGTTAATTAAAACAACTTTGCCTAAGGCGAAAGAACTTCGCCGCGTTGCTGAGCCTTTAATCACTTTGGCAAAAAACGATACAGTAGCAAACCGTCGTTTAGCGTTTGCTCGTACTCGTTCTGCAGCAACTGTTGGTAAATTATTTACCGTTCTTGGCCCTCGTTACAAAGAACGTAACGGCGGTTATCTTCGTGTTCTTAAAGCGGGCTTCCGTGCAGGTGATGCTGCACCGATGGCTTACGTTGAACTCGTTGACCGTGAAGTAAAATAATACTTCTACGTGTAGAACAGTCAGTTGTTCCAAAAAAGGCCGGTGTAATAACCGGCCTTTTTTATTGTTTATTTAAAGAAGACTGCATTTAGCATCAAAAAGCTATTAATTTCTTTCTAAATCATTATAAGTTGGTTAGATAGACTCATGATTTCTATATTTATAAAGTATTATCAAAACTCAAAGAACGAAAAAATTTAATTTAAAGGCAGAAAATGAAAATTTTCGGGTTCATATCTATTATTTTAGGACTAATTATCTCTATGCATACATCAGCTAATCCAACCTTCTCAAATGAGCTATTAATTAAAGCAGAGAATGGTGATTCATCAGCGCAATTAGAATTAGCAGACGTTTATATACATGGTTATGGGATTGAGGAAGATGAGGAGCAAGCAGAATCTTGGGCGATGAAGTCTGCTGAAAATGGTAATGTAAATGCTATGTATTGGCTAGCCGACGGGTATGCAACATATGCAGGTTTGGTTGAAGATACAGATCCTATAGACGCTGAAGATCATTATAAAAAAGCGTTTATTTGGTTTTCAAAAGGATCAGAACTCGATCATATTGATTCTATGGTCGGCTTAGCTAGGTTATATCGGAATGGTGAGGGAGTTACAAAAAATATTGAGCAAGCATTAGATTTACTTAAAAAATCTGCTGCTAGAGGAAGTAAAGAGGCTATGAGAGAGATAGAGTTTATGTATCAATATGGAATAGGTGTAGAACAAAATTTAGATACTGCAAAATTTTGGGAAGATAAAGCAAATGCTAATTAATATATTTTAAATTATTGATTTAATTTAATATTTTTGTATGAGTCATTCAAGTATAAAAGATTCTAGAATGGTTTTCATTTTTATGAATGTTTTAAATATTATTTTTCTAATGAACTCGAGCCGATAAGGTATCTAAACACTACTATCTTTCCACCTAAGAGCCTCTAATAAAACAAATCCAAGCAAAAATCTCACATTTTTGCCAGCAAATTTTTATCAAATTGTCCCGAACTGATATAAAAAAACCGATGAATGACTAAACTTGACATTGTGTATTGTCAAATTTGTGCTTTAATAAAGACATGGTTTATACAGGGTATAAAAAAAATGGAAAAGCAAGTTGATGTATTAATTATTGGTGCAGGGATCTCAGGAATCGGATTAGCTGTACACCTCTCTAAGAACTGTCCACAACGTAAATTTGAAATCTTAGAACGTCGTGACAGTTTTGGTGGAACTTGGGATTTATTCCGTTACCCGGGTATTCGCTCCGATTCGGATATGTCGACCTTTGGTTTTAACTTCAAACCGTGGGCAAAAGAAAAAGTGCTTGCGAGTGGCGCTGAAATCAAAAGCTACTTAAGCGATGTGATTAGCGAAAATCAGTTGAAAGAAAAAATCCATTTTGGTCATCGTGTGCTTTCTGCAAATTACGATTCAAGCAAGAAAAAATGGTCTGTTGAGATTGAAGATAGCAACAAGAAAAAGCAAACTTGGTCAGCAAACTTTGTGATGGGCTGTACCGGTTATTATAATTATGATCAGGGTTATGCACCAAAATTCCCGAAACAGGAAGATTTCAAAGGTCAGTTTATTCATCCGCAACATTGGCCTGAAAACCTGGATTACACTGGTAAGAAAGTCGTGATCATTGGTAGTGGTGCAACTGCAATTACCTTGGTGCCTTCAATGGTCAAAGGTGGGGCAGGTCATGTAACCATGTTACAGCGCTCACCAACCTATATTGCAACCGTGCCTTCAATTGACTTTATTTATGAAAAAACCCGTAAATTTATGTCTGAAGAAACGGCTTATAAATTTACCCGTGCACGTAACATCGGTATGCAACGTGGTATTTATGCGCTTGCACAGAAATATCCAAAAACAGTACGTCGCTTATTGCTGAAAGGGATTGAATTGCAGTTGAAAGGTAAAGTCGACATGAAACACTTTACCCCTAGCTATAACCCTTGGGATCAACGTTTATGTGTGGTACCGGATGGCGATTTATTTAAAGCATTACGTCAGGGGCAGGCCAGCGTAGAAACAGATCAAATTGAGAAGTTCACGGCCAATGGCATCCAGCTAAAATCTGGTAAGCATCTTGAAGCGGATATCGTCATTTCTGCAACCGGTCTGGAAATTCAGATTCTGGGTGGTGTGAAAGGTTCAATTGACGGTAAGCCGATGAATACTTCGCAACATATGCTCTATCAAGGGGTGATGGTCAGCGATGTACCAAATATGGCCATGATCATTGGTTATATCAATGCGTCGTGGACCTTAAAAGTTGATATTGCAGCTGAATATATTTGCCGTTTGCTGAATCATATGGACAAGAATGGTTTTGATGAAGTGATTGCGCATGCAGACCCATCACAACTGGAACACGACACGATTATGGGTAAAATGTCTTCTGGCTATATTGCGCGTGCCGCAGATGTGATGCCGAAACAAGGCAAGCAAGCGCCTTGGAAAATTACCAATAACTATCTGGCAGACCGTAAAGAATTGAAAGATGCTAAATTTAATGATGGCGTTCTACAGTTTCACAAACGTGATGAACATGCTGACCGTAAACCAAAACTGGTCTCGTAATTTAGTAACCTGATCATTGAAAACCCTATGTCGATACATAGGGTTTTTTATTGGAAATAGGCTTTGAATTCTAAAAATATCACGTATATTGGGCAGATTAGAAAATTAAGATAGGGATAATTTGATGAAAAAACTCATCATTTTGGGGATTATGTTATCAAGCAGTCTAGCTTTTGCCGATGATGCAAAACAGAAGGCAGCGATTGCACAAAAACTGGTATCGGTCGATGGCACGGAACAGGGGTTGCAAAACACCGATAAAATGATTCTAGAGCAAATCCGGATGCGTTTGCCCAAGGATTTGCCAGAAAGCTTCTATACTGATTTAACTAAGAATCTGGATAGTGAGCAACGGAAGCAGTTTATTGTACAGCGCTATGTCGAAAGCTTTAGTGAAAAAGAATTACAGGCTGCATTGAATTTCTATCAATCTGCTGAAGGGAAGGTCTGGGCCAAGAAAGCCAGTGATGTTGGCAGTGAGGTAGCACATTTCACCACGCAAAATGCGCGCAATGCATTGAATACCACCATGCAACAGTATAGTGAAAACCCTAAGGTCAAGCAGTTAATGCAACGGATGAACCCGCAAGCTGCCCAGACGGGCAATGAAAAAACAGAAATTAAGTAAATAAAAAAGGGATCCTGCTTTAAGCACGATCCCTGTAGGGTTTTCCTGTTCTTAGAGGGTACGGGAAATCAATTCTTTCATGATTTCATTGGTACCTGCATAAATACGGTTAGCACGGTTGTCGATATAGGCACGTGCAATTGGATATTCCAGCATGTAGCCATAACCGCCGTGTAACTGTAAACATTCATCCACCACTTTCGAGAACATATCGGAAATTTTATATTTTGCAGCGGCAGCAGCATCAACACCTAAGCTTTCTTCGAGTTGTAACTCCATACAGCGATCTAAATAAGTGCGACAGAAATCAATTTCAGTCCGTAATTCAGCCAGTTTAAAACGGGTGTTCTGGAAGGTGCTAATGGCTTTGCCGAAGGCTTTACGGTCTTTGGTATATTGCACAGTATGCGCAAAAGCAGCTTCAGCACCAGCCTGACAAATGATGGCAACTAGCATACGTTCCCATGCCAATTCTTTCATTAGCATCATAAAGCCCATGCCTTCCATACCGAGCAGGTTTTCTTTCGGAACGCGGACATTGTCAAAGAACAGCTCGCAGGTATCCTGTCCTTTCATCCCGATTTTATTCAGAGGCTTGCCTTTACTGAAGCCCGCACGATCGGCTTCCACAATAATTAACGACAGATTGGCAGAACCTTTATCACTATTGCCAGTCTTACACACCACGATGGCCATATCGCATAGATAGCCATTGGTAATAAAGATTTTTGAGCCATTAATCACATAGTCATCGCCATCCAGTACCGCGGTAGTACGAACGGCTTGCAGGTCTGAACCTGTCCCGGGTTCAGTCATGGCAATCGCGGTGACCGCTTCACCCGTTGCCATTTTTGGCAGCCAGTGCTGCTTTTGTGCTTCATTACCAAAGTTGTTGATATAGTTGGCCACGATATCTGAATGTAATGAAAAACCTGTGCTGGAGTCCATGGCATAGGCTTGTTCTTCAATCAGAATCATACTGTAGAGGCGATCAACACCTGAACCGCCATATTGCTCTGGCATGGTGGTACACAGCAAGCCAAGCTCACCGGCCTTATTCCATAAGTCGCGGTCAACATGTTGTTGTTTTTCATATTTTTCAATATTTGGAACAACTTCTTTTTCATAGAATTTACGTACAGTTTCACGAAAGGCTTCATGATCAGAAGTAAAAAGTTTACGCGCGAGCATGTTTGGAACTGGACGAATTGCACCTGATTGCATTTGTTATATTTTCCCTGGTTTGTTGAATGTAGATCATCCTCTTCACCATACAAGAAAGGGAAAATAGTGAACAATGTGATCAATGCTCAATTTGATTGATGTATTTGGTCACTTGAGAAAAAACGCTGCGAAGTTAAAGGGGGATCAGGTACACTATCAGAGTAAATGGTTGCATAGTGGAACAGATAATGTCTGATGAAATGACACTGGAAGAACGTAAGGTCGTGTATCGCGCACGTCGTGGTTTAAAAGAAATCGATGTATATTTTGACCCATATGTTAAAAATTACTATCTCACTGCAGATCCTGCCGAAAAGGCCTTGTTTGCAGAGCTGGTTGATCAGGAAGATCCGGATTTGCTGGACTGGTTCATGGAAGTTGGGGAGCCTCCAAGGACTGAACTAAAAGCATTTATTCTCAAACTAAAACATTATGTCCACGGCTGATCGTGTTTTTGAGTTGCAATACAGTCGTTTTTCGATGGTATTGCAACTGTTTATGCTACTGTTGATTGTTAGCCTGACTTATTCTTTGCTTTCTTTGGCGGTATGGTTAGGCAGTTGCTTCATATTGGCATTGAGCTGGTTTCTATTTCTGCAACAACCCCGATTAAAACGTTTTGAGCATCTCGACCAACAGGCGTGGTCATTTGAATTTTACGATTCATCTCTTCCGATCCAGACCCGATCCATCACAAGAATAATTGATCATCAAGCTTATATCGTGCTGTGTTTTTCTGATCCAAAACATAAAAATTTCATCATCTGGTGGGATCAGTTATCATTTTTACAGTGGAAATCCTTAAAATTACAGGCAAAACTGGGCTAATTGTTTGACAATTCTATATCTGTGTATAATTAATTATTTTATAAATTTCAATAATATATGATTTTTAAACGTGTATTTTGCTTCGATTGTTAGATTAAATACTCTAAAAAATAGTGAAAATTATGATTGTCAGACAATCTGCCCCTCAAGACCGATTTATTTTCGTTAAAGTACAAACACCAACGTAAAGTGTGGTGGAGGTCCAAAATGGAAATTCCAACATGGTCGTTTCTGGTGATCGCAATTGTTTTTGCGATTGTAGTAGGAAGAGCAGGAACTTTACTCAGGGAATATCTTGAATCACATCAACCTGTTGCTGTGACCAAGAGAAAGAGATTGAAAGTATCATCAATATATCACTCTCCCGTGAATATCGATGGTGAACGCCAATCTAGTATCTATCAAAAGTAGATACAAAAGTGTAGGAGGTCTCTATGGAGATTTCAATGTGGATGTTTCTGGTAATTGCGATCGTTATGGCGATTGTAGTAGGAAGAGCTGGAACATTACTCAAGGATTATTTTCAACAAAACTAAAATATAAAGAGTTTCACGATTTTACCAGTTAATAAGTAGCATGTGCTGAACCGTCGCAATGCTACTTTTTTTTGCCTGAAATTTCTGTATTCCCGCAGATCTGTCAATTCATTCATGTGTGAAGTATGTCAAAATGTCCCCGTGAAATTAGAGCAATTACTCTTTAATTCAAGTATTGCATCTGATAATGTACAGCTAAAAGGAAAAAACAAATTATTAGAGGGACAGGAAGTATGTCTAAACTCCATAAAATGGGACAGGGCGTAGCGGTTGCTTTGCTGACAACAACAATGTTATCTGGATGTTCATACGTCGTTAAAACTGGAGCGAATGTCGCCTTAGGTTTTGGTGAAAAACATATTGTTCCACCAATTTTGGCAATGGATGATGCTGAAATGGTGTGTAACTCGGGCAATGCATTAACACCGGCAGTGATGTCGACCAAAGATATGGGTGCCGATCCAACACGTATGGCTGTGCTGCTGTATACCGCAGCAGGAATTTGTGCTGAGAATCAGGCATTGGAAGCAGAATTACGTTATTTACGTGCATCTAAAGCAGGTCAGGTTTCGGAAGCTCAAGACGCGCGTATCGAGCAGAAACGTTGGGCTGGGATTGCGGCTGAACGCCAATATGCAGGCTATCAACTTTTTGCAAATCGTTGGGAATCAAAATACAAATATAAATTAGGTGATTCATGCCCAACCATGCGTAATGATCTGGATCAGACTGTTTATTTGTTAGGTATGGTAAGTGGTTTACAAGCCATGACCAATGACATTAACTCTGGCGGTGCAATCAATGTTCCTAAGGATATTGCCGGGATTGTTGAGCGTGGCATGACCTGTCTGGACAATGAAAAATTCTGGGGTGCGCCAATGGCGACTCGCGCCGTGATCTGGACATTATTACCCGGCGCGGGTGACGGTAAACCTGAACCGTATGCCACCATGAAACAATCGATGGCGATTGGCGAGAAGAAAGGTGTCCGCTTATCGCATGCTTTATATGCCGTGGCAGCACAGGCCAGCGGTGATGATGCAAAATTACGTGATGCGCTTCGTTCTTATGCAGCAGCAACAGGTGATGACAAACCTGCAAATCCTCAGTTCAGACTGATTGATAAAATGGCAGGTTTGATGGTTCGTGGTATTGCAGACCGTTACTGGACTGAAAATACCGGTGTCAGAGCAAGCGATGAAGGCATGACCACATTCTGGGATGACAAACAAGAAAGCTCGGCTGAGCTGGATTCACTCTTTGATGGAGGGGGCGAGGCAGCCTCTGCACCAGCACAGGATGAGGCTGCTCCAGCGCAAGAAACGCCAGCTGAGTAACCTGAATTAAACGGCCTTTTACATTACAAACATCTACACTTTGTAAAAGGTCTGTTTTTTCAAGAGGTGGTCAATCAATGAAAGATCAAATATGGATAGAAAAAGTCATTTTGATCGCGATATGTGTTTCGATATCGGCATGTCTGCAAGTTTTTGCTGACCATTTCATTTACTGGAGACCGAGTTTACTCACTGAGTTCTGGCGGTTATGGACCGCACACTGGGTACATGTTGGCTGGATTCATTTTCTTTTAAATATGCTGGCATTTGCGTGTTTACCTTTCATTTTTCCGCATGTTCGCAATTGGCATTTATGGGCATTACTGCTGATTTTGCCGCCATTCATTAGTTTAATTTTCTATTTCTACTTACCTTATATTGATGCCTATGCCGGGCTTTCTGGTGTGCTACATGGTCTGTACACCGCCGTAGGGCTGGTTTATCTGCAATATAAGAAAGAACGTAAGTTTGCAATACTGGTTTTAGCCCTGATTGCAGCAAAACTGATTTGGGAAAATACCTTTGGACAGACTGGAACAGCTCAGTTGATTGGCAGCCCAGTCCTGACTGAAGCACATTTAATTGGTGCTATCGGTGGCCTCCTATGTGGGTTAAGTTATTTATTTGTAAGAAGGAAAAAAATAGAGAACACATAAATTGATAAAAACAACCAATAAAAAAGTGATTGTAGTCATTCTTTTTTGAAAAAGATTGATTCAAATTTAAGCGGTTTAAAGGGATTGGTTAATAAGAGGGTAAATTCATTTATCTATCAACCATGGACAGCGCATGATTCAACATCTTTGGATGGATGTTGATAAGAATAAACTGGAATAGACATGCAAAATGATCAAGAGAAAAAGTCTGGATTAGCCCGGTTAGGCTATATCTGGAATGATTGGATATCAACATTCATCATTCTTGCTTTGTTGCTAATGACCTTGCTTATTGGTACTGGCGAGATGATTCACGGTCAAATGCTCCGTATGGGGGAGCGGCTTTACGGTGATCAAACCACAGGAATGCAATATTCGTTTTTACGGGCCGAGCCTGAAAAACCATCTTGCGATCGACATCCTAACATTGATGCACAAGTTCAAGAGCAGATGAAGGCCAATGCTGCGGATGAATTTGCCAGTATGTTCGGGGCTGCTTCTGAGTCTGATGTGCGTACCTCATTATTGGCAGCACAGCAGCAGTGTGAAGAAAAATATCAATTCTATGATAAAGCCATGAAGCATTTGGAAGCACATCCAAGTATTCGTACTTATCGTAAAGTTGAGACCACATTCTTCGGAATTTTCAAATTAGGTTCTGAAAACCAGACTGTAATTCTACTGGTTATGGTTTTATTTGCTTCAATTACAGCGTCTTTGCGTTACCACCACATTGGTTTACGTGCACCAAAAACCAGAATCGACTTCCGTGTTTATTCAGCGTTGATGGTGGCGGGGAATGCATTACTGAGTTATTCGGTCTTAAGCCAATATCATTCAGTCTTGAATTCAGGCGTTGAAGTTGCTGGTAAAACCACAGTCTTATACTGGTTATGGATTGCGTTATTCGTATCACTGACCATTATCAGTATCTTCCAGTTTATCTTTATACCGAAAACGGCTCAGCCGAAGGGTAACTTTGGTTTAGCCTTACTTAGTGTGCCGTTGTATGCCTTCATGTCTTTGGTGACAGGTATTGTATTTACCTTCTTCATGGACTATCCAATGGGGCAAGGGATCTACTTGGGTATTCTGGTTGAGTTCTCGGGTATTTTCTTAAATCTTGCACTATTTATTTGGGCAGGTATGTTGCTGACCCAAACCCGTGTCATGGATTTATTCTTAAATATCCTGCGTCCATGGAACTTGGCACCTGAAACGTTAACTTGGTTAATCTTGATTGCAGCAGCGATTCCAACAGCCTATACCGGCGCTTCAGGGATTTTCGTTATTGCAGCGGGTGCAATCATCTATAAGGAAGTCTGGAATTCGGGTGCTCGTCGTCAATATGCATTGGCTGTATCGGCAATGTCAGGTTCTTTAGGTGTGGTGATTCGTCCATGTCTACTGGTGATCCTGATCTCAATGTTAGACAGTCGCCATGTGACATCTACCGAATTATTTGATCATGGTATCTATGTCTTCTGGCTAACAGCGTTTATTTTCCTTGGCGTTTCCTTGATTCTTGCCGAAGAAAAATTCCGTGTGAATTCACCTAAAGTCGCGGTACCGGGCATGTTACGCGCATGTGTCCCTGTCATTCCTTATGTGATTATCGGTTTCGCCGTCGTGATGTTCTATAAGCTGGCTTTAGATACGTCTATCAATGAATTCACTGCACCAATGATTTTACCGTTGGTGTTGATTGCAATGATCTTGTTTGACAAGTTATTTGCATCAAAAGTGGCACCAGCGCCTGTGGTTGATCCTAAGCATGAAGCTTTGGTTCGTGAACATGAGAAAAAATCTGAGTTCCTGAAATCACATGATCCACATGGCGGTAAGCACTTAGGTTTTGGTGGTGCATTACGTTTTGCAACCTCAGAAACAGTTGGACATATCGGTGCGTTGATTCTGCTAATGGCCTTGTCTGCAAGCGTCGGTGGCTTAATCGAACGTGCTGAAGTGGTGGAGTTATTACCAACACACTTGGGCAATATCTATATTTCACTTGCCTTTATTGCACTGTTACTGGCGATTATTGGGATGACCACCGATCCATTCGGTGCGGTGATTCTGGTGGCGGCAACGGTTGCACCTGTGGCCTACGAGAATGGTATTCATCCGATCCACTTCTGGATGATTGTACTAGTCGCCTTCGAATTTGGTTATGTAACGCCACCGGTTGCCTTGAACCACTTGCTGACGCGACTCTCCGTCGGGGATGAGGAGGTCTCGGCCGCCGACAGGGAAGCGAAAGAGAAATACACCAGTTTCTACTTCCGTTATGAACGTTGGTTATTGCCGATTATCGTATTGTTCTCATCGTTGGTGCTGGTGACCTATGCACCTTATATCTTCCAGATGTTTGGCTGGTATAAGCACTAACAATTGAAATTAAAAGCACCTACGGGTGCTTTTTTTTTAACGTCTTTATTTTTTATTTATTAAGTCTGCTTTTGCCTTTGGATTAGTGGACTGCATAATAGAATTGCCAATAAAATAATGCCGAAACCAATCACACTGTATAAATCTGGCACTTCATTCCAGAGTAAAAAGCCCCAAATTCCGGCGAAGATAATCGCAATATAATTCACAGGGGCAATTTGTCCAGCAGGGGCAAGACGGTAGGCATGAGACATAAAGATCTGGCTGACATTGGCTAAGACGCCTGCCGCGACCAGGAAAAATAATTCATACAGATGATAAGATCGCCATACCCAGAACATCGGAATCACCGAAAGCAGGGAACCAATCAGACAGAAATAAAATACGATCCGTTCAGGTGGTTCGGTTTGGGTCAGGGCACGAACGGTGACAAAGGCCATAGAGGCCAATAGACTTGAACTGATGCCGACAATGGAGATCCAGTTCAATAAGCCTTGATCTGGTTTTGCTACACAAAATACGCCAATAAATCCCAGCCCTGCAGCGCACAGCATCGCCGTGGTAACTTTTTCTTTCAGGAATAGCCAAGCAATTAAAGGAATAAAAATCGGGGAAGAATAGGTAAATACCATGGCATTGGAGAGTTTTAGATGCGCGATGGCATAGAAGAAGCCATACATGGCTGCAAGTCCCACGATACTGCGCCATGTATGCATCCAGAGTTTTTCCGTTTTTACAAATCCCATGCCTTGCTTAAAAATAAAAGGCAGAAACAGGATCAGCCCTACCACATTACGGAAAAACACAATGGTGTAATTATCGACCGTATGAGAAGCATAACGAATACAAATGCCCATCACAGAGAAAAGTAGTGCAGAAATCGTTAGGCAACCAATCGCCACAAAGAGATTGCGATTCGTTTGGGAAGTATCCATAACCAGGGCAGTATCGAGAATTTGGGCTTATTTTATGCCTGTGCGGAAGTGAAGGGAATGCGTATTTTTCTGATAGGAATGTTTGATGCACTTAAACTGCTTGATCAGAAAATTGTTTCAGATAATCACTCGGTGTCATGCCAGTTTCGCGTTTAAACATGGCACTAAAGGCGCTGGGACTATCGTATCCCAAATCTAAGGCCACATTCAGCACGGGTTTATACATGGCTAAATCAATCATGGCCTGCATCAGTTTTGCCTGTCGAACCCAATGGGAAAAATGTAGGCCAGTTTCTTTTTGAAAATGACGTGCTAGTGTTTTAGTGCTGATATGTAAGTGTTGCGCACTTTGTTCCAGACTCCATTCCCAAGCCAGATTTTCTTTAATGCGCTGGCATAATTGCTGAAGCTTGGGGCTTTGTGGTTCGGGCAAATTAAAGGCCAGTGCGGGTAAGAGACGAACTTCGTCCAGAATAAGCTGTAGCAGCCTTTCATTGCGACTAGCTGGTTGAATAGTGCTTTGTATATGCATCGCACTACTGATCAATTCACGTAATAACGCTGGAATTGCAACCACGCGACATTGGTCTGGCAGATCATTTTGAGTTGAGCTTTCAATAAAAACGCCTCTTGCTTTGACTTCACCACTGCTCAG
Source organism: Acinetobacter sp. IK40 (assembly GCF_035615075.1). NCBI lineage: Bacteria > Pseudomonadati > Pseudomonadota > Gammaproteobacteria > Moraxellales > Moraxellaceae > Acinetobacter > Acinetobacter sp. IK40. The sequence goes on along the minus strand of NZ_JANBOE010000011.1, from coordinate 83,376 downwards.
TAGCGCATGGGGTTTGTGTGCAGGTATCCAGACGCCTCTTCCAGGCGGTGTAATCCAGATGCCTTTATGGGTTTGTACCCGGATCACGCCAGTCAGGGTATGGATTAACTGGATACGATCATGGCTATGCCAGTCTTCAATATGGCCATGCGGATAATTCTCCGAGAAGGCATAGACCGGATAATCCAGAAAACCATGTTTAAAGTTTTTTCCCATACTCAGCTAAACCCAAAATAATTTGTCCTTTTTGCGATAGTTATCGTCTTTTTATCGAGCAACTATAAGCTGATTATTTTTTAGCATGATCGGTACGGCAATGTACAGGTCTAGATTATGTTTCAGAAAGCTTATTTTTATCCATTGTTCGCCATTTTATTTTGGGCTGGCAATGTTGTCGTTTCCAAAATGGCGAGTCATGCCATTTCTCCTGTGGCAATTACCTTTTATCGTCTGGTACTGGCGCTCGCCGTGATGAGTACCTTTGTGTTGATTCCGGTCTGGAAAAACCGCCACACCATCCAGCAATACTGGAAGCAATTGGCATTGGGCGGTTTCTTGTCGGTGTCATTATTTCAGTTTTTATCCTATCAGGCAGCAGCAACGACCACGGCAACCAATATGGCGATCGTCACCGCCTTGATTCCATTACTCACCATGATCTTGAGCAGCGTGATGCTTAAAGACCGGATCAGCTATGGCATGCTATTCGGCGGCGCACTGTCTTTTTATGGCATTTTATATTTATTGGGTCATGGCAGTATTCGCAATGTATGGGGGTAGGGCGTACATCTCGGCGATGGTTTAATGCTGATTGCAGCAGCAGGCTATGCTTTATATGGGGTGTTATTAAAACGCTGGAAAATGCCGATTCCGGCTTGGCAATCTAATTTCGTCCAATCCAGCTTTGCGATTTTATATGTCTTACCTTTCTTTGTGTTTTTACCCGCCCAAGATATACAGTTGAATCAGCAAACCATTCCGTTGATTGTGTATGCCAGTATTTTCTCATCGGTATTGTTATCTTATTTATGGATTGAAGGGGTCCGACATTTAGGACCGAATCGCAACAGTATCTTTATGAACCTGTTGCCTTTATTTACTGCCTTGATTGCAGTAGCCCTACTCGGCGAACATTTACAAATGTTCCATTATATTGGTGGTGGTTTGACTTTGGTGGGAATCTTGATTGCACAAACGATTCAGAAACCAATTCAGTTGAAATCGCGTTCTGAACAAATTTTAGATTAAAACGTTCGGCAATAAAAAAGCTTTAACGAAAGTTAAAGCTTGTTCGGTTTCAAGAGTGATTCTGGGCAGCAAGTTGCGCTTCTAATAACTTGATCTGCTCTTCCTTCAGTTTAAGCATTTGATCAACATCTTCATGTTGCTGCTTAAGCTCATGTTGCTGGTCTTGAAGTTGCAGGTGAATATCATCCAGTTTTGCAATTTCTTCCTTGGCCAGACTGTCATTGGTTGGAAGAGGCGCTTTAATAATCGATTCTTCAACCAGTTTGATTGGTTCAGCAGGCTCATTTTCCGCAGTCACTGTTTCATTGCTGACCGTCGTGTCTGGTTGAGAGCTTGTAGCTGTGGTTTGAGCTGCAACAGGTTGTGTTGGCGTTGTTGTCGATTGCTGATCTTTTTGTGCTAAAAACCATTGGACAGCAAGGAACAGAACCACAACAACACTTATTCCACCGATTATCATCCATAATAATCTGGAATTTTCAGTTGGATATGTGGACATCATTTTTAACCTTTCTAGTCAAAATGACGAGGTTTGAACTGTATCACCCCAATTTCATCTGGCTCAGCGGGTTGTTGCTCTTCCACGTGGGTTGGGCGCTTCTCGCTATAAGCACAGTCGATACATTCAATCCACTCGTCATCCACAGTGATGATCTTAACCACACGATCTAACGCTCCACATTTGGGACATTTTGCACCCGCGATGAATTGTCTTTTCATGTCAGTTCATTACACCCTGTGAATAATAATGACATAGTTTAAGCGGTTTTATCTGTGTTCGTCCAACCTTGATGACGTAATAACGCATCTATTTTAGGCTCTCTTTTTCGGAAATTGCGAAACGCATCAAGTGCTGTATCTTTTCCGCCAACTGCTAGAATAAACTTTCTAAACTCTTTTCCAGTCTCGGTATTAAAAATACCTTCGCTTTCGAAACGGTCAAAGGCATCACTGGCTAAAACTTCTGCCCATTTATAAGAATAGTAACCCGCAGCGTAGCCACCCGCAAAAATATGACTGAAACTGTGCTGGAAACGGTTATATGGTACGGCAGGAACAACGGCAAACTTATCGCGAATTTCATCCAGCGTGTCCTGAATTTGCTGGCTGTTTAAAGCTGGAGCTTGGCGGTGAATGGTCAGGTCAAACAGCGCAAATTCAATCTGACGCAGGGTTTGCATACCAGACTGGAAGAAACGTGCATTTAATAATGCTGAGAGCAGTTCTTGCGGCAGGGTTTGTTTGGTTTCGGTATGTTCACTCAGGACATCCAGACTTTCATTGTCCCACGCCCAGAATTCCATGAACTGACTTGGTAATTCCACTGCATCCCACGCCACGCCATGTGTACCTGCAACCGAGATGTTATCCACTTCGGTGAGCATGTGATGTAAGCCGTGTCCAAACTCATGGAATAAGGTAATCACTTCATCGTGGGTCAGCAGGGCGGGTTGATCGCCAATCGGCGGAGTAAAGTTACAGACCATATAGCAAATCGGTTTTTGCAGACCATTGGTGGTTTGTACGCGGGAACGGAAGCCGCTCATCCATGCGCCACCACGTTTACCATTACGGGCATATAAATCGAAGTAGAAACCACCGACCACTTGACCTTGATCTTCAATTTCAAAATAGCGCACATCATCCTGCCAAACGGGTGCCTGACGTTCGATGATCTGGATACCGTACAGGCGTTGCACGATCTGGAATAAACCTTGTACTACTTTTGGTGCAGGGAAATATGGCTTAAGCGCTTCTTGAGAAAGGTTGAATTGTTGTTGTTTCAACTTTTCAGAATAATAGGTTGCATCCCATGGTTTAAGTTCATCAACACCATCTTGTTGTGCAATGGTCTTAAGCTCTGCAATTTCAGCCAGTGCTGGGGTGCGCGCATGTTCTGCCAGATCGACCAGAAATTTATCCACCGTTTCGACATCTGGTGCCATTTTGCTGGCAAGTGAATATTCAGCGAAATTATTGAAACCTAGCAGTTGTGCCATTTCCTGACGTAAGCTGAGGATTTCTTCCATCACTGGGGTATTATCAAACTCAGTCTTGTCGGACTGCTCAGACGCGCGGGTGACATAGGCCTTATACAGCTCTTCTCTTAGTTCACGATCCTCGGCATAGGTCATAATTGCAAAATAGGCAGGGAAGTCGAGTGTAGCAACGGCTTGCTCTAGCTCACGCTGTTGTCCGTATTGTTTTAACAGTTCAAGGCTGCTGTGGGGTAAGCCTTTGAGCTGTGCTTCTGTTAAAGGCTTAAAGTAGGCCTGGGTTGCATCAAGCACATGATTGGAGAAGTCCGAAGACAACTGCGATAAACGTGCCGAAATTTCTGCATAACGTTTTTTCGCTTCGCCTTCGAGAGCCACACCAGACAGTTTAAAGTCACGAAGTGCGAGCTTAATAGCACTTTGTTGGGCTTCACTGAGTGTTTGAAATGCAGGGCTATCATGAATCTGCTGATAGGTTTGATATAGCGCCGTGTGTTGTCCAAGCTGGGTGTAGTATTCGCTTAAACTTGGTAAAAGTGCCTGATACACTTCACGGGTTTCGGCATTGTTCATCACAGCATTGAGATGCGACAAAATGCCCCAAGACTCACTCATATTATTTTCAAGCTGATCGACTTCACTTAATGTCGCCAGTTGTGCTTCGGTACCTTGTGGGACCTCATTGAGTTGATTCAGGAAGTCTTGACCGTTTTGAATCGTTTGTTCGATCTGTTGTTTTAAGTCGGCAAGTTGAATCTGATCAAACTGGGGAGTGGGAAGTGTCGCTTGCTGTAGTGTCATTGTATTTTTGCCATATCATTTCTAAACATAGTTATAGATGTAGGGCTTAGCGGGAGAGAAATCAAGTGTAACTATGCTTCATCTCTTATATCTGGATTCATTTTTTTATTCATAAACGCCTGTAGGCTGTTTAGGAGCGTGGTTTGCATGGCGGCTGAAAAGCTTGATAAGCTCTGGTAATGGAAAGGTATTTTATCTACGGTGCAAATGTCTTGATGAAAACCAATTTCTTGCTAAACTCATGATCAAAGAAAAATCTAGCGAAGAAAATTTTCTAGCACAATGCGTAACTAGATGGGTTAAACCGTAATCATGAGATTAAAAAATATCAGTGCTTTTTTCTTCACTTTTTGTGTATCTGCTCAGGCCAGTGCTACATTAAACAATGCGGTATATGTGGGCTCTAGGGGGATTGGAAGTCCATCTGCCAATAGTCCAGCCTCGACCTTGTTCTTTCTTGTATGTGGCGCTGGGGCACTATATGTCTACTATAAATTATTCCTAAACTGGTTTAAACGTAAGAAAAGTGGTGAAGAACCGGAACGGTTATATGGTTTTACGGACTGGGCAACCATGCTGGCAATATTTGGACTACTTGCATTGTTTGCGTCTGGACTGGTCTTTATAATACTCTGCCTTTTTGGGGGAAGGGAGCTGGTACAACAAACCTGGTACTTTATTTATCCTGGTTTTCTGGGGCTGCTTCTGCTGTTACATCGAACCTGATCGATAAAAACTTAAACCGGAAAAAAATAAGAGAGCCGAAGCTCCCTTATCTTTTATCCATTACTCAGCCTTTGCTTTCGCATTCGACTTTTTCTTTTTCACTTTCTTTTTGGTCTTCTCTTTCGTTTCAGGCTTAGCAGCTGCTTTTTTAGCTGGCTTTTTGCTATAAGAACTTGGTTTGTTCTTATCTTTTTTCTTGCGCACAGGTTTTTCGCCGTCTTCACTGACTTTGGCTTTTGTCGATGAAGGTGCTTTGCCAAATACTTCTTCCGTTGTTGACGCGCGATTCGAGCTAGAAGGATTCGCAGTACGAGGTGCTTTCTGGCGAATCACACGACCGAGATGGGTTAATTGCTGAACTAACTGGAAGTCAATTTTACGTTCTTCCAGATTTACGCCTGCCACTTGAATCTTGACTTCATCACCAAGGCTAAATGATTGACCACGATTCTGACCGATGAGGCTTTGGCTGGCCTGATCATACAGGAAGAAGTCTTCACCGAGCTGACTCACATGAATCATGCCATCCACATACAAGTCTTTGAGGGTGACAAACAGGCCGAATTCGGTTACTGCACTAATCACACCGACAAACTCGTCGCCCAAATGCTGTTGCATATAATGGCATTTCAACCAGGTGGTGACGCTGCGTGAGGCTTCATCGGCACGACGTTCAGTTTGTGAGAAATGCTCACCCGCATCATCTAATGCTGCACCTGAAAGCGGGTAAGGTTTCTTATCAAGATAAGCCTTAATCGCACGGTGTAACAATAAATCCGGATAACGACGAATTGGCGAAGTGAAATGCGTATAGGCTTCATAAGCCAGACCGTAATGTCCCGCATTGTTCGCACCATAATAGGCTTGCATCATTGAACGTAACAGTACTGCATGAATACTTGGTGCATCCAGACGATCTTTGGTCGCTTCAATCACGGCTTGGTAGTCGGCCTGAGTTGGCTGTTCAGGGAACGGTAAGCCTAGTAATTTGACGAAATCACGCACTTTTTGAATACGGGAGAACTCGGGTGCTTCATGCACACGATACAACATCGGAATATCATGCTTTAATGAATACTCTGCTGCGGCAACGTTGGCCAGCAACATGCATTCTTCAATCAGTTTATGCGCATCATTACGGGTACGTGGCAAGATTTCCTTGATTCCGCCTAGCTCATCAAAGGTCATGTAGGTTTCAATGGTTTCAAACTCCATTGCATGACGTTTGGCCCGTAACTCTTTCAGCGTTTGGTAAAGCTGGAATAAAGTGTTTAATGATTTATGAATAGTTTTATCTGCCGGGATGGCATCTGTGGCACCTTCAAAATATTGACCGACTTGGGTATAGGTCAACCGTGCCTTGGAATGCATCACCGCAGGGTAGAACTCATAACCAGTCACTTTACCGGCACGTGACAGCTTTAAATCGCAGACCATACACAGACGGTCTACATGCGGATTTAAAGAGCATAGGCCATTGGATAAAGCTTCAGGCAGCATCGGTAACACGAAGTGCGGGAAATAAACCGAGGTCCCACGCTCTTCAGCTTCTTCATTTAAAGGTGAATCTAAACGGACATAATGGCTCACATCGGCAATCGCGACCACCACGCGATAACCACCACCTGCACGTTTTTCTGCAAATACTGCATCATCGAAGTCGCGTGCATCTTCACCATCGATCGTCACGAGGGGTAAATCGCGTAAATCAACACGACCTTTACGATCCTGTTCCGAAGGTTCTTTAAAGCTTTCGGCTTCCTTAATCACAGCTTCTGGAAATTCATAAGGCAAACCAAATTCTAGAATGGTCTGCGGAATAATGATTTCTGTATCGGCTTTATCCGCCATCGACTGCACCACATGCCCGGTCGCCAGTTCTTCACGGGTCGGGTAGTCATCAATAGCCACGCGTAGCATATCGCCCACTTTGGCATTGGCATGTTCAATCAATTCTTTTTCTAAGGTAATCGGTTGATGCTGATTGGGATTGCCCGGTTGAATAAAATACTCACCTTCATGCTCAGCCACTTTACCAATAATCTGTTTAACCCGGCGCTGTACCACTTCGGTAATAAAGCCCCACGCTTTACCTTTACGGTCAACGGAGGTCTGGCGGACTTTAACGCGATCGCCATTAAAGACCAGACGTAATTCGCGTTCAGGCAGGAGCACATCATCCTGACCTGCAATGTTGGCAGTCCCCAAACCCTTACTATTGATATAGACCGTGGCTTCATGGCTCGGTAAATCGGTTGCAGGCTGGTATTTGAATCCATCCTTCATCAATTGCCCATCACGTACCATCGCACTTAAACGATGATTTAATGCATCAATACTTTTCTGATCGGGGATATTGAAGTGGTCAACCAACTCTGCATGAGACTGGGCAGCTTTTAATTGTTCTAATGTAGTTAAAATAAGAGTTCGGCTAGGAATAGGATTATCGTAACGTTGCGCTTCTGCTTTTGCTTCGGGATCGGCCCAATTTTTAGTCATATCGTTTCATTTCACATCTGGCAGATCGGTTTAGCATAAGTCATTCAAACTCTAACTGCACGTCAAAGATTGCAAGATTCTGTTTATTGGCCCGATCCAAATAAAGGAGATAACGCTATATTAACAAGCGTAGAACTAAAAAATGCTGAAAAAATACGAAAATTGATTAAAAAGTATTTGATTGAGCTGAAATAGTGGAAAAAAATAGGAACATCCCTTGTGTAATGTGGTTTTAGTTTGTATTATTGCGCTCGTGTTACGGTGAGATGGGTGAGTGGCTGAAACCACATCCCTGCTAAGGATGCATACGGGTAACTGTATCGAGGGTTCGAATCCCTCTCTCACCGCCACTTTACTTAAGGCGCTCATAGCTCAGCTGGATAGAGCACTTGGCTACGAACTAAGGGGTCGGGAGTTCGAATCTCTCTGAGCGCACCAAGTAAAGATTTAAAGTAACACACGCCTGAATAGGCAGATAAGTAATGCGCTCATAGCTCAGCTGGATAGAGCACTTGGCTACGAACTAAGGGGTCGGGAGTTCGAATCTCTCTGAGCGCACCAACTTAAAGTGAAGAAACCGCTTAATTGCGGTTTTTTTGTGCCTGAATTCTGTGTTTATACAAATTTACCTTATTTAGAAAGCCCTAACTTTATTATTTGTATTCAACTATTTAAGTTGAAATTTATGTTTATTCCTTTCTAAAAGTTGATAAAGATAACCAACGGTCCCAAGCACACCTACCATACGGATTACATGAAATGCGGTCACCAGAGGCACCCCGAGCTGTAACACATTGGCGGTTAATGCCATTTCAGCTACCCCACCTGGTGCAATCCCTAAACCCAATGTAGGTAAGGGAATGTCTGTCCAGAAGGTGAGGGCATAGGCGAGCAAGCCAGCCAAAAGAATAGCGCTTAGATTACTCAAGGCCACAATACTTAAATAATGTGGTGCAGTTTTGAAAAATCCTGGCTTAAATTTATTACCTAAAGACCAGCCCAGTAAGACCTGACCTAAATGTAAAATTGTTGTTGGCATCGCTGACAGGTGAATATCTTGTGTGGTAAATAAAATTGCAACCAGTAGTGCACCAAAGGTCCAGGGGTTCGGAAGCTTGTAATATTTAAAAAAACGGCTGACAAAGTAAGCCAAACTTGCTAACAGAGCAAGACCAAACCAATTCACGTCTCCATGACGATGAAGCGTACTGTGATCAAGGCCGTGCCATCCCATAAATTGATAAAAAAATGGAACGATGACCACCACCATTAATACACGTAAGGTGTGGGCAGAGGCAACTTTATCGACGCGGGCTTGATAATGTTCAGCCAAGTTAGACATTTCATTTGCACCACCGATTGCGGAAGCAAACCAAGCAGTTTTAAAGTCAACATTTCCCCAGCGATACAATATGGCAGAGCCGATTGCACCCAAGAATAAGGCAAAGAGTAGCCCGCCCAGCAGAAAAGGCCACTGCGTTGCAATCAGTTGAATCATTTGAGGAGTAAAATAGAGACCCAGTGTTAATCCTAAAATCGACAAGCCGATATTACGTGCGCTGTGATGGCATTCGATCGGCGCATGATTCATTTTAAGAAAGGCAGTAATGAATAAAGGCCCAAGCAGCCATGGAAGTGGCAGCTGTAACCATTCCGCCAAGTGGGCACCTAAAAAGGCAATCGCTAGACTTGAAACATACTTGAAGTAGATCATGAATAAAGTCGCCTATATAGGATGATTGGTAAGAGCCGAGAAGCCAATAACGATGAATGGTCGCTATCGGCTAACGAGATGATTAGCTCACTTGCTGGCGGCTGCGTAACCAACGGATCAGTGGTAAAACAATCATGATTCCGGCCAGCATCCAGAGTGTTTTAGTGATATAGCCTTCAAACAAAATCGACAGTTCTCCGTGAGAAATAGAGAGTGCTCGACGCAAACTCGACTCCATGAGTTCACCCAGTACAAAACCGAGAATAAGGGCCGAAAGCGGGAAGTTCAACTTACGTAAAATATAGCCAAACACTCCGAGTGCAACCATCAGAACCAGGTCGAACATGGTGCTATGAATCGCATAGACACCAACAAAACTCACGGCTGCGATTGCGGGCAGTAAAATAAAATTGGGGACACTGAGCAACTTGGCAAAGTATCGAACCAGTGAAATATTCATAAACAGCAATAGCACACTAGCAATAAAGAGCGAAGCAATTAGGCCCCATACGATCGTCGGCTGTTCAGTAAATAGTTGTGGTCCAGGAGTGATGTTATAGAGGGTCAAGGCACCCAGCATTACCGCGGTTGTTCCGGAACCCGGTACACCTAAGGTCAGCATTGGAATAAATGAACCACAGGCAGATGCATTATTTGCAGCTTCAGGGGCAGCAATACCACGTAAATCACCATCACCAAATTTACTGTTTTTGCCTGCAAGTTTACGTTCGCTGGTATAGGCCATTGCACTGGCGATGGTTGCACCTGCTCCAGGCAAAATGCCCACGATAAAGCCAAGCAATGAACTGCGGATAGTTGAACCTATCGTGAAACTAAACTCTTTGAGGTTAAATAGACTGCGTTTACCCTGACCTAAGGCTTTTTGTCCAATACTGGTTTTTTCCAGCATGATGAGAATTTCACTAATACTGAAAAAGCCAATGACAATGGTGGTAAATTGGATACCATCACTTAAACTGACTGAATCAAAAGTAAAGCGATAGACGCCAGTGACTGCATCCACTCCCACTGTGGCTAAGAGTAAACCAATTAAGGCGGAAACGGCTGTTTTAATGGGTTGATCACTGACGAGACCGCTTAAGCAGGTCAGGGCAAAAACCATCAGTACAAAATACTCCGCTGGACCAAATACGATGGCCCACTTGGCTAAAAGGGGAGCAAATAAAATAATACCGAAAATGGCAATCATGCTACCAATGAATGAGCTCATGGCAGACAGTGAAAGCGCGATCCCTGCTTTGCCTTGTTTGGCCAATGGATAGCCATCAATCGTGGACATAATGGCCGCGGCATCTCCTGGTACATTAATCAGAATCGCAGAAATTCGTCCACCAAATTCACAACCTAAATAGACGGCTGCGAGAAGAATCAGTGCACTTTCAGCAGGGAGGCCAAGTGCATAGGCAAAAGGTAATAGCAACGCTACACCATTAATTGGTCCCAGCCCAGGCAGTAAGCCCACAATGGTCCCGATAAATGCCCCAATAAGTGCGATAAGCAGATTTTGAGGCGTTAGAGCGACTTGAAAACCATAGATTAAATATTCAAAAACATCCATTTATTCTTCCTTGATTAACTCAAAAATCCGAGCGGTAATGGCACATCCAAAACGTAATCAAATAAACCGTATAAGAGGCAGCCAAATACAAAGCCTGAAACGGCAGAGGCTTTAGCACTTCCCCCAAACAGCATGCCGACTACAAAAAACATCAGTGCAGTTGCAATTGGAAATCCTAATAATTCAAAGGTCAGGGCATACAACAGCATAAAGAGCATCATTAAACTGATTTTTTTCAGGACTGAAGCGGTATACCCTAGGTCTAGTTGTTCGGTCAGTTTTTGGGGTCTAAATGTCAGGTAAAGACAAGATAAAATTAAAACGATTAAGAGTAGAACAGGGTAAGGTCTCGGACCTAATGGATCGTAAGCAATCGGAGCGACATAGCCCCAAGCCAAATATAAAAGACCGAGGCTGACGAGGCCTAAAATCCCGGAGAAAATCCTTTCCACGGACATAAAATATTCCTTTTGTATTAAAAATTAAGCGTATTTCAACCGGTTCTTCTCGTTAGGGAAGAGGAGTGATCAAAAACTTTTGTTGTTTTCAGGTTATTGGGGAATAAGATCAAATTCTCTAGATAAGACTCTCAATTGATTGGTTTGTTGCATGACAAACTTATCAAGTTCTTCGCCGGTCATAGAGAGTGGAAGTAAATCGAATTGGGCTCTGGATTTGGCAAACTTAGGATCTGCCATCATTTTGTCAAAGGAGGTTTTCCACCATTGATAAGCTTCATCACTGACTTTGGGGCCGACATAATAACCACGTACTACGGGCCATTGAATGTCATAGCCCTGTTCTTTTGCTGTAGGAATATCTGCCAAGGCATTTGGAAGCCGTTCAGGGGCGAAGACAGCGAGTGCACGTAACTTTCCTGATTTGACGTGAGGAATTACTTCAGCAATTCCAGCACTGACCACTTGGATATGGTTACCTAGAACAGAAGTTACAGCTTCGCCACCGCCTTCTAAGGCAATATAGGTCATTTCTTTGGGATTAACGCCTGCTGCTTTGGCGAGCATTGCCGTTTGCATCCAATCTTGACCGCCTACACTACCGCCAGCACCAAAGCTAACAGATTTTGGATTTTTCTTTAGGGCCAAGATTAGGTCGTTCAAATTCTGATAAGGGGAGTCTTTATTGACTGCAACAACTCCATAATCGGTTCCGATGACAGCTAGCCAACGGACATCCTTTTCCGTGTATTGTCCAAACTTTCCTTGGGCCAGGTTCAGTAATGAACCTGTTGAAAAGGCGACAATCGCGTTGTTATTTGCAGGATCATTGGCAACAATTTTATTGTAGGCAACAGCCCCAACACCACCTAGCATATAAGTGACACGCATTGGCGATTTTAATAACTCAGTTTCTTTGAAAGCATTCTGGGTTAGTTTACAAGTGAGATCAAAGCCACCCCCCGGTTTGGCTGGAGCAATACATTCGGGGCGCTTAGGTTCTCCAACCACAGTTTTCTTCTTTTCACATGCAGTAAGGCCTAAGCCTAAAAGGATCAAGGTACTGGTAAAAGTAATTCTTCTTAACATATTCCGTATATCTCCAATTATGATTATCTTTATGTACGAAATGTACATATATTATCTCGGTATCACTGCTTAATTATTGAGGTGAATAGAGAATGGATTTATACCTGATTTGTTCTCTATTCTTTTTAATTTAAGTTGTGATTTAAAATGTTAGCATTGTCATTTGAATTGTTGAGATTCTTTTTTTGAATATTGTTTTTTTATTAATTTATTTTTGAAATAAATATTGTTTTTATTGGTTAAATAAAAAATTATTAATTTTTGGATTATCAATATGGGACTATTTATTTAACATTTTGGGTTATTGATTTTTTTTGAGTTTGTAAATGTTTTTATTGGTATATAAAACCTAAAGTCGATGGACTTTAGGTTTTTTTGAAATGATTATGTTTTTTGAATTAAAATTTAAATTCTAAACCAGTCCCAATCACAGGTTGTCGATCTTCTAAATCTGCCTGTTTGAATGTCGAATAAGCTGTGTAGCTATAAGCCTTCACTTGCTTGTTAAACAGATAATCAACACCTGCCATAATCTGTTTAGCATCATAGTTTGCATTATCATTGTTAAAACGGGTTGAGTTCTGACTATATTGAGCTTTTACATTCCATTTCGAATTATTTGGCAAACGATACTCAGCACCTACGAGCCAACCTATCGATTGATCAATATTGGTTGCATTGTCATTGCCACTGGCTTTTTCAACCTCTGATGTTTGTATCAGTGCCTTTAATGCCATTCCTTCGACGGGTTTAATCAGGCCAGTTAAACGTAGAGTATTGGCGGCAGCAAAGACGCGATTAATGTCAATATATGGATCCGAGGCATTTAGGAAACCACGACCTAAGAAGTTACTTGGAATAGCTTTGTCATACGCAATTCCCGCTAAAAACATTGGATTCATATAAGTTAGGGAGGTTGACCATGCGTCACCTAAACCGCGGCCATCTACAGTAACGCCCCCTTGACTGCTTGCAATACCTTGGGCCTCACCTGTGGCTAATAAAATACTAAATGTAAGATTGGCTTCATTATCAAGTGTGATTTTAGGTGAATCATAAACCACGGAATTATTAATGCGGTTTTCACCAGGCATGATACCTCTTACATCAGCCGTGTTGCGCATATAATTATTAAAGCTATCTACAGCACTTGACAGTTTTTTTAAGGGAGAATTGTTCTTACCTACTTTTAAGCTGCCAAATTTTTCATCTTTTAAACCAATATATCGATCTCGATGGGACCAGTCTGCTCCATCTCCATCAGCATTAAATGCCCACTCGATTAAATACAGTGCACTTAAGCGGTCAGTTAATTTTTCTTCCCCTTTAACTCCAAGAAAAGAACTATTACTATTCATTTTCCATGCATCATGGTTAGTCGAATTTGCATTTTTTTCCGGTATATAGTCAATACTGGTATCAATTTCACCATAAAATTTTGGTGAGGAATATACTGAACTGGTAACCGTGCAAAGTATAGTGGTTAATAAAAAATTAATTTTCATTGATGTCATCCTAACAATTTAAAAATTTCAGCGAGTAATCCTTATCTCTTTTTAACTGAGACTTTAAGATGGTTGATTTTTGCAGTTGAGTGTTTTTAATTAAGTAATATAAATTTAAACAACTCTTGGAAATTTTATTTAATTTTGAGGGGTTTTGATATTTTATTGTTTTATGCTTTTTTGAGAGATATTTTTATAATCTTATAAGTGTTTAAATATATAGCGTTGGTTGATTTTTTGTTTTTAGCTACAAACTTTTTGTGCCATAATTATAAACATAATATGTTAAATTGAAAACTATAAGGGCAATGATAAAATTAAAATTAAGCTTGAAAAGTACTTCAAATAAAAAAGCCGCTGTTATCAGCGGCTTTTTTATTTGATCTATTTAGAAGTGATTTACAGAGCTGAAGAGATGATCTGTAAGATTGTTGAGTGGAGATTGCAGTGAAACAAGATCTGTTAAAGCACCACTATTTGGATTTGGTTCGCCAACAGCAATGCCTGAAGATACAGTACCCGTCAATGCATCCAAGATGCCATCGATACTTCCATCAATACTATAATCACCATTGCCAGCACTTACACTGATGAGGTTATTAATACCGTCAAATGAACCGTCACTGAACAGTGTGCTGACATGATCTTGCAAGCTATCAATCGTCACATTTCCATTACTGATTACGGTCTGAATCGGTTGAGCAATACCAGAAATAATATCTCCGCTATTTACACCGCCGCTGATACCTCCTGTAATACCGCCGATAATGTCAGTGATTGAACCTAGAGGACCGCCTTCACCGCCGTCGATACCACCCGTAATACCACCGATGATGTCAGTGATCGAGCCTAAAGGACCACCTTCACCACCACCGATGCCGCCAGTAATGCCACCGATGATGTCAGTGATCGAGCCTAAAGGACCGCCTTCACCACCACCGATACCGCCAGTAATACCACCGATGATGTCAGTGATCGAGCCTAAAGGACCGCCTTCACCACCACCGATACCGCCAGTAATGCCACCGATGATGTCAGTGATCGAACCTAAAGGACCGCCTTCACCGCCGCCAATACCGCCGGTAATACCACCGATGATGTCGGTGATCGAACCTAAAGGACCGCCTTCACCACCGCCGATACCGCCTGTAATGCCACCAAGCAAGCCGCCGACATCAGTCAGGTCACCAACTGCATGTTGAACCAAACCAGAAGCGGTTGAACCATTGGTAATCAGTGTGCCGACAACGCCAGTAAGAGAGCCTGCCGCACCGCCAATATCAGCGCCTGCTAAATCAGAGATGGCTTCAAGTGTGCCGTTTACGGTATCGCGAGAAGTTTCAAAGGCGAGGGTACCGAGATTGGTCAGGTCAGTCACTGGATGAACACCTGGAAGTACGCTGCCAATTGCACCGCCAACCGTGCTAATACCGGTGTTGATAATATCTGTTTTCAGGCTTTCGACACCTTGTAGTACATCAATACCAGTTTGAATTACGCCTGTAACTGGATTATTGCCTAGGTCACCGCCTGTGATACCACCGATAATGCCTGTGATAGCGCCTAAAGGACCACCTTCGCCGCCGCCGATACCACCAGTGATTCCACCAATAATGTCAGTGATTGAACCTAAAGGACCACCTTCACCACCACCGATACCACCAGTGATTCCACCAATAATGTCAGTGATTGAACCTAAAGGACCGCCGTCACCACCACCGATACCACCTGTAATGCCACCGATAATGCCTGTGATAGCGCCTAAAGGACCACCTTCACCACCACCGATACCGCCAGTAATGCCACCGATGATGTCAGTGATTGAACCTAAAGGACCACCTTCACCACCACCGATACCGCCCGTAATACCGCCAATGATGCCTGTGATTGCGCCTAAAGGACCGCCTTCACCGCCACCGATACCACCGGTAATACCACCAAGCAGGCCACCGACATCAGTCAGGTCACCGACTGCATGTTGAACCAGACCAGAAGTGGTTGAACCATTGTTGATCAATGTACCCACCACACCAGTAAGTGAACCGGCAGCACCACCGATATCAGCGCCTGCCAGATCAGAAATGGCTTCAAGTGTGCCGTTTACGGTATCGCGAGAAGTTTCAAAGGTGAGGGTACCGAGATTGGTCAGGTCAGTCACTGGATGAACACCTGGAAGTACGCTACCAATTGCACCGCCGACCGTGCTAATACCAGTATTGATAATATCTGTTTTCAGGCTTTCGACACCTTGCAGTACATCAATACCAGACTGGATTACACCAGTAACAGGATTGTTGCCTAAGTCGCCACCGGTAATTCCACCGATGATGTCAGTGATTGCACCAAGAGGACCGCCATCACCGCCACCGATACCACCGGTAATGCCACCGATAATTCCATTGATCGCACCAAGAGGACCGCCTTCACCACCACCGATACCACCGGTAATACCACCAATGATGCCAGTGATTGCGCCCAGAGGACCACCTTCACCGCCGCCAATGCCGCCAGTAATGCCACCGATAATGCCTGTGATAGCACCTAAAGGACCACCTTCACCACCACCAATACCGCCAGTAATGCCACCGATAATGCCAGTGATCGCGCCTAGAGGGCCGCCTTCACCGCCACCGATACCACCAGTAATTCCACCCAGCAGGCCGCCGACATCAGTCAGGTCACCGACTGCATGTTGAACCAGACCGGAAGCCGTTGAACCATTGGTGATCAGTGTCCCGACAACGCCAGTAAGAGCACCCGCAGCACCACCAATATCAGCGCCTGCTAAATCAGAAATGGCTTCAAGTGTGCCATTTACAGTGTCGCGAGAGGTTTCAAAGGTGAGGGTACCCAGATTGGTCAGATCCGTAACAGGATGGACACCCGGAAGTACGCTACCAATTGCACCGCCGACCGTGCTAATACCGGTATTGATAATATCTGTTTTCAGGCTTTCCACGCCTTGGAGTACATCAATACCAGTTTGAATTACGCCTGTAACTGGATTGTTACCTAGGTCACCGCCTGTGATACCACCGATGATGCCTGTGATTGCACCTAAAGGACCACCTTCGCCACCACCGATACCACCGGTAATGCCACCAATGATGTCAGTGATTGAGCCTAAAGGACCGCCTTCACCACCGCCAATGATTCCACCAGCATTGGTCAAATCACCCGCAATATGCTGAACCAGACCAGAAGCCGTTGAACCATTGGTGATCAGTGTGCCGACAACGCCAGTAAGAGAACTTGCAGCACCACCAATATCAGCAGCAGCTAAATCAGAAATGGCTTCAAGCGTACCGTTTACTGTATCGCGAGAGGTTTCAAAAGTAAGTGTTCCCAAATCTGCAAGATCACCAATTGGATGCTCGGATTGATGAACTGCCCCAATAATCGTACCTGCAACTGTATCAATACCGGTATTGATCACTTCTGTTTTTAAGCTCTCAAGGCCTTGTAGTACATCAATACCAGACTGAATCACACCTGTGACCGGATTATGACCAAGGTCACCGCCAGTAATGCCACCAATGATATTCGTGACCGCGCCAAGCGGGCCGCCTTCTGTACCGCCTGTAATACCACCGATAATGCCTGCTACAGCGCCTAGTGGATTGCCACCAGCACCTCCTGTGATACCGCCAACAATATTTGTAACGGCGCCTAATGGACCACCATCGGTTCCACCTGTAATGCCACCGATGATATTTGTTACCGCGCCTAGCGGATTGCCAGTAGCACCGCCTGTAACTCCTCCAATAATATGTGTGACCGAATCAAGTGGACTACCGCTTGTTCCGCCAGTCACACCACCAAGAATATTTGTCACTGCCCCGAGAGGATTGTTGGCTGCTCCGCCAGTAATACTGCTAACCGTATTGGTGAGTGTATTGGTTGAAACGATATTGGTAATGCTAGAGAGAGACAGGGGAGCGAGGAGTGAACCGCCAACATGTGATGTTGAGCTATTACTATCGACGAGACTCGAAGTAATGCTTTTAATGGGTGATAGAAGACTTTTAAAAAGCATAATGATACCTATATTCTTAAAGTTGTGTTGTTCTAAGTAATTATTAGCGTGCTATGATTATTTTGTGATTAAAGTCACATTAATCGCTTTTAGTGTTATATGTGGCAATTCTTTTGTCAATCTGTAACGTGAGTGAACTGGATTGTTAAATTTGAGTTTAAGTTGCTGAATTATATTAATTTAATTCAGAAAAACATTCTATTAAATCTACATATGTATTTTATTCTAAAAATTATTATAAACATTATAGGATGAAATATAATCAAATATATCAGGCAATTAAAATGATTTTTTCTTTTAAAATTGCTTTTTACTTAGACAAATGGCCAGAAGTTTATAAAATTTGTAACTCATTTGAAATTAAATATTTCTAGTTTGATGATTTTAATAAAACATATAATTATTAATTACTTACAAATATTACATCACTCTGTTTTAAAATAAAAATCCAGTAAAAATGTTGCCTACTTATAGGGTTATGTCGGGTTGTTAAAAAAAACTTATTAATCAACACTTATATCGTTGCTTAATCACATTCAAATGATGATTCCAGAGGAAGAGAAAAGCCACTGATCCCAGCAGCTTTTCTACAGTTTAGAGATTAAAAGTGATGAACAGAACCGAATAGATGATCGGTTAAACCTGATAATGGTGAAGTGATGGAGATGAGATCTGTTAAAGCGCCACCATTTGGATTTGGTTCACCTACAGCAATGCCTGAACTTGATGAAACGGTTCCTGTAATCGCAGTTAAGATATTATCCACACTACCATCTTCATTATTGACATGAACAAGGTTGCTAATGCCATCGAATAGATTGCCATTTGATAGGCTACCCAGACTGTCTTGCAGAAGATCGAGCGTTAAGCTACCACTACCAACCACAATTTGAATAGGTTGAGCGACTCCGGAAATCACATCACCGCCGCCGATGCCACCCGTAATGCCACCGATGATGTCAGTGATCGAACCTAAAGGACCGCCTTCACCGCCACCGATACCGCCAGTAATACCACCGATAATGTCAGTGATTGAACCTAGAGGGCCGCCTTCGCCACCACCGATACCGCCCGTAATACCGCCGATAATGTCAGTGATCGAACCTAAAGGACCACCTTCACCGCCACCGATACCACCCGTGATGCCACCAATGATGCCTGTGATTGCACCTAAAGGTCCACCTTCACCACCACCGATGCCACCCGTAATACCACCGATAATTCCAGTAATTGCACCTAAAGGACCGCCTTCACCGCCGCCGATACCACCAGTAATACCACCGATAATGCCAGTGATTGCGCCCAGAGGCCCACCTTCACCGCCGCCGATACCGCCCGTAATACCGCCGATGATGCCTGTGATTGCGCCTAAAGGACCACCTTCACCACCAAGACCACCTGTGACTCCGCCCACAACACCTGTCACGGTACCGAGTAGGCCTGTGCCACCTTCGCCATCACCTGCCACAATATGAATAATGTTGGTGACTGGGCTAAGCGGATTAAATTCACCTTCACCATTTAAACCGCTGAGGTCGAGTACCGAGATGGCATTGCCTGAGAAGTTAATTGGAATCGTAATCGGTGTCACGATACTGGCATCATCACCAATTCCATTGCCAATACCATAATTATGCTCACCATTGCCTGCGCCAATACCGCCGAGTAAGCCGCCTGAGCCATTACCACTGCCACCATTGCCAGTACCGTTACCATTGTTGGTACTGTCATTGTCCTGAACATGATTGTTGGTTGTGGTGGATGAATTATTGTGAGAATTGGCGGTTGCGCTACCAAACAAGGAGATTGCATTACCTGACAGGTTAATCGGAATGGCAATCGGGGCGACGATGCTGGCATCATCTGCAATCCCATTACCGATACCATAGTTATGTTCACCATTGCCTGCTGCAACACCGTTGAGTAAACCACCTAGTCCAAGCAGCCCGCCTGAACCACCGCCTACGCCATTACCGCCACTATTACTATTGTCTGTTGAATCATTGTCCTGAACGTAGTTATTGGTTGTGGTCGAGGAGTTATTGGTTGAATTGGCTGTTGCATGACCAAAGATCGAGAAGGCATTACCCGATGCATTGATTGGTGTCGTAATCGGGATCACTACACTGGCATCATCGGCAATCCCGTTACCAATACCGTAGTTATGTTCGCCATTACCTGCGGCAACACCATTTAATAATCCGCCTCCTGTGCCATTGCCTGAACCGCTGCCAGTACCGTTACCACCGCTATTACTGTTATTGGTTGTGTCGTTATCCTGGAAGTAATTATTGGTTGTGGTTGATGAGTTATTCACTGAGTTTGAAGTGGCATTACCAAAGATTGAGAAGGCATTTCCCGATGCATTGATCGGTGTGGTGATTGGTGCCACCACACTGGCATCATCGGCAATCCCGTTACCAATACCGTAGTTGTGTTCACCGTTGCCTGCACCGACACCATTTAATAAACCACCACCGACACCATTCCCTGCCGTACCACCAACACCACTACTGCTATTGCTATTATTAATGCTGTCATTGTCCTGGAAATAGTTGGTGGTTTTGGTCGATGAGTCATTGACCGAGTTTGAAGTGGCATTGCCAAAGATTGAGAAGGCATTTCCTGAACCACTGATTGGCGTTGTGATGGGTGCAACCACACTTGAATCATTGCCAATCCCATTGCCAATACCATAGTTATGATCACCATTCCCTGCAGCAGGGCCATTACCCCAACCACCTACGCCATTGCCAGTAGCACCGTCTGTCAGCCCCGTACCACTGTTACTATTGTCAGTCGTGTCATTGTCTTCATAATGATTGACGGCTGTGGTTGATGAATTGTTGACTGAGCTTGTGGTTGAGTTTCCAAAGACCGAGAAGGAGTTGCCCAAGCCGCTGAGAGGGGTGGTGATTGGCATAACCACACCAACGTCATCACCATTACCGTTGCCAATACCGTAATTATGTTCGCCGTTGCCAGCGCCGACACCATTGAGTAGGCCACCAATGCCATTGCCTGCACCACTGCCAATACCGCTACCACCGCTGTTGCTATTGTCTGTTGTATCATTGTCGCGGACAATATTGGTGGTGGTGGTCGAAGCATTGTTATGCGATGCGTTATTGGCATCCCCAAAGAATGAGAATTCATTGCCTAGGCCATTGATTGGCGTCGTGATCGGGGTGGTAATGCCGACGTCATCGCCGTTACCATTACCGATGCCATAGTTTTGCTCACCATTGCCTGCGCCAATACCGCTCAGTAGACCTCCGATGCCATTGCCGGCAGCACCTGCGCCACTATTACTATGGTCGATATGATCATTGTCTTCGACGATGTTGGTAGTATTGGTTGAGCCATTATTGACCGAGGTATTGCCGGTATGAGTCGGATCATTGCTGCCAAACCAGGAAACATTATTTCCCATGGCATTGATCGGAGTCACCACAGGCGAAGTCCAGTCTGCGTCATCACCGTTACCATTGCCGATGCCGTAGTTGTGTTCACCATTACCAGCGCTGATACCGTTGAGTAAGCCACCCAGACCATTGCCAGTGCCGCCGGTACCTGTACCACTATTGCTATTATCCGTGCTGTCATTGTCCTGAACATGGTTCAGTGTGGTGGTCGGTGCCGAATTGGTTGATGAATTATTGCCACCACCGCCAACAGAATTGCCGAGTACATTTAAAGGTGTGGTCCAAGGCACCGTAATGTCGACATCATCTCCATTACCGTTACCAATACCATAGTTTTGTTCGCCATTGCCTGCAGCAGGACCATTGCCTAAGCCCCCCACACCATTACCGACGCCACCCGTACCTGTACCACTATTACTGTTATCGGTCGTGTCATTGTCCTGAATAATATTGGACGTGGTTGTAGGAGCGGTATTGGTTGAGTTCACATCGCCATCACCCAAACCTGCAAAGGAATTGCCAAGTACATGCACAGGTGTGGTCCATGGTACGGTTACGCTGGCATCGTCACCGTTGCCATTGCCAATACCGTAATTGTGTTCATCATTGCCTGCACTAATACCATTCAGCAATCCGCCCAGTCCGTTACCGCTACCCCCTGTACCTGTACCGCTGTTGCTATTATTGGTGATGTCATTGTCCTGGATATTGGTCGTTGATGTGGTCGGTGCGGTATTGACGGAATTCACATCTCCACCGCCAAGACCTGCAACTGAATTGCCGAGTACCTGAAATGGTGTAGTGACGGGTGTCGTGACACTGGCATCGTCACCGTTACCATTGCCAATGCCATAGTTTTGTTCACCGTTACCAGCGCCCACGCCGTTTAACCAGCCACCATTACTGCCATTACCCGCGGCACCGGTGCCAGTATTGCTGTTATTAATGCTGTCATTGTCCTGAATATTGGTGGTCGAAGTGGTTGGTGCAGTATTAACCGAATCAATATCGCCACCACCCAGACCCGCAATCGAATTGCCCACCGCTTGAACGGGTGTGGTCCATGGGATGGTGACTGTGGCATCGTCGCCGTTGCCATTACCGATACCGTAATTATGTTCGCCATTTCCAGCTGCTACGCCATTGAGCAAGCCGCCACCGTTGCCGTTGCCAGCTCCTGTACCCGTATTACTATTATTGGTGGTGTCATTGTCCTGAATATTGACGCTAGAGGTAGTTGGTGTGGTATTAACCGAGTCCAGTCCGCCTTGACCCAGTGCGGCAACTGAATTGCCCAAGGCCTCGAATGGCACTGTGACCGGGGGGGTCAGGTTGGCATCGTCACCGTTGCCATTACCGATACCGTAATTATGTTCGCCATTTCCAGCTGCTACGCCATTGAGCAAGCCGCCACCGTTGCCGTTGCCAGCTCCTGTACCCGTATTACTATTATTGGTGGTGTCATTATCGTGAACCTGGGTCGAAGCGCTGGTGGTGGCGGTATTAATCGATGAAAAATTGGCCGACCAGGGAAATGAATTTCCTAAAGAGTGAAAAGCTGTGGTGAAAGGAAGGGGAAAATTAAGGTCTTGGGCATTACCAACGCCAACGCCGTAGTTTTGAGGACCATTGCCTGTAAGTACACCGCCGAATAAACCGTCACCAGAACCATTACTGTTATTGGTGATGGTGGTATCTTCGACCTGAACATGATTTGTTGTCGATACGGTGTTGACAGGAACTGGCGCCGTTGTTGGGCTATTACTACTCGAAAATGAGAGAATACCCGTAATTGGTGATAAAATATTTTTAAATAACATGTCGATATACCTATAATTATTGGAGTTTTGTTTTATTTAGCTTAATAATTATGTGACTCCTGTCGCATAATATACCAATTAGTATTGGTTGAATAACACTTTAATGTCAATATTGCAGTATGTATCATATTTTTTAATGAGCTATAAATATTATATAAAACAAAGAATTGGATTTTGATTTTGGAACTTGGATTTTTAATTGCTATTAATATTATGAAATTATAGATTATTTATAAAAATTACAGAGTGGTTTGAAGTGCCTTTTATAGACTGTTATTTATTTAATTGAATTTTAATCGTTAATTTATATCCAATAGTTTGCAAGTGCTGATTTGATTTGGCCTGTTGTGAAATTTCGGGGAGTAGGACTGATTTCTGGCATGGTTCGGTCGATTTGCCACAGTAGTCGTGATTTAATCTGAATAAAACGCTGAATCTATAGCCAGTTGATCATTCATGCTTGAAAAAGGCCTTATCTTTTACCAAAAAGTGCGTATAATGCCCTCCATCAAATATGCGCTCATAGCTCAGCTGGATAGAGCACTTGGCTACGAACTAAGGGGTCGGGAGTTCGAATCTCTCTGAGCGCACCAATTTGAAAAAAGAAACCGCTTAAATGCGGTTTTTTTGTGTCTTAAATTTTTGCCTTGAGCTTCTGTACAAATACCGCATTCCCACCAACCGCAGGTAGAACGTCATGATAAGGCAGGCTTCGCATTGCCCTGAGCAAAAAAGGTGCCTTTTCATCGATTTTCATGCTTGTTGTCATTTTAAATAAGGTCCCTTGATCTTGAGCAGCAAGGCGCATTTCCCCTTTGATAAAGCGTAAGTCTCCGCCATTGGCATAAAAACTATTTTCAGTCGTGTTGGGATAATTAAAATGCAGTTTAAAAGCAAAGGGAATATTGATCACGCCCAAACCGACATTGACCTGTAGATCTGCATCCTGCGCCTGATTCTGAACAGGTGTCGTGACCACTTTTTTGAGCTGGCGGGGGAACAGTTCCTGATAGGCATTAGGACTCAACCATTTTTGTAAGGGTTGAGGGGATTGTGTATAAAAACGATAGGTTGTGGTAAAGCGCATGGCTTCACGTCCATGGGTATAGAGTACACTGGTGGGCGCATGTAGAAAGCTCACCGGCTGCTGGGCATTCTGGCTCAGTTGTGCGATTTTTAGCAATTGTGCGCGATTCAGTTGCGGGCTGGGAATTTGTCCGGCATTCAGGGCGATTATATTTTGCTGATTAAAACGTTTTCTGAGCGCCTCCATTACAAAAGCATTGGTACCGCTGGGAATACCGAGCTTGACTTCAGGAATGGCATTCAGAATTTTCTTAAAAATAAATCCTTTGGGTTGGTTCAGATCTCCCCATTGGGTTAAGGTGATTAAGGTGTGGTGCTCATCTAGGGTAAACCATTCAAATTTACCTACGCCATAAGGAATGGGCGCATCAATCACCAGACTGGAAATACTATTGGGTTGAATCTGATGCTGTAAGGTGACGTCTTCATTGAAGTTCAGCACGGGAATAGGTGTCGGAATCGAGACCCGATATTTCATCTGTACAATATTGCCTGAGTGTTCCAGTGCTTTTGCGGATTTCAAGGTCGGGAATAAACCGACATATTGATTAAAATCAGTTAAGGTTTTGGCCACCTGCTGGGCGTTGACGGGTACAATCATCGCAGCCGAATTGAAACTCACGCTGGGTTGAGGATTGGTTTTTAAGGTGGGGAGTGCCGTTTTTGTGACAGGATGCCCATAGATAAAAATCGTGTTTTGGGCATAACCTGCCAGTATTTTGGGGTTGTTTTGAAATGGCTGTAAAGCACTGGGGATATTGTCATTCCACGACAACAGTTGAGCAAAACAACTTTGTGTTGTGCTTAGGAAAATACAAGAGATAAGTAGTCCATTCAAATAACGCATCACATTCCTTTGATTTTTATTCGTGATTTAGCGGGCATTAACACCCTGTGCTTGAGTGTATCCACGCCCATTATTAATAAGATTTTTTAGCGTTAAAAAATAGTCGTATTGTGTAAAACCCACTCAAGTGTCAGTTTGAGTGGGATAGATAATATTTAATCTTTAGTGGTCAGGCTACGACGTCGATAAAGAAACAGAATGGCACCAAACGGTAAAGAGATTTGTAAAATGATTGGATTGTATAGATTGTCTTGGAAATAACCCGCACCTAATAGTAAAAAGCTCATCGGCTGAATTGCATAACTACCACTGGTCCAGTTCAGTGAAAATTTAATAAAACCTAAACTGATAAAAAGCAGCCACAACCATTTACGTTTTTGCATTGGCGTTCTGATACATAAGATAAATACATAAATAATGAAGAGGGGAATAAAAATGGCCAGAATAAAGGTGAGATAATGTATGAATCCCTTGTCCTTAAATGTAAATGCATTAACTTTACTCAGTGCACGATCAACTGGTTCCGTATGCATGCCGATAATGCTAATGGTATTGTCATGTTGACGTAAGGATATTTTATTAATCAACCATTGATCAGAATATTCATATTCAAATATTAAGTGATAAGTGACATCATCTTTAAATAGCGTCTTCTGGGCGTGGATTAAGTTGACTTCTTTAACGGTTTCCTCAGGGAAAAAAGCGGCCATTTTAACCAACGTCGTGCGTGTTGATTCATCTTGTAACTCAGGGCTTAGGTACTTTTCAACAGCTACATAATTCTTTTGGCTGAGCTGGGTGAACATCTCTTGAGCAAAGGTATTTTCTTCTTGGGGCACGATTTTGTCGAAGAAAGCTTGTTGGCTACAGGCTGTGAGGGTAAGTAAAATACCTAAAATAAGGAATAAAGATCTGAAAAGCTGGTGCATCTAAATAATTCTCGTATTAATAAATACTTCTAAAAATAGAATTGATAAAAGGGCGAATCAAAAAACAGAAAATATCACATTTAAATTTTGTATCAAAACGCCAGAAAGGTGATTTACCTGTGAAGCATTTATGTTCTAATAGGTCAGTTTTTTCAAATGTTAGAAATCAAAAATGTCTGAACAACGCCCAACGGTCTCTGTGCGCTATTATCTGAATCTGGAAGAATCACAGGATGGCTTTGCTCTGGTCACTTTTGGTAAAAAGACCTTTAGCCGTTTTCTAACACCCGTGATTAGTATCGCGATTATCCTGTGGGGGATTTATTTAGGCTTTTCTGGAGTCGGGCGCTATTATGTGGCGTTGGGTGCGTTCTTTCTGCTGATGCAGGGCGTAATGCGCTACTGGTTATTGCCGATGTTATTCAAGCGCCAGTTTGTCCGTTACCAGTTCGGTAAAAGTGAACAGGGGGTTGATTTATATCAGGATCATTTTGAACTGTACGCAACAGGCAAAACCCAGAGAAATCAGTATACCGAGGTACAATCTTTTGCAATTGGCAAACTGACCTATATGCTGGAACTGAAAAATCATACCGTGATTATTGTACCGAAACGTGCATTTGCAAATACTTCAGATCAAACCAAATTTGAAAATAGCTTTGAAAAGTAAATTTATCAGCGGTTCAAAGAACAAGGAACATTCATGAGTACACGTCCTTCAAAAATTGTGTGTGTTGGCCGAAATTATGCAGAACATGCCAAAGAGTTAGGCAACCCTATTCCTGATCGTGCGATCTTATTTATAAAGCCACCGAGCAGTCTGAGTCCTTTAGCACAAGGAATCAGTTGGAATCAGGCTTTAGGAGAGTGTCATTATGAATGTGAAATCTGTTTGAAAATCACCCATCCTCTATCTCAAGAAACGGATCCGACCAAAGCTTTAGAAGCCGTTGGTGCAGTGACCTTGGGGCTGGACTTAACCTTGCGTGATTTGCAAGGGGATTTAAAAGCCAAAGGCGAGCCATGGGAACGTGCCAAAGCCTTTGATGGAGCCTGTCTTCTGGCGGACTGGATCGAAGCGGATGAAATTGGCGACTTGCAGGAGCTGGAACTCATTTTCACCATTAATGGGGTTGAGCGTCAGCATGGATTTAGCAAAGACATGATTCGGGACATTGGCGCGCTACTGGTTGAGATCAATCAATGTTTTAGCCTGGAAGCAGGAGATGTCATTATGACCGGTACACCTGCAGGTGTCGGCGCTTTACGTGCCAATGATCAGTTGACTATGAAACTGATTACCCAGTCTGGTGAATATGACTGGGATAGCTTTGTAAAAGCACAATAAAAACAGCAAGATAAAAAAGCGCTGCTCAATAAATAGCAGCGCTTTTTTTTATTGCAAGGCCTTATAAATTATCCGCTATCCAAGCAAAGCTTAACTGCCTTGATAGAGCTTGCGGAACTGGTCAGGGGTGAAATGCATCCAGCGTTTAAACATATAAATAAAAGCAGATGAGCTGGCATAACCCAAATCCAGCGCAATACTTTCAATGGTCTTACCCTGATTGAGCATCGACATGGCTTTCATGACTTTTAAGCGCTGCCGCCATTCATGCAGCGACATGCCCAATTCTTTCTGGCTATAGCGGGCCAGCGTGCGTTCGGTCATGTTGATCATGTGTGCGAGCTGTTCAAGGGTGCTGTTGTCGGCAGGAAACTCATGTAAATGGCTCAGAACTTTAGCCAGTGCCGGATGTTGCGTGGTGGGCAAATAGCTGCCGACCAGTTCAGCATGGGTCAATGCGTCCAGTAAAACCTGAAGTAAGCGGATATATTCGGGATCGTGTTCTGAAAATGCGGTGTGACGAAGATGTTCCAGTAGTGCGCAAACCAGCGGTGCGGACAGTAAAATCCCGGCCTGTTGTGGCATCCGTTGACATAATGATTCATGAATATAAAGCGTACAATAGGTCACATCATTCCGGTTAATTCCGCTATGTTGCAGATGCGGTGGCAGCCAGATGCCATAAGGCGGCGGGGTAAGGTAATTGATCTGCTCAATATTAACTTCAAGCACCCCGTCAAAGGCATAAATAAACTCCCCCCAGGCATGCGCATGTTTAGGATAAAAAGTCTCTGCAGGTGCATCCCGAACCCGTAACCATAAAGGTGCCGGAATATCATTGTAGGTTGGAATGGCCTGAAAATCCTGAATCCGTTGTGCTGACTTTTTCATAAGATGAGAATTGCCCGAATACACGCATGTCTTGTCAGATTTTCACTATATCATGAAAATCTGACAGCCTTATATTGGTGCTCAAATAATAGAATCGGGAGCGTGCGATGGATGAGCGCAAAGCATTAGATGCAACTGCATCGGGCCTGATGGTCGTACTGTGTATGATCTGGGGCTTACAACAAGTCATTTTAAAAATGGCAGCTCCCGATATTTCGCCCTTAATGCAGATTGCATTGCGGTCAGGTCTGGCTGCAATTTTGTTATTGCCGTTGCTGTATCTGGATAAAGCCAGTCAGTTATTCAATCGCCAGAATCTCAAGGCAGGGGCACTGGTCGCTTTTTTATTTTCTTTGGAGTTCTTTTTGCTGGCGCAGGCCTTGCAATGGACGTCTGCATCTCATGCGGTGGTGCTGTTGTATACCGCTCCCATTTTTGTAGCTTTGGGGCTGCACTGGAAACTGCCTTCCGAGCGTTTAAGTGTGTTGCAGTGGAGCGGTATCGCCATTGCATTTTTAGGGATCGTGGTCACTTTTATGAGAGCAAAGCAGGGTGCCACCCAGCTAGAACAGCAGATGTTATGGGGTGACTTACTGGCTTTGGCAGGGGGGATTGCCTGGGCGGCAACCACGGTGACAGTGCGTTTATCTTCGCTGGCTCAGGCCGCCGTTACCCAAACCCTGTTTTATCAACTGGCAGGCAGTTTTGTATTGCTGTTCGGTTTGGCATTTTTTCTCGGACAAGCCACCATTCATTTTACCCCGCTGGTGATCGGCAGTCTGGCCTTTCATACCCTGATTGTGTCCTTTGCCAGTTTCCTGGCCTGGTTCTGGTTATTACGCAATTATCTGGCCTCGCGGTTGGGCGTATTTTCATTTCTGACGCCGTTATTTGGCATAGCCTTTGGCGTCTGCTTGCTGGGCGAAAAAATTGAACTGAATTTTGTAATGGGCTCAGCCTTGGTATTACTTGGCATTGTGGTGGTTAGTCTGCAAGGCTGGATCAGAAAATAAACAAGGCCTCGATTGAGGCCTTTTGACTATTTCTGTTCAAAGATGGTGGACAGCGGGATGGAGAGCTTGGCAGCTAAATAATCATTACTTTCAATCAGGGATGGGCCGAGCCGTTCCATCCATTCATCGTCCTGATGAATATTTTCAACATCGGGACGTAACGGTAATGGATAAGGCAGGGCAGTAAAGAAACTCCAGAAATCGACCTGCGCCAGATTCCGGACCAGTACATATTCGTCTTTATCAGTACGCATAATCAGGTTCTGCTGTTCCAGTTGCAGGATATAAGCCGGTAGTCGACCTAATTCGCCACGACCGATAATATTTAACAGCTCTTTCTCACTGACACTTTGTCCAATCTGCTGCTTCTTATAAAACAGTTCCAGAATGTCGAGTAACATCAGGATCGGATGGCGTTTCTGTTCTTTGCCAGAGTGAAAGGCGGTAAGGGCATAGCTGATTTCCACGCCTAATAAAATGATATTCCAGGACAGGTAAATCCAGAGCAGGAAGATCGGCACTGCGGCAAATGCACCATAAACGATTTCATAGCTGGTGAAGTTGCTCATCACCCAGCCGAAAAAACGTTTTAGAATTTCAAATACGGTTGCACTAAAACAGGCGGCAATAAAGGCTGAAAAGACCGGGACAATACGGTTCGGGATGGTCCAGTATAAAATGAAGAAGCCAACAACGGTCAGTAAAAACGAGATCAGCCAGAGCAGGAAGGCACCATCCAGCTGATAGCCTGCAAAATTATTGCTGAGAATACTCATCGAAGCGACGGTTGAAGACAATACAAAAGCACTGCCTAACACAATTGGGCCCAGTGAAATAATGGTCCAGTAACGCATAAAACCGACCAGACCCGTGCGAGTTTCCTTAACGCGCCAGATGCGGTTAAACACATTCTCAATCGAAGTCAGCATCAGCACGGTGGTAACAAACAGGAATAGCACACCAATCACGGTAAGATTGCTGGATTTCTCGGTAAAGGCATTCAAGGCCTTGTCAAAGGCAATGGTGCTTTTCGGTAAAAAGTTACTGTAAATCAGCTGTTGCAGCTGTTGCCGCGCAGGTTCTAAAGCTTTAATCGAGGAGATAATCACCAGAAAAACAGTCAACATGGGAACGACTGCAAACAGGGTCGTATAGGTCAGTCCTCCTGCCTGTTCCCGACAGCGATCCGCTTCAAAACGTCGTAACACAAACACAATAAATTGAAACCATGTTTTTTCTAAAAAAGGCAGTTTTTTTAGATAACGGTCTAAGATCATGGGTTCTATCCTAATTATTTTTAATAAGATCCTGCAAAAGCACAGGACTTGTAACAGCCTAAAATGTATAAAATGTCGTATAGTGTCCTTTTTAACAAAATTCTTGAAAGTGATGCAACCTTACGTTCTTGTTCTTTATTACAGTAAATATGGTTCCACTAAGCAAATGGCACATCTGATTGCCGATGGCATTGAAGCTACAGGTGTAACAGCGCGCATTCGAACCGTGCCGAATTTAGCCACCGTCGTCACTGAAGCGGCGCCCAGTATTCCAGCAGATGGCGACCTTTATTGCACTTTAGAAGATCTCAGCCATTGCTCTGGTTTGGCCTTGGGTTCGCCAACGCGTTTTGGCAATATGGCCAGTGAGATGAAGTACTTTTGGGATCAAACCACCAGTTTATGGCTGAATGGCGCTTTGCATGATAAACCGGCCTGTGTTTTTACTTCTTCAGGTTCCATGCATGGCGGGCAGGAAAGTACGTTATTGACCATGCTGCCGCCATTATTCCATCACGGCATGATGATCTTGGGCTTGCCCAACTCAATTCCAGCCTTGTCGAATACCAAAACCGGTGGAACACCGTATGGCGCCAGCCATGTCAGCGGGCCTCGCCATGATCAAAGTCTGAGCCAGGATGAAAAGGTTCTGTGTGAAGCACAAGGCAAGCGTTTGGGTGAAGTCGTTAAGGCGTTGGCTGGAAAATTTTAAGTCTGGGACAGTCGGTATTGTTGTCCGACTCGAACCAACTGCCAGAAGTGTAGAGGATCGGTTGGACAGGCAATCACGCTCTGATTTTCACTGAGCAGCGATATTTTATCGAGATTGCTTTGTGCTGAGATCAACATGGCATAGACATAATCAAGCAGATCGATAGCACTGAAAACCTGTTTATAGGCATCTTGCAGTTCAGCATTTTGATTAGCAAAACACACCCGATGTGGCTCATCTTCATTAAGGAAGGAAAGGCCAAGTGTTTTTTCTATTGCTGTCACAATCTCCCGATTCAACTGTAAAGGGGAGAGCGATAGAACGAGTTGGTGGCTTTTAAAGCCTGCACGGTGATCTGGCATCGCTTTGACCTGTTGCGATAGGGATAGCTTCTAAAATCACTATACGCTTTTTATGGATAATGAATACAGCGCAAAAAAATGGGAGCTTTTGCTCCCATCATTTTATTTCTTTAACTGCCAGTCATAGATGTTTCGACGATAGGCGTACCAGATCATCCACAGACCAATGATGATCATTGGGAAACTGAGGATCTGGCCTTTGGTCATCCAGCCAAACAGGATAAAGCCCTGATCTGCATCGGGTTGACGGAAGAATTCCATAAAGAAGCGGGCAACACCATATCCGGTCAGGAACAGTGCAGAAACCGCCATACGTGGACGTGGCTTGGAACTAAACCACCACAGTACGATAAACAGGATCAAACCTTCACATAGCGCTTGGTAGATTTGTGAAGGATGACGGACCAGACCTAATGGATCAGTTGGAAAAATCATCCCGAAAGGATAGTTTGGATCTTGCACCTGACGGCCGTAAAGTTCCCCGCCAATAAAGTTACCAAAACGTCCAAACATAAGGCCTGTCGGTACACATGGTGCAATAAAATCCAGGGTTTGAAACCAGGTTTTCTGATACTTTTTGCACCAGAACAACATGGCAATCATGACACCCAGGAAACCGCCGTGGAAGCTCATGCCGCCGGTCCAGACCTGAAATAACCACAGTGGATTTTCCAGAAACTTACCGAATTCGTAAAACAGCACATAGCCGACACGTCCACCCAGCACAACACCTAGCGCACCGTAAAACACCAGATCTGAAACCATATCGGCAGTCCAGCCATCACGTTGTTTAGCGCGGTACGATGCTAAACCCCAGGCACATAGAAAAGCCAACAGATACATGAGTCCATACCAGTGCACCTTGACTGGTCCTAAGCTCAGCGCAACTGGATCAATATTTGGATAGGTCAGCATTGCTGTTCCTCAATGTAGAATTTGAAATTAAGTTTTGATCAGATTGTAGCGGAATGATGTGAAAAATGTTGTACATTCAATGTGTAAAGATGTGAGAACCAAATCAATGTGTATTGTCGCTTTCGCATGGCATGTACTGGATGAGATGCCATTATGTCTACTTTCAAACCGTGATGAATTTTATCATCGTCCTAGTGCCGCTTTACATCAGTGGCCCGCGAGTCCGATTGTGGCCGGGCAGGACTTGCAGTCAGGCGGGACCTGGATGGGCGTGACTGCATCGGGACGATGGGCCATCCTCACC
The DNA here is from genome assembly GCF_035615075.1 of Acinetobacter sp. IK40. Lineage (NCBI taxonomy): Bacteria > Pseudomonadati > Pseudomonadota > Gammaproteobacteria > Moraxellales > Moraxellaceae > Acinetobacter > Acinetobacter sp. IK40. Next base: position 50,795 of record NZ_JANBOE010000011.1, on the reverse strand, counting down.
AATTTCCGTAATGGCCGGGATCAGCAATCCTACACCACTTCACGTGGCCATCTGATCCAGTCTTTTCTGGAAAGTGAGCTGGCACCGATTCGTTTTGCCCAGCAACTAGAACAGCAACAGCAGGATTATGCAGGCTTTAATCTGTTTGTTGGTGATCGGGAGCAGGCCGTTTACATGAGTAACCGGGGTGAAGCGCCTCAGGTACTGGCAAATGGGGTATATGTGGTATCGAATGGCTTAATGTCCGAAGATTGGCAAAAGACCCAACATTTACGCAAGCGCTTTACCCAGGAGTTTTTACCGATGCTGCAACAAGCACAAATATCTGAGGCCGAGCTCAGACATGTGGCCTGGGATATTCTGGAAGATGAACGTAAGGTCATTGCAGACCTGTTACCTGACACCGGCATCAGCACTGAAATGGAAGCCTTATTGTCTTCGACCTTTATCCAGAGTCCGGTCTACGGCACACGCTGCTCAAACTTTTTAAGACTCAACTCAACACAATGGCAATGGCTGGAAAAATCCCAGCAAGGGCAACAGCAGGGACAGATTGTTGCGTTAGAGCTCGAGTTGAATCCATAAAAAATGCCGACATGAAGTCGGCATTTTCTTTTTACAATGAAAGCTTGGATTTAAGCTTTTTTCTCAATTGATGGTGCAACTGGGTCAGCAGTGATGTAGCCGACGCTGGCACTATAACCACCATTGTAGTTGGCTAAAACGGTTGCTTTCAAGTCAGCAGGCAGTTTTGAGCTATCGCCTGCATGCTGGAAATTGCTCATGATATAGGTCCAGCCATTGACTGAATCAACCGCATGTAAACCGGTTGATTCTGCACCTGCTGGTGTCGAAAGAATTCGGTCTAAAGATTTGGTATCCACGTTATATGCCCACAAGAAGTTATTGGTATGGTTACCGCTATCTTCACCGATGAACAGGGTACGTAAGGTTTCAGAGAATTTTAGGTTATCTGGACTGGCGATATTGTCTGGATCAGCCGTATTGCCTAGACCGTCCACTGGAATATCCTTGCCCATCAAGACCATATGACTTTGATAAGGGGTCCATTCACTATTGATGACACCATTTAAGTGATCGATCTGGCTGCCTTTAAGGTCATGTGCAAGTACACCGCCGGCTTTCAGGGTGTTTTTGAATTTCACATTATGTTCAGCCACCCAGCCTGATTTACCTTCAATCATGGAGTCCTGGATATTGGCCAGTGCAGAATAAGCCACTTTATCCTTGATATTGACCGTGGTGCCTTCCATTTTGGTGAAGGCCATACTACCGCCTTTGAGCGCCGCATAACGGTGAGTTTCAAGGAAAGCTGCCGCCAGTTCGATTTCGGCTTTGCTGAAACCGTTATTGGCTTCTTTTAACTTGACCCACAGGGTTTTCTTATCCAGTACAATCTGGGTATAACCGGTCAAATCTGCTGGAGCAGTGCTTAAGCTCTCCATAATGTTTTCGGCTTTAATGCCACGAACATTGACCAGATCTTCAATGGTTTTACTGTTGGTATGGCCCAGTTTGATCCATTTAATCGGTGCAGTAGAGGTTTCATTCAATTCAGCTGTGTATTTCGCAACGTATAGGCTGCCTGCAGAAAGATCTTTCTCTTTATCTGCAACAAACATAAAGAAACCGCCGTTGGTATAGTCATCGCCCATGATCACGGTGCGGTTGTCTGGCATCACCTGAATCAGTTCGTGTGAAATACGGCCTAGGCAATAATGTTTAACGGCAGTACCACGACCTTTACCATCCAGAATGATTTCCGGTAAATGGCCGTAGTTATAGACATTCGCCGTATTTTCATTGCCATACAGATTTTTACTATAGGCTTTCAAAGTTGCGAGGCTGCTACCGATCTGATCAAAAGCATCCGGTTCATATTCTTCACTAGAAAGATGGGTATTCCACGGTGAGAGGCTCGCACCACAGGTAATCCATAGCCCGTGCACTTTGGACATATCGACATTGAAGTATTTTTTCAATGCCAGATGACCTGTTTTCTGATCCTGATCCAAGGTCAGTACTGCAATTGGAGAAGGTAATTGCCCATACATACTTTGTTGTGCCAGGTTTTGTGTGGTGTATTCGAACTGCACCACATGGAAGACTGGATTATTGACGCCCGGTACTTGTGCACCTTGAAGATGAATCATTGACGAACCATCTGGACAGTCAGAGAAGAATTGACGTTCCTGACCTGCCACCGAGGTATCCCGGATCGGTTTATTGTTGATGTCGTAATAACTACCAGCAATAATTTTTCCACCATCGATATTGTCGACTTGCATACCTGTGCGGAAAAATTCCTGATAACCCAGTTTATATTCGGTGGTGGTATTGTCTTCCCAGGTCACGGTCAGGCTAGACTTGACTGAAGTAGTGGCCATTTCTGCTGTGGTTGAGGGCGCTGCCATAGGGGTAAATTTGGCATTTTTAAACTTAACCAGTTTTGCTGGTGGTGTAACAACATTGTTATCGTTGTCATCATTACAACCCGTTAAAGCTGCAGCTGTCCCCATTGCCCCCAATGGTAAAAATGGAACGCCAGCGAACCATTTTAAAATATCACGACGACTTGGCTGATTAGTATTGGCTGTCATAATAATTCCGTATCTATAATATAGGGTAAATAAATCCTGATTGATTCTATGAAGTGGAGATGACAGTTTTTTGACAGTTTGAAGGCAGTTTCAAGACAATTGAATTTTTATAAATAGCTAAAAAATATAAATTTAAAATAAAAAAACCCTGAAGCATGCTCAGGGATCTGATTCGGTTCATTTAAGCCGATGCTTTACGTTTTTCGAGTATTTTTCCAAACAATAAACCCAGTTCGAATAACATCCACATCGGTACCGCCAGCATAATCATCGACAAGGCGTCAGGTGGGGTTACAAACATGGCAACAAAGAAACAGCCGACTACAATGAAACGGCGTTTCTCAATCAGGCTCTGGGTACTCACCACACCAATTAAAATCAGAACTAGGGTAATGATGGGAATTTCGAAGGTAAAACCAAACACCAGAAACAGTTTTAAACAGAAACTTAAATAACTGTTGATATCGGTCATTGGGGCAACGGTTTCAGGTGAAACACTGATAAAGAAATGTAAAATTGCCGGCAAGGTAATAAAATAGGCAAAGGCCACACCCAGATAAAACAGCACGATACTGCCCAATAGCAGCGGAATAGCCAGATGGCGTTCCTTTTCATACAGGGCCGGTTTGATAAATGACCAGATCTGGTAAATGATATAGGGCATGGCCAGCATGAATGCGACAAACAGATTCAGCTTGAATGGCGCCATGAATGTGGCCGTGACATCAGTCGCAATCATGGTTGAACTGGCTGGTAGCTGTTGTCTTAACGGTTCTGAAAGCCATTGATAGGTCGTGTTTCTAAACGGCAATAAACAGAAGAACAGCAGAATCGTCACCCCGACAATCTTGAACAGATATTGACGGAGTACAATCAAATGCTGCATCACTGGCATTTGTTGCAGGGTTTCTTCAGGATTTACTGAGGTCGAAGGTAACTGGCTCATACGGCAATCTTTAATTCTGTATCAAACGGTTGAGTCGATAGACTCGGCTCAGGCTTGAAAGGTAATTGCTTGTGATATTCAAGACTGAACGGCAGGATCGCTTGCTGCGGACTCAACGTATAAATGATAAAAGCTTTAGTCTCAGCTTTGACTTGTTCAGTCTCGGAAGGCGTTTGTGTATTTTTAAGCGCATCTAGCTGTTGTTGCATCCTGCGTTCAAGTTCTGTGATTTTATCAATTTCTTTTTGCATTTCTTCGCGGAACTCGGAAAGACGAAGTTCGCGGTCAATTTCATTCTGAATATTGTTGATAAACTTTTTAATTTTTCCATACCATTTGGCTACGAACCGGGCAGCTTCTGGTAATTTATCAGGACCGAGCACCAGCAATGCAATCACTGCAAAGCAAAAGATTTCGGTCATTCCCAAATTCAGCATAGTCGTGCTCGCTTAACTTTTTACCGAGCTTTCAGTATTTTTAACTTGAGCATCAATAGTGCGAGGTTCATTTAAAGAGGCCGCAGTTTCGTCTTCTTTCATGGATTTTTTGAAGTCTTTCACTGCACCACCGACATCTTTACCCAGATTTTTAAGCTTTGATGTACCGAAAAGTAGAATCACCACGATTGCAAAAATCAGTACATGCCAAATTGATAAACCCGCCATCATTCTATTCCTATAAAACTTTGGATATATCTCAACAGCTTGGCATGACAGAGATGTGACATTTATATTGCAGTTTTAAGACAGTGCATTTATCCCATGCTAAATAGTGCTAGCATAAGCAGCCTATCAAGACATGATAAAAAAATAGATCGACATGACCTTCATTCTTCCAGTAAGTGCCTTTATATTCGGGCTATTGCTTGCTCAGTTCAAAGTCGCAGAACAGGCGAAAAAAGTCCTATCTTCCTTATTGGCACGGCTTTTTATCCCAGCGGTGATCATCTACAACATGGTGTTTTATCAGGCAGGCAGCTTGGCCTTGATGGGATTTAGTTTTATTACATCGATTATTTTATTTTATGGTTTTTTCCATTTTTCGAAGGATCGCTTACAAGCGCTCTGTGTGAGTTATAGCAACATCGGTTGGTTGGGTTTTCCATTTGCTATCGCCTTATTTGGAGAGCAGGTCAGCGCAGCCATGATTGCGTTATATATTGGTGGTTCACTGTTTGGCAATATCTGGGCGGTGGCTGCGGTTTCAGACGGGCCCACTGATTATCTTGCAACATTGCAAAAAGTACTGAAATCACCCCCTGTATTGGCCTTGTTCGCAGCCTTGGTTTTATGGCTGTTGGGAGGGCATGATTTGCAGGGCAATGCGCTGGTAGAAGGAGTGTATGAGATTGCCAAGTTTGGGATGAGCTTTGCCGGGATGTGCATTCTGGGAATGTGGCTGAGACATACCCGTGTACATGTGGCTGATTTGCTGCTGAGTACTCGAACCCTAATGTTCAAGCTACTCTGTGGCGTCATCATATGTACCATGACTTATTATTTTGTCGCCATGCCGCAGATTGAATTTTTGATTCCGGTTTTGTTTTTTTTATTCTGTCTACCGCCTGCCGCCAATATTGTGGCATTGGAGACGCATTATCAAGGGACAGGCGTTTCAGCTCGCTATATTGCTGCAGGAACCATCGTCAGTTGTATTGTGATTGTGATCTATGGTCTATTGCTACATATAAAAAGTGCCCTCATATAGGAGAGCACTTTAGGGTTTTAAACCAGACTGGCTTTAAATAGCTGCATGGCTTGGCCACGATGGCTGATCTTATTTTTCTCTACCTTGCTGAGTTCAGCACTCGACACATTGAGTTCAGGTAGCCAAAATAAAGGGTCATAACCAAAACCGTTTTCACCACGTGCTGCTGTTAAAATCTCACCTTTCCAGATACCTTGGAAAATTTGTGGCAGCGGGTCTTCTGCATGCGTGACCAGTGCGAGTACACAAACAAACATCCCTTCAATCACTTCGCCGTCTTTACGAAAAGGTGCAAGATCGGCCAGCAACTTTTGATTGTTGGCAGCATCGTTACCATGTTCGCCAGCATAGCGCGCAGAGTAGATGCCAGGCGCACCGCCTAAAACCGGAACGCATAGCCCAGAGTCATCTGCAAGTGCAGGTTTACCTGAAAGCTTAGACGCATGACGTGCCTTGATAATGGCATTTTCAACAAAGCTGAGACCATCTTCGATCGCATCTTCAATATCGAGTTTGCCTTGGGGAATAATTTCAACAGGAAGATTCAGTTGTTGAAAGAGGTGTTCAAATTCGACAACTTTGCCTTTGTTATTACTTGCAAGCACAAGGCTGCCTTGGTTGAGCCAGGATTGGGTAGACATATCCGTTTTCAGATCAGAAAAAATTAAAGAGGATTTTAGGCAAATTTTATGAAAATAGATACTTGATACATACAGGTATGTCTATTTTGTGAAATTTGTTATGCTTAGACTCGAAAGAATAAGAATAGAGGGTAAATGATGAGTCCGACCTTTTTACATGAATTGGCCATAGAGCAATTGCAGCAAATGTCTCAGGAAGATATTGAGCAGACTTTAAGAGCTGAACAACTATATTGGGAGAATAAGCCACAGACACTTCATTATCTTGCTGTAAATGGTGCTAAAACAAAAAATGGTGGTTTAGTTAGTGCTTCTTATCATCATTATAAAATTGCAGAGATGTCGATTGCTCGTGTGGGTGATGACGTTATTTATAAGAATGGTACAACTTCTAAAATTATTTCAGGCGCAGGTCAAGCATGCATACTTGATGGCGTGCCAGTTGCTTTGGTGGGGAGCCATTTAGAAAATGGTGATGAGATTATTGATAGTCCAAATACATCCGTTGCGATACGTATTTTTAAAGATCAGCCAAAAGTTGATCACTTACTAAGTTCTGATACCTCTCTAAAGGACTAAATTATGGCAAAAGGTTTTGCGATTCATAATGCATTTACAGATCATGGTGGCATGATTCCAGCAACCCAAATGATGAGTTCTCAGCAGGGAAATTTATTTGTAAGGACGGGAGATGGGCATTTTTGCCCTAAATGTAGATGCTGGTCTACAGTAATAAAAAGCCATGATCATGTCATTTTTGATGGTAAACCTGTCGCTTACGTTGGTGATAAGCTAACGTGTGGTGCAACCATCATGCCTCAACAAACACATGTTGTTGGGAGTAGTGGACATTCTTATACGCAATCACAAGAAAAAACAAATGAAAATAAATTCATTTCTTCAACTCAAAAAGAAATAAAAGAAATTTTTTGGAGTTATGGGGATGATTTCATAAAATTGGAGACAGAGTCTCGATATTTTGTAGATATGAATTTGCATGTCAAAACGATAAATTACTCTGAGGGAGAGATCGTTGAAATTACTTTAACGTACGATGATGGAGATTTTATTTTTGATAACTTAAAAGAAATGAAAGTTCAGGGACCAGTAAATGCTAATGGTGAGGTTGTTCTGAAAAACGTATTCAAAAATAAGAAATTAAATCTAAAATAGGATAATAGTGTATGGCTCAGTTAACCGCCTCTGCAGGAAATAGCGCTTCAAAAATTAAAGTAAATAGGCCGGCATGGAATGATATGTTTTCTAGCTATCCTAAAGAAAATATAACCAGTAGTAATTTCTATCCTATGGTATCTCAAAGATTTGCTCAATTAGCAAGAGAGAATCCTAGGGACTGGGAAAATACATGTGCTGCTCGTATGTCTTACGCATTAAATCGATCGGGTATCCGTTTGCCTCAAGCACCAGCAGGAGGAAATTTAGTTGGAGAGGACAAATTTAATTATTGGTTAAGAGTTAAAGATTTAAAGACATTCATGTTTAACAGATTTAAAAGCCCAGATATATCTTATACTCCTATAAAGGTTAATGCTATCCAATCGGCTCAAGCTAAAGAGCGAATTACTGGTGTTCAAACTAATATTTTACAAAAAATCAAAGGTAAAAAGGGAATTGTTGTGTTTGATGTAACGGGTTGGGGTAATGCATCAGGGCATTTTACGCTTTGGGATGGTAGAAATTTACTGTATGTGGGGCCTAGTGATCATAATGTTCCATCTTCTATGGAATATTATTTTTGGTTTATGAGGGAAATGCCTTATTTTGATAAGGGGTTTAAGGTAAAGGTAGTTCAAACGACGAAAATATCATTTTGGGAGTTAAAGTAAATGAAAGTAATAAGTTTTCTGTTGATTGTATTTTTGAGTTCTTTTTTTAAAGTAGAGGCAAACTCAGTTCAACTAAACCCAAATGATTTTGCTTTGAAAGTTTGTCTGGATGATAATTATGAGAAAATTAAAGCCTATCAAAGAGAAAATTTAAGGGACTATTCTTCATTTAATGTGGGGACACCTGAACAACAACTTGCTCTTTCAGACTTTGTTAAATCGAATACAAAATATTTTTATAAAGAAAATTTACCAATTTATGTTGAGTCTAGCTCAGAAAAAAGTAATGCTATTTTCCAAAAGTGTATGGAGTTTTATAAATCTGATAAATTAAAAAGATTTATAAAGATAAATTATAAATTAAATTAGTTAAGTTTTGATTTTAATATGGATATAGTTGATTTTGGCATCTATGATGAATGCTATTTGGAATTTTATCTTCACATCTAAACAATAAATTTTTGTATATACGACTATGAAGATAATTTTTTTTGTATTTTGCATTGTAGGGCTGATTGCTTGTACACCTAAAAACTATTATTTAAAACCAGAGCTTTATGGGCAAATTTTTGATATTAAAACAAAAAAGCCCATTTCTAGTAGAAAAGGATATATCGGGTATAGCCTTAACGATGATACAAGTATTAAGACAGATGAGCATGGTCGATTTAAGATTACCCCTAAAGCCGAGTCTTATTATTTTTTTAGGCCGAATTTAAAAAAAATGTCCGCTAGTGCCCCACAAATTTATGTTTTTTTTGAAGATTATGAGCCTAGAATAGTGGACTATTCAAATGGAAAATCTCTTGAAGATATTAAAGAGAATCCTGGGGCGAGAATTTTGGAAAAGATAGATGTTGGTATTATCTATTTAGAACCAGAAAAGTAAAAGAACTTTGATCGAAGCGTTTAACAGGCAACTAAAAATTAGATCTAAATAAAAAACCGACTCTTACAAGTCGGTTTTTTATTATTCAATATCTCTAAATAAGATTATTGCGCTTGAATCCATTTATCAGCACGGTCACGTGCAGTACGAATCTGGTCTTGGGTCAAGTTTGCTGCCAACGCCGTTTTCTTACCTTCAGAAAGTTTGATCACTTTGGTATCGAGCATGCCATCACGGGTTGAAAGCTCATACCACTGATAAGCACCCATATAGTTTTTCTTTTGCTCTTCCATCATGGCAAGATTAAAGCTAGCACGGTTATCGCCATTGCTGGCGGCTTTCTCGAAATATTTACGAGCCAAAGCTTCATCTTTCTTGGTGCCAATACCATCGGCATACATGCGGCCCACATTCAATTGTGCTGCAGATAAACCTTGATCCGCAGCAGCCTTGAATAAGGTAAATGCCTGTTTCTCATCTTTAGCCACGTCTTTACCATACTGGTAACGGGTCGCTAAATAAAATTGTGCCCCCGCCTGACCTGATTTGGCTGCGCTTTGTAATCCACCGATGTCCATCACTGAATAACGCGCTGCCTGTGTTGCAACCGATTGTGGTTGGGCAACATAGTCAGCGTGCGCTTGTATACTGATCAGACCAAATAAAAATGTGCTGATTAATGTCTTTTTCATAGAGCGCTCACTCGATAAATTGCGACTTCACCAAATAGGTTCGGCATATGCTTGCTGAGCATACTACCTTGTTGGTCACCATTAACGGCAAGTCGATTAATAATTTTAATCCGGTTCTCGGCACATAAGGCTTCAAAGTCACGGAAAGTACATAAATGAATATTCGGGGTGTTATACCACATATAAGGTAAAGCTTCCGAAACAGGCATTTTCCCTTTTAATGCAAGAAAAGAACGCGTCTTCCAATGCGCAAAGTTTGGAAAAGTAATAATTGCCTGTTTGCCGACACGCACCATATCACGGAGTAATACATCGGGTGCATCTACAGCTTGTAAAGCTTGTGCCATAACCACAGAGTCAAAAGACTGGTCGGCAAAGCGGCTTAAACCGAGGTTCAAGTCCTGTTGGATAATATTTAACCCCCGACTGATGGCAATTGCAATCTTTTCTTGATCAATTTCTAGCCCATAGGCACGAATATTGTGCTGTTTGCTCATGTGAGCCAGCAATTCACCATCACCACAGCCTAAGTCTAACACGCTAGAGTTCGGGTTAATCCATTTTTCGGCAAGTTGTTGATCTATACGCATCAGTGCTGCTCCTGTCGTGTCGATTGCAACTGTTGTTCTCCACCTAAAAATGCCCGTAGTGTTTTCACATAGAGTGGAATAGGGAACAAGAACGAGTCATGACCTTGCTCAGCATCAATATCCAGATAGCTGACAGGCTTATGATTATCAATCAAGGCATCCACCAGTTCCTGTGAACGGCTCGGACTAAAACGCCAGTCCGTGGTAAATGAAATCACCAGAAACTGGCATTTCGGCTTACTCATGGCCTTTGTTAAAGAGTGCTCATATTCACGGGAAGGGTCAAAGTAATCCAGTGCCTTGGTCATAATCAAGTAAGTATTTGCATCGAAATTACGACTAAATTGTTCGCCTTGGTAACGCAAATAGCTTTCAACCTGAAATTCGACATCGAAACCATACATAAATTTGCCTGACTTGAGGTCACGGCCAAATTTCTGCTTCATGGCTTCTTCAGATAAGTAGGTAATATGCCCAACCATACGTGCCAGAATCAGGCCGCGTTTCGGATAGCTGTCATTTTCCAGATAGCGGCCATGATGGAAGTCTGGATCAGAGAGAATTGATTGGCGTGCCACCTCGTTAAAGGCAATATTTTGAGCCGAGAGTTTAGGTGCGCTGGCAATCACGGCACATTTTTTGAGGCGATCCGGATAATCCAGAGACCATTGCAAGGCTTGCATACCGCCTAAAGATCCACCAATAATGGCATACCAGACGTCGACACCGAGTCGGTCGGACAGCATGGCCTGGGTTTTGACCCAGTCCCGCACGGTAACCAGTGGAAAGTCTGGACCATAAGGGCGATTTTCATTTTCTGGATTCGGTGAGGTTGGGCCGGTAGAGCCGCTACAGCCCCCGATATTATTTAATGAAACAACAAAGAAATGATCGGTATCAATTGCTTTTCCTGGTCCAATACAGCTGTCCCACCAACCTGCTTTTTTATCATCTTCATGATGATAGCCTGCAGCATGGTGATGTCCTGAAAGTGCATGGCAAATCAGAATGGCATTGGATTGATCTGCATTGAGTGTTCCATAGGTTTCAACCATTAAATCGAAACGCAGCAATACGCGGCCACATTCAAGCTCTAGCGGTTGTTCAAATTGAAACTTTTGTGGAGTGACTAAACCCACTGAATCCGATGGAAAAGACACTGGAATGATTCGCCCTATAATAAATCATTAATAATAAAAGGATACCAATTCAGGTATCCTTTCAAAAGTCATTTTTTCTGATATTACAACTCAGCTTTACTGACGATTATGTGATATTTCACCGATCTAAACGGCTGCGGCAGCCACTTGGTCGGTGGTCAACACGCCTTGCTCAATCAAGCGGTTGGTACATGCAATAATGGCTTCAATTGATGAGGTCACGATGTTGTCATGTACGCCAGCACCGAATGCACTCTTACCTGTACCTTTCACCTGAAGCTCAATCAAGGCAAGGGCTTTGGCATTGGCACCTGAACTGATGCTGCGCTCTTCGTAGTTCACCACGTCAATCGGTAACTGTAAAGCATTCAACATGGCTGAAATCGGGCCATTGCCTTCACCGCGTAGACGTTGCATTTCACCATCAATTTCAACGTCCAATTCAATGATTTGTGTCCCATTAATATCTGATAATTGATAATGCTTGGTGTGATAATGGCTGTTTTTCACATCCACATAGGTTTTTTCAAACAAAGACCAGATTTCATGGGCGCTGATTTCAGTGCCATTTTCATCGGTATGTTGCTGTACGATCTGGCTAAATTCGATTTGTACACGACGTGGCAAGGCAACGTTGTAATTCGATTCTAACAAGTAAGCAATACCACCTTTACCTGACTGGCTATTGACACGAATCACCGCATCGTAGTCACGACCCAAGTCTTTCGGATCGATTGGTAAATACGGCATATCCCAGATTTCTTCGTTTTTCTGGAACTCGAAACCTTTCTTAATTGCATCCTGATGTGAACCCGAGAATGCGGTAAAGACTAAATCACCTGCATATGGATGACGAGGATGCACTGGTAAACCCGTACATTCTTCGACCGTTGCAATCACTTCATTGATATTGGAGAAGTCCAAGTTAGGTGCAACACCCTGGGTATACATATTCAAGGCAATTGCAGCAACGTCAACGTTACCGGTACGTTCACCATTTCCAAACACACAGCCTTCAACTCGGTCAGCACCTGCCATAATTGCCAATTCAGAGGCTGCGATACCGCAACCACGGTCATTGTGACAGTGAACCGAGATAATCACGCCATCACGACGTGCCAAGTTGCGGTGCATCCATTCGATTTGATCGGCATAGACATTCGGCGTCGACACTTCCACAGTTGCAGGCAAGTTCAAAATGACTTTGTTGGTTGGTGAAGCTTCCCAGATTTCAGTCACTGCATCGCAAACTTCTTTGGCGACTTCTAATTCGGTTGCGGTGAAACATTCGGGACTGTACTGGAAAATCCACTCTGTTGCCGGGTACTGTGCCGCATATTCCTTAACTTTGCTTGCCGCATTCATGGCAAGCTGTTTTGAGCCATTCGCATCGACATTCAAGACTTTCTTACGGAAAGTCGGCGAGTTTGAGTTATAGATATGCACGATGGCACGTTCTGCACCGACCAATGCTTCAAAAGTGCGTTCAATCAAGTGATCACGCGCTTGTACCAATACTTCGATATAGACATCATCCGGAATCAAATTTTCTTCAATTAACTTACGGGTGAAGTCGAAGTCGATTTGTGATGCAGAGGGGAAGCCGATTTCAATATGTTTAAAGCCAATCTTGACCAACATATGGAACATTTTTAATTTTTGTTCCATGTTCATCGGCTCAAAAATTGCCTGATTACCGTCACGAAGATCGGTACTCATCCAGATCGGTGCCTGATTGATTTCATTATTTGGCCACTGGCGATCGGGTAAATCGACGCGCTGGTACATACGGCGGTATTTTTTGCTTGGGTCAGCCAACATCATGAGATAACTCCTTGTCGTAGCATGGTTGCTGAGTCAAATAAAAGGCAACGTGCTACAAATATATATGGTGTCTATAAGAATTGATTTAAAGCGAATCTGGGGATCGAGTGCCTAAAAATGTAGGCAAAAATTTATACGCGCGCGAGGCGCAGCATCAGGAGAAGAGCAGCAAGATGTGTTGTATGAGACGGGTGAATAAAGCCGCGATTTGTTTTCATCATCTACCATTCGTATGGGTTATTTAATTTTGCAGTTATATTAATCATCTAACTGGGATCAGTCTAGGCGAAAATACAGACGGCTGCAAAGGTCTATAAAACATTTTAAAGAGAGTAATGCGAAAAATTTTGTCTATTTTTTCATTTTTTTTAATTTGTTCGGGAAAATTTACCGAAATTTCGTTGGATAGAGAAAAAATAATATCCTTCTCATCATTTGAGAAAAATATAGTTCTAAGCGTTAATGGAGTATTAATGTAGCGGCTATGACATCAGGGCGTGTGAAAACCTGAAAATTATCTGGTTACATTGGGAGTTAAGCTCTAGTGCAAGCAACACAGAGTGTGTTTACAGTCAGTGTAAAGGAGTTAAGTTCATACTGATGTTTTTTAGATAAACTTTCGATCAGTTGCACTAAACTTCGTTCTTCCTTTTCTTGCAGTGTTTCTAAAGTAAAGATGGTCTTACAAGCGCTACAGATGAATCTTATGGCGCTATAACTTTTTTTAAAAGAGAAGGAGGCTTGGATATCCCCATCTTTATATCTTTGGATAATACCAACTTTCTCTAATTCTCTTAATACATGATAGATACTCGAAATTTTAGCGCTGTTTTGATGGAATAATTTTTTTTGAATATCGGTTGCAGTTAATTCGATAGATGCGTCTTTTAATATGCGAAGAATTTTGATGCGTGGAATCGTTACCCGAAGTTTCTTGCTCTTTAAAATATCAATAACTTCTTTATCCATAATGTTCTGTATTACTCATCCTTTAGTAGCTCTTAATCTACTGTAATGCTTTTTTTAGTGCAAAAAATATGTTGGAGATAAAATTTAGCATGAAATTTATTTTTCTTAATATTTTGATATTTAAGGGGTTTTATTAATTTTTTTTAATGCTCTAATATTTTTAGTCCTCTTTTGTATTAAATTTCAGTCTTTTAGGTTTAAATTTTAATATTATTTTATTGAGAGAAGTCTGAATTGCTTTGGTGGGGATTTAGCAAGTAAGTGATAAAGGTGATAAATCTTTACCTCTACCACCAAAGCACGCCTTAAATTATAGTTCAGACCACATCCGGATCAGATTGTGGTAAATATTAGTTAGTTTCATCACTTCTGGATAAGCATCGCCATGAGTTTTACGCAGTTCACGGATACTTTCATCTAAAGAGAAGAGCAGGTGGCGCTTGCTATCATCCCGAATCAGACTTTGGACCCAAAAGAATGATGCGAAACGGGTTCCCGAGTCAATACTACTGACTTCATGCAAACTGGTTGATGGATAAAGCACCACATCACCAGCGGGAAGTTTAATCTCATGGTAGCCATAGGTATCTTCGACCACCAGTTCGCCGCCTTCATATTCTTCTGGTTCGCTTAAGAACAGGGTGCAGGATAAATCGGTGCGGATTTGCTCGGATGTGCCACGAATCAGGCGAATCGAATTATCGACATGAAAGCCAAAGCTTTCTGACTGATCATAACGATTGAACAGGGGCGGAATAATTTTATGAGGTAATGCTGCAGCCTGAAACAGTGGATGTTGCCAGATCGCTTTGATCACAATATCACTAAGCGCATGGGTCAGGGGATCTTGTTCTGAGAGCTGCTGATTTTGTTTCACTGAAGCAGAGAGGGTCCCCGCAGTCACTTTCCCACCCACCCAATTTGCATCTGCCATTAACTGGCGGAATTCTGCAACTTGTTGTTTGCTTAATACATTGGGAATATGATGGATCACGCTGAACACCTTTTGAATATTTATTGCATTTGTAAAAATAGCCTCATGACGAGGCTATTTTATATGAACTCAGTTGAATGCCATAAAGTTATTATGGCGCTGTTGCTTAGTATTTAAAATTAACAGCAAGTACCGCGTTACGACCATTACCTTCGAATGCATAATGTGCAGCATGTGCGCTGGTAAAGTAACGTTTATCACCAATGTTATTCACGTTAAGTTGTAAATTCACATTTTTGTTTACATCGTATTTTGCCATTGCATTGTAGATGGTATAGGTTGGCAAGAATTTCGGTGCTGTCGTGTTTACAAACACTTGATCACGATATTCTGCGCCCGCACCTAGTGTTAAGTTCGGTAATACTTTATATGTTGACCATAAAGTTGCACTGTTTTTCGCAACGAATGGAAGTGGTTTACCTTCTTGAGCGACGGCGTTATAAGCTGCCTTAGTGATTTCGCTGTCCAGATAGCTATAACCTGCAGAAATATCCCATTTATTGGTAATTTTGCCGTTTAAGCTCACTTCAAATCCATCTACTTTACTTTCACCCGCATTGGTGGTTGTAGTTGGATCAATTTGAATACGGGTATTTTGCTTTTCAGTACGGAAAATAGCTGCGGTTAAATTGGCACGTTCATTAAACAGATCCCATTTGGTTCCGATTTCAAAAGTCCGTGCTTCTTCAGGTTTCAGATTATTCACAATATCTGTCGTACCGAGTGCATTATCACTGCTATCACCTTCAGCTAAAACACCGACTGGATTTGCTGAAGTCGCAAAACTTGCATAGATACTGCCTGCTTCAGTTGGCTTAAACACTAAACCGGCCTGATAAGTAAAGAAGTCAGCATCACTTTCGTATTTAGTGCCTTTAGCTGTGGCAACTTTGGAATAGTCATAAGCGCCTTTATCTGTCGCATAGACATCTTTATTATATTTCTTCTCGGTATCAAATTTGTCCCAACGAACACCTAAGTTAAGTAACCATTGTGGGTTAAACTCAATACTGTCGAGGGCATAAACAGAGGCAGTACGGCTACGTGTTGTTGATTGACCTTTGATACTGCCTAAACTGTCAGTAAAGCGACCATTGCCTGGATTATTTAAACCCGTACACCAGCCATTTGACGTAGCGGAAGCTGTGTCACAACCACTGACATTCGAAGCCAGAATAGTTGAAGTCGTTTGGCCAGCCGCATTGGTAAAGGTATGCACGCCCTGATCGGTATTTTGATAGCTCCACTCAGTACCTACATTAAATGAATGTTTAAATGCGCCAGTGTTGAACTTGCCTCTTAAAGACAGCTGATCGCTATAGGCATCGGTATCCAGAATACGGCTTAAAGCACGGCGAGCAATTGTACCGCGGTAAATATTGCCATTTGAGTCATCCGCATTGGTATAGACATAGTCCGACTTTGATTTGTTATAAGTCATCACATTTGACAAGGTCAGATCTTCATTGAAATCGTGTTCTAATTTGAAGGTGCCAATGTGATTTTCACGTTTGTCAAAATCACGATCTTTCCAGCCATAGTAAGTGCCGGCTTTGACGCTTACTGGGCGACCATCACCTGGGTTAAGCGTTACACCCGCAGGGGCGCGTGTTGGATTATTAAATGGAATACCTGCATCTGGTTCGTCATTACTACGTAAATAGTAATAGCTGAATGTACCGCGTGTTGCTGTGTCTAAGCCAAAAGCAAGACTTGATGCGAGACCTGCACGAGCAAATTCTGCACCATTGTGTTGACCCGGTTTTTCATTTTCATGCCCCATCACCACAACACGACCTGCAATACCATTGCCGAAATCTTTATTGGCATCCAGCTGGATATGGCGATAGTTGTCGGTGCCCCCTTGAATGCTGCCCTGATATACATCACCCTGATGAGCCACTTTCGGGACAAGGTTAATGCTACCACCCACACTGCCACCTCCACCGAGGGCAGAAGAAGAGCCTTTAATGACTTCAACCTGTTCAATCGCGAACATGTCGCGGCTTTGTGAGGTGGTGTTACGTACGCCATCTACATAAATTGATGATTGACCACTATAACCACGAATATAGGGCATATCTGTAAATGGTGTACCCCCTTCACCCGCACCTAAAGTAATCCCTGGCTCGTAACGAAGTGCTTCGAGTAAGGTATTAGAGTTGGTATCTTTGATCAGTTTTTGAGAAAGGATAGAGACTGATTTCGGAGTATCTTTAAGGGGTGCAACAAATTTTGCATTTGCAGAGTTATCAACCTTGAGGCTCTGTTCTTGTTCTGCATGCGCATGAATAGTTGGGAGTTGAACGGGTTGTTCTTGTGCAATCGCAGGCACTGCAATAACCGAAAGTGATGATGCAATTGCAGAAGAGACAAGTTTCTTCCGTGATTTGATAAACGACATGAGACACGCCTAAACAGTATAAAAATTTATGCAAAGAATAATCATTCTTATTTCTATATGCATTTGTTTGGAATTGATTTTTCCAATTCCCTCAGCTTTTAATTATGGAAATATGAATGAAGTTTTGTTCTTAAATGTAGTTAATTTGTTGATTTTTTTATTTAATCTATAAAAACGATTGTACATTAAGAGTTAATTTTTTATTTAGATTTAATTGTTTTTTCATTCGAATGAAGTGAATTCTGTTTTTTCAATAGCCACTCAATATGAAAGCTTTTGAATATCAGCTTGTTATTTTTAATGGAAAAGTGAAGATGATCTGAACCTTGGGCTCTAAACAATATGCTCAAGGTTTAAAAGCGAAGACAGTAGAAATTTTAAAGTTTAATTTAAACTCTGAGTATAAAAAATTGTCCAAGCGATGACTTCAAAAAGCATGGTATGAGCGGGGGAAAAGTGTAAAAAACCTGCATGTGCAGGTTTTTTATATAGTGATGTATAGATTACTTAGAAGTCGTAGGATACAGATAACCAGTAGTTACGGCCTGCTAGATAAGTACCAGACATGCCTGAACTAATTTGCATATAGTCATAATAAGAGGCCGGATTACCATTGGCATCAATATATGAACCATTGCTGCTAAAGTCTTTGTCGAGCAGGTTGTTCACTGAACCATTGAAACGCAATTGATCATTTACACGATAACTTGCACCTAAATTAAATAAGTTATAACCCTTTAATTTATTGTTAGTTGCATTATAAATAATAGCGGCATCACCTGCGGTTTGCTCTGTATTGTAGCGCTTACGGTCTGATTTATATTCATGTTGTAACCATACATCAAATGCATCATTGATGTGCCAGGTTGAGGTCATATTAAATGCATTTTTAGGGACATTACTTAGATAAGAACCTTTGTTCTTACCTTTGGTAATTTCTGATTCCATATAGGTGTATGCAGCTTTAATGTCCCATTCAGGAATAATGCTGTATTTCAGACTGAGTTCAACACCTTTGGTTTCAGCTTCATCTGCATTGATTTTTTGTGCAAATGTATCCTGAGTAATATGTGATCCATAGCTCACACAACCGGGTTGATTTGGATTTTTTTCAGAGAAACAGTTCAGTAATTCAGGCCCTTCAGTAATCAGGTTCTTAATCTTATTAAAGAATGCTGTGGTGGTGAGGTCTAAATTACCGTTGTTATAGTTGAAGCCAAGTTCATAGTTGGTTGATTCTTCTGGTTTTAAGTTAGGAGAGCCAATGTTAAATGAGGTTCCTTGCCCACTAATACTTACAATACCATTGTGAAGGTCTTTTGCAGAAGGTGCTTTATAACCTGTGCTTACTCCACCTTTAATTGTAAGTTCGTCATTTGCATTCCAAACGAGGTAAGCGCGCGGGCTAAATTGACCACCGAAACCTGAGTGATCCTCATAACGACCACCGAGCGTAAAGCCAAGGTTATCTAAGATGCGCCATTCATCTTCTGCATAGACAGAGAACGAGTCTTTTTTGAATGTTGCACCAAGACCAGCAATATCATCTGCAATTTTTGCTTCTTTATATTCAGCGCCAACGGTGAGTTTATGATCTGCAATTGGCATAACTACATGTGAGTCGGCAACAAAATCCGTATTTTTTAAGGTACGGTCCTGACCTGCTGCTGCATTCCCAGGGAAAGTATTTCTTGGAATGGTACGGCCAATTGTTTCTGTTTTAGTCTGGCTGACATAAGAGTTCCATTGACCAAAACTATAGTCACCATGGTGACCTGCAGCAATCTGATCTCGTTTGAATTCCAGCTCGTCTTTATAGCCATTGGCTCGTTCTGGTGTATCCAATGTACCTAAACGGTTATCATCATTTTTATAAGTTTGACTTGAGTGAAAACCATCTACCCAGAAGCTATTTTGATCATCCAATTTAAAGGATAATTTTCCACCGACATCATAAATATCTGCTTCACTTGGACGTGGGTCACGGCCTGAAGTGCCTGGAACCCGTTCTGACTTTTGGCGATCTAAATAAGAACCACGTAACTGGAAGCCTAGTTTGTCCTGAATAATTGGACCATTCACCACGATGCTGGTTTTCCATGAGTCGGCTTCGCCGCCATGTTCCATCACATTGCCACTGACGGTGACATTACCATTCCATTCATTGCTAATTTTCTTGGTAATAATGTTAATGACACCACCCATCGCCTCGGAACCATAGCGCGTTGCCATTGGTCCACGAATGACTTCAATCCGTTCAATTGAAGCGAGTGGAGGTAAAAAGCCATTTGCCGATTCGCCAAAACCATTTGGTGTTACATCAGAAGAAGTAGTTTGACGGCGACCATCAATCAGAATCAGGCTGTATTCATTGCCTAGGCCACGCATTTTAATATTTAAACCTGAGGTCTTTCCAATACCATCGCGGATATCAATGCCTGGCACGTCCGAAAGTAGATCTGCAATACTGGTTGCATTTTTCTTTTCAATATCTTCTTTAGTCACAACGCTAATAGAAGCTGGTGCATTTTTAATATCTTGTTCGAAGCCAGAAGCTGATACCACAATGGTTGCGAGCTGGTGTGTATTGGTATTTTCAGGTGTTGTTGTATCAGCAAAAGCCGAAGTGGTCATTGCCCCAAGTAATGCAAAAGAAAGCGGGGATAAATTAAATTTACTCATAACTAGAGTTCCAAAGCTGGACGAGAAAAAATAGAAAAGTGCTCAAAATCAGTGCGAATTATAGTGATAATATTTATCATTAACAACAAAAAGTAACATTTAATTTAAGATTCATTTAAGAAAACTATGATTTCGAACAAAATGAAAAATATATTTGCTTTTTTAGCTTCCGATTTTGTATATCCAGAAAGTTGTCATATAATGTGGCACTTTAAAAATGTTACTACTAACTATATATCGAGGAAGCCATGCAAGTAACGACTGAAGCGGTTTCGGGCGTTGCCCGTCGTTTAAATGTTTCTGTACCGACGAGCCGTGTTAACGAGCAGTTTGAAGCTCGCTTAAAACGCACTGCCAAAACTGTGAAGATCAACGGCTTCCGTCCAGGTAAAGTGCCTTTAAATGTTGTCCGCCGTGAATATGGTGCGGGCATTTATCAAGAAGTTGTGAATGACGTCATTCGTGACAGCGTATTCGAAGCAATTCAACAAGAAAAAATCAATGCAGTGGGTATGCCAAACATTGAGAAAGTTGAAAACAAAGATGATGCTTTAGTTTTTGAAGCAACTGTTGAAGTTTATCCAGAAGTAGAAGTAAAAACTTTTGCTGACTTGGAAGTTGAACGTAAATCATCAGAAATCAACGATAAAGACGTTGACGTGATGATCGAAAACTTGCAAAAACAACGTCAAACTTGGGCTGTAACCAAAGGTATGGCGAAGAAAGACATGCAAGTGACTTTCGACTTCGAAGGTACTGTTGATGGTGAGAAGTTTGAAGGCGGCGCTGCTGAAGACTTTAAACTTGTACTTGGTTCAGGTCGTATGATCCCAGGTTTTGAAGACGGTATCGTTGGTATGAAAGCTGGCGAAGAAAAAGTTATCGATGTAACTTTCCCAGAAGACTACCAAGCTGAAAACTTGGCGGGTAAAGCGGCTCAATTCAAAATCACTGTGAAGCAAGTTGAAAAACCAAAACTTCCAGAAATTGATGCTGAATTCTTGAAAATCTTTGGTTTAACTGAAGAAGAAGGCTTAGACAAGTTAAAAGCTGACGTTCGTAAGAATATGGAACGTGAAGTTCGCAACGGTCTTCGTAACCAAGTTAAACAAGCTGCATTTGATGCGCTTGTTGCTGCGAATGAAATCGAAGTTCCAGCATCTATGGTTGCTCAAGAAATTGACCGTCAACGTCAACAAATGATCCAGCAATTCACGCAACAGTTTGGTGCTCAAGGTGCAGGCGCATTTGACAGCAGCATGCTTCCAGATGAATTGTTCAAAGAGCAAGCTGAAAAATCAGTGAAGCTTGGCGTATTGGTAAGCAAGGTATTGGCTGATGCTAAACTTGAAGTTGACCAATCACGTGTTGATGCTTACATCGATGACATGGCTTCTTCTTATGAAGATCCAACTGAAGTGGTTGAATACTTCAAAAATGACAAACAACAACGCGCTCAAATCGAAGCTGTTGTTTTAGAAGATCAAGTGGTTGATCACATCTTAGCTGCTGCTAAAGTAAAAGATGTTGCGATTAGCTACGAAGACTTATTGAAAGAACAACAAGCTCGTCGTGGCTAATCTTTCAAAAGTTGTTTAAAGAAAAAAGGCGCTTAATGCGCCTTTTTTCTTTAGCATTGAGCTGTATGTATAAGGTAGAACGTTAAAAAAATGAATTGAGCAGTTATGGCTCTCATCTCGTTCTATTCTCTCGTATGCAAAATGCTGGGGAGCAGGGCTTGTAGAATTCGAAAATTTCTATCCTCGAAAGTATTGCTGCAAGTGCTTAAAACCCTATGTTATGAAAGTGTTAATTTCTCGAAAAATTACCAGATTTTAGTCTAAATAATCGAATATTTCAGATTGAACCTTTTGCAATTTCATCGATTATCCCTCATATTGTTGGCATAGATCGGGTCACAATAATTTAGGAATAAGTAAACATATGTATGTTCCAACAATTGAAAATGCTTTAGTTCCTGTTGTCGTTGAACAATCCTCTCGTGGTGAGCGTTCATTCGATATTTTTTCACGTCTATTACGTGAGCGTGTTATTTTCTTAACGGGTGAAGTTGAAGATAACATGGCGAACTTAATCGTTGCGCAGATGTTATTTCTTGAAGCAGAAAATCCAGAAAAAGACATCCACCTTTATATCAATTCACCAGGTGGCTCAGTCACTGCGGGTATGGCGATTTATGACACCATGCAGTTTATTAAACCTGATGTTGTCACTTACTGCATGGGCCAAGCTGCATCAATGGGTGCATTCTTGTTAAATGCGGGTGCCAAAGGGAAACGTTACTGTCTGGAAAATGCACGTGTCATGATTCACCAGCCACTGGGCGGTTTCCGTGGTCAGGCCTCAGATATTGAAATTCACGCGCGTGAAATTCTATTCATTAAAGAACGTTTAAACCGCTTGATGGCCGAACATAGCGGCCAGGATTATGAAACGGTTGCGCGTGACACAGATCGTGACAATTTCATGACTGCACAAGCAGCCAAAGAATATGGTTTAGTAGATGAAGTGCTAAGCAAACGTCCCTGATTTAGGACCTAAGTTTAAGATTTAAGTTGTGGAGTAAATATGTCCGAACATCCTCAAGGACAAAAACATTGTTCATTTTGTGGTAAGACGCAATCTGAAGTTGGAAAATTGATTGCTGGTGAGGACGCATATATTTGTAATGAGTGTGTGGATGTCTGCTTGGACCTGGTGCAAACCAGTCAACAAGTTGAAGCAGGTGATTGGGCAACCAAGCCATTGCCAAAACCACACGAAATACGTGCTGCCTTGGATCAATATGTAATCGGGCAAGATGTTGCCAAGAAGACCTTGTCTGTTGCGGTCTATAACCACTATAAGCGTTTGAAAGTGGGCCAGTCGAACCATGGGCATCAGGATATTGAAATTGCGAAAAGTAATATTCTGCTGATCGGTCCGACTGGTTCAGGTAAAACCTTACTGGCGCAAACGCTGGCACGTTTACTTGATGTACCGTTTGCGATGGCAGATGCAACCACCTTAACCGAAGCCGGTTATGTGGGTGAAGATGTGGAAAACATCGTGCAGAAGTTATTGCAAAAAGCCGATTACGATGTAGAGAAAGCGCAGAAAGGTATTATCTATATTGATGAGATTGATAAGATTACCCGTAAATCTGAAAATCCTTCAATTACCCGTGATGTGTCTGGCGAAGGCGTACAACAAGCATTATTAAAAATGATTGAAGGTACGGTTGCTTCTATTCCGCCACAAGGTGGTCGTAAGCATCCACAGCAAGAATTCATCCAGATTGATACTGCCAATATCCTGTTTATTTGTGGTGGTGCATTCTCTGGGCTGGAAAAAATCGTACAGCAACGTCAAGAGAAGGGCGGAATCGGTTTTACCGCGGATGTGAAGAATAAAGATGACAGTAAAAAAGTCTCTGAATTGTTCCGTCAGGTTGAAGCAACGGATCTGGTTAAATTCGGTTTGATTCCTGAATTTATTGGTCGTTTGCCCGTGATTGCCACTTTAGAAGAGCTGGATGAAGAAGCATTGATGCAGATTCTGACAGAGCCTAAAAATGCATTGACGCGTCAATACCAGTACCTGTTCACGATGGAAGATGTCGATCTGGTCTTTGATGAGTCTGCATTACGTGCTGTTGCGAAGAAAGCGCTTGATCGTAACACCGGTGCACGTGGTCTGCGTTCAATTCTGGAAAATGTCTTACTTGAAACCATGTATGACTTACCAAGTCGTACTGATGTCGGTACCGTGATTGTGGATGAAGCGGTGATTAATGGTACGGCGAAGCCAACCTTTAAGCCGGAACGTTTACCACAGACAGGTACACCCGAACTGATTGAAAAGAAGGATTTGAAGGTGGTCGATTCTAAATCGGCTTAATTCTCGTCCATCTGAAAAAGCATGAAAGGCTAGGCTTTTCATGCTTTTTTTATTTGCAATTGGGCAACGAGGTGTTAATCTTAAAATTGAAAAAAATCCGCATAGTTTTGCGTTGTTAAAAATAAATTCAAGAAAACGCCTTGAGGGATGTCATGCGTTATTTAATAGTGTCATTATGTTGTGCAGGGGTGCTCGCTGGCTGTCAAAGCCATAAAGCTGTTGAAGAAAAACCAACCGCACTGACTGCAACATTACCCCCTGTGGATACAGAAAAAGAACCGGGTTTATTTGATCAATATCATGTCGGCGGCTTTAGTGTGGGCGGCTGGGT
This sequence comes from Acinetobacter sp. IK40, assembly GCF_035615075.1. NCBI lineage: Bacteria > Pseudomonadati > Pseudomonadota > Gammaproteobacteria > Moraxellales > Moraxellaceae > Acinetobacter > Acinetobacter sp. IK40. The sequence continues at coordinate 26,598 of NZ_JANBOE010000011.1, read as the reverse complement.
CAATCAAAAATTAGGGCAATATTTCGCGCCGGTTAAACCACAAAATGAACAAGCGGCGGTGGTCTACTTATACCGTCCAGATACGCGCTGGAATCGTCAGGAAATTGCTGCGGCCAATTTATTCATTAACGGACACCGTATTCCAAGTCTATTGCATAATCACTATTACTGGCTTGAGCTACCCGCAGGGACCTATCGTCTGAGTGTGAGTCGGCCATTGGCTGGACTGCATTTCCAAAAGCCGAAATATCTGGACTTTACGGTTGATGCTGCTCAGACTTATTTCATCAAGTATGACGAAGAAAATAAAATTTCCCGGAGTGAACATACGGGACCATTTATGATCATGCCAGATAAAGTGGCACATCAGGAAATCGCCTTTACCCGGCTAAAATCATCCAGCTATAACTTTGTCGCACAGGATGCTTCAGGCAAGGTGCGTTCTAAACCGCAAGAGTTAAAACCGGCCAAGTATGACGCAAAGTCGGAAGTGCATCTGGTCAAACCATTTAAGCTGTGGAACCCGTTGACCTGGTGATGATGAAAATGACAACAGCCATTTATTCTTCCTGAATTAACGGCTTGATAATCGTCAGGAACTGCTCTTTAAGCTGTGAACTTTGTTGGGGATCGCTCAAGGTCTTTTGACTGATGTTATTCATGTATTGAAAAACATGAGTGGTGATTTGTAGGGTTTTCTGGTTAATCGACTGGCCTTCAGGTGTCTTTAAAAATTTTAAATAGGCTTGGACTTCTTCTTCACTAAGCGCATCGGCGTAGATTTTTTCAATCGCCTGAATGGTTTCAGGTCGGGTAAACATTTTTGCGCTGGTTTCTTTCAGTAGTTGACTCAGTTCCAGCACCGCAAGATGCTCCTGGGTGGTGGTGAGTTCATCTTTGCCCAGCACCCGTAACAGGATATTTTCAGCTTCAAGATCCAGTGTAGGCTGCATTTCATCCAGTGAGGTATTTAGGGCATGTTCAAGGTCACTAAGTTTGATCAGCTCTTTGATCGATTTGCTTTGTGCAGGAGATGCAAAGCTATGCTGGATATTGCCAAGTAAACTCAGACCAAGCAGCATGCTGAGTAAATATTTATTCATTTGCATTTCCTTATTCTTCTCATCTTTATAATCTAGCAGAAGCTTTAGGCAAAAAAATAGCCGAATACGATGATTCGGCTATGATTATTGTATGAGTATTATTTATGACGCAGCGGCATCTACCACTGGAATCTTGCCAATTTTAGCTTGCCAGATTTTTGGTGCAGTGGCATGAATCGAGGTACCATTTACATCAACTGCAACAGAGACCGGCATATCTTCAACCACGAACTTGTAGATTGCTTCCATACCTAAATCAGCAAAGGCAACCACTTCAGCTTCACGGACTGCTTTAGATACAAGGTAAGCCGCGCCGCCTACTGCCATCAAATAAGTTGCCTGGTTGTCTTTGATTGCTTCAATTGCAGCAGGACCACGATCCGCTTTACCGATCATACCGAACAAGCCAGTTGCTTCTAGCACTTGACGGGTAAACTTGTCCATACGGGTTGCTGTTGTTGGGCCTGCAGGACCAACCACTTCATCACCGACTGGATCAACTGGACCCACGTAGTAAATGAATTTACCTTTTAGATCGACTGGAAGCTCTTCGCCATTGTTGAGCATGTCGACCATGCGCTTATGTGCAGCATCACGACCGGTATAAATTGTACCGTTCAACAATAATGTATCACCTGGTTTCCAGGCATTCATTTCTTCTTGTGTAATGGTATCAAGGTTGACACGCTTCGATTGAGAAGAATCCCAAGTCACAGCAGGGTAGTCTTCAAGTTTTGGTGCCTGAATATGTGCAACGCCTGAACCGTCTAACTGGAAGTGTGCATGACGAGTTGCAGCACAGTTCGGAATCATACCGACTGGCTTACCTGCTGCGTGGCATGGGTAATCCTTGATTTTAATATCAAGTACTGTAGTTAAACCACCAAGACCTTGTGCACCAATACCCAATGCATTTACTTTCTCGAAGATCTCGATACGGAGTTCTTCCATCTTGTTTTGTGGACCACGACGAAGTAATTCGTCCATGTTGATTTCTTCCATAAGTGCTTCTTTCGCAAGCATCATGGCTTTTTCGGCAGTACCACCGATACCGATACCGAGCATACCTGGTGGACACCAGCCTGCACCCATGGTTGGAACAGTTTTAAGTACCCAGTCCACGATTGAGTCAGATGGGTTTAACATCGCGAGTTTAGATTTGTTTTCTGAACCGCCACCTTTTGCAGCCACGGTAATATCGACTTTATTCCCAGGTACGAGTTTGTAGTGGATGACGGCAGGGGTATTGTCTTTGGTATTCTTACGACCAAAAGCCGGATCTGCTAAAACTGAAGCACGGAGTACGTTTGAGTTCTCTAGGTAACCTTGGCGTACGCCTTCGTTGACTGCATCATCCAGACTCATGGTTAAATCAAATTTAACGTCCAGGCCAACTTCAAGGAAAACGTTAACAATCCCTGTATCCTGACAGATTGGTCGGTGACCTTCAGCGCACATACGTGAGTTGATGAGGATCTGTGCAATAGCATCTTTGGCAGCTTTGTTTTCTTCACGATCATAGGCACGGCTCATCGCTTGGATAAAGTCTTGCGGGTGATAGTAAGAAATAAACTGCAGGGCATCCTTGATTGATGTAATCAAGTCATCTTGTTTGATGATCGTTGTCATATCAAATTTCTCTTGAGCGGGCGATTAGCTGGCGGGCTAAATTATATGACAAAAAGGAATGATTGTGGGAGTTTTAGCTTAGATTTGGCGAAAGGTCTAACAATGAAAACCGAACGTAAGAATATATCAGGAGTAATTCCTGTTTTAGTTTTTTCGGATTTGCGAAGGCGAATAACCAAACTGCTTTTTAAAACGATTGCTAAAATGACTGCTGGAGCTAAAGCCATATTGGGTGGCAATTTCAGTCAAATTCAGACTGCTGCTGTGTAATGCCTGATGTGCCAGTTCAAGACGACGTTGCATCACATACTGATGCGGTGGCATCTGCATTGACTGTTTGAACATATGGGCAAAATGATACTCGCTGAGTTGTGCTTGCTGGGCCAGATCCGATAAGGTCAGACTCAAATGGAGATGTTGATCAATCCACTCTAGCAGCTGTTTGAGGATATAAGGTGAGAGTCCCCCTTTAACTTCAGGCGCTTGCCATTGGGCATAACTGTAATTTTTGATCAGATGATTCAGTAATAGCGTGGTTGCGGTACTCATCTGCAAATGATTTTCACGTTCTTGCCAGGCACCATTGAGTAAAAAATGCCGATAGAGCATGGAAATTTGTGGGTCCGCCACAAAAATCTGCGGATTAAGGATGATCTGGCTGGGTTCGCGATCCCAGACTTGTTCAGCCACACGTTGTAAGTGCTGTTCGGTATAGTACAAATGTACAAATGTCAGTGGATCACGCAGATCCCAGGTCGATTCAAAATCCTGTGGCATCAGGCACATCCGATCAGGTCCACCACCATTATGCCAGCCTTGCGCCGTCTTTTGATAGCTTTCATAACCCCCTTGAACATACATGCTTAAGGTATGGTGATTACTACAGACACTGACCCGGTCCTGATTATTTTGCCACATGGCCAACTGCATACCCGAACCCAGTTCTACCGAGTCGAGCAATTGCGCTTTATATTGCTGTAATTGATCTAGAATCTGATATTTCATCTTCTATACGCAGTGCCAAATATGATCCAGTTAAGTGTAGAACGTTCAGCCAGTTTTGTCATCTGGTCAAAAAAATCCGAGAAAAACGCAAATTCATGATAAGCACCGCAAGATTGTGCAAGAACCCGGGCCATCAAATCTCGCAAAATAATCGTCCTAGTGATTAAGTTGGGTTTAAAAGAGATGAATGCGCTGTTATATGCTTTGGTTGTGGTGATTTGGGGAACCACATGGATTGCCATTACCTTGCAACAACAAAGTGGAATTTCAGCCAATGTTGCGGTGTTCTGGCGTTTCTTTATCTCAGCACTGATCTTATTTGGTTTTATTGCGCTCAGCCGGAAATTGCAAAAGCTGGCAGCTAAAGATCACTTATTCTGTATGTTGCAGGCCTGCTGTATTTTCGGCTTTAACTTTGTCTGCTTCTACTATGCGGTGCAATATATCAGCAGTGGTTTAGAAGCGGTCATTTTCTCGATGGCGGTGATTTTCAATACTCTTAATGCCCGATTATTTTTTTCTCAGCAGGTTTCTTCACGCTTTTATCCTGCCGCTTTACTTGGTGTGCTGGGGATTATTGCCTTGTTCTGGCATGACGTGGTAGGCACCACTCTAAATCGCAATACCTTGATCGGTATCGGGCTATGTATCCTAGGCACCTATGGTTTCTCTTTGGGGAATATGATCAGTACCCGGCATCAGAAACACGGGCTGGATATTTTTACTACCAATGCCTATGCCATGTTGTATGGTTCATTATTGATGGCTTTGATCTCATGGTTTAAACAGGACAATTTTTTCCCAAGCATGTCCTTTAGTGCGGTCAGTGCCTTGCTGTATTTAGCAATCTTTGGCTCGGTAATCGGCTTTACTGCCTATTTCTTTCTGGTGGGGCGTATTGGAGCAGGCAAGGCGGCATATAGTACTTTGCTGTTTCCTTTGGTGGCTTTGGTCATCTCGACGGTATGGGAAGGTTATCACTGGCAAATGAATGCCGTGATTGGGGTGATTTTGATTTTATGCGGTAATGCGATTTTCTTTGTGAAGGGGCCGCGGTTCAAAAGAATTGGGGTTTCAAAACGTGCTTAATTAAAACATCTACAATAAAAAGCCATCTACTCTTTATTAGTGTAGATGGCTTTTTTATGACTCTATAATCAATTTAATCTTGCTGTTTGGCCTGAATCGCGGTCAAAGCAATGGTAAATACAATATCATCCACCAATGCCCCACGGGACAAGTCATTCACAGGCTTATTCAGGCCTTGTAACATCGGACCGACACTAACCACATTCGCTGCACGTTGCACCGCTTTATAGGTAGTATTGCCTGTATTCAGGTCCGGGAAGATAAACACATTGGCACGTCCTGCCACTTGCGAGTCTGGTGCTTTTTGGCGACCAACACTTTCAACCGAAGCGGCGTCGTATTGCAAAGGACCATCAATCAATAAATCAGGACGGCGTTGCTGTGCAATTTTGGTGGCTTCAGCCACTTTCTCAACATCAGCGCCTGTGCCAGATGTACCAGTAGAATAGCTGATCATGGCAATGCGTGGATCGAGACCGAAGGCTTTAGCAGAATCAGCTGACTGAATGGCAATTTCAGCCAGTTGTTCGGCATCTGGATCCGGGTTAATGGCACAGTCACCATACACATAGACTTCATCTGGCAACAGCATAAAGAAGATCGAGGACACCAGTGAATAGTTTGGTGCTGTCTTGATCAACTGAAATGCAGGACGCACGGTATTGGCGGTGGTATGAATCGCGCCTGAAACCAGACCATCAACTTGATCCAGCGCCAGCATCATGGTGCCAAGTACCACAGTATCTTGCAGTTGTGCTTTGGCTTGCAAGGCATCCAGCTTGCCTTTACGCAGTTCCACCATCGGCTCAATGTATTGGTCGCGGATGCGATCTGGATCAATAATTTCCAAGTCCTCGGGCAGTTGAATACCTCGTGCTTTTGCCACTTCCGCCACTGATTCCGGTTTTGCCAATAACACACATTGTGCAATACCACGTGTCTGGCAAATTACTGCGGCCTGTACGGTACGAGGTTCATCACCCTCAGGTAATACAATCCGATTCTTGGCCGAAATTGATTTCTGTACCAGCTCATAGCGGAAAGCAGAAGGTGACAAACGAGGGTGCAGATTGTTCTGGGTATGTTGATCAAGCCAGTGATTATCAATATGGCTGGACACAAAACGCGTCACTTGTTCGGCACGTTCAGTATCATCAATTGGAATTTCATTGCCAAAGCGATGCAGCAGTTGCGCCGTTTCCAAAGTGTCTAAGGGCGTGTGCAAAATAGGCAAGCCTTGTTTAATCGCACTTTGGCAAAACTCAAGCACATTGCTTGCTGGGGCTGCCTGTTCAGTTAAAACCAGACCCGCGAGCGGTGTACCATTGCTGCTGGCAAGACTCGCTGCCAGGAGCGCATCGGTGCGTTGTGAGGCGCTAATAATCAGTTCGCCTGCAACAAACTTATGTAGCTCGGATTCGATGTTCGAAGCAATTAAACTGGTATGCAGAATGCGACGTTGTTTGGCTTCACCTTGATGCAACCAGGTTCCTTTAATCACTGGGGCAATATCCAGACTACGCGGTACACTGAGAATATTACTGAAGGGCACCAGTCCAATAATCGGCAGGTCATTGCTGCCCATATAACGATTATAACGTTGCAGTTCTAGGGCAAAGGCTTCGATGTGTTTGTCTAGGCGTAAGCTTGGGTCCAGCGTTACTGGAATTTCTGCGGTGCCTTCTGGAAGTCCTTTGGTGCGCATAAACAGCACGCCAGTGGTCCGCGCCGATGCGGCGCCGCCAAACTGGCGTAAATGGGCATCGACTTTTTCCGCTGTTTTACGAGGATCGGCCAGATCGGCAGTACTGACCAGAACCACTTGGGCATCGAGTGCTTGCGCGAGTGCTGCATTGATTTCGCTGGCAAAATGATCTTGCCCATTCGGCACTAGCCCTTCAACAATAATCACATCATGATTGGCGGCAATCTGGCGATGCAGTGCTACGGCTTCTTCCAGCAATTCATCGGTTTCGCCCAAGGCAATCAGCTGGGTCAGTTTTTCATAGCTAATCGGTTCAACCGAAGGGTGTTGAAATAAATGATGGTAGAGCGTGGTGGTGCGATCTACAGGCGCATCGGCAATCTGTGAAAATGGCTTGAGGAACCCCGCATTGATCCCTTTACAGTCCAGCGCATAAATCATGCCTAGACAGGCAGAGGTTAAACCAACACCTTCCCCGGTAGGGATGAGTAAAATCGTATTCATACTGACTTGGTCACTCTTTTATATTTCTGAATAAATTAAGCGTTTGGCTCAATCACTTGACGGGTTTCTTTGGCAATACGGCCTTCTTCATCGGTTGGAATGACCCAGATTTGTGGGCCCGTGCCATTATCAATACGGCCTTCGCTACCGCGTGCCAAAGCATCGTTTTTCGCTTTGCTAAATTGCAAACCAAAGTGAGATAAATAGCCCAAGGTTTTTTCACGGACATAGGCTGAGTTTTCGCCAATACCGCCAGTGAAGACTAAACCATCCAGACGTGGCAGACCACAACTTAAAGCAGATAAGGATTTGGCCAGACGATAGCAGAACACTTCAATCGCAAGCGTTGCATCTTCATGTCCATTTTCAGAGGCTTCTACCAAGGTGCGCATGTCATTGGATAAGCCCGACAAGCCGAGTAAACCGCTTTCTTTATTGAGCATGCTGTCAATTTTCTGGATATCCCAGCCCAGATTGCTGGCTAGGAACAGATGCAGACTTGGATCGACATCACCGCTACGGGTACCCATGACCACGCCTTCAAGCGGAGTCATGCCCATAGAGGTATCGACACTATGTCCATTCCATACGGCACAGGTTGAGCTACCGTTACCTAAGTGGGCACTGAGCCAGCCCCCCTGATTCTTGTTGCCCGCCAGTTCGCTGGCACGTTCAGTGACATAGGCATGGCTGGTGCCGTGGAAGCCATAACGGCGCACTTGATGTTCGGTATATAAATATTTTGGCAGTGCATAACGATAAGCGTGTTCAGGCATGGTTTGATGGAACGCGGTATCAAAGACAGCCACCTGTGGCAGTTGCGGGAACAAGCGCATGGTAGCTTCAATCCCGATGAGGTGTGCCGGATTGTGTAAAGGGGCAAGCGGTGTCGCGGCTTCAATGCGTTCAACTAGTTCAGGTGTAAGCAGTTCTGCTTTGGTGATATTGCCGCCGTGTACCACACGGTGTCCAATTGCTTGCGGATGATAGTTGGCTAAACGTGCCAACAAGGTTTCCAGTGCTTTGGCGTGATCTGCATAAGGAATTGAAAGTTCTAACGGTTCGCCACCCAGGGTGACCCCTTTAATACGGGCATCTGCTGCGCCCAGATTTTCTGCCAAACCATAAATACGATCTTCACGGCGTTCCGAGATCAGTGCGTATTTGATTGATGATGAACCACAGTTAATTACTAATACAGATATAGCCACGTTTGAACACCTAACAGATTTTAAATTTTATGATGAACACTCTGATCTTGCTGCAATGCATGAGCAGTGGAATCAAGCGCAATGTTTTAACATGGGATGTCATCTTGGCGAAGATAGACTTTAGCCTATACAACCCGTTTATAAATCAACCTAATCAGTATAGGCTGGAAATCATATCTTCTTTTAATTGATCTGTAGGTTTTATCATTATTTTTGTATGCAAGTATATAAAAACACGATAAAGATCAATTAAATGGCCTTTATCGTGTGGCTGTATTGCAATAGGTGTTTCTATTATTGGCGGATTTGACCGTCGCCAAACACAATCCATTTTTGAGAGGTTAAACCTTCTAGGCCAACTGGGCCTCGGGCATGGATTTTATCGGTTGAAATGCCGATTTCTGCACCTAAACCATATTCAAAACCATCGGCAAAGCGTGTAGACGCATTGATCATGACTGAGCTTGAATCAACACGTGCCAAGAACTCACGGGCTAGACTAAAGTTTTCGGTGATAATGGCATCGGTATGGTGCGAACCATACTTATTGATATGCTCAATCGCTTCATCCATACCCGTGACCACTTTGACTGCAAGAATTGGTCCGAGATATTCAGTATACCAATCTTCCTCTGTGGCTGTTTTTACAGATACACCTAGGATACGTTGGGTTTCCGCACAGCCGCGTAGTTCAACCTGCTTTTCAGCATACAGCTCAGCAATTAGAGGGAGGAATTCTTCTGCAATCGCTTCATCAACCAATAAGGTTTCCATGGCATTACACACGCCATAGCGATGGGTTTTGGCATTCAGGGCAATCGGTAAGGCTTTTTGCAGGTCGGCCTGGGCTTCTACAAATACATGGCAGTTGCCATCTAAATGTTTAATCACAGGAATACGGGCTTCATTGCTGATACGTTCAATCAGGCTTTTACCACCACGCGGCACGATCACATCGACAAACTCGGTCATGGTAATCAGATGGCCAACCGCGGCACGATCTGGGGTGTCAATCACCTGTACCGCATGCTCAGGCAAGCCTGAAACCTGTAAGCCATGCTGGATCGCAGTGGCAATGGCCTTGTTAGACTCCAGTGCTTCCGAACCGCCACGTAAAATAATCGCGTTGCCAGATTTTAACGCCAGGGATGCCGCTTCAAGCGTTACATTCGGTCTTGATTCGTAAATCATCCCGATCACGCCTAAAGGCACACGCATTTTACCCAACTGGATACCCGATGGACGGTAAGCCAGGTCAGTAATTTCCCCAATCGGGTCCACCAGACCAATGACATCTTTTAAACCTTGCAGCATGCCTTTAAAGCGTGCCGGAGTAAGCTCTAGACGATCCAGCAGGGCGCTGTCCAGTTGACGCTGGCGACCATTGTCCATATCAATTTGATTGGCCGCTAAAATCTGGGCCTGATTATTTTCCAAAGCGGTATAGATCGCAGACAAGGCATGATTTTTCAAATGCGTTGAGGCGCTGGTTAGCATACGAGATGCCTGACGTGCCTGAGCACCGACCTGTTGCATATAATTTTGAATAGAGTCTTGCATAGCAGTTTGATATTTGCATGTATTTATAAAGATAGTAACAGTCAAATGCTGAACAATGAATAGGCGAAACTGACAATTCAACAAATTATAAAACGTTAATTGGCGCAAAATTTTTTATTTTAGTGCGATGAAGATATTGAATCTAAAGCCAAGACTACATATTTTGCAAAAGATTATTCATTTAAACAAGATGAGTGGTTAAGGAAATGATTGCGTATAAAACGTGCATACGTATAGAATGAAAAAGTATAGGATAAATGTAATACAAATTTTATAAATTTGTTAACTTGCAAGAGCAAATCGCTGAAAATGAGATGCTTGCAACAGAAAAATAAACAAGGATGGAGGAAGGACATGAATTCCATTATCCAAATGGACTCGGATATAAATCATACCTACACAGGCTTTGGTTTTTTCGACATTTACAATAAAAACAGTTTTAAGCAGCCAGCACGTACCACGTGGATTGATGGCTGGAAAATTGAATATATGGCCATTGCAGATCCTAAAACGATCTATAACACGCCAATTGTAATTGTCGGGGGCGCATTTCAAAATTTTAACTCTTATAAGTATTGTGTTGAGCAACTCTTTGAGAGTGGTCCTGTGATTTTAATCGATTTACCTTCAATGGGTGCGAACCAGCAGATTCGTAATGTTGATACCGGTGAATCTGCTGGAATTCTGGAACTACCTGATTTATCAAAAATGCTCGGTCAATGGCTGGATATTGTTGGAATCGATAAGGTTTCTATGATGGGGATGTCATTGGGGTCGGTGGTCGCTTCTTCATTTGCCGATCAACGTCCAGAACTGATTGACCGCATGGTGTTGATGGGAGTGATGCAAAAGACCCGTAAAAGCTGGCGTATGCTGCTGGAAGAGTCTTTGCATTTAATGCGTGAAGATCGTATGGAAGAGTTTGGTCAGGCGGTGATTCTCTATCTTGTCAATCATGCCAAACTGGACAAGACGCGCATGTCGCCAACGGCCAAGCGTCTGTTCTTCAAACAGATGGCAGAGTTTAGTGCCACAGAGCGCGAGCGTTATGAAATTAACTGCAACCGTTTATTGCGTTTAAGCGATGTGCCGGTTCCGCAATGTAAGACCTTGGTTGCAGCCGGACAATATGACAGCTTTACCTTGCCGCATGAAAATGCCGATTTTGCCTTACAATGTCAGGATATGCAGTTTGCCCTGATTGCCAATGCAGATCATGTACCGCAATTGCAACGCCGTAAAGAAACCATGAATCTGTTTACTACCTTTTTAAAAGGGGAATCTATCGACAATCTGGATGGTATCATTCCGATGAACCGTGAACAGATGCAGCAGATGGAACGCCGTGGTGAAGAACGGATCGCAGTGTTACAACCCGAAAGTAAACTGACTCATCGTCATTTGAATACTGAAGCAGCGGTGAGCATTGTGGATATCACCTTCTTTGGCGTGTACTTAAAACCTCACCAGCTAGAGCAGCTTGATTTTGTCACGCAGCATCCACGTGACTTAGCCTTGCATTTAACAGATGAAGAAGGCGAGTTTAAAATTGAATGTTTAATCTTTGATGCAACTGAGCAAGGATTACGTATCTTGTTTAAACATGGCAGTTTTGATATCGCCGAGCGTTTGACCCGTTTTATTCAACGCCAGAAGCCAACTGAATAACACCTATTGTGGCATTAAAAAAAGTGGCAATTTGCCACTTTCTTTTTTGCTGATGTTATCGATTGCTCGCCTGAATCATCCAGACCAGGTCTCCTAAATGTTGCTCTTTGTTTTCTAACGCGGTGTGCTCAAAAAATTGCTTCGGTTGTAGGACCTCAACCTGATGAAAACCGGCTTCCTGAAAAAAGTGTTCGACTTCAGCAGGGGTTTTAAAATGAAAACTAAAGGCACTGCGAGACATCCATTTCAGCAAGCGGCTACTGTTCCAGATAATCGTCGCCAGTTTATTTTGGGTTGGTTCTGGATAGATATCGGTTAAATAGTGCAATGTTTGAAAGTCTTGACCATAGTGGGCAATCGCTTGAATGAGTTGTTGTAACAATGGTTTGTCAAAGTAGTTGATCAACCCTTCACTAATGACCACCAATGGGCGTTTCGGATCAAAGATTTCAAATGCCGAAGCAAATGCTTCTGTAAACAGGTCTAGCGATAATACAGCATCGCTATGACTTTCAATTTGCTGCAATGCTGCCTGTTTGGTGGCCGCCATATCCGGTAAGTCCAGTTCACGATAGCTGATTTCTGGGTAATGTTGTCTAAACCACCAGCCACGTGGTGATAGGCCACAGGCAATTTCTAGCACTTGTAGATCAGGATGTTGTTCAATCAGTTTTTTTAAATGGCTATCCAGCATGCTGTGACGTTGTTTGAGTGTAGTACGCATGCTGCCACCGACATGTTTTTCCGCCCAGCTTTCGATGGGATGGACTAAGGCGGCGAGTGTTTTGCCTTTTTTTGTTGCCAGCGCCGGATGTGAGATCCCCATTTGATACCAGATATAGCCTGTGTAGTGTGCTGTAAATGAAATATGGCGATGTTTTGAAAGTTGTTGTGTCATCTGTCCTAGACTCTATTTTTTCCTAATTTAGATATAAAATTCATCTCTTTAAAATACAGAGTGCTTTGACTACATCTTGATTTAGGCTTGTTATTTACTATCATGGGGCGGCATGGATGCCGCCGTTGGGCTGGGGTTACAAGGATGTACCCTCAGCCTAACAAAGGATTTTTGCTTACTTTTCATCCCTGAAAAGTAGGTCGAGCCGAAGGCCAAATCCTTTAATCAGATGAGTACTCGGCAAGATTCCATCGTGTGAATAGAACAATTAAAAATCTAATCAAAGTTAGAACGAATTCTTAAATTCTTCAATGACTTTTCTGACGTTATGCCAGTTTTCATCGTCTAACGTTAAGGTAGTACCGATTTGGATATTTGGAATCTTACCGCGCATCCGTTCTAAACGTTGTTGGTTTGGTAAAGCCAATGTTTGAATGCCTTCCAATGCGCTACACGCGGCAGCACGGTCATTACACACCAGTCCCATATCACAGCCTGCATTTAACGCGGCTTGAATACGGGCATCTGCACCGCCAGCGACGCAGGCAGCCTGCATACTCAAGTCGTCCGAGAAAAGTACGCCGTCAAATTTAAGTTGTTGACGTAAGATTTGTTGTAACCAGAATGGTGAGAAACCTGCCGGATTTGGATCAACCTGATCATAGATCACGTGCGCAGGCATCAAGGCATCCAGCTGTGGCATCAGCTTGATAAAGCTTTGCATATCCTTGTCATAGATTTCCTGATATGAACGGCTGTCAATTGCAGCGGCAACATGTGAGTCGGCTTTGACTGAACCGTGACCAGGGAAGTGCTTACCTGTTGTCGCCATGCCTGCTTTTTTCATACCGCGCATAAAGGCATCGGCAAGTGGAACGATGTCCTGCATATTTTTGGCAAAGCCGCGATCACCAATCACATCACTGACATCATTCAGGTCCAGAACAGGTGCAAAGCTGAAATCAATACCGACCGCCAATACTTCTGTTGCCATGAGCCAGCCGCATTGTTCAGCCAGCTCAACTGCCTGTTCAGGATGAGTGAGATAACGCTCGCCTAAGCGTCCCATGGCCGGTAACAAGGTAAAGCCCTGTCTTAAACGCTGTACACGGCCACCTTCCTGATCGACAGCAATCAGAATTTCTGGACGGACCTGACGCATATGATCGGTTAGAGCACGGACCTGTTGAGGGGATTCAATGTTGCGCGCAAATAAAATCATGCCACCGACTTGCGGAGCTTGTAATAGTTCAATATCTTCTTGGGTAAGTTCTGTGCCAGCAATATCTAGCATCAATGCGCCGATCATAAGGATTCCGTTTGAATTTTGATGAAAAAAACGATAGCTAAATTGTGCAATGATTTGCTACATTTTGTCAGTACAGAATATGATAAAACTACATGATATTGATGATAAGTGCTTATTGGTCATTTATTTATGACGACTAATCAGTACTGCAAGTTGATAAAGTATCGAATGAAATGTGTTCATATTGACAGTATCAGCGTGTAATAATTGCCATATCCAAGGAAGTACCAAAATTTTATGAAACTTCAAATGATAGCGTGTGCAGTTGCAATTGCGACTGGTGGTTTATTTTTCTCTCACACCATGAATGAGGCGTTTGCGGCGACAGAAACACCAGTGGTTTCAACCGTTATCAAGCCAACACAAGAACAAGCGCTCGTATCACGTCAGCTCGCAACCTTGGTTGATCGCCAGCATTATTTGAATATGCGTTTAGATGCAACCACGTCAAACCGTATTCTGGATATGTATCTCGACAGTCTTGATCCAGATCATTCATTATTTTTAAGCGGTGAAGTTGCAGACTATAAGAATAAGTATGGTTCCACTTTTGGTAGCTCATTAAAAGCCGGTAACTTAACTGGGCCTTTTGCTATTCATGCGCAATATCGTGACCGTTTGAAACAGTTCTATGAGTTTATGTTGGCCGAATTGAAGAAGCCCCAGAACCTGAATCAGAAAGATGTCTATCTGGAAACCGATCGTGAAAAAGCGCCTTATTTCCAGACGGCTGCTGAACAACAGGCACATTGGCAGAAAATGCTGGTGTCACAGCTGATCAATTTGACCATTAGCAAAGAAGAAGAACAGGCCAAGCAGAAAGCATTAAAGGCAGATCCATCACTGGCCAATGGTCAGGATTTGACTGGCCCAGAAGATTTAACCCCGGTTCAGACTTTAACCAAGCGCTATACCCGTCAGTTAGAACGTATTGGTCGGGTCAAGAGTGATGATGTCCTCGACAAAACCCTGAATGCGATGATGGCGACCTATGATCCACATAGTAACTATTATCCACCCATTGATGCGATGGAATTGAATCGTCAAACCACCTTGCAACTTGAGGGCATTGGGGTTTCGATTCGTCCAGAACGCGGCAATGAAGATTACACCAAGATCGAGACCATCGTTGAGGGCGGTCCGGCAAGTAAATCAGGTCAGGTCAAATCAGGCGACCGCATCATTGGTGTCGCTCAAGACGGCGATAAAATGGTGGATGTGATTGGCTGGCCGAGCTCGGAAATTGTGGGCTTGATTCGTGGTAAACGTGGCACCAAGGTGGTAGTACGTCTACTAGGTGCAGGGGCACCGATGAGTCAGGCGCGTAATGTCACTTTAACGCGCGACATTATTCAGGAAGAAGATGCCGGTGTTCGTTCGCGTACGGTTGAAATCACCCGTGATGGTAAAAAACACCTATTTGGCGTACTTGAAATTCCTTCGTTCTACTTTGATTATCGCTCACGTCGTGCGGGAACCGAGTACCGTTCAGTTTCTGAAGATACGGCTAAAGCACTGGAATCACTGAAAGCACAGAAAGTGGAAGGGGTACTGGTGGACCTGCGTAATGACCCGGGTGGTTCTTTGGAAGAAGTTGCGCGTATGCTGGGTCAGGTAATCAAGTCAGGGCCAGTGGTTCAGATCCGTGATGGCAATGGTAATGTCAATGTCTTTGAAGATACCGATGGTGGCGAGCAGCTTTATGCAGGCCCGATGGCAGTATTGGTCAACTTGGCATCGGCTTCTGCCAGTGAAATCTATTCTGCTGCGATTCAGGACTATGAGCGTGGCATCATTATCGGTAGCACGACTACAGGTAAAGGTACGGCTCAGGTGCAGCTGGATTCACTTGCTTATGGTCAGGCAACCCTGACACAGCGTAAGTTCTACCGTATTACCGGTGGAAGTACGCAAAATAAAGGTGTAATCCCGGATATCAAACTGGTGGATATCTACAATGAAGAGTTTGGTGAGCGTAAAGCCAAAAATGCCTTGAAGTGGGACACCATTCCAACCGCACCATTTAAGCGTGAAGGTTCAGTTCAACCGTATATTGCCAAGTTAACGGAAACATCTCAGCAACGTGTTGCCGTAGACTCACAGTTCAAGTATCTAGAAGCGCGTAAAGCGATTGCCAAGAAAACCTCTGATCAGAAGAAAGTGGTACTGGATATCAATCAGCGCCGTGCTGAACTGATTGATCTGGAAAAACAAACCTTGAATGCTGAAAACCAGCGTCGTGCGGCAACAGGTCAGGCACCTTATGCCAACTGGGAAAGTTATCAGGCTTCAATTGACGCATTGGTTGAATCACGTGCCAAGATGAAAGCACATTTACGTCCGCCACTGCCTGAAGAAGAAACCTTTATTACAGAAGCGGCAAATGTCCTTTTAGATTATGCCAAGCTGCAAAATCGTTAAGTTGATATGCTTTTAAATAAAAAGCCCTGTTTGATACAGGGCTTTTTATTGCTGTCTTGATGGTGATTTCAATTTGGACGTATAGATGTCAAGATCATCGGAAGCTGGCGTAATTTGATGGTTCTAAATTTTAAATAGAATAAGCGTCCTTATCCATTGTTCAGTATAAAGACGCTTTGGGCTTAAATAACAGAGCAGTGCCGCTGCATGATCCGAGTAATCTTTTCTACCTGTTTTAGCAACAAGCGCTACTCAGTGCGTATCCAGATTTGATTACGACCCAGCGCAGAAATCCCCAGATAACCCCGTAAATGCAGACGTTTGCCATTGGCGCTTAATTTGGCTTTCATGCTGTAAATCTTGCCTGTATTCGGGTCCAGAATACGTCCACTGGTATAGTTAAGACCTTCACTATGTTTTAAGCCTGTCAACACATCCAGTCCGATAATCGGTTTATTGGTATAGGGCGCGGGGCAGTCCACACAGATTTCCTTGGGTACATAACCTGTCCGTGGGGTAATTTTCACAACTTTACCTGTATAGGTGCCATTGGCCTCTTGGCGAATTTCAACGATCCCTTTTGGTGCACCTGTTTTATCATCGATACTTTGCCAGAGACCAGTGATGTCTTGGGCAAAGCTAAAGCTGCTGATCATGGTTAAAAATAAAATACTGATTAAGCTTTTACTCATTATTAAAAATCCGTTTAACACTCATTTTTATTATGTAGGATATCTAATAAGCGATTCAATCATTATTTTACATTTGTATATTAATATTTGAAAATTCAATGTTTTTTAATTTTTTGATCAAAAAAGCCTCTCCATTTTAAAATAATGAAGAGGCTCTTTAAATTTATTTAAATACACGTCGGGCCGTTTGATGCTCCCTACAAATATTTACTCTGCCCGAATCCAGATCTGATTCCGGCCTAATGCAGAAACACCCAAATAACCCCGTAAATGCAGACGTTTACCGTTGGCACTGAGTTTGGCTTTCATACTGTAAATTTTACCTGTATTCGGATCGAGAATCCGGCCATGGGTATAATTCGAACCATCACTGTATTTTAAGCCGGTGACCACATCCAGACCGACAATCGGTTTGTTGGTGTAGGGTGCAGGGCAATCTACACAGGTTTCTTTAGGTGTATAGCCAGTACGTGGTGTTATTTTTACAACTTTTCCGGCATAGGTGCCATTCGATTCTTTACGAATTTCCACCAGTGCCTTCGGTGCTCCGGTTTTGTCATCAATACTTTGCCAGAGCCCCGTAATATCCTCTGCAAAAGTAAAACTGCTGATTGCAGTCAAGCATAACGCCCCGATTAATTTTTTCCCCATTATTAAAAATCCTTTTAATATTCAAGCATTCATTATGAAGGATTTTTGACAACCAGTTCAACCTTTAACTGATACTTGTGGCAAATTTTAAGATAAAGATAAAATAAAAGTCGGCAGCCAGATTGCGGTAAATACGCCATTCACAGCCATACCAAATGCAGCATATCGGCCCGCAACAGGTCCACGTTGCCATGCCTGTGCAGTACCAATGGCATGTGCTGCCAGACCTAGGGCCAGGCCCGAAGCACGTTCATCATGGATATGTTTTAAGATCCAGGGAGAAAATGCGGCGCCAATCACACCGGATAGAATCACAATCAGGGTCACCATCATTAAAGGGGCATGTAGCAGGGTTGCAATGTTCAGCGCAATTGGCGTGGTTACAGCACGGGTAGCAAATGCCAGAATGGTCGGCTCGGACATATGCAGTAAATACGCTAGCCCCATTGGTAAAGCCACTGCACTGATACTTGCGAAACACAAGATACCGATCATGGATTTAAGCGGTAAGTCATCATAGCGCATCGCAGCCAGAGGAATCGCCAAAGCCACGGTGACGTAGCCGAGCAGGTGATTAAAAACATTATTCACATGATCCATGTACTGCTGATAGGGAATCCCGAAAATGGCTAAGAACGCGATGACAATAAACATGCCGAAAACGATTAAGGGAATCTGTGGAAATTTCTGATTCAGCGGTTTGGCCAGAAGATAACTGATCAAGGTAATGATAAAGCCATAGATAACCATAGACATCGATCAGCTCCTTATAACCAACGCTTCGCCATTTTGGCATAGATCCATAATGGCAATAATGTACTGAATGTTAAAATAAATAGAAAGGCAGGAATTTCCTTGCCCATATGCACCAGCATGATTAACGAACCGGCACAGATGGGTAAAAAGGCAAACGCACTTTCTTTCAATATTTTATTGTTGGTATCAATCAGACGATTGGAGATTTTTTTAAAGCGTCGCCAGATCAATAAGGTCATTAACAGACTAATTAGCCCGACCAGATTGCCCAGTTCGGGATGACCAAAAGCCGTTGTGATCGCGACAGCTCCTTCACGATAGCCAATAATTAATAAAATCGTGCCAAACCAAGCTGTCCAATCAATATTCTTCATTTTATTTGTTACTCTCGTTAATCTAAACGATGGCTGATCGCAATTAGGATGAGTGAGGGCCGATCTCAAATTCTTCCAAAGGTCGCTGGAATAGGGAAGCTTTTTTTCCCAGTATTTCGTCTAATGGCAAATGAGCCTGTTTAATGAGTTGTTCCAGCTTATGTGGTGCAATACGGACCGACAGGTGTAAATTGCCATGATCATCATAATGTTCAGACTGAATGACATTCAGGGTATATAACTGGGTACGTAATTTCCCATAAGCAGGTTTTAACACTAAATCAAAATCTTGTAACTGGCCCAACAGACATTGTTGTACCGCTTGCGCAAGCAGCTCCAAGCCTTGTCCTGAATGTGCTGAAACATAGACCCGATCAGGCTGGTCTGCCGATTTATAAATAATTTTGGGCGCATCACCGCTCAGGTCAATTTTATTGTAAACATGCAAGATGGGCGCATCGGCACCAATTTCTTTGAGAACAGATTCAACCGCTTCAATTTGCTCTGGCATATTCGGACTGCTGCTATCAATCACATGCAGCAGCAAGGTGGCCTCTAAGGTTTCTTCCAAGGTTGCTTTAAATGATTCAACCAGATCATGCTGCAGATTTCTGACAAAGCCGACGGTATCTGCGAGTACTACCGTGCCAATACCATCCCAGTCTAAACGGCGTAAGGTTGGATCGAGGGTGGCAAACAGTTGATCTGCGGCATAGACATCACTTTTTGCCAGCAGATTAAATAAGGTTGATTTGCCCGCATTGGTATAACCCACCAGTGAAATGGTCGGGATCGCGGCTTTTTGTCTTGCAGCACGACCTTGCAGACGGGTTTGTTGTACCTTGACCAGTTTATCCTTGAGCTGGGTAATCCGGACCCGAATTAAACGACGGTCGGTTTCAAGTTGTGATTCACCCGGTCCACGCAGGCCGATCCCGCCTTTTTGCTGCTCCAGATTACCGGTAAAACCACGAATCAGGCGAGTGGATAAATGTTTGAGCTGGGCCAGTTCGACCTGTAATTTACCTTCATGGGTCCGCGCGCGTAAGGCGAAAATGTCCAGAATTAAACCTGTGCGGTCAATCACACGACATTTTAAGATCCGTTCCAGGTTACGTTCCTGGGCGGGTGACAGGGAATGGTCAAAAATAACCAGCTCAGCTTCGAGACTTTGTACCAGTTCGGCGATTTCATCGACTTTACCTGAGCCAATGAAAAATTTCGGGTCAGGTTTATTGCGTTGTACCACAAGATGTTCAAGGATTTCAGCGCCAGCGGATTGAGCAAGCAATCGAAACTCTTCAGCATCAAGATCATCGAGGAGCTGAACAGACACACTGACTAAAATTGCCCGTTCACCGCTTTGACGCTGCTCAAAATTTTCCACGCGACTATGTAATCCTTATTTTTAAAGTCTTATTCTAGAATAAACTTCAAGCAAAGGGCAAAGGCTTACACGATTTATATGACATTACGACGTAAAAGCTCAATGAAACCGACCAGTGTGCCCATATATAGAATTGACCAGCCAAGGAACATTCTCAGCGCATAGCCATAAGGAACTGTGGTTTGGTTTGCTGATGTTGTGCTTTGCGGATTCATCACATCACCTTTTAATCAGTAAATTCGATTTATTTATATTAATTGATCTAATAAACCTTTTAAAATTGAAAAAAATTATGCTCGCATTCGCTTTTTATGATGCAGATAACTTCTATAAGTCGATATCGGCATGATATAACTGGATGAATTCAATGCACATATGCATCTATGCGTACGGTTTTAATGATTTATGACTCAAGAAGTAACAGCGGTAAATAAAACCCCATTAAATTTAATCTCTAAATTGAGTTTGTATAGTAAAAAATTAGCCTCAGGCCTGGAAACAATAGGTGAAGGCTTTTATCTGATTTACCGTCATGGTCTATATAAAGATCCCAATAATCCAGTCAATACCCGATACGTACAGTACTTCTGTCGCCGTTTATGCGAAGTGTTCAATATCGAAGTCGAAGTCCACGGGACCATTCCGCGTGAACCTGCGCTTTGGGTCAGCAACCATATTTCATGGCTGGACGTTGCGGTACTGGGGTCGGGTGCACGAATTTTCTTCTTGGCCAAAGCTGAAGTTGAAAGATGGCCGATTCTGGGAAAACTGGCAAAAGGCGGCGGAACTTTATTTATCAAACGTGGATCAGGTGATTCGATCCGTATTCGTGAACAGATTACAGAATTCTTAAAACAGGATATTCCGGTTTTGTTCTTCCCGGAAGCGACCACAACAGATGGGCGTAAAGTCAAAAAGGTGCATGGACGTTTATTGGGTGCGGCCATTGAGGCACAACGTCCGGTACAGGTCTGTGTGATTTGCTATGTCAACCAGAACGGAGAACTCGATCTGGTGGCGCCGTTTATTGGTGAAATGACCTTTGCAGAACATGTGCAGCGTGTCTTGGAAATGCCGAAAGTTACCGCACATCTGATGACTTTACCTGCGATTTCAGTCGAAGGGCATACTGTAGATAGCCTGACCAAAGAAGTGGATCGTCAGATGCGTGCCGGTCTGGCCAAATTACAGCAGAAGGTGTTGACGGTCTTGCCAGAAACGGCCGAGTCTACATAAAGCCTTCGATTGGCAACCATGAAATGATTTTTACGCCAGCTTTTTGCCACCATTTCATCTTGGGTTCTTTGGTATAAATCAACGGACCTCTAGGTGTTTCTCTCTGCCAGGTAATTTTCTTATTGGCATCCAATACTAACCGATAGGCATAGGTTTTCAGGTTTTGATCCATGGTGGCATGCACGGCTTGTGCTAAGGGTGGGCTATTCAGTAATACCCCGATTTCAGTATTTAAATAGGCAGAACGGGGGTCGAAATTAAAGGAACCAATAAATACCTGTTTCTCATCCAGTGCCATCAATTTGGCATGCAGGCTGGAACGACTGAGTCCCTTAAGATTGACTTTGGCTTTTTTCGCTAACTCTTCGGTATGTTTATCTAAATCATTTTTATCCAATGCGGGGAGGAACTCATACAGTTGTACCCCATTTTCCAGCAGTTCCTGACGATATTTTCCATAAAAGGCATGAACCACCGCCACGTCATTGGCTTTAAAGGAGTTGGTGAGTACTCTGACCTTGACTCCATCTTGCGCCAGTTCACTTAAAATTTTTGCGCCTTTCTTTTCCGGAACAAAATAAGCCGAGATCAGATCAATATTTTTTTCAGGCTGTTCCAGATGATTGATCAGCTGGAAATTCAGGTGCTCTTCTTTTTTGGCTTTGGATTTAATTTTATCAGGGGAGTCCTTCACCACCTCGGCCTTGACCCATTCCAGAGAAATATCCCGATTCATGAGTGAATCAATGGCTTGAGAACGGCTGGTCAGGTCGACATAATTCTGTACCGTAATCCGTTTATAGTGCTCGTCCAGTTGCTGCTTTAAACTTTCATAGCTCAGTCGATGCGATTTTGGATTGACAATTTCCCTGACATCGTAGGCATATTCGTGATTCCAGTAATCATCAAACGATTTGGAAATATCATTGACGGCTGTGCCGAACAGCATCACGTCCACATCGGAAAACTGGTAATTGTCACTGACATTATAATACTGGTTGGTCATGTTACGACCGCCAATCAAGGCCACTTGGTGATCGGCAATAAAACTCTTGTTATGCATCCGGCGGTTAATACGTTTCAGATCCAGTACCATATCCAGTGCACGGTATTTACGGAACCGGTAGGGGTTAAATAATTTAATTTCTATATTGGGATGCTGGGCCAGCGCCAGAAAAATACCTTCCGTATGTTTGGCATTATTATCATCAATCAGTAATCTGACTTTTACCCCACGATCAGCGGCACGAATTAAAGCGTGTAGTGCCAAAGCCCCAACTTTGTCGTTATCCCAGATATAGTATTGTAAATCCAGTGTTTTTTCGGCTTTATCAATCAAACGAAGACGCGTTGCCAGTGCTTCTAGCGGTTCATATAACACGTGATAGCCAGTCAGGTCGGGATGTTGTTCTTGTAAAGGACGGATCACCTGAGCCAAAGAAGTTTGGGTGGTATCGATCTGGGCGACAGTTTGAATGACTGGTTCCAGCTTATGCTTGGGGAGCGTACTACACCCCGTCACAGTCAACGCAATGGCGCAATAAATCGCAAGCATATTTTTATTGTAAGCGGTTGTACTTATCTTTGTATGTTTGCCATTTAAATGAGAAAATTGCGTCATAATCGTTACTGATTAAAAGTTGGGCTCGAGTATACCATTTCATCGAAAAAGATAAATATAAGATGAGACGTATGTCCCTAAAGTGAAGTTAATGAGGGCTGTAATGTCGGATTCAGATACTGTTATTGTTGGTTTTTATCTTATTTTTGCTGTTCTGGCATTATGGGCATTGATTCAGGCCTGGGTCCATCAGGCACGTACAGAAACTATTCATCCTTTTAAAGCCTTTGTACATTTGCTGGCGTTTTATCTTTCGTATTTATTGGTCCCGCTGTGGTGCTTTAGTCTGTATGCTGGCTGGGTGGGCTATTATAGCCTGCATCAGGCGGGATTTATTTTCTTGTTAAGCAGTGTGCTGATTTATGCACGCTTCATTGAACCGCATCAGATTCATGTCAAACGTCATCAATACCGTCTCAATCCAAAGCGTGAGTTTACTCGTCCGGTCAAGGTCGCATTGGTGGCCGATATGCATGTCGGTCTCTTTTCTGGGCACGAACGCCAGCTAAAAATCATTGTGAAGAAGCTGAATCAGGAACGACCTGATCTGGTGGTGGTGGCAGGGGACTGGACCTATGAGCCAGAAAACCGTTTGGTGCAAGAGCTGGAAGTGCTCAAGCAAATTCAGGCGCCGGTTTATTCTGTACCCGGTAATCATGACGAACAATATCCGGGTCCACCCATTCAGGCGCTATTGAGTAAAGCGCTAGAACAGAATAATGTGATGGATATTGAAGGCAAAATTGTCGATTTTGACGAATTCCGTCTTATCGGGATTGGTGATTTGTGGGCGGGTAAGGCGAATATGCGCTTTATGCCTGAGTTGCCGCAAGACAAGCCTTGGCTGATTTTGTCGCATAATCCGGATACCGTGGATATGGTGCCTGAATTACCGACGCGTCCCCTGATGTTATCGGGCCATACCCATGGCGGGCAGATCGAACTGCCGTGGATTACTAACTATATTATGAAGCGGGTGTCGATTCTGGGACATAAAAAAGGTTTTTATACGCATGAACATGCGGATGTATTTGTGACAGTAGGAACTGGTATGGTGGGTGTACCATTTCGATTTAGAGTGCCCCCAACAGTGGATATTATCGAATTGATTTAAATAAAAAAGCCGACTCAATTGAGTCGGCTTTTTTATGATTGCAATGCTTAAGGAATAATAATCACATTCACGCGGCGGTTGCTGGCACGGTTTTCATCCGAAGTATTCGGTACAAACGGTTGATTCGAGCCACGGCCGAGTACAGTTAAATTATTGGGTTTGAAACCCTGTTCGATGAAAATAGAAGAAACGCTTTGAGCACGTTCTTCCGAAAGTTTCTGGTTATATTCAGGATTGCCGATATTATCGGTATGGCCAACAATTTTTAATTTTTGTAGATCATATTTATTCAGCTGCGTTGCAAGACGTACAATCTCTTGCTGATGCTCCGGCTTAATATCGACCTTATTGAAATCAAATAACAAACGTTCTGGTAAGCCGAGACTCCAGCCTTCATCCGTTAATACGAACCCCTCTTTTTTTAACATCTTGACCTGACGATATTTCAACGGGCCAAAACTTAAACATCCAGCCAATGTTAGGCAGAGTAACGCAATAAATGAAATTTTAATGGTGTGTGCGCGCATAACATGTCCTAAATTTCTGGTTTATAAAGAAACCAATGTGGATTTAAACTTTTAGCTTTATACATGGCTTGATCCGCTTGCATAATCAAATCTTCTGGATTCTCTGCAAACTGAGAAAAGGCAATTCCTAAGCTAAAACCAAAATGAATAATTTCACCATTGAAATCTAAAGGCTCCTTGCAACTGGCCAGTAGACCTTCAGCAATGGTCTGTAAATGATCCGCATGATGGATAGAATGCAGGATAATAGCAAACTCATCCCCACCCAAACGGGCAATAAAATCCTCATGGCGGACAGAAAGTTTTAAACGGTCGCCCATTTCTTTTAGCACCGCATCACCAGCCAGATGCCCATACTGATCATTAATCATCTTGAAATTATTATTATCAATAAAGAGTAAAGCTGAATTATGACGGTATTGCGGATTCTCAAAAATATTAAACAGCTCTTGATAGAAATAATGACGGTTTGGCAGGCTGGTCAGCTGATCATGATGAGCCTGAAATGAAAGTTGACGATTTTCTTTTTGCAGATGCGTATGCCAAATCTGAATTTCTTCTAGCAGTTCATTAAATACCGCATTTAAATTCTGGAACTCTTTAATATGGTTGTTGGGAAAACGCAGATTATAGGCTTTCTGGTCACTGACCAGTTGGGCGATATGGGTCAGCGGCTTAATCGACTGCATGATTTGACGATAGGTAATATTCACTGACCATAATAAGGCAATCACAATAAAGAACATTGAAATGGCCAGACCGATAATAATGGTTTTCAGAAAATGTAAAATATTTTCTGAACTTCCGTATAACACCAGTTCTCCCACTTTTTTCTTGTGATGCACAATCATTAACTTGACTGGATCATGTAAAAACCAGCGATCCATCAGGTCCTGCATCATGGAAGTATGGGCTATTTTTTTGGTACTTTCAGCAAGAAGCTGATGTTGGGGATCATACACATGAATCGTTCGAATGGCATGTTCACGCGTATAATCATCCAGAATCTGGTCAATCGCGCCTTTATCCCGAAACACTACGGCTGGCTGGATCCGTTCAAGCACGGTCTGGCTCAAAAGCTGCAAGTTCTGTTTGGCATAAGTTTCCATGGTAAACATGGAAATTGTGGCAAAAGTAAAAGAACAAATCACGAAAGTAATCGCAAAAATTGCAAACTGGGATTTACGGAATAATGCATGTAAGGAAGTTGACTGATATAGATTGGAAATCATCTGCACTTACTCCGCATTCTTCGCCAAGAGCAAGACTCTTGGATCGATATGAACTTTGGAATAACTCAATGCTTCCAGATTCACCTTAAAGGTCGAATAGGTTTTCTTATTATATAAGCAGAAAATACTGCCGACTTCACACGCCGGATTATTGGTGCTTAAAGAAAGTAATGAGCGAGATGGATAAGCCTGAATCAGGTTTTGCTGTTGTTGTGGCGAGGTCGTGGTGAAATAAGCCACATGACATTCGGTTTTGGGAAAATCTTTTGCCGTGACTGCCTGCACCTGATAATCATAAGCCAACTGCCGGATATTCGACTGAAACTGATTGGCTGCTTCCGTATTGTCAATCACACAAATAGAAGGGCGGCTGGTATTCGACCATTTACTATAACTTAATATTGATAATGCCAGCTCATAGAAGTTATGCGTCGAAATGGCATAGCAAAGCGGGCTCACAGCTACCGAAGCTGCAAGCAAGATAGATCGAGCTTTGATATTTAAAAACCGTATTTTCAATCAGAAGTGCCAAAAAGTGTGAAGCAAGAGACATATTCTACTGGACTTAATTGTTTAAAAAAAGTTCTTAATTACTCAGAAAAGCCAATAAAAGTAACTATTCAGTTCAAAAAGTATGCGTTTGATCAAATAAATCAAATAAATTTAAAAAAGGGTGTTGCATTGGGTTAGGAATGCTGTAGAATGCACATCCATCGGCGGTGATGTAGATAAAAACTTGTTGAGAAACAAGGATTTGGCTAAAATGGTTAGATTCTTGAGTTGGTTGATAAGTTTGCTAAATATCTAAATTACCTGTTGACTTTTAAGAAATTGAGAGTAATATAGCCGACCTAGCTTGATGATGACGAATCATCGAGAAGATCATTAAGAGAATAGAAGAACAAC
>NZ_JANBOE010000010.1:0-170454 GCF_035615075.1 Acinetobacter sp. IK40 | reverse complement strand
CAATTACTGACTTAATATTTGCTCAAATAAACTTCGAGAAATTTAAACCAATTAATCAATGAAATATTTTCGATCGATCAACCAGTAAAAATCCACACAAGTTGTTCTTCTATTCTCTTAATGATCTTCTCGATGATTCGTCATCATCAAGCTAGGTCGGCTATATTACTCTCAATTTCTTAAAAGTCAACAGGTAATTTAGATATTTAGCAAACTTATCAACCAACCCAAGAATCTAACCATTTTAGCCAAATCCTTGTTTCTCAACAAGTTTTTATCTGCATCACCGCCGATGGATGTGCATTCTACAGCATTTCAGACCAGACGCAAGCACTTTTAAAAATTAAATTATTCGGTTGTTTTATTTTTAAACTTTAACTTATCTAATTTACTGATTTATATAATTTAAAATTTATTCATTATCTTAAAAATTAATTTAGCCAACATTTAAATAGCTCAAACTACTGTTATTTATAATTTTTTATCCATATTTGTTTTAATTATCAGCGAAAAGCTTTTTGATTTTGATCATTTCTTTCTCACAGGTTCACTTTTTTATCAATAAACAGGGCTCCAACTAAAAATTATATTGAAAAAATATCTCCAAAAAGCAAAACACCGGCTCTGAGGTGCTCAAAACCGGTGTTGCTATTGTTTTCAGTTAACATCCCCTGTTAAGACGATGTGCCTCTTACAATATTCAAGAAGTAAAGATGGCGTTCATATTGATCAATAATGTCCTGAATCAGGTCTTCCTGAGTCCAGTCCATAACATCATAGTTTTGTCCGCCTTCTCTCAAGAATACTTCAGCCTGGAAATATTTCGCTTCATCAGCATCGCCCTGCCCCAGCATAAAACTTGGCGGTACGGTTTCATGCGCATAGACCGTATAGATGAAGTTAATCTCATGATGATGATCAACGCGCAGTTGCAAGCCTTGTTCAGTATTTTGAATGTTCACTTCCAGATGACGGCGTTTAAACTCTTTCTGAATACTTTCAAACGCTTTTCTGACCTGTGTCTCTATATATTCCCTGACCTCAGCTTCAGTATGCGGGTAATGCATGATTAGCCCCAAACGTTGCTGCCAGCTACGCGGATTATGAATTGCTCGCGGTGTAATACGCGCTTCCTGAATCGCCTGCATTTTCGTCACATCGATCTTCAAGGCTTTTAACAGCCCCCAACTCATCAGTAACATAACGAATGTAAATGGCAAGGCGCTCATAATGATTGAGGCCTGCAAAGCAGCCAGACCACCCACCAAGAGTAGAATAATCGCCAAAACAGCCATCAATACGGTCCAGAACAGTCTTTGCCATGTCGGTGAGTTTTCTGTTTTAGCTGTCAGGTAATCTGTCACCAAGGCGCCGGAATCAGCTGAAGTCACAAAGAACAGCATCACCAGTACGGTTGCCAACAAACTCATCACGCCAGCCAAGGGCAAGTGATTCAGAAATTCAAACAACGCCACGGATGAATCATTTTGTACAGCTTGCAGCAAGGTCACGTTGTGTTCTTGCATAATACTGAATAAGGCAGCATTGCCTAAGAAACCCATCCAGATAATGGTAAAACCGGTTGGGATCAGTAATACGCCGACGATAAACTCACGAATGGTCCGGCCACGTGACACACGTGCAATAAACATCCCCACAAATGGCGACCATGAAATCCACCATGCCCAATACATGATGGTCCAACCACCAATCCAGCCATTGGGTTGATAGGCATATAAGTTAAAGGTCATGCTGAATAGGTTGGAGAAATAAGAACCCGCATTCTGAATAGTGGTCTGTAGCAAATAGATACTTGGCCCAGCAATAAAGACAAAGGCCAACAACACCAGTGCCAAGATCAGGTTCAGCTCGGAAAGACGTTTCACGCCTTTGTCCAACCCCAAAAAGACAGACATTGATGCCAAGATACTGACAAAGATAATCAGGCCAACCTGAATATAGCTACTCTGTTCAACACCAAATAAATAATGGAGACCTGAGTTAATCTGGGTCACCCCAAAGCCTAAAGAGGTAGCAACACCAAAAACCGTACCAATGGTGGCAAAGGTATCAATACCATCGCCTATAGGACCGTAAATTTTCTTACCAATAATCGGATAAAGTGCGGAACGGGTTTTTAGGGGGAGATTATGACGATAGGCAAAGTAGGCCAGTGCCAAACCAACAACGGCATAAATCGCCCAGGCATGTAATCCCCAATGGAAGAAGGTGATGCGTAAGGCTTGTTGAGCCGACTCTACACTTTCAGGATCACCACTGGGTGGGCTGACATAATGCATCACTGGCTCTGCCACACCAAAGAACATCAAACCAATCCCCATCCCGGCCGTAAACAGCATGGCAAACCATGAACCATTACTGTATTCAGGCTGACTGTGATCAGGCCCTAACTTGATTTTTCCGCTGGCGGAACAGGCAATATAAATCAGTAAAATCAAAAAGACGGCGACGGATAAAACATAAAACCAGCTAAATGAATCAGTAATCCATTGTTTAAGCTGTTGGGTCAAAAGTTCAAAGGAACTGGGGGCGACAATGACGATTGCGAGAAAAATCGCAATAATAATGACCGTGCTTAAAAACACGTTTGGATTCACATTCGCAAACTGCGAAGATGGCTTGGAAGGCATAATTCCCTCACGTTATTTTAATGATAGTGGATAGACCGCAAGGGTCAAATAAGACATTCACAGCGTGAATAAAAGCGAGCTCATGCAATGTAAAACTCGAGCTCTAGTATAAAAAATATCAACAATAACGCAGTTGTAATGCTGTAACAGGATATGAAACAAATTATAAATATTTGATTTAATAAAAATAAAGTTTAAGTTCTTGGTCATCGCAATCACTTTGGGCATTGTTGATCAATGCCCAATCACACCTTGCTCGGTTAACTCCGCCAAGTGCTCTGTGGAACAGTATTGTGCTAAGACCTGTTGGGTATGTTCTCCCAAACGTGGTGGTGCAAGACGGTATTCCACAGGTGTGGCAGACAACTTTAATGGCGAGGCAATCATTTTAAATTGACGATATTGTGGATGTGGAATCGACACCACCATTTCTCTTGCTTGTACCTGCGGTTCCTGTAATGCCTCCTCCACATTATTGATCATGCCGACCGGCACTTTGACCGCATGAATCCGCTCTACCCAGTATTGTGCAGATTGCGTGAGAAAATGCTGATCCATTAACGTGGTCAATTCACCCCGATGCGCAATCCGGTCCTGATTCAATCTAAACTTTGGATGCGCTGCCCATTCCGCCTGACCGATGGCCTGACACAAGGCTTTAAACTGGGCATCATTGCCACAGGCAATAATAAAGTCCTTATCTTTTGCCTTAAAGGTTTGATAAGGCACAATATTGGCATGCGCATTGCCCCAGCGTTGCGGTGCCTGACCGGTAATCAGATAGTTCATGCCATGGTTGGCTAAACCCGCAACCTGTACATCCAGTAAGGATAGATCAATATGTTGTCCTTTGCCTGTAGTTTGACGCGCCCAGAGCGCTGCCTGAATCGCAATGGTGGCATATAATCCGGTTTGTAAATCCGTGACTGCAACTCCCACCTTTTGTGGGCCGCCACCCGGCAAATCATCCTTTTCACCGGTAATACTCATCAATCCGGCCATACCCTGAATGACAAAATCATAACCCGGCTCAGACGCACGAGGTCCGGTTTGCCCAAATCCGGTAATCGAGCAATAGACCAGTCCCGGATTGATCTCACGCAGGCTGGCATAGTCCAGACCATATTTATGCAGTGAACCGACTTTATAATTTTCAATCAGCACATCACTGTCCTTGACCATTTCCCGTAACAAGGCCTGACCCTGTTTTGAGGCAATATCAATGGTGACCGAGTATTTATTCCGGTTGGCAGACTGATAATAGCCCGCCTCGCGCGTGGGCTGCCCTGCATCATCCTTCATCCACGGCGGCCCCCACATCCGGGTATCATCGCCGGTTTGCGGACGCTCAATCTTGATCACTTCAGCCCCCAGATCAGCCAGAATCTGGCTACACCACGGTCCTGCCAGCACCCGGCTCAGATCCAGTACACGTAAGCCTGTTAATGCACCCATGTTCCATCCTCCTTGCTTATGATTGTTGTGGATCGTATTGGCGATCCCGTATAAATAGCCCCGGTAACACACCCGCAATAAAATAAGCGGCACCCATGACAATAAAGGCCATGGCGAATGTTCCGCCAGAGGCTAAAAAACCGATGGTGGCCGGTGCAATCGCCGCCCCAACCCGACCAATGTTATAGGCTCCGCCAATGGCCGTACCGCGAACATCCGTTGAAAAAGATTCCGCCATATAGGTGGCATTGACCCCATATGGAATCCCATAAAGAAATCCAAAGGTAATGAGTAAATACAGAATATTGTCAGGGGTATTAAAGAAGATAATGATCGGCAGGAAGATTGCGCTGGCCAGTGTTCCAAACACGAAAATGGCACGGCGGTTAAATTTATCTGCCAGATAACCCGCCAGAATCTTGCCTAGAATCATTGCCGTATACGAACCCACCATATAACTGGTCAGCGACTTGAAGTTCATATTCACTTCAGTTTCCAGATAACTCGGCATCCAGTTGTTAATGCCGTAATAACCGAACTGTAAAAAGAAAGCTGTCGTCATCCAGAGCAGGAACATTTTGCGATGTTTGAAATTGGCAAAAATCTGTTGATAGATACTTTGGCTTTTCGGTTGCGGTTGCGTCGTAATAACTTGCTGCGTTTGCGGAGTCAAACTCTTCATTTTCGTCAGCTGCCAGGATTTAGGCTCAGGCACAAAGCGCTGTAAGATGATATTGATCGCTGCTGGAATCACGGTAATGAAGAATAAAATACGCCAGCCGTGTTCCGGAATGATGGCACCTGCCAGTAAGGTTGCCACGATATAGCCAACCGTTTGTCCGGTTTGCAAGGTGCCCAGTACTGTGGTGCGATAGGAGGTCGGAACATACTCCGCCATTAAGGTATTGCAGGCCATATAAAGGGCGCCAATCCCTAAAGCGCCGATAAAACGTAACGACATAAACTGTTCAAAGCTTTGGGTAAAACCCAATAGACAGGTGGCAATTGAAAAGAAAGTCACAGAATGGGCAATGGTTCTGACCCGTCCATATTTATCACAGGCCCAGCCACCCAGAATACCGCCAATTCCCATCCCGGCGAGAGAGGCACTCCCCAGCGCACCCGCCTGAAAGGTCGATAATCCAAATTCTGCCTTTAAACTGGTGAGACTGTATGACAGCAGCATGATATCGATGCCATCTACCACCATGGCGAAGTAGGCAAACAGCAAGGCAAATTTCCATGTGTGCGGCGTAATCCGCGCATAGGTTCCCAGATTAGAAGGCCATTTGCTCATCGCTGAGCTTGCTACCGTTTGAACATCATTGTTCATTTGACACCTCATTTTCTCAAATGGGTCTGGTCTTTCATCAACCATTCAAGTGATGAATCCTTTGCGACAGTGCTATTTATTGTTTTGGCAAAGTGTCATTTTCTACCGGAAATGTGCTTGATGAATCCTTGACGATTTTAATTGCTATAAGTCAATTTTTTAGGCATGAGTTTGCCCGAAGATACGCCCGCAAGCGTATCTTTGCGTTTAAACAATGCAGAAGTTTTAGTTAGAAAATGCAGCGATACCGGTTTGTGCACGCCCAAGAATCAAGGCGTGTACATCATGGGTGCCTTCATAGGTATTCACCACTTCCAGATTGACCAGATGACGGGCCACACCAAACTCATCACTGATGCCGTTGCCGCCCATCATGTCACGCGCCAAACGGGCAATTTCCAGCGCTTTACCACAGTTATTGCGTTTGATCAGCGAAGTCCCTTCTACTGAAGCAATGCCTGCATCTTTCATTTGCCCAAAACGCAAAGCCGCTTGCAGGCCCAGCGCAATTTCGGTCTGCATATCCGCCAGTTTCTTCTGAATCAGCTGATTGGCTGCCAGTGGTCGACCGAACTGTTTACGGTCCATGGTGTATTGATGGGCAGTATGCCAACAAAATTCAGCGGCCCCCATTGCGCCCCAAGCTATGCCATAACGGGCACTGTTCAGGCAGGTAAATGGCCCTTTTAGGCCGCGCACTTCAGGAAAAGCATTTTCTTCCGGCACAAAGACCTGATCCATCACGATTTCACCGGTAATCGATGCTCGCAGCCCGACCTTGCCATGAATCGCAGGCGCAGATAGCCCTTCCCAGCCTTTTTCCAGAATAAAACCACGAATCTCCCCGACATTGCCAGTTTCCGAGACTTCTTTGGCCCACACCACAAATACATCTGCGATTGGACTATTGGTAATCCACATTTTGCTACCACTGAGGCGATAACCGCCTGCAACCTTTTTGGCACGACATAGCATACTGCCCGGATCAGAGCCATGATCCGGCTCGGTCAATCCGAAACAGCCAATGTATTCACCTGTCGCCAGTTTAGGCAGGTATTTCTGTTTTTGTGCTTCGGTACCAAATTCGGCAATCGGCACCATCACCAGTGAACTTTGCACACTGGCCATCGAACGATAGCCCGAATCTACGCGTTCAATCTCGCGTGCAATCAAACCATAACTGACATAGTTTAGCCCCGCACCACCATACTGCTCCGAGATGGTTGGGCCTAATAGACCTAGCTCACCCATTTCCCGAAAAATACTTGGATCGGTTTTTTCATGACGGAATTGTTCCAGTACCCGTGGCATGAGTTTGTCTTGACAATAGGCCTGAGCGCTATCCCGAATCATGCGTTCTTCCGAGCTGAGTTGCTGTTCGAGTAAAAAGGGATCTTGCCAGTTAAAAGAGACACGCTTTCCTTGATTTGCCATGACTTGTGATCTTCCTGTTGATTAATTTTGATATACATTCTGCTCTTGATGCTAGGCCAGATTGTGCCCTCAGGCAAACGATGTTTTTTCATACAGCTATGCGTTTTATGCATAGCTCAATTGCAATCCGTGGCATGCTTCTGTTAAAAATAAAGCAGAGAATAATCTACAAAGCTTGAGCTATCCAAACCTCATTGCCGATTTTCGCACGCAACACAAGGACGCTGTTATGCGACGTATGATTCCTTCACTGCAATCATTAATCTGTTTTGAAGCCGCTGCCAAACATAAAACCTATACTCATGCGGCGCAGGAACTGAGCATGACCCAAAGTGCCGTTTCCCGACAGATTCAGCAACTGGAAGAGTTTCTGAATCTACCGCTGTTTCATCGGGTACGACATGGCGTCGAACTGACCGTTGCGGGTGAACAATATCTGAAAAATATCAAGACGCATTTGCTCGGGCTGGAACACAGCACACTCGACCTGATGTCGCATCAAGGTTTAGGCGGTACGCTCAAACTGGGCGTAGTACCCACATTTGCGACACGCTGGCTGCTGCCACGCCTGCATCGGTTTAATGAAAAATATCCCGAAATTACCATCCATCTGGAAACCAGTACCAAACCATTTCTGTTCAGTGAGCAGATTTTTGATGCTGCCATCTATGCAGGTACACCCGCTCAGGTAGAAAACTGGCCTGGCACGACTGCACATTTTTTGATGCAGGAAGACGTGGTTGCCGTTTGCTCGCCGACGCTGATTAGAAAGTTCTTCCCT
The DNA here is from genome assembly GCF_035615075.1 of Acinetobacter sp. IK40. Lineage (NCBI taxonomy): Bacteria > Pseudomonadati > Pseudomonadota > Gammaproteobacteria > Moraxellales > Moraxellaceae > Acinetobacter > Acinetobacter sp. IK40. Next base: position 162,800 of record NZ_JANBOE010000010.1, on the reverse strand, counting down.
GATTTGATTCAAAATCAATCAAGCTCGACACTAGATTTGTCTCCGGAACAGCTCTCACAACTGCCCTTATTACAACAGACCACCCGTCCAGCGATCTGGAAGGAATGGTTCGACAGCCTAGCCTATAACGCGCCTTATGCGATGGAAGGTCAACGCCATGAACTGTTTTCGATGCTGGCCGTGGCGGCAACCCACCATCTTGGTGTGGCCCTGATTCCACAAATGCTGATCGAGAAAGAACTGAGTCGAGGAGAATTGATGATCGTGTCATCACACAAACTCAGTGGTTCACGTTGCTATTATTTTGTTTATGCCGAACAGCCGCATAATCCGATTATGCTGAAATTCATCGAATGGCTGGAACAGGAAACCACAACCCGTTCCAATGCTACAACGAATTACTGATTTTTGGGTAAATGCGCAATATATTGCAGTGCAATCAGACGCGAGACCACCACGGCCAGATACATCACTCCGCCAAACATTTGCAGCATGGCAAGCACTCTGGCGGCTGGGCTCATCGGCATCAAGTCCGATAAACCGGTTGCCGATTGCAGACTAAAACTCAGGAACAGTAAATCTAGCCAGCTTTGCAGCGCTTGGGGCTGATTGGGATTCAGGAAACTGTTCGGCAAAAGTAGCTGACAAATACTGTATAAAAAGGCAAAGGCCCAGGCGATCAGGGTAAATACTGCACCTGCAGCAAACAATTCGTCTTTGGTGAGATAGCGGTCGGCAAACATATAACGAAGCAAGCCATAAGCGGCATAGAAATAGGCCATCGCTTCAAAACTGTAGGCCATGATCTGGATGGTCGGTGTGCTATAGCCATTAAACAGCATAATCGAAAAGACAAAGGCACCACTGACAAAGATGAGCCCCCAAAAGGTAAATACCGGAGTTTGCCTGATCACCTTGGCAATAATTAACAGCGCCAATACGCCCAATGACCAGGTCAAGGCACGATATTCACTATCACCATAGGTCAGCATATACAGAATTAATAAGGCTAGCTGAACCAGCAACAACCATGCGGATGGCAGCAAACGAAAGGTACGCCAGAATTGTTTTAAGCTTTGCATGTAGTTTCCTGAATCTTGTTATGCTTTTCATTTTTGTTGAGTGCATCATACTGCATCTAAAAAAGAAACAATCATTTTAGACAGTTCTTGTTGCAGGCGTTGTTCTTCGATCAGAAAAGTATTTTTACTGGCATAACGCATCATGGTAAATAAGGTACTGTTAATAATCACAAACGACTTATGTTTTAAGGTCTCAAAATCCCAGTGCGGATAATAACGGCCGAATAGGTACATGCCGACTTCTAAAAAGTGCTGCTCTAACACCTGTGCCGCTTCCGAGTCACTATAGGCATGCCAGTTTTTTAAGATTTCGATAAAAAACCCCTGATCAGATTTTAACGACTCAAAGCCAAAGGCAATGCTTAATGTGATGATGTCCTGAATAGTAGTTTGCTGTTGTAGCATCACCAGTTGCTTTACCGCCTGTCCCAAGTTTTCGCTTTTACGTAGCAATAATTCCGCAATGATTTGCTCTTTATTTTCAAAATACTGATAAATCGATCCGACACTCACGCCTGATTTTTCAGCGATTTTAGGTGTAGTCACCTGCAAAACCCCATGTTCAGAAATACATTGCTGTGCCCCTTCCAGAATACTTTCAACGATCATTTTGGCGCGTTGCTGCTGTGGTCGTTTTCTCATGCTCAGCCTCAATTGAAATGCGAATTGAATGCGAATAATTATTCATATTAAGCTTTGATTAAATAACAATCAGGGACTTTATGCAATGCACGGCATCGTTAAACCTAAACGCTTAGCGGCATTTGAAGATATGAGTCAATCCAATCTCAAAACCAAGATTCTGAGTTATATGACCCATCAGCAGGTTCAGCCCAGTTATCAAGACTATCAGGCACTGAATACCGCTCTGCAAAGTGGTGATGAACCCATGGATCAACTGCTGCTTTGGGTGCTCCAGAATCCAAAACAACACCGTAAATATTTTGAAACGGCGCTGTATCAAGGCCTCGATAAACTGCCACATGAAATTCCTGAACTTACGATTTTCTTCCAACGAGTAGAGCAGAAACCGGTCTGGTATGAGCAAGCTAAAATCGATGAGGCGCTTAAATTCACCTATCGTCTCGGCATCAATAATGGCCTGATCCTGCGGGATTTATCCTTAATGACCGGCTACCTGTATCCGGGTTTCAACCAGCCTTTGATCCTGACCGGCGCATTAAAAAAACAGGCAGGCACACGGCTAGCGGAAACCACCAAATGGTGGGTCGATATTACTGAACCGGATGGTTTTTCCCGTTTTAGCAAAGGATTTACCTCTACCATTTTTGTCCGTTTTATCCATGCTTTGGTTCGTCACCAATTGCAAAAATCCGAGAAATGGGATGCCGAAACTTGGGGAATCCCGATTAATCAATATGATCAGGCCATGACCAATATTGCCTTTAGTGGTGTAGTGCTGATTGGCATTCGCGCTTTGGGAATTTTTCCAAGCAAGCAAGAAATCGACAGCTTTTTACATTTCTGGAAATATGCAGGCTGGCTAATGGGCGTTGAAGAAAAATGGTTAGTCGATCAAGAAGTCGATGGCTGGAAACTGATTTATTGGATGCAATTTGCCCATCCACAGTCCGATGCCAGCAGTATTTCACTTGGTTCCAGTCTTTCTAAAGAACCCTTTGAACGCAAATACCGTTATCTACGCACTTTTCAGCAGAAACTGGCCTATAAGCAACACTTAGAAATTACCCAGTTCTTTATTGGCCGTAAGAACATGCAAAAACTCGGCTTAGCTCCGCAATCGGCTTCCTGGTTTGCCTACTATCTGATTGGTCGAAATTTAGCGTTGTATAGCAGTGCCCGATATATTCCAAAATTGAATCACTTTCTTGAGCAAAATGGACGTCATTTGCAACGTATTGGCTTGTCACTATATCGCAATCAGTCGCAGCAGCTGGCCAGCATGCATCAATAAGCCATAAAAAAAGCCCTCAATCAATGAGGGCTTTCTTTTGGCTCAAGCGAATTAGTGATCTGACGCGCCAGACGCACCGATCCCGGTCATTGAGCGAACAAACTGAGCATCAAAAGCTTTACGTTCTTTCTCAGCACGTGCTGACTTGTCCGTGACAGAGAAGAACCAGCAGCAGAAGAATGACAGTGGCATTGCAAATAATGCTGGGCCATTGAATGGGTTTGGCGCCGTTTCAGAAATCGCCAGCGTATCCACCCAAACCGCTTTCGACAGAATGATCAGGCTGACTGCACCGACCAGACCTACGACACCACCAATCACTGCACCACGTGTGGTTAAGCCTTTCCAGAACATGGATAACACGAGTACTGGGAAGTTTGCACAACAGGCTACCGAGAATGCCAAGCCAACCATAAAGGCAACGTTTTGTTTCTCGAACAAGATACCCAAGATCATGGCAAAGATCGCTAAACCTAAAGTTGCGATTTTTGACATTCTTAACTCAGACGCAGGGGTGGTTTGGCCTTTCTTGAATACGTTGGCATACAGGTCATGTGAAATTGCAGAGGCTCCTGAAAGTGTTAAACCAGCAACTACCGCAAGGATTGTTGCGAATGCTACTGCCGAGATAAAGCCCATAAATAAGTCACCGCCCACCGCATCACTCAGGTGAACTGCCGCCATGTTGTTACCGCCCACCAACTCTAATTTGCCTGTGACCGCTGCTTTAGCAAGGTCAAGGAATTGCGGGTTGTTGGCAACAAACAAGATCGCACCAAAACCAATGATGAAAGTTAACAGATAGAAGTAACCAATAAAGCCTGTTGCCACCACAACTGATTTACGTGCTTCTTTGGCATCTTTCACCGTAAAGAAACGCATCAGGATATGCGGTAAACCTGCGGTACCAAACATCAAGGCAAGACCGAGTGAAAGCGCATCAATCGGATTGGCGGCAAGTTTACCTGGCCCCATGATCTTAGCAGCCTCATCCCAGCTCATGCTATGCGCCTGGCTATACACTCCAATCGCCTGGTTAAACATATTGGTGAAGCTAAAGCCAACCGCTTTCATCACCATAAAGGCCATGAAGGTCGCACCGCTGAGTAGCATCACCGCTTTAATGATTTGTACCCAAGTGGTTGCCAACATGCCGCCAAAGATCACATACGCCATCATCAACAGGCCCACGATCACCACCGCAATGTTGTAGTTCAAACCAAATAACAATTTGATCAACTGACCTGCACCGACCATCTGTGCAATCAGGTAGAACGCCACCACAACCAGTGAACTGAAAGCCGCCAAGGTACGGACAGGTTTTTCTTCCAGACGGAACGACACCACATCGGACAGGTTATATTTGCCCAGGTTACGTAAACGCTCTGCGACAAGGAACAGAACAATCGGCCAACCGACCATAAAACCCAGTGAATAGAGCAAGCCGTCAAAGCCCGAACTGAACACCAGTGCAGAAATACCCAGGAACGATGCGGCAGACATATAGTCACCGGCAATCGCCAAACCGTTTTGGAAACCGCTAATCCCGCCACCAGCGGTATAGAAATCTTGTGCAGACTGGGTTTGCTTGGCTGCCCATTTGGTAATGAACAGGGTAAAACCGACAAAGATCGTAAACATAATGATCGCGTGCCAGTTGGTCGCCTGCTGTTCAGCGGTACCTAGATCCGGACTGGCGAATGCAATACTTGTGCAGCAAAAGCTCAACAGTGTGAACAGTACCGCTTTGAATGAGGTCCCTTTCATCTCAGTGCATTCCTTTTTCACGTGCAATGGCCTCAACTTCCTTGAGGGCTGCTTCATTCAACTGGTCAAGCTTGTTATTGGCAATGTAGGAATACACACCACATAACACAAATGACAACACAATAATGCCTAAACCCAGGGGAATACCCCAAGTGGTCACACCACCGCTAAATGAACTTGCTAAAAATTCTTTGTTATAGCCAACCAAAAGCATAAATCCAACGTAGATAAACAGCATGATTGCTGTTAATGTCCAACTTAATGTACGCTTTTTGCTGACCATTTCCTGAAACTTTGGATTATGTAGAATTCGATCTACCTGAGAATCATCCATAATCAACTCCTTATTTTTGTGTCCAACCATGGACCCCTTTTTACGTGGGATTTTTCATTATCCAACTTAACAAGATTATGCTTGACTCGTAACTTAGACTTTGGTCTCTAAATGCAATTCTCTACTCCTTGCTGTACCTGTGCTTCGGGTATGATTAAAAATGGAAGTTGATCACGTGAGCAATATGAACAGTTGGCTTATTCTCGGGGTATTGGCCCTGTACATCGTGCTGCTATTTGGCTGTGCCTTTTTTGGTGAAAAGCACGCCAGCCGTTTAAGTATGCGCGGTCGGATGCTGCTGTTCAGCTTAACCTTGGGCGTATATTGCTCTTCATGGACCTTTTATGGCGCCACCGGTGCTGCGGTTCGCCAAGGCGTAATTTTCCTGCCGATTTATCTGGGACCATTGCTATTTATCTGGTTTGGTTATGACATCTGGAAACGATTGGGTCGTATCCGCCAGCATCATGCCATTTCATCAATTGCCGATTTCGTCGCTGCCCGTTATGGTAAAAGCGGAAGTCTGGCCGCCTTGGTGACCATTCTTGCGGTGATTGCGATTGTGCCCTATCTGGCGTTGCAACTACGCGCCATTGCACTGAGTGCCTCGGTGATTCTGGAACAAAACGCGCATATCCATACCACCACCAATAGTGTTCTGGTACTGACTGCGGTACTGGCGATTTTGGCGATGATTTTTGGTACCCGGCATATTGCCCATACCGAACAACACGGTGGGTTAATGTTAGCCGTGGCCTTTGAGTCCTTTGTGAAACTGTTTGCCCTGCTCTGTGTAGCAGCCTTCTTCCTATTACAGTCACCCGACAATATTAAACAGGTCAGTACCGATGTACATCAGCATTTTCATGACCTGCAACAACTGGGTGTGCCTGAAACTTTCTGGGTGCAAACATTACTGGCAGGTCTCGCCATGATCTGCCTGCCACGCCAGTTCCATGTGGCAGTGGTGGAATTACGCGATGAAAAACATATTCGTGGTGCACGGCGCTGGTTTGCGGCCTATCTGATCCTGACCGTCATGGCAATTATCCCAATTGCCAGCTGGGCGCTGCATTCTCTACCCGAATCGCTGGGCACACCAGACATTGCCGTACTGGCCTTACCGATGAGCTATCAGCAGGATTGGTTAGCGCTGTTGGCCTTTCTCGGAGGCTTTTCCGCATCAACTGGCATGCTGTTAGTGGCTTCAGTGGCCTTATCGATCATGCTCAGTAATGACCTGATCATGCCAGCCCTGTGGCGGTTTAAAATTATTTCCCGTCATGATCAGCATTTACCGCGCGTGCTCAAACTGACCCGGCGCATTAGTATTATTAGCGTGATGTTACTGGGCTTTTTATTTTTCCATTTCTTTAATGATATCAACCAGCTATCAGTTTTTGGCTTATTGGCCTTTAGCGCCGTGGCACAATTTTCACCGGCCTTGATTGGCGGTCTATACTGGCGTGGTGCAAGCCGTCAGGGTGTTTATGTCGGGCTATTGATGGGCTTCGCCATGTGGAGTTATACCTTACTGTTCCCGACAGTACTGCGTAGCCTGCCCGACCAATATCAGGATTTGGCACAGCATATTTTACTGTTTGGACCGTTTGATATTAATGGCTTGCGTCCAGAGGCCTTATTGGGTTTTGAATCCTTTGCTCCGCTGACACATGGGGTATTGTGGTCTTTAGGTTTGAATGTGGTGCTGTATATCTGGGTATCGCGTCTGTACCGACCCAGCGTGGCGGAACAAATTCAGGCGGAAAGCTTCTTCTATTATGAAAGCAAACCGCTGCCATCAGCCCAGTCCAATACCGATCTTACTGATCTGCACCTGAATGCCGCCCGCCTGAAAGTCGGCGACTTACTGGCGCTGGCCAAACGGGTCACAGGCGATAAACCGACGCTACAGGCTTTTCAGCAATTTTGTGAACAGAATCATGTGGTTTTAAATGAAAATCATGTGGCCAATGGCATGTGGTGGCGCTTTACCGAGCAGTATCTGGCCGGGATTATTGGGGCAGCCTCTGCCCGTACCTTATTGACCACTGCCATGATTAACAATGGTCTGGCACTCGGACAAGTCGCCAATATTCTCGACCAGGCCTCGCAATGGCAGCGTTTTAACCAGAACCTATTAATGACCATGATCGACCATATGACCCAAGGCGTCAGTGTGGTAGACAAAAATATGTGTCTGGTGGCCTGGAACAATCAATACCTGAAACTGTTTGATTATCCAAAAGATCTGGTTTACGTCGGCTGCCCGATCGCAGACCTGATTCGTTATAACGCGGAACGTGGTGAGTGTGGTCCGGGCCCGGTCGAAGAACATGTGCGTAAACGACTGCACTGGATGAAAGTAGGTAGCGCCCATGAGTTCGAGCGAATTCGTAAAGATGGTCTGGTGATCCAGATGCGGGGAAATCCTATTGAAGGCGGTGGTTTCGTCACCACCTTTGCCGATATTACCGCGTTCCGTGAAAATGAAGCAGTGCTGGAAGAGCGCGTCAGTGACCGCACCCAGCAGCTTGCCAATGCCCTGACCGAACAGCAACTGGCACTGGAACAGGCAGATAAAGCCAATCAATCGAAAAGCCGTTTCCTGGCCGCCGCCAGTCACGATTTACTCCAGCCCATGCATGCAGCACGTCTGTTTAGTACTGCGCTAGAACAAAGTGTCCATTCGGCAGAAGATCAACAGACCTTGCAACAGCTGGATCGGGCACTGTATGGCGCGGAAAGTATGCTCTCTGCCCTGCTTGATATTGCCCGTTTAGAAGGTGGCACCATCCAACCCAAACGTCAGGCCTATTCCTTGCACGATCTCTTGAATGATCTGGAGTTACAGTTCAAATCCATTGCAGCCCAGCGTGATATTCAATTGTCCGTGCACGATACCAAGTTCTGGGTCGACACCGATCCGCAATGGATGCGACGGATTATCCAGAACTTTGTCAGCAATGCTTTACGCTATACCGCTCGGGGTCGTGTCGTGGTCGGTGTGCTACGTTCAGCCCAGCGTCCTCATCATATTCGCATCGGGGTCTGGGATACCGGCCCGGGTATTCATGAACAGCAACGCCTGAAACTGTTTCAGGAATTTGAACGTTGTGGGCACACCTCACCGTGGGGTGAACAGGGTCTGGGTCTCGGACTGGCCATCGTACAACGGATGACCAGCCTGCTAGATTTCCCCGTGCATGTCTATTCCGAGCTGGGCAAAGGCTCCTGTTTCATGATCGAAGTGCCTTTAGCCGAAGCACCCAAAATTCAAATGGCAACACCTCAGGTAACGGCATTGCAGCATACGGCCTATAAAGTGCTATGTCTGGACAATGATGAAACCATTCTGGAAGGCATGCGAACCTTGCTGAGCAAATGGGGCTATCAGATCTTCACCGCAACCGAACCGGAAGAAGCACTACGCTTGATTGAGCAGGAAGACATTCAGGTCTGGCTGATCGATCAGCATTTGAATCATGATCAACGAGGTCTGGACTTTATTGAACAACACCGACTGGCCCATATTCCTGTGGCATTAATTACTGCAGATTCTGATCCGGAGTTACCGCAATACTTAAAACAGCAGAATATTGTGTTGCTGAAAAAGCCGCTCAAGCCTGCCGGTTTACGGGCTTGGTTATCCGGTTTAAAAATCATGCCGATGCAATAAATGACCAAATATTTTGCAGTCATAGGCAAAAATCATCAAAAAGCAGCACTTTGAGCGCTGATAAATTGACCAAAATGCTCAAATGATTTTTGACTATGGCAAAAACGTTCACTTACATTAGTGAACGTTTGTACACTTACTTACAATTAATTAAACACTTGTTTTTATTCATAAATTTTACACCTAAAAACCGCCCTACAACTTTAGTCGTATTCTACTTGCTTTGTTGATCCCGCATAAATTGATCAATAAATGGAAACCTGTGTCTCATCGTGTTGGGTTTCTTGCAACAGACTGTCGAAAAGGACATTGATCATGAATAATAGTCACCCCACCACCGACCATAGCTCGCAACAGTTTTATCGCCAATACAGTGCCAACGCCTTATTACCACAACTGGACTGGCAACATATTTTTGTACATAGCAAACTTGAAGATACACATTTACGTGCCCTGGATGCGCTTTATCAGGCGGCGGTCCCGCTGGCCCTGAATGTATTCCATGAACTGAATTTTGATGTGTTTACGCCTGCGGCCTACCATCCACAAGGGTTGGGCTTATTTGAAAAACTGGCTCAACAAGAACAGAAGTTTTTAGATGTACTTGAGGCAGAGTCTGCCCATCTCGACCATGAAACACGTCATCAGATCTGGAGCATGCTATTACGTGGCGGTGCTGTTCTGGTCTTTAAAGCCTGGTTAAGCCATGTCAAAGGTGATGCAAACCAACTGGACAAAAGCCAGTTTGATGAACTTTCCGATTTACTGTTTATCAAGACACGTCCTGAGCAATTGGCGCAACGGTTAAAAGTTGAGGTCAATGCACCATTCACCCACATTTTCCTGATGCATGATAATGATGTCTTCCTCGATCATTTTAATAGTCTGGAAACCGCTGCTTTATTTGTTGATTTAGGCGTTTACGATGCCGCCTTTTTAAGTCTGCGTGACGACCGCGTGGCAGAATACCTTAAGAGCAAAGCTTATGTCACCCAAGAACAGATTGATGATCTGCAATGCGCATTAAATCCGTTATATTGCGATAGCCTGATGCCAAAACAGGACTGTCTGGCCTAAGCAGTCGAAGCCACAATCAAGATTGTGGCTTCGCTTTGATATTGAGCTTAAGAAGCATTTTTTTCTAAACGCTGTTTATGAATCTGCATCACCACATCACTAAATTCATTTAAAACATAATGCCCCCATAAACGGCTATACCAGTTATATTCGGTGGATAACCGATAATCAATGCTCAGAATCAATCTGGTGGTGTGTGCATCGATTTGTTCCAGTTGATAATCAGTTTTCAGCAAATCGAAATATTTCCCGCCCATTTCCAGATGATCGTCCAAGGACCCCTTCGGAAACGAATCTGGCGCAAACTGGTATGTCCAGGACAATAGATACGGTGCATGTGATGCGGTCACCTTTTCTTCAAACTTGATGCCACGTTCCCACTGGATAGTACGAACTAGCTCTCCCTGACGCTGCTCGGTCATGCCAAAAACAGGTTTGGGAAAGCCCATGGTAAAAATAAAACTGTCTTTGACTTCCTCTGGTCGTATCGTGCCAATCTGGTTAATGGCCTGAAATACTTGCTGTGCTGGCGCATGAATCACAACTGAGCGCTGGGTTTGGCCGTATTCGGTACGACTAAAATCAGGTAATAACAACCATAAAATCAACGGCAGCAGTGCGAAAGAATAGATTTTGGCGCTGGGTTTCCATAAATAATGACAAATCAAGCGCATGAAACCTGCACCCAGCAGCAGGCCAATCAGTAAAATCGGAAGCAGCATGATCAGGCAGATAATCCCTTCTCTTAACACGATCACGCAAAACACGATCACGATCACAAAAACCAGCGGCTGAATCTTGAAAAGCTTGGTCAGGAAAATAGGATTGGGCTGTTTTCGAATCATAAAGTATTCAAATAATGCGCCCAATAGTGCAGGAATAACCAAGACAATCACAAAGGACATCAGATCTTGCGAATAACTGCTTAACAGAACTGTCACGGCAATCAGGCCCATCGCCACAATTAAAGGCAACACCATGACAAAAGACGTTCTGGATGGATAAACTTTTTCTAACTGATAAGGAAGCGGGGTGTCAGTGCCTTTGCGTACAATCAGATAATCGTGTGCTTCATTCTTGATTTTATGTATTTGATAATCTTGAATACCTGCCTGCAACAAGCGTTGCTTCAGACCATCACGTGTCTGCTCTGTCCATTCAGTGACCTGAATACGGACATAACCTTGTTGTTGTAGTTCTTGAATAATTGTATTGGAATCCTGAAGATGATGCATGTAAGCCTCGTCAAAACGCAATCAGCTCAATGCAGATCATTGAGCTGACTGATTCTAACTCAGCTTAGAACTTCATGCTCATCCGCATCCAGTAGTTGCGACCGGTATTATTGAATTGCTCTTCACTGGCAAAACCAAAACCTGAACTGCCCGCTTTATTGAGGTGTTCGGTATAGGTTTTATCGAGCAGGTTATCAACGCCCACTGAAAGATCGACATCTTTATTCAGACTATAACTGCCATTCAAAGAAATGGTTGAAAAACCTGCACTTGGTTTCAGGTCATATCCCACAATATTGCCCTGATGCAAACTGACACGATTTTGTTGATCCACCACACGCCATAACATACCGAGTGTATATTTATCAGCAACATAACGCAGATTCATACGGCCTTCTAAAGGTGCAATTTGTGGCAATGGCGTATTGTCGCTGGTATTTTTACCCCAGGCATACATCGCACTCAGGTCGGCCTGAATATGATCGGTAAACTGATAGCCAACGCCAGCCTCAGCCCCTGCAATGGTGGCATCGACATTCTTGGCACCTGCGGTGATTCCGCCACTACCATGCCCGCCATGTCCACCTGCATGTAAGTGGCTATGATCGTGGTAGTTCATCAAGATATAGTCATCGATCAGTCCGGCATAAGCAGATACCCATGAGTTAAATGCGCCCTGTTGCTGGGTAAAACCAAGATCGAGCTGCAAGGTTTTCTCTGGACGCACACCGTTAAAGGTATTGCTCGAACCGGCATTGCCGTGCTCAGGACTGAATAGCTCCCAATAATCAGGCATACGTTCGACATAGCCCAGTCCGACATAGCTGTTAAGGCCATGCTCGGCATTTTCATTTTCCAGACGCACAAAAGCACTCGGCAAGGTTTTTTCCAGCTGGGTATTGAAACCTTTGGCCTTAGAGTCAGCACGCTCATCATCCACCTTGACCTGGTCTACTCGAGCACCTGTCACGATCTTGTTGTGCGGATTGAGTTGATAGCTCAACTCACCAAAAGCACCATAAGACTGGAAACGCATATCCTGACGGAATGGAACATTCATGGATGGCATGGTCGGTGATGACATACTGCCGCCATGTTTATTGAACTGCGAGTCAACCCCGGTGATCAGGCTCCACTGATCCCATTCAGAGGTCATGGCCAGACGTGAGTTCAAGGTACGGCGCGTCACTTGCATGTCCATTGGCATCGGCATTTTCATGACATGGTCACCATGCTTCATTTCAACCATAGGCGGGGTTCGCAGGCTAAAATTATCCATGATGTGATCGTTGTAACTGTAGTTCACCTGACCTTCAATTTTCTTGATCACATCGGTGATATTTTTCTTTTCAAAGCGCAGGCCTAAACTTTCACGCGCGAATTGAGCACCGTCCATCTCCCGGCCTGCATATTCAGACTCGCCGTCTGCCTTGCCGCCAGTCAGTTCTACCCAGGTATTTTCATCCGGTGTCCAGCCCAATGCCACATCGGCATTCCAGCGTTCCCATGAAGACGGCACGGTTTTACCATTACCATCCTGATAGCTGTTCGACTCGGAACGATTGGCATTTAAACGGATATATTTTTTCTCATCCCCCACCGCAGCTTCAACATTCTGATCTAAACGCCCAAATGAACCCCACAGTACACTCGCCTGCCCACGATACGGTTTGACCTGAGTCAGTTTCTCAGGTTGACGTTCAAAAATCACGGTTGCCGCTGAACCGGTATTGGCATATTGAACGGTCTGTGGTCCTTTAATCACCGAAATACGGTCATAGCTTTCAGGTGAAATATAAGAAGTCGGTGCATCCATACGACTTGGGCAGGCACCCAGATTTTCCGTACCATCGGTCAGGATCTTGATGCGTGAGCCAAACATGCCACGGAAGGTCACATCACTATTGGTTCCGCCACTCTGTATGGCATTGAAACCCATAATACTTTGCAGATAGTCAGCACCATCCGTTGCAGGAATCGGCTGAATCGGTTGTTTGGGATCGGCTTGAACCACCAGACCATTGCGCTCATTTGGTTGTTGAGCCGTCACGACAATCGGTGCCAGTGACACATGGGCATGTGCAGATACAGACGAATCGACTGGATTTGCCCACACCATTGCAGTATTTGAGGCAGCAAGAATCGCAACCGTGAGCGGTTGTAATAAAAATTTAGGTTGAGCCATGAGTGGTCTCTCTTAAAACATAAGTAAAACTAGGCTAGAGTTTTAAAAAACCCTAATGAAAATAACGTTTTATTTATGCAAAGAGTGGTGGGGCACGCCCTTGGGGCAATAGAAATAAGCGTTGCAGTGCAAAATAAACATGCTTAAACGCTTGCTGATAAGCCACTAAACGGATTTGAATCCGGACCAGTACTTCTTTCACACCCAATTCAGGCGGCAAGACCAGATTGGCATAGACCGTACAGTACTGACATTGGTGATTAGGATCATGATGGTCATGATGCGGCAGCGGGGCCTGAGCTTGCTCAAGCTGATGTTCATGCGAATGTGAACTATGTGCCGAATGGCTCTGTGTGCTTTGTGCTTTGGGTAACAGCAGCGCCTGGGTGATGGTTTCACACACCGGCGCAATCTGATATTGCTTCGGAAGCAGCGGCTGCAAGAAAACCGCAATCTGTAAACAGACCGCGGTCAAAGCCAGCAGCAAACCACAACGAAACAAAGACAACATCTTAAACAGTATCGATTACTTAACGTTTAACAGCGACTTTCTCTTTATCACGCTGGCGCACCACTTTTTCCACTTTCTCACGGGCACGCTGACGTTTTAAAGGCGATAAATAATCGACAAAAAGTTTGCCATTTAAGTGATCCATTTCATGTTGGATACAAACAGCGAGAAGTTCGTCAGCTTCTAACTCAAATGCTTGACCTTCAAGGTTAATTGCCTCGATTTTTACGCGTGACGGACGCTCAACTTTGTCGTATATTTGAGGCACAGAGAGACAGCCTTCTTCATAAGGCTGAGTTTCTTCGGTCAGTGGAATGACTTTGGGGTTAATGAACACCATCGGTTGGTTTTTCTCTTCCGAGATGTCCATAACAATAAGCTGAATATGATGATCAACCTGAGTTGCCGCCAAACCGATACCTGGTGCTTCATACATGGTTTCAAACATATCTGCTGCAAGCTGACGAATTTCATCAGTGACTTCTTCGACTGGCTTGGCAATGGTACGAAGGCGGGGATCAGGAAAACTTAAAATAGGTAATAAGGCCATACTGTCGTCCTCACTTATGCCATTGATCAAAAAACCAACTGAAGGGAATGCTTGATCAAAAAAATTGTGTGTAAAGTCGTTATTATAGCGCAACTACACACATAATTTTTAGGAATTATGATAATGAAAAAGGTTTTAAACGGCATACCATCTTTTCATGCCTTGGGGTTAAAAAAACAACTGATTGCGGCTGCAATTTGTGCGGGATTGGGAATGACTGTCAATTTTGCCCATGCTGCCAGCCCGAATGTCAGCCCACCTGCAGTTAAAGTAGGCGCTCCGCATGTTTATGTGGTGAAAAAAGGCGATACGCTGTGGGATATTTCCGGCAAATTTTTAAAGAAGCCCTGGCGCTGGCCTGAAATCTGGGCAAGCAATAAACATGTGAAGAATCCACACTGGATTTATCCGGGTGATCGCCTGCTGTTATGTAGCCTGAACGGTAAACCATTGATTGGTAAAGATGAAGGTGACGGTTGTGACGGTATCATTCGTCGCTATACCGGCAATACCACGACCTTGCGCCCGCAAGTCCGTATTGAAGCACTGAACAATAGCGTCCCGGTTATCCCCTTGACCCATATTCAGCAATGGCTGGAACGCACTTCGGTACTGCCTGCAGAGGCAATTGCCAACACCCCTTATATCCTGGGCACCGCGGATAACCGTGTTATGGCCGGTAAAGGTCAAAGTGTTTATGTGCGTGGCCAGGGCCTTGAAAATGGTCAACGCTATGGCGTATTCCGTGAAGGCGAACCTTATATCGTTCTGGATCAGAATGGCAAGAAGCAGAATCTTGGTATTGAGCTGACCCAAGTCGCTTCAGGTGTGGCCATTCGTAGTGAAAATGACATCACCACGGTTGAACTGACCGACAGTTATAACGGCGAAGTGCGTCGCGGTGACCGGGTCATGCTTGAACAGGATGCCATGCTGCCAACCCTGTTCTACCCAACCGATGCCAATCAGGTCAAAGACGGCGGTAAAATTATCCGGGTGATGGGATCGATCGGTACAGCTGCAAAAAATGGTGTCGTGACTGTCGATCGTGGCACTGTGGATGGGATTGAGGTTGGTCAGGTATTCAGTATCTATCAAGATGGCGAAACCGTTCGTGATCCAAAAACCAAAGAGCAAGTGAAACTACCTGGCCAGTATTTAGGGAGTGCCATGATCTTTAAAAGCTTTGACCGTATCAGCTATGCCTACGTACTTGAAAGCGAATTACCGATCAAGCTGGGCTCAGACATCAAGCCACCACGTCTCGACGATTAAGGTCTCAAATGTTGAATCAATTATCGCCTCATCACTACCATACCGTGCTGGTGTGGTACTTGGTTCAACATTCGCTTTCCAGCTTTCACAAGATTCAGCAATATTTTGGCAGCTGTGAACAGGCAACCCAACCGCAGCGTTTTTCGGAATGGGAGCAACTGGGCCTGCATGCCAACCATTTAAAACGTCTAAAAGAATTTCAGACCGCACAAGGCCAGCAACAGTTTGAACAGCTGCTGCAACTGATTTGCCGTCATAGTGATTTTATTTTAACGCCCGACGATATTGGCTATCCGACGCAGCTACTGCCTTATAGCGACCGCCCACCGATCCTATTTGGACAGGGTCAGGCCCAAGCGCTATTACAACCCCAGATTGCCATGGTCGGCAGTCGTAAGCCGAGTCCTCATGGGCGACAGGTGGCTTATGATTTTGCTTACTATTTAAGTGAAAAGGGTTTTTATATCAGTAGTGGTCTGGCCCATGGGATTGATCAGGCCGCGCATCAGGGTGGACTGGCGCATCAGCGCACTATCGCAGTGACGGGTACAGGACTCGACAGTGTCTACCCTGCCCAGCATAAACAGCTCGCGCAACAGATTCGCCAGTCAGGCGCGATTGTGACTGAATTTCTACCCACCACCATGCCTTTACAACAACATTTCCCACGACGAAACCGGATTGTCAGTGGCTTGAGTCTGGGCGTATTGGTGGTCGAAGCCGCACTCAAAAGCGGTTCATTGATTACCGCCAATGAGGCAGCCACTCAGGGCAAAATGGTATTCGCCATTCCTGGACATATTTATAGTGAGCATCATCAGGGCTGTCATCAACTGATTCGCGAAGGCGCGATTCTGGTCGATCATCCTGAACAGGTGATTGAAGATCTGGCTTTACCGACGCAATGGCAAGCACAGCAGCGGTCAGCAACAGAAAGCAGCTCGGCACCGCCAACACTACCCGCACATTTAATTGAGCTGTATCAGGTTTTAGACTGGGTCGGACAGGATCTGGATCAGCTGGTTCAACATTATCCTGTCTCCATTGCTGAATTAACCGCCCAATTGATGGAACTGGAATTACTCGGTTTAAGCATGCAACAGGCAGGACGCTATTTACGTTGCCGTCCAATGCATTAAACTACTCACATCTCCCTTTTATCGTTTCATTCTCCCTATGATGACGTCCTCTATTGCTGAAGCAGCACAACTTTTAAAACAAGGACAGGTTCTGGCTTACCCGACCGAAGCGGTCTGGGGACTGGGCTGTGATCCCTACAATGAGCAGGCTTTTCAGGATATTCTGGAACTCAAACATCGGCCTGTAGAAAAAGGCGTGATTTTACTGGCCGGCCATTTAGATCAGGTCGAACATTTACTACAGGGTTTAACTTCCGAGCTTCGTCAGCAGGTTATCAGCAGCTGGTCTAACCGCCAGCCAACTGAACGTGCCACCACCTGGCTCCTGCCTGCCGATCAGCACATCCCGACCTGGATCAAAGGCCAGCATCCGCTGGTGGCGGTGCGTGTCACCACTCATCCTTTATGTATGCAACTGTGTCAGGATTTTGGTGGGTTTATTGTCTCGACCAGTGCCAATCCCGCAGGTCAGACACCAGCCCATGGTCTAGCAGAGGCCCAAGCCTATTTTGGCGATGCATTGCATTATCTTGAAGGCGATCTGGGACTCAGCCGTGAACCGAGTCGCATTTTAAACGCGCTCACGGGTGAAATTGTTCGCGCCTGATTAGGTGAATAGCGGACAAAAAAAAGCTCAGTTATATAGGGATAACTGAGCATAAAAAGGATGTGTATAATCACATCCAGAGGGTTCATCAATTCGGTGAGCAACTTATTCATTCTAAAATGAATGATCTTGCTGTTGCTGGTATTATGAGCTAATCATTTCATTTATACAAATATATTATTTATCTAACAAAAAAGGTGAAAAGCGTACCTTTTTTGTCACTTTCGCCTTTTTAATAAAATTATATTTTTATTTTTATTCAGCTTTTTTTGAGCATAAACTTCGCTGATCTTTGAAAATATAGTTGCAAATCAGATACAAAGAACAATCATTTAAAAAATAAATTGGTGCGTTTGTTTATTTTTTAAACAAAAGCACCTTTTAAATTCATCTTTACGACGCTGACTCTGCCAATTTCACCGAAGCTTTTACGGTTTTCTTCTGTGCCATGATAATGCCCACCAGAATCATCACACCACCAATGGTATGATAAATGGTCCAGTGTTCCGACAGCCACAGACTGGCAATAATGGCAGTAAATACCGGCATCAGGTTCATAAAAATACTGGTCCGGTTTGGCCCGATCGCCTGCACAGCAACCATCCACAATAACGGTGCGATTAATGACGGGAACACACCGGCATAGAGCACGCTGGCGGCATTGTCAGCATTGATGCCATCTAGCCCCAGCCACAGTAAAAATGGGACGTGATACAACAAAGCAAAAGCAATCTGTACATAGAGACTGGTCATCAATGGCAGCTGCACTTGCCATTTTTTCAGAAATACCCCATAGAAAGCATAAAATCCTACCGCCAAGACCATGACGGCATCGCCCCAGTGACCGCCCTGCTCAAACAGGCTGGCAATACGGCCCTGGCTCATCACATAAATCAGACCGGCAAAAGACAGTAAACTGCCGAAAATTGCATAGCGATTCGGTGCATCTTTTAAAATGAGATAGGAGATAAAAATAGTAAAAATAGGCACAAAGGCATTCACAATGCCCATATTGGTCGCGGTGGTATAATGTGCTGCGGTATAAGACAAACCTTGATAGAGCACCATACCAAATGCACTGAGTACCGCCAGCTTGGGGATGAAGGGGCGGATCAAAGCACGTTGCTTCCAAACCTTGGGCAACATAAATGGTGTCAAGATCAGGAAGGCCACAAACCAGCGATAAAAACTGATACTGACCGGTGAAATATAATCGGCCACGTAGCGCGTTACCGCGATGTTAAGTGACCAGATCAACACCGCAATCAAAGGCAATACAAATGCCCATTTTTGGTATTTGGTAAACTGACCCATCATTTTTCTCACAATATCTCAGCAATGGATGTATTGTGGTAGATGTCCAAAATAATTGAAATATCGTATTTCAGACATTTATATCGCGCTCACGACATTGCTGCCTAGAACAGCTCCCAGGCTCGCATCGCATGCTCCACCACTTTATGCAGCTGCTCAACCGTTGCCCCATCTCGAGCCTGAATGGTTAGCCCCTGCACAACCGTTGCATAGAAGTCGGTCATTTCCTGTAAAGGCGCGGTTGCCGCCAGATCACCATCCGCAACCCCCTGCTCTAAACGCTCCAACAGTTTTTGCTTGGTCTGTAAACGTTTTTCCAGAATATTGTGTTGCACTGCCTGCGCATTATCCGAGCAGTTCATGGTCGCCACCACCAGCATACAACCTGCAGGTTTATTGGGTTGCGCCAAACGCTTGACGTTGTCATATAGATATAGCTCAAATGCAACTTTGGCGGTTTTGGCTTCTAAAAAAATAGGAACAATCGGACAGGCTTCATGGGCCAGATAATAATCAATGCATTTATAAAACAGCCCGGCTTTATCACCAAAACTACTGTATAGACTCGGCGCAGTCAGTTCCAGAGCCTGAGTCAAATCACTGATCGAGGTCGCTTCATAGCCATGCGCCCAGAACAATAACATCGCTTTTTCCAGCGCCTGCTGTTCGTCAAAACACTTCGGACGACCACGCTTTTTTTTCAAGCTGTCATCACAGGGTGCTACTGTTGGCTCATGTGCATTGGTCATAGCTGTCACAAATATTTCATAACGATCACTATTAAATTAATTGACGACTCAACTTTAATCAACTATTTTATTTTATATCGATCGTTATAAAAACTAATGTTTTTTCAATTTTATTGTTATCCCTATAACAATAAAGGGAATTATTATGGAAAACTCCACTCCGGCAGACCTCAGTGCACTTGAATCCAATCCATCTCAAGGGAACTGGTTTGCCTTACTTTCCGTCACCTTTAGCGCATTTGCCTTGGTGACAGGTGAATTCCTGGCCATTGGTGTCCTCAATGACATTGCACGTGACTTTCAGATTTCGGTTGGAACAGCTGGTCTTACCGTTTCTTTAACTGCAATCGTCGGCATGTTTGCTGCGGTACTGATTCCAGTTTCGGCGAAGACACTAGATCGGCGTACCTTGCTGTTGATGCTTACTCTGTTGATGATCATTGCCAATCTGCTGACTGCATTTGCACCTAATTTCATGATTTTATTGTTCGGGCGTATCATCCTGGGTGTGGCGGTGGGAGGCTTCTGGGCAACAGCCGTGGCATTAAGCGGTCGACTGGCACCACCGCATTTACCTATTGCCAAAGCGACTGCCTGGGTGGCTTTCGGGGTGACCTTAGCCAGCGTATTAGGGGTACCGATGGGGACATGGCTGGCTCAATATAATGGCTGGCAAACCTCTTTCACGGCGATTTCCCTTATGGGTGTCCTGCTTTTGATCTTCCAATACCTTTATCTGCCTCAACTCAAACCGTCTTCATCTTTGCGCTGGAAAGAACTGCCGATTCTGCTGCAACACCCTGCCGCCCGTAAAGGCCTGATCATTTTTCTATTTATGGGCTTTGCGCATTTTGCTGCGTATAGCTACTTTTCAGCCTTCTTTAAACATGAGCTCGATTTTTCGGATAGCCTGATTAGCCGTTTACTGCTGGTCTATGGCATTGCGGGAATTTTCGGGAATGTTTTTGCAGGCTACCTCGGCCAGATCAATATCCGTTATGCCTTTGCAGTCAGTGGCGCTGCGTTCTTGCTGGCATTTTTAGCCCTTCCGCTAGTCGGAGCAAATGTCATGCTTGCGATTGTATTAACGGCTTTATGGGGCTTCGCCTACGGGATCATTCCAACTGCGGTGAATATCTGGATGTTTACCCATGCACCCGAAGCGGTTGAAAAAGGCATGCCGATGGTGACTTTAACCTTTTTAATCCTGATTGCGCTGGGCAGCATGTTCGGTGGCCTGATTGTTGACCATTTTGATGGCACCATCTTATTTTTTGCCATGCTTCCACTGGTACTTTGTTCGCTCGTGCTGATCTTTACACTGGCACGGGGCTTAAATAATCCCAAAGTCATTTATAAAAATTAATCCTTAAGCTACAGGTCAAACAGAAAATTAAACGACTTCTGTTTGATCTGTGAGAACAACCCAGAAATTTGCTTTTCCTCTTTTACAGTTCGCCCACTCCCATGATTCAGGGCGACTGTATTTTTCTTGAATCATCTCCTGCGTAGGTATTATGGCAGCTCATGCACAATTTGCATAAGTGGCCCAGATATTTTCATAACGATCACTATAAAATTAATTGACGGATTCTGTTTTATTCTTTATTTTATTTAATAACGATCGTTATAAAATAAAATTTCATCATTAGCTTTTGTCCTTGTGCTGACAAATCAGGAAAATCCCATGCAAGCATCCATCTCATCAGACGAGCAGCCCACGCAAACCACACAAGGAAGCTGGTACGCCATTTTGGCTGTTGCCATTGCGGCCTTTGCATTGGTCACTAGCGAATTTTTACCTGTCGGCGTACTCAATAGTGTCGCAGCCGACCTGCAGATCTCAGTCGGTACAGCAGGTCTGATCATTACCCTTCCCGGGGTGATGGCTGCGATTGCAGCACCACTGTTACCCGTATCGGTAAAACAGCTCGATCGACGCTATGTATTGATCTTGCTCACCGCAATCATGGTGATTGCCAATACCATTACCGCCTTTGCAGAGAGCTTTCATGTGCTGCTGTTAAGCCGTTTGGTGTTAGGCATTTCGATTGGTGGTTTCTGGGCAACTGCGATTGCTTTAAGCGGTAAACTGGCACCGCCTCATTTACCCATCGCTAAAGCCACTGCCATCGTCATGGCAGGCGTAACTTTTGCCACTGTGCTTGGTGTTCCGATCGGCACCTGGCTCAGCGAGTTTTATGGCTGGCGCAGTGCATTCGGTATTACTGCTGCTATTGGTTTGATTGTATTGGTGGTCCAGCTGATTTGCTTGCCTGAACTGAAACCTGAGTCTGCCATTCATTTCCGTGATTTACCTGCGTTATTGCGCACACCAAAAGCCCGTAGTGGCATGTTAATCGTATTACTGATTGGTCTCGCGCATTTTTGTGCGTATAGCTATCTGGCACCCTTCTTTAAAAACATTGCAGGCTTTAACGGTACCACCATCAGCTCGCTGTTATTACTTTATGGAATTGCAGGTATTTTCGGCAATGCATTTGCAGGCTATAGTGGTAACCTGAATGTACGCTATACCCTGGCCTTTGTCGGGATCTGTTTTGCGATTGTGTTCTTTGGCTTCCCGATCTTTGCGGTTCATGAGTTTGGTGCGATTGTATTAACCGCACTGTGGGGCTTTGCCTTCGGTGCTTTCCCTACCTCAGCCAATATCTGGATGTTTGTGCATGCCCCGCATGCGGTAGAAAAAGGCATGCCTTTGTTTGTCGGCATGTTTCAGGTCATGATTGCGACCGGTTCCTTACTCGGCGGTTATGTGGTCGACCATTTCAATGAAAATATCCTGATTTATGGCGTCATCAGCTTTGTGGCCCTGGCATTGATCAGTATCTTTACTTTAGCCAAAGGCTTAAATAATCCTAAAATGACATGTGAAAACTAATAGTGAGTCCCTCCGGATGAAGCAGAATGTTGCTGAACAATTTCCCTTGTTACGTGATATAGAAGTCCATGAATTTCTATATCAAAAAGATGATATTGTCAGCCCGCATTCTTCCATCTGGGGAGATTTTAACTTTAGTTTAAACGGAACTTTAGAGTTTGATATTGAAGGGCAATATTACTTGTCTCCACCCAGCTATGGATTATGGCTGCCACCACGTACCGAGCATCAGTCGCTGCCCGTCGAGCATGAAATTCACTATATCTGTATTCGATTACATCCGCGGCTCGGCGCTTTTTTAGGTGATGTTTGCCGCTGTTTTAGTATTGAACCTTTTTTCCGTGCGCTGGTGATTCATATTCTGGAACAGCAAAAACTGGCTGCTGCACCCGAGTATCTGGAGCACCTGCTGCAAGTTTTATATGATCAACTCAAACAGGCCCCTGCTTATTCGCATTATCTTCCGCAAAGTACCCATCCCGTTCTCGCCCCAATTCTGGAGCAACTGTCAGATCCAGCTTTATTTCAACTCAGCCTGCAGAAAATCTTAGGAAATTTTGCGGTCAGTGAGCGTCATATACTCCGTCTCAGCCAGCAAGAGCTGCAACTGTCATTATCAGAATGGCGTAATCGGGCAAAGATCATTTTTGCGATCAATCAGATCCGCCAAGGGATGACCATTAAACAGTTGGCTTTTGCTTTGGGTTATCATCACAGTTCCAGCTTTATTGAGTTCTTTAAACGCTATACTGGACAAACCCCGATTCAGCTAAAGAATGCTTCCCTCTAAAATAAAGGCTTGGTTTTTCTGATTATTTGTATGGATTCATATCAAGAGCATTGCACTCTGCAGCAATAGCAGTTAAAACAAACGGGTATTGTCACAACAACAAATTAGGACCTATCTCATGAGTCAGTCGGTTTATCACATCCCTGTTAAGGACATTAAAGGTCAGGATGTTGATCTTGATCAATATCAAGGTAAAGTGCTCTTGATCGTCAATGTCGCATCTAAATGCGGCTTAACCCCGCAGTACGAAGGCTTGGAAAAACTTTATCAGGCCAAGAAAGATCAAGGTCTGGAAATTCTTGGCTTCCCTGCCAACAACTTTCTGGAACAGGAACCGGGCAGCAATGAGGAAATTCAGCAATTCTGTTCACTAAATTATGACGTGCATTTCCCACTTTTCGCCAAAATTTCGGTTGCGGGTGATGATAAGCATGCTTTATATCAAACCTTGACCCAAGCCATTCCTGAGCGTACAGGTGAAGGCCCTTGGTGGAAAGATCTGGTTGATTACGGCTTAACACCAAACAACCCACCTGAAGTATTATGGAATTTTGAAAAATTCCTCATCAATAAGAAGGGTGATGTGGTTGCCCGTTTTGCACCTGATATCACTGCTGACGACGAACGCATTGTGAGCGCGATTGAAGCTGAACTAGCAAAATAAGCATTAAAAATATAGAGAAAAGAATAGTTTATCTATTCTTTTCTTTTAACTTCCTAGACAGTTCCTTCTATTATTTTCTTAGATTAAACTGTTGATGAATTGCAAAAATCACTTTTTTCTCCACATTTTCTCATTATAGTGACGCTCTTCTCATAATCTGGTGTAGTTCAGCCATGATGGAACGTTTCTCTATCAAAGCCATTCTCTCAGTAACCACCTTGGTGAGCCTATTCACACTGACAGTGAGCCTATTCACACTGACAGGTTGCGATCAGGTCCCTCATGACAATGAGCAAGCTGAGCAAAACACTGAGATTGAACAAACAATAACAACTTCTGAAAATACAGAACGTGAAGCAAGCATTGCTCAGGACACCCAAAACCTGAGCAAGGGTAATATGCTGAATATCGCCCGCGATATGGCCAAGTTGCAAATTGAAACTGATGACTATGTCACCCTGCTCAAGCAATCGCAAAGCAATCTTGAACAAGCGATTCAGGATAAAAATGTTCAAAAATTACAGCATACAACAGGCGATTTAAACCAGGAACTGCATGGCTTACATGACGCTTTATTATCGTTAAATTTGAAAAGTAATGAAGTCGATCAGATCCGCCAAAGTTTATTGAGTGCAAATCAGCAACTGCTCAATATGCCGTTATTGCATGGTCAAACCGATCTTTCCAAAATTGATTTTGCCAAGATCGAGAAACAGTTCAATACCATTCAAATGGATATGGTGAAACTGGCAACCTTGGTACTCGGCAATAAAGATGCTTCAAACGCTTAAACTATATTTATTTTAATTTTCGATGCAGCATAAAAAAGCCACCTGACGGTGGCTTTATTTTTACTTTTTATCCAGCGTGATCGTTGCTTTACTACACTTACCCGCTTGGGCAAGTTTATATTCACTCACCGCTTTTTCACCTGTTAAGGCATCGACTTGTTTTAAATTTGCTCCACCAACCATTACGCCAGGTTTCATAAATTGCTGAACAAAATAATTTTTACCTGCTTCTGTTTTCAATACTAAATGATTTGGTGAAAATTCTGATTCAGTCGAAATTGTATGCTCTTGATTTCCTAAAACTTCCTTTAAGAAAAATGTACCACGAGCAGTTTCACCTAAACATTCCCCATCCACCCATACATCTTTCTTGAGCGCCGCACCGACAATACTATTTGAACGATAAACATAAATTGCTGATTTGCCCTCTGAAGGCGCTGCAAGCTTCTTGGCTTGTTCATTCAGTTGATCGTTCGCTGGTGGTACCGATGCACACCCGACAAAACCCGCAACAATCAAGAATGGAAGACTTTTTATCATTTTCATGATGATTTTACTCTTTGGTTTAATAATTCTAAATATGCTTGGTAATTTATAGAAAATTTATAATTATTCAATACCTTGAAAATAAAAAAAGCCACCTGACGGTGGCTTTTTTTAATCTCTAACCAGCAATAATTAAAGTGCGCGGTTTTTGATTTTACGAATCGTTTCAAGCTGAGCTGCAGTTTCTGCAAGCGAAGCAAGCGCAGCAGCAGAATCCAAATCACTCTTTTGGTTGGCTAGCAATTGTTCAGCTTGTTTACGAGCTTCCATAATTGCCGCTTCATCCAAGTTGTCAGCGCGAATTGCAGTATCTGCAAGCACGGTCACAACGTGAGGTTGAACTTCTAACACACCGCCTGATACATAAACGATTTCTTCTGTACCATTTTCCAACTGAACACGAATCGGGCCCGGTTGGAGCAAAGTTACGAGTGGCGCATGTCCTGGTAAAATACCAAGCTCACCGCCCGCACCTTTTGCGATTAACATCGTAACTTGTCCAGAGTAAATCGACTCTTTAACACTTACAACATCACATTGCATCGTCGCCATGAGAATCTCCTTAAATTAGAGTTGCTAATTAAAGTTTCTCGGCTTTAGCAATCACTTCGTCAATACCACCAACCATATAGAACGCTTGTTCTGGGATGTGATCGTATTCACCAGCTAATAGACCTTTAAAGCCACGAATCGTTTCTTTAAGTGGTACTAATTTACCAGGTGCACCCGTAAAGACTTCAGCGACGTGGAACGGTTGAGAGAAGAAACGTTGGATTTTACGCGCACGGTAAACAACCAATTTATCTTCTTCTGCTAACTCGTCCATACCCAAGATTGCGATGATGTCTTTAAGCTCTTTATAACGTTGCAATACGTTCTGTACAGAACGTGCAATTTCATAATGCTCAGCACCAACCACTAACGGGTCTAACTGACGTGAAGTTGAGTCAAGTGGATCGATCGCTGGGTAAATACCAGAAGATGCGATGTCACGGCTCAATACAACGGTAGCATCCAAGTGAGCAAACGTTGTTGCAGGCGATGGATCTGTTAAGTCATCGGCAGGTACGTATACTGCCTGGATCGATGTGATCGAACCAGATTTAGTCGACGTAATACGCTCTTGAAGAACGCCCATTTCCTCTGCAAGTGTCGGTTGGTAACCTACTGCAGATGGCATACGACCTAACAATGCTGATACTTCAGTACCCGCAAGTGTATAACGGTAGATGTTGTCGACGAATAATAATACGTCACGACCTTTACCATTTTCGTCTTTTTGATCACGGAAGTATTCAGCCATGGTCAAACCAGTTAACGCTACGCGTAAACGGTTACCTGGTGGCTCGTTCATCTGACCGTAGACCATTGCTACTTTGTCAAGAACGTTAGAATCTTTCATTTCGTGATAGAAGTCGTTACCTTCACGAGTACGCTCACCAACACCAGCAAACACAGATAAACCTGAGTGAGCTTTCGCGATGTTGTTGATCAACTCCATCATGTTAACGGTTTTACCAACACCGGCACCACCGAACAGACCAACTTTACCACCTTTCGCAAACGGGCAAAGTAAGTCGATGACTTTAATACCAGTTTCTAAAAGGTCAGTCGAAGCTGCTTGTTCAGCATAAGAAGGTGCTTGACGGTGAATCGGCAAACGCTCTTCAGTCGCTACAGGACCTGCTTCATCAATTGGGCGACCCAATACGTCCATGATACGACCAAGAGTCGCTGGACCTACTGGAACAGAAATCGGTGCATTTGTGCTAGTTACATTAAGGCCACGTTTAAGACCTTCTGTAGAACCCATTGCGATGGTACGAACAACACCATCGCCAAGCTGTTGCTGAACTTCTAAAGTAGTTTCAGTACCGTCAACTTGGAGAGCGTCATAGATCTTAGGAACGCTATTGCGCTCAAACTCGACGTCGATAACCGCGCCGATGATCTGAATGATACGACCGCTACTCATTGCTGTCTCCTCAATTCAAACTTAATAATGTTAAACGGCAGCGGCACCGCCAACGATCTCGGAAATTTCCTGAGTAATCGCGGCTTGACGCAGCTTGTTGTAAATGAGTTGTAGGTCTTTAATCAGTTGTCCTGCGTTGTCTGTCGCTGCTTTCATCGCGACCATACGAGCTGACTGCTCACATGCAACGTTTTCAATCACACCTTGATAAACCATAGACTCGATATAGCGAACCAACAAACCATTTAACAATTCTTCTGCTTCTGGTTCGTAGATATAGTCCCAACCATAAGTACGGTTGAGGTCATCGCCTTCTTCTGCCGGTGCTAAAGGAACAAGTTGTTCTACTTTAGGCTGCTGAGTCATTGCATTGATGAAGCCATTTGAAACGAGATAGATACGATCTAGTTCGCCTTTATCAAATGCATCAAGCATTACCTGTACTGAGCCTGTTAACTGTTCCAAACTCGGCGCATCGCCAAGTTGGGTGGTTGCACCAAGCACTTTACCGCCGTAATTCTTAAAAAACGAAACCGCTTTTTGACCAATCAAAGCAAATTCAACTTCAATTGACTGCTGTTGTTGTGCTTTGACATGCTGCACAACTTTCTTGAACAAGTTAATGTTCAAGCCACCCGCCAAGCCACGATCTGAAGACACCACGATATAGCCAACGCGCTTAACCGGGCGTTCAACCATATAACGGTGTTTGTATTCAGGGTTTGCTTGGACCAAGTGAGCAATTACACGGCGCATATTATCGGCATACGGACGGCCCTGAGCCATGCGCTCTTGCGCACGACGCATTTTCGAAGCAGCTACCATTTGCATCGCGCGAGTAATCTTTTGCGTGCTCTTGATACTAGCTACTTTGGCGCGAATTTCTTTTAAATTTGCCATACGCTTAACCTAGTAGTCGAAAGCTCTTTCGAGCTTCCGAAGGTTGATCCGTGAACCAAACTTAACTAAAGATAAACTTAGTAAGTTTGAGTCGCTTTGAAGCTCTCAATACCTGATTTGATTGCTGCTTCGATGTCTTTGTTGTAATCACCAGTTTCATCGATCTGTTGCATTAACGCAGCATATTCAGAACGGAAGTAAGAGATTAACGCAGCATCAAAGTCTACGATTTTCTTCACTTCTACGTCAGCCATATAGCCTTCGTTAGATGCATAAACAGATACAGCCTGGTCAGCGATTGAGTAAGGAGCATATTGTTTTTGCTTCATTAACTCAGTTACACGTTGACCATGCTCAAGTTGCTTACGCGTTGCTTCGTCAAGATCAGAAGCAAACTGAGCAAACGCAGCCAATTCACGGTATTGCGCTAGAGCGGTACGGATACCACCTGACAATTTCTTGATGATCTTGGTTTGCGCAGAACCACCAACACGAGATACCGAGATACCCGCGTTCACAGCAGGACGAATACCTGCGTTGAATAATGATGTTTCTAGGAAGATCTGACCGTCAGTAATCGAAATTACGTTCGTTGGTACGAATGCAGATACGTCACCAGCTTGAGTTTCAATGATCGGTAATGCAGTTAAAGAACCAGTTTGACCAGTTACTGCACCGTTCGTGAATTTCTCAACATAATCAGCTGAAACGCGCGAAGCACGTTCAAGAAGACGCGAGTGAAGATAGAATACGTCACCTGGATACGCTTCACGACCTGGTGGACGACGTAAAAGTAATGAAATTTGACGGTAAGCAACAGCTTGCTTAGACAAATCATCATAAATGATTAACGCGTCTTCACCACGATCACGGAAGTATTCACCCATTGTACAGCCAGAGTACGGAGCCAAATACTGCATTGCTGCAGGATCAGCGGCCGCAGCTGCGACAACAGTGGTATACGCCATAGCGCCAGTTTCTTCTAGCTTGCGTACCACGTTTGCAATTGTTGATTGTTTTTGACCAATCGCAACGTATACACATTTAATGCCAGAGTTTTTCTGAGCGATGATCGCATCGATCGCCATTGCTGTTTTACCAGTTTGACGGTCACCAATAATCAACTCACGCTGACCACGACCTACAGGGATCATGGTATCAACTGATTTATAACCAGTTTGAACAGGTTCGTCGACAGACTGACGCCAAATTACACCTGGTGCTACTTTTTCAACAGCATCAGTAAGTTTTGCATCAATAGGGCCTTTACCATCAATCGGGTTACCCAAAGCGTCTACGACACGGCCAAGAAGTTCAGGACCAACCGGAACTTCTAATACACGACCTGTACAACGAGCTTTTTGACCTTCTTGCAGGCTTAGGTAGTTACCTAAAACAACGGCACCCACTGAATCCTGTTCTAGGTTCAGTGCCATACCAAATAAGCCGCCGTCGAATTCGATCATTTCACCGTACATTGCATCCGCAAGACCGTGAATACGCACGATACCGTCAGATACCATGACGATGGTACCTTCATTCTTAGCGGTCGCGCTGGTGTCCAGATCGCCGATACGCTGTTTAATGAGCGCACTGATCTCGGATGGATTCAGTTGTTGCATTGCGCTATTCCTCAATCTTTTTTAAGTTCAGTCTTTTTGCTGTTAGGCAAGAAGACGAGTCCGCATTTTTTCAAGCTTGTTAAGCGCAGAGTCATCTATCACTTGGTCGCCTGCACGAATCACAACACCTGCGATGAGCGCCGGATTAACGTTAACAGTGACCTGAACGGTTCTGTTAAAACGTTTTTCAAGCGCATGAGCCAAAATGTGCTCTTGTGTCGCATCCATTGGGAAAGCAGATTCAATCTCTACTTCCAATGTGTTGTTGTTCTGCGATTTAAGTAATTCGTATTCTGCAGCGATTTCAGGCAATAAAACCAAACGATCGTTATCCGCAAGCAATGTCAAAAAGTTAGACACTGATTGTGATTGATCTTCACCTAAAACCTTTGCAAAAAGACCTACTTGTTCCGCAGGAGTCAGCTCAGGGCGATTTAAATAAGCGGAAAATGCTTCGTCTTGCACCGCAGCACCGAGCAGTTGTAACGCATTTGACCAAGCGTCAGTTGCATTCTGCTCAGATGCATAAGCAAATGCTGCTTTGGCGTACGGGCGTGCTAACGTCAAGAGTTCAGCCATATTCGCCTCGCTTAAAGTTTAGCAGCCAGCTGATTCAGCATGGCATTATGAGCTTCTGCGTCAACTTGTTGGTTCAGAATTTTTTCTGCGCCAGCAACTGCCAAAGCAGCAACTTGTTGACGTAATTCTTCGCGAGCAGAATTGATGTCCTGATCAACAGTTTCTTTCGCCTGTTGACGGATACGCTCACCTTCAGCAGATGCCTGGGTACGCGCTTCTTCGATCAATTGTGCTGCACGACGGTTCGCTTGTTCGATCAATTGAGCCGCTTGTGCTTTTGCTGCGTCTAACTCTGCCTTAACTTGTGCTTGCGCATCAGCAAGGTCAGCTTTAGCTTTTTCAGCAGCATTTAAGCCATCAGCGATTTTACGCTGACGCTCACTAATCGCATTGATTAGTGGTGGCCAAACAAACTTCATGCAGAATGCGACAAAGAACGCAAATGCAATCGCTTGGCCAATCAATGTGAGGTTGATATTCATTTCGCTATTCCTCAATATGTGGATTTAGGAATTAAGCTATTAACCTACAAATGGATTAGCGAAGATGAAGAACAAGCCAATACCAACACCGATCATAGGCACAGCATCAAGAAGACCCGCGATTAAGAACATACGAGTTTGAAGTTGTGGAGCCAATTCTGGTTGACGAGCAACAGCTTCTAAGAAGCGACCACCTAAAAGACCGAAACCAATCGCAGTACCTAAAGCACCGAAAGCGATCAAGATAGCAGATGCAATTGCAACTAGACCTAAAGTGAGTTCCATGAAAAATTCCTCAGAGGTTAGGTTATTACCAAATTAAACTAAAATTTAAGCCCAACCATCAGGTGACAGTTAGGCAATACCATTAATGCTTTTCGCTTGCCATGCTCAAGTAAACGATGGTCAGCATCATAAAGATAAATGCTTGCAGCGTGATTACGAGAATGTGGAAGATAGCCCAAGGCACAGATAACGCCCACTGGATCCAGAACGGTAATAATGCGATCAAGATGAAGATCAACTCACCCGCATACATGTTACCGAACAGTCGTAGAGCCAACGAAACTGGACGAGCAAGGAAAGTTACTAATTCCAAAACTAAGTTCACTGGAATCAATAACGCTTTTGCAAATTTGTTACTTGGGTTGAATGGGTTAAGTGCCAATTCACCGACGAAACCGCCGATCCCTTTCTCACGAATACTGTAGAACAAGATCAAGGCAAATACTGACAAAGACATACCTAAAGTAATGTTAGGGTCAGTAGATGGAACAATCTTGAAATACACGTGGTGAGGGTCCATACCAAACACACTTGCACCAATTTGTTGAGCTAGGTAAGGAACCCAGTCAACCGGGATTAAGTCCATTAAGTTCATGAGGAAAATCCACACGAAAATGGTTAATGCCAATGGCGCAATTAAGCGTGATTTGCCGTGGAAAGTATCACGAACACTTGAGTCAACAAACTCGATAATCATTTCGATTGCTGACTGGAATTTTGTTGGCACACCTGCGTTAGCAGCTTTTGCAACAATCCAGAACATCAAACAGAAAATAACACCAAGTCCGATAGACCAACCCATTGAATCCAAGTGAATTGCAGTGAACCCCATCGATTGAGCTTCTTCAGCAGTCTCAGCCAATTTCCATGTACCGTCAGGCATTTTGCCATAGGTCATATTGGTCAAGTGATGCTTGATATACTCGGTCGAAGTCAGGGCATGTTCTTCAGCAGCCATAAATCACACCTGGTCAATGTCAATCATTAAAAAGAAGAGAAACGAATCGTGCGGATGGCAATGATTCCGCTTCTACTTCCAAAAATCTTAAAATGTGTCTTACACTCGCTTTTGTAGACGCGCCACCCAAAATGGCGCGACCCACGACATCGCTTGTACGAGAATAAATCCACAAAACAATGCAACCGGTGACAGCGGTTTAACATTGCTCAAAATTAATATAAAACCCACGATCACAATCGCAAACTTACCGAGCATCCCTCGGTACATATTCAGCATGACTTGTTTTGATGCTCTTGCGCCTGCCGTTCTAAACGACTGCCAAGCAAAATAACAATGTGCCAACCAACATACCAAAGCCCCAAGCGCAGCACTCAAAGCAGCAGTTGTGTCTTTCATTGCCCATGCCAGCAAAGCGGCAACGGGAATCATACATGCTTGTAAGAAGACCAAAGCTTTTGCTAATCGTCGGTCAATCATGCGACTAGTTTGGCTCATTTTTTACCCACTTACAGCAGAACTGCTTGACAAGTTTTAATCATGATCGTTTCGAATCGCAGGCATTATAGAGTTACACCCCTGAACATGCAATCTTTTCTCGACTTAAGTCTGGTTTTTTCGTTACCATATTTTTTGACGCTAGAGTCAATTGATTTTTATTTTTTTCATCAATTTTGTGCACTTATTACGCATTTATCGGTTTTTGAAGCCAATTTTTTCCACGCTGTTACAAAATTGTCCTCACCGCGCATGCTTTCATCCACGGACTGGAAAACTACCGGGTTCATTTTTTGGTACTGACTCGAACTTGCTGTCGTTTCGGCCAATAAGCACATTTTATTCTGCGGACGATTGTCTCTTAAGTACTTAATTTGCGCTGCGGTCGGTGCAATATGCGGATCATCGGTCAAAGCCCCTGCAAATTTCAGATTTAACGCTCTTTCCAGATATTGATAGGCATCATGATAAGACCAGTAGCTTTTGGCCTTGCTTGAGCTTTCATATTGTTGTGATGCCTGCAGCATCTGCTGTGAGAATGCTTTGGCGTTGGCCATATATCTGGCTTTATTTTCCGGATTTTGCTGTGAACGCAAGGTCGCGATAAAGAAAGCGATCCGCACTGCATTGTTCGGCTCTAACCAGACATGGCTATCTACGGTATTGGCCAATGATGCGCCACGTAGGTTACGTTGCGGCAACACTGTCAAGATCCCCGAGTCCAGCAAGGCAATCGCCTTACGGTTGTGACTCAACATCTTTTCCAGTGGTGCTTCGTGAGACTTGCCAAGCCAGATCACCAAAGAGGCATCCTGAATTGCTTTACGGTGCGCCGGGGTCAGTTGTACATCGTGACCACTTTGGTCTTTTAGCAGAAGAACTGGCTCTTCTACCCCTTCTGTAACTTCTTTTGCAATCAGGTAAATGGGATGTGTTGAAACCACCAAGCTTTGTGTCCAGCCCCATGTGCTTAACATTGAAAACAAGACGAGAACGATTAGGCGGGACATCACAAGATTACTCAGTTTGGCGAAGCATGTTATAATATAACAAAAGTTGTAAAATACCTATGTCTATTTTCAGATTTGCCGCACGATCCGTCGTGCCTTTCACTTATATAGATAGTTATCCTAAATTGCATGTTATGATAACAGGGCTATTGAGACATCAGCGAGCCATTAGGTGCCAGTGAAGAATCAATAGGCTCTACAAAAATAATGAGGTCAATCTATGAGTTCTTGTTCACACGAACATGACAATGCTTTACATGGTGTGCACGGTCATCACGATATTAAAGCGCGACTTGCTGAAGCAGAGATTTTATGTACTGCGGTTGGCGCACGCCTGACACCTTTGCGTAAAGAAGTGCTTGAACTCATTTTGAATGCCTCTGCACCAATGGGTGCCTATGACTTATTGGCCAAGATAAAAGGCCAGGCCGACCGTCCTGCTGCACCGCCAACGGTATACCGCACTTTAGACTTCTTATTGGAAAAAGGTCTGATTCACCGTTTGACCTCTATTAATGCCTATATTCCCTGTTGTCATCCGCGAGAAGGGCATCAGGCTGCATTTCTGATTTGCACCGAATGCCATTCTGTTAAAGAAGCTTCTGCGCAGGGACTGATTCAACAACTGGACCAACTTGCTGCCTCAGACCAGTTTTCTGCTCAACATAGCATTATTGAAATTTCTGGAAAATGTCATCAGTGCAGCACACTTCAGTAAGCACTCCACTTATTCAACTGGAGGGTATCTCGGTTCAACGTGATGAACGGGATATTTTAAGAAATGTCGATTTTTCACTGCATCCAAAAGAAATTGTGACGCTGATCGGTCCCAATGGCGCAGGTAAATCAACTTTAATTAAAGTGCTACTCGGGATCATGTCGCCGACCAAAGGCAAAATATATTTCTCAAAGAAATTAAAGCTGGCTTACGTTCCGCAAAAGTTTAATCCTTCTGCCAGCCTGCCTTTACGAGTACAGGACTTACTGGATCTGGAAATTTGCGAAGCAGATTTACGTGCAGAAATTATTCGTGATACGGGTATCCTGAAATTACAGTCATCTAAAGTACAGCAGCTTTCTGGGGGCGAACGGCAACGGGTTTTACTGGCACGGGCGCTATTACGTCAGCCTGACATTCTGGTACTGGATGAACCGATGCAAGGTCTGGATATCCAGTCCGAAGCGGAACTCTACGAATATGTACGCAGCCTGCCAGAACGCTATGGCTGTGCCGTCTTGATGGTGTCGCATGATTTACAGTGGGTTATGCAAGGTACGCATCGTGTGGTGTGTCTGAATAAACATATTTGCTGTAGCGGTTTACCTGAAAGCATTCAGCAACACCCTGAGTATCAGGCCATTTTTGGCACTCAACGGATGTTCTATCAGCATCATCATAATCACTGCGGACACAGCGACCATGCCGAGCCCTGCTCACATGATCCACGCCCCCATATTCACCCTGAGCCAAAGGTCTAAGCCATGATGGAATGGTTACAACTCCTGTTACCCGCCTGGATCATGGGGTCATTGCTGGTGTTCCTGACCGCGCCACTCGGCTGCCTGATGCTGTGGCGCAGAATGTCGTTCTTTGCCGACACCATGGCCCATGGCACCCTGCTTGGGGTCGCGATTGCGGGCATCCTGAATTTACCGTTATGGCTCGGCGTGGCCTTTCTGGCAGGCTTATTGGTGGCGATTTTATGGGTGCTGCATGACTCGCGCCTGCCGAATGATGCACTGCTGGCTTTAAGCTCTGCCACCCTGCTCTGTTCTGGCCTGCTGTTGATCCAGCAGGTGCCAAGCTTGCGCCCAGAGTTACTGAGCTATTTATTTGGCGATCTGCTTAGTATCGAATGGACTGACTTACCGATGTTCGCTGTGGTCATTGCAGCTGCATTGGTCGTGCTGTACCGTTCATGGTCAGCGCAGATCCAGATTGCGATTGATCCCGATATTGCCATGAGTGAAGGCGTCAGTGCCAACTGGCAGCGCCTGATCTTTATGTTATTACTGGCATTATTTACAGTACTGGCGTTACGTGCAGTGGGCTCCTTATTGATGGGTGCCTTATTGGTGATTCCAGCATTAAGCGCTCGCCTGCTGGCCCATTCTCCAAAACAAATGGTGATCTGGGCCTTTGTAATGGCTCAGGTCGGCGTGACCGTTGGTCTATGGTCGAGTGCAGCCCTGAATATTTCCACTGGCTTAAGCATTGTGCTATGTATGTCGTTGTGCTTCGCCGCGATTTTCATTGTGCAAAAACTCAAAAGCCAGACTCAAACAGCCTAATCAGGCTGTTAACCTGATTGTTGGATCGCACTTAATAGGAGTGCTGCACCGCTAAACATCACGGCAAACCCACGATTTAAATACTTTTGTTGTGTCGGTGAGCGCAGTAATCTGAGAACTTTGGATGCCAGCCCGGTATAACCCGCCATCACAATCAGGTCGATGCCTACCATAGTAATGGCCATGATCAGGTACTGTAACCATTGCGGTCGGCTCAAATCCAGAAACTGTGGCAACACCGCAAGCAAAAACACAATCGCTTTAGGGTTACTCATGTTCACCACAAAACCTTTCATGATTAAGGCGAAAGCGGATTGATATTGTTCCTGCTCAATCTCAATGGTTTGAATCGGTGCAGTCCACTGTTTATATGCCAGATAGACCAGATAAGCCACGCCAAACCATTTTACCGCCTGAAACGCCCAAGGTGTGGTTGCAAACAGCACCCCCACCCCTGCTGCCACAATCATGAATTGAACAATCAATGCCACTTGTAAACCCATTGCATTCCAGTAGCCATGCCGAAAGCCATAATTGAGACCACTCGACATGGAAGCGATGGCACCTGCGCCCGGTGAAATGCTAATCACCCAGCACGCCAACATAAAAGCAAACCAGACCTGCACAGACATAACAATGTTATCAACTCATAAAAACTAAATTATATCGATTTAAAGCAAGACTGGATGACATTACAGGCAATAAAATTGCACAAATATGCTACTCAGCTGCAGCGACATCAGGCACAATTATTCTTTTTATCCCTTAAAAGCTAAGGAGATTTTAATGACTGCGCAATCTGTCATTCTTCCATTACCTTCTGATCATGCACGCTTTATTGTTTTACGCTTAAAAGACCTCACCATTGCCGAATTAAAACAACAGATTGAAGTGCTACTGTCTACGCGTGACCGTTTAATCACGCAACATCCGAATGACCAGATTAAAACAGCCATCGCATTTGGTCCTGAACTTTGGGCTCGACTCTACCCGCAAACACCTGCAGGTTTTAAACAACTTGACCCACAAAGTGGCGCATTTAACATGCCAGTGGTGCCTGCTGATGTCTTTATCCATATTGCCAGCGCCCGTGCAGATATCTGCTTTGCCATGAGCCAGGCCTTCTTTACCGGCATTCAGGATAAAGTTGAGGTACTTGATGAGCGTGCCTGCTTCCGTTTCTTTGACGGTCGCGACATGACCGGCTTTATTGATGGAACAGAGAATCCACAATTCCCTGACGATCGTGCTGAAGCGGCTTTACTGCCTGAACAAGCGGGTGCATTTGCAGATGGCAGCTTTATCTTTGCCCAGCGTTATACCCATGATCTGGTCAAATGGCGCCAGCTCAAAGTCGATGCACAGGAACATGTATTTGGTCGTACCAAACTGGAATCGATTGAACTCGATGATGACATCAAACCGGAAAACTCCCATGTCGCGCGCACCGTGGTGGAAGATGATGAAGGCGAAGAAATGGAAATCTTGCGTCACAGCCTGCCTTATGGCGATGGCAAGGGTGAACAGGGGCTTTTCTTTGTGGCGTATACCAATAATTTAAGTATTATTGATGAAATGCTGAAACGCATGTTTGGAACAGCCAGAGATGGGATCCATGACCGTTTATTGCATTTCACCACTGCAATCGACGGCGCTTATTATTTTGCGCCAAGCGATGAATTGCTGGAACAGATTTTAGCAGATTAAAAAATCGAAAGATGCTATGTTATTCAATAATATAGCATCCACCCTGTAACGAAAAAAACAAGAACTGACAAAAGATTTACCGGAATATGTGAATTCCAGCCAAATCACTCTCCCCTTAAGCCTGCAAAGTTTGCTATATTTGACGTTTTTCCGCGACATTTATTTTCGGTAACTATGAATACGGCAATACAAGCAGCTCTTGATCATGCGGTACAAACCCTGCAACAGCAAGGTGTACTCCCTTCAGATTGGACCAACACGAGCCATTTAACCCGTACCAAAGACCGAAGTCACGGAGACTTTGCTTCAAATATTGCCATGATCGGTTCTAAAGCCGCGGGCATGAAACCACGTGATCTGGCTGAAAAAATTCTGGCAGCACTACCAGAAGTGGCAGACATTACCAAAGCAGAAATTGCAGGTCCGGGTTTTATTAACTTCTTTTTAAATGCAGACCAGCGCTATGCGGTGCTCGACCAGATTCAGGCACAAAAAGATGCCTATGGTCGTAGTCAGGCCAACGCGACTAAAAAAATTCAGGTCGAATTTGTATCGGCAAACCCGACCTCTAGCCTGCATGTCGGCCATGGTCGTGGTGCAGCTTATGGCATGACCGTTGCGAACTTACTCGAAGCAACGGGTGCAAAAGTTGACCGCGAATACTATGTCAACGATGCTGGCCGTCAGATGGATATCTTGGCGACTTCAACTTATTTACGTTATTTAGAATTGACCGGGCAAACACTGGTTTTCCCGAAGAATGCGTATCAAGGCGACTACGTTAAAGAAATCGCACAGGAAATTATTGATAAAGATGGCGATGCACACGTTCGTGCCGTTGCCGACATCTATAAAGATGTACCAGAAGATGTGCAATATGCTGAAGAACTTGATGCTGAAGGCAATAAAGTTGTGCTTTCAGGCGATAAAGAAAAGCACATTGATGGTTTGATTGCGAACTCGCAACAACACTTGGGTGCAGCTTATCGCGTGTTCCATCAGGCAGCTTTACATGCCATTCTGGATGATATTAAAGATGACCTGGCTGACTTTGGTGTCACCTTTGACAAATGGTTCAGCGAAGATTCATTGACCGACAAGATTGACGAAGCTCTTGAAACACTGGATCAACGTGGCTACCTCTACGAAAAAGACGGCAACATCTGGTTTAAATCAACCGAATTCGGTGATGAAAAAGACCGTGTGGTCAAACGTCGTAATGGTCAAACCACTTACTTCGCCTCTGATATTGCTTACCATTTGAATAAATTACAACGTGGCTATACCGACCTGATTGATATCTGGGGCTCAGACCACCACGGTTATATTTCACGTGTAAAAGCTGCCATTGATGCCATGGGTTATGATTCGAAGAAACTCACCGTACTTTTGGTTCAGTTCGTGAGCTTATGGCGTGGCGGCGAGATGGTGCAAATGTCATCGCGTTCAGGTCAGTTCGTGACTTTACGTGACTTGCGTAAGGAAGTGGGTAACGATGCTGCCCGTTTCTACTATGTGATGCGTAAATCTGAACAGCACATCGACTTTGACCTTGACCTTGCCGTTTCACAAAGCAAAGATAATGCAGTGTATTACATCCAATATGCGCATGCACGTATTTGCCGTATGTTAGAAAAAGCAGCGACGACTGGTTTTAATTTCGACCTTAGCGCAGCACGCGAACATGCCAACCGTTTAGAGCTGGATGCTGAAACCGAGATCTTGTCTAAACTTGCTGCTTATCCTGATATTCTGGTGCGTGCAGCCAATGCCTACGAACCGCATCAGATTGGTAACTATCTTAAAGAGTTAGCTGCCCTATTCCATGCTTGGTACAATGAACATAAAGTATTGGGCGATGATGTGGCACTGACACAAGCGCGTTTGTTGCTTTCAATCAACGTCCAGCAAGTATTACGCAATGGCTTGGAATTGCTCGGTGTATCAGCGCCTGAGACGATGTAATCAGCAAAGCTTAAAGCCATGTAAACTTAAGCCATCGTTGTTAAACAATATGGTAAACAAAGCATTATTTTTAAACATAATGCTTTGTTTTTAAGTAAACTCAAGTTACAAATAAATCAATAGGATCAAGAGGAATTTCCGGTGTTTGGAAAAACGCAACGTGGTGTATCTGAACGACCAAACAAGCCTAAAAAACCACTCATTCCGAAGTGGTTAGGAATGCTTGTCGCTATTCTTGCGATCCTATGCGTAGCTGTGATGCTGATGCTTTGGCAGCCTTGGCAACCTGTCCCGACCAAAAATCAGGTCACTTCCGAGCATTACCAAGAAGAAAACACCAATAAAGATTACCGCTTCTATGATTTGCTGCCTCAACAGCAAGTGACTCCAATTCCTGAACAGGCAGTTCCTGAGACCAAACAGCAAGGGAATGTGGTAATCATTGAATCGCCAAAACCTGAAGCCCCAGCAGCAGAAGATCCAGCAGGCCTCACCCCAACTGAACCGGTTGCACCAGCACACGCAACTTATATTTTACAAGTCCGCAGCTATCCTGATCCTGACAGTGCCGATGCGCGTCGTGCCGAAATTATCCTGAATGGCTTGTCTGCGGATGTGGTGAAAAGTGTGGAAAATGGTCAGACTTGGTATCGTGTGTTCTCTGGCCCTTATGATAGCCAGGACTCAGCACTTGCAGCGCAACAAACCTTACAACATAGTGGCATTGATTCGATTGTAATCAAGCGCTAAACAGATACCGATTAAAAAGGGGAGCAAGATGCTCCCCTTTTTAATCTTCAATTTTAGGCACACTGCGAATGCAAGCTTTTCTGCTCCGCCCTTTGAAAGGCAGAACGTTGCTGAACACGTTGAACAAAAGCTTGAATATTCGGATACTTGCCATGCAAGCGATTTTGAATCGCAATCAGTGGAAAGGCCATTTGAATATCCGCGAAAGAAAAGTCACCCGCAAAATAATCATGTTCTGATAAATATTGCTCAAGATACAGAATATGTTCTTTTACCCGTGGACGAACAAAACTGGCTTTTACCCCACCGGTAATTTTCTCTGCAATCGGACGAATTACCCAGGGTACATGCTTGCTAACACTATTCATCACCAAGGTCATCACCAGCAAAGGCATTAAAGAACCTTCAGCATAGTGCATCCAGTAAGCATACTGCCGTTGGTCTTTGTCGGATGTTGGCTTGAATTGTTGTTGAGAATCATACTGTTGTTGTAAATAATCCAGAATTACGGCAGACTCTACAATCACCTCGTCATCATCTACCAGAATCGGTGCTTTACCCAAAGGATGAATATTCTTGAGACTCTCTGGTGCCCCATAACTCGGCAGCCTTTGATAATACTCAACCTGATAATCCATCCCAAGTTCTTCTAATGCCCACAGGATACGAAACGAACGTGAGCATTGTAGATAATGTAAGGTAATCATTTTTGTGCCTGCTTTTTTACTGTGCAATTGCGATTTCAGATCCCTCTCACAATTGCACTTAGAATTATGTTTTGCCCAAGCACAATAGCACTTTAGTCTTAAAGAATCATGGTGTGAATGTCTAAACTACGTAACAAAGTTTTAGTCACCGGGGTTTTACTACAGACATTGAGAAGTTTTTCTTGCAAGTCCTGTGACACAGGTTGCCGGAATACAACTCGGCGTTCAATACGCTCCTGCTGTTCCCGATTGGTATGAAAGTCAACCTCAACCGTAAATTCACCCAAATCGATCTGCTTATGCTGCGCATACATACGTAAGGTGATCATGGTACACGAGGCCAGACTGGCCGTCAGGAAATCATACGGCGCCGGGCCTGTATCATGTCCACCAAACTGTTCGGGCTTATCGGTAAGAAACTGATGTGTGCCGCTACTGACCTCACCTTTCCAGGGTTCAGGCAAGGTCAAGACTTTGCTGCTGGCAATGATGCTCATTTTGATGCCCTCATCTGGTCGGGTAATACCGGCGCCTCTAAGCGCTTGCCTTGATAATCAGGAATTTCACCAAAACGTGCATCATGATTAATCCAGTCTTCGCGTGCTTGCTGCAAGTCTTGCATGGTACGTCCTACAAAGTTCCACCACAGCAGGATTGGTGACTCGAACGGTTCACCACCAATTAACAGCAAGCGATGGCCTTGGCTTAACTCGACTTCAATTTCGGTCAATCCAGTGTCCAGCACCACCATGTTATCAGCGGTGAGTTCATGCCCATTTACACGCGCTGTGCCTTCTAAAGCCATAAAGGCATATTCAAATTTTGGATTAAGTGGAATGCGGGTTTTGGTATCGGCTTGTGCCGTTAAATCAACGCCGACCAAAGGGGTATGCACCTGCACAGGTGAGGTGGTATCCAGAAAGTCACCGACCAGCACGGTAAACTCAA
This sequence comes from Acinetobacter sp. IK40, assembly GCF_035615075.1. Lineage (NCBI taxonomy): Bacteria > Pseudomonadati > Pseudomonadota > Gammaproteobacteria > Moraxellales > Moraxellaceae > Acinetobacter > Acinetobacter sp. IK40. Next base: position 120,989 of record NZ_JANBOE010000010.1, on the reverse strand, counting down.
CCTGTTCCTGGCTGACCACTGGCAATTCAGGGTAATGCTCAAACTTAGGATCCATATTGAGCTTATCATCAGGCAAGGCAATCCAGAGCTGCGCCGCATGCATTTTGGTTTCACTATCAGGCGCCACTTCAGTATGCGAAATACCGCGACCGGCAGTCATCAAGTTCACCTGTTTAGGACGGATCAACTGTTTTGAACCCAGACTGTCGGTATGCATCATGGTGCCTTCAATCATCCAGGTAAAGGTCTGCAAACCGATATGCGGATGCGGTCCTACATCCAGACCATCGCCCGCCGGAAAACTGACCGGCCCCGCATGATCAAGGAAACACCAGGCACCCACCAAGCGCTTCTGGCGGCTCGGTAAAGCCCGCTTAATTACGGTTCCTTTCCCAATTTCAGCCGAGCGAATGGTAAATTCCTGAATAAATTGATTGATATACGTTTCACAGTCTTTTGAATCAGAAATATCGTATTCGTTATTATTGCTCATGATATTGCTCTCTTCTACCTATGCCATTGCAATGAGTCGTTTTATTGATCTTAACAATACCACCCCCATTCAATATAGTCTTTTGGTAATACGCAGAGTGTCATGCATGAGACAATCTTAGTCCCGGATAGCATAAAAGCTTATCTTTAGCACTGAACCATTCAATAATTATTTAGGCTGCATGTCGACAATCAAAGCCGTTAGACGCCGAACCAATGGCAGTAAAACCAGCACCAACGGATAAGCAATCAACCAAGAAAACATCCATGTCGCTGGCCATTTATGCAGAAATTCTGGAATAAACCCTAGGCTCATCCACATATTCACAAACGACAGTGCTCCACTCATTAAAAAAGATAAAATCAGCGGCAAAATCCAGGCGGCATATTTGGCAGGCAATTTACTGATCAGGCGTGGGGTTATTTTCAATTCCTGCATGTTAAAAGTGCTTCCATAAAATCAGATTGTTCGAGGTGTACAGTTTCATCTCTATTTCTTCACTTGCTGTTTAAGGTGTTTCATAAACTGACCAAACTGCGGCCAGAAATCTTCAAAGAGTGGATGATCACGATGTTCCAGCATGACTTCACTAAACAGCTTTAAACCCACTGCAAATGATTTGGTGGTTTGATCATCAAAAAACTCGCCCTTCTTTAAACGCTCAACAATCTCGAAAATGTCATCATGATTGCCAGTATAAAATTCCAGACGTTCGGTATAGGTCGACGCCTGTCCTTTGTTATCTTTTAAGTGTTGTACAGTCACATGATATTGATGTTGTTTCATCGTTCTACTCCAGAATGCTTAGGCACTCTTCTTAATTTCGACCTGCATCAGGTGAACTTGATATGGATTAAATACAATTTTTAATGAACGCAGCAATTGCACCTATTTGTTTTTTTGCTGTCACGCTCACAGCTTTCATTCCCGTCTATAGCCGCCCAATGGCAATCGCAGCCTGATCGATCTGCTCTGCAATCTGGTGAATTTGCTCGGGCTTTAAGTCCGCGATATTCAGTTTTAAACGTAATGCGGTTTTGAGATTTTCCATGGCACGGTGAATATCAATCAGCTGGTCATTATTGTGAATTTCACGTCTTAGTCGCAGCTTTTGTAGAAGTGCCAACAGCATGTCTTGCTGCTCTTTTAAATAGCTGTCGCCATAGTCGGTAATCTGGTATTGCTTACGTTCAGCATCAAGCAACGAGATGCAATTCATCTCTTCCAAAGCTGTCAGGGTGGGATAGATAGTCCCTGCACTGGGTGAATAGCCATCGCCGACCAGATCACTAATTTCTTTAATGATTTCATAGCCATGCTTTGGACTTTGCTGAATGAGATGCAGAACCAAAAGTTTCATGCGGCCTGATTCAAAAAGGCGTCCACGGCGGCCTGAGCGATGCTGCTCTGCATGCTGAAGATCACCTTGGCTGTCGTGATGAGCTGATGCCTGTTTCATCTTTATTGTTCTCGAATTGCTTAATTTATACATTATAAGATATATCTTAATATATCTTATAGCAAGCTAAGATATATCTTTAATTTTTAAAATTTTGATATCTAATAAATTATTTTTTAGTATTTAGATTGAATAGAACGATTTTGATCATTGTTGTAAAAATAATTAAATGTATGGAGTAAAAATGATATGAATATTGCACCTTTCCCATTTCAAATAACCGATTGGGCTCAAATAGAAAAAACAGAGCATTATGGTGAAACAGGAATAGCATATTGGAGAACACAATATTTTGGAGAAGAAGGCAATAAAATTAGAGTAAGACTCGTTGAGTATTCTGCTAATTATTTAGCTGATCATTGGTGTGAAAAAGGTCATATCTTATTCTGTTTAGAAGGCGAGTTAGAAAGCAGGTTAAAAGATGGAAGGAAATTTATTTTAACCGCAGGCATGAGTTATCAAGTGGGTGATCATTCAGAACCGCATCAGTCTTTTACTTCAAAAGGAGCTAAATTGTTAATCGTTGATTAATCATCAAGCTTCTGCTTCAGCAAGTTGGATATGTCTTAAATTATATAAAATGAGGAATAGATTATTTTTTAAATAAAAAATAGCTCTTTGGTACTTTTGCTAGAATGGATTCGATTAAGAAATTGCAAATAGCTTCTTTATTCATCAATCCTTAATAAGCCTCTCTGTCTAAACTGTTCATCAATTTTTAAAGACAGGAAATCAACAACAGGTTGTAAAGCATGATGCTGTTGTTGCCAGTTTTGCTTTTCAATCTCACCTTTATATTCTTGCACCATTCGCTGCAAAACAGGCTGATGTTGCGGTTGTAACTGAGCAATCACCCATTGCGCAGCCTGATCTTTAGGTGCAATTTTATTCGTCACCAAACTAAAATAAATACGGCATAAGGCCAAAATCTGGTTACGCTCATCCGCATCTTCATCCCAATGCGCCACTATCGATGGATAGGTGTCTGCCATCGCCTGCCAGAGTTGCTGATCGGGAATCATAACCGACCAAGAATTTAGATCTGGCCCAAACAAGGTTTGGTGATGCATTTGCGCTTTCTTCAGCAAAATACTCAGATCTGGGTCTGCATGTTCGCTAAGTATATCGCCTTGGCTTAACTCATCCCGCAACCATTCCCCAAACTGTAGTTCGTAGCTGAGGGGATAACATCCCGAAAGAATATGGTCTTTGCGTACGATGGTGACTTCAAGTGCACGTTGTGCAGCACCAATCGGATGCGAAATTTGTAATAAGGTTTCTGCTAGTTGCTGTCGTTGCGGAAGTGTGATTGCTTGACTCAGCACAACCAAAACATCCAGATCACTTTCTGGAGCTAGCCCGCCATCAACAGCCGATCCATACAGATAAATGGCAAAGAGGGATTCACCCAAAAGCTGCTGTAAATATCCTGTTAACTGTTCCAGTTGCAAGGTTTCGGACATGCTTTACCTCTTTGTTAATCGCATAAAAAAAGGCAGGATGTTCATCCTGCCTTTTCATTTCATTATTCCCACTCAATCGTAGCTGGTGGTTTAGATGACACGTCATATACAACACGTGAAACATCTTTAATTTCGTTCATGATACGGGTTGAGATTTTATCAACCAGTTCATATGGCAAGTGCGCAAAACGGGCTGTCATAAAGTCAACGGTTTCAACCGCACGAAGTGCAATCACCCATGCATAACGACGGCCATCACCGACAACACCGACTGATTTCACTGGTTGAAAGACTGCAAATGCTTGAGCAGTTTTGTCGTACCAGCCGCTGTCACGAAGCTCTTGCATAAAGATGTCATCTGCAAGACGAAGAATATCAGCATATTCTTTCTTCACTTCACCCAAAATACGCACGCCCAAACCTGGACCTGGGAATGGATGACGGTAAATCATGCTATGCGGTAAACCAAGCGTGGTACCTAATTTACGGACTTCATCTTTGAACAGGTCACGTAATGGCTCAACCAGATCAAAAGCTAGATCTTCTGGCAAACCACCCACGTTGTGGTGTGATTTGATCACGTGTGCCTTACCTTGCTTGCTTGCAGCAGATTCGATCACGTCTGGGTAAATCGTACCTTGCGCCAGGAATTTCACGCCATCCAGTTTACGCGCTTCTTCAGCAAAGACTTCGATAAATTCACGACCAATGATTTTACGTTTTTTCTCAGGATCAACTTCACCTGCCAATGCCGACAAGAAACGTTGTTCAGCCTGTGCACGGATTACACGGATGCCCATGTTGTCTGCAAACATCTGCATCACTTGATCACCTTCGTTTAAACGAAGTAAACCATTGTCTACAAATACGCAAGTTAACTGGTCGCCAATGGCTTTATGCAATAGCGCAGCAACCACTGATGAATCTACACCACCAGATAAACCTAACAGAACTTTTTCATCACCGATTTGTTCACGTAACTGTTCTACACGTAAATCGATAATGTGCTCAGGAGTCCACAGACCGCGGCAACCACAAATCTGATGAACAAAGTTAGACAGTAATTCAGCGCCTTTAGCGGTGTGAGTCACTTCTGGGTGGAACTGAACGCCATAGAAACGACGTGCTTCATCACTTACTGCAGCAAATGGACAGCTTGGCGTGCTTGCAGTCACCTGGAAGCCTTCCGGAATCGCACTGACTTTATCGCCATGACTCATCCAGACATGGAGCTGGTTTTCGCGATCTTGCAAGTTACCGATCAATTTATCACGGACCAGAATATCAACTTCCGCATAACCAAACTCATGTACTGTGCCTGGCTCTACCTTACCGCCAAGTTGCTCAGACATGGTTTGTAAACCATAGCAAATACCCAATACCGGTACGCCTAATTCAAATACAACTTGCGGTGCGCGTGGGCTTCCCTCTTCATGTACGCTCTCAGGGCCACCTGATAAAATAATCCCGTTCGGATTAAACGCACGAATGTCTTCTTCAGACATATCGAATGCATACATTTCAGAATAGACACCCGCTTCACGTACACGACGTGCAATGAGCTGGCTATATTGAGAGCCGAAATCCAGAATAAGGATACGATCTTCAGTAATTTGAGTATTGGTCGTCATGGTTCATCTTAAAGGCAAATGAATTAAGCGCCACATTCTAACATTTTTCACGCTTTGACGCACCGCAATTCATCATCTATCTTGTTTTTTAATTGGACCTGAAAATCGGCACTGAAATTTAAAGTAAAATTCCATAAATACCTCCAGAATAAGGAGAGTTAAATCAACAATTCTTGCCTATTCTGCTCCACACAAAACAAAAATTGGTGCTAAGATGATGACTCGAAATAGGGATTACCACGGACAGGTATTCAATCGACAGCATCATTGCCTTTTTATGCGATTGTGATGTCCTGAATGAAAGGAAAAATAAAAAGGTAATTAAGCATCACAAGGTCTTGGTAAATCACCAAGGTCCTAAAACATTTTACTATCATCTAGCGCTTGCCCGACTACGAGCAACAATTAGGACTTGAAGGACCAATAAAATAATGTTTCAAGAAATGATTGCGGATTTTCACCAAAATTTCTGGCTATATATTTCCATTCCCTTTATCAGCGGCTTTATTGGTTATGTGACCAAAGTCATTGCCATTCAAATGATGTTTTCTCCCCTCGAATTTAAAGGGTTGAGATTATTTGGACTTCCACTCGGATGGCAAGGGATCGTGCCGCGCAAAGCTGAGAAAATGGCAACCACAGCCGTTGAGCTGATGACCTCCAAGCTTATCAAACCGGAAGAAATCTTTGCCAGACTCGACCCCAAACGGATTGCCCAGGAAATCGAAAAGCCGTTAATGGCGGCGGCCGAAGATATTACCCGAGAAGTCGCGCAGCAATATCAGCCGGGTTTATGGGAAGGCATGCCAGAGTTTGCCCGTCAGCGACTGATCAAGCGGGTTCAGGCCAAAGCCCCGGAAATTGTTGAACACATCATGAGTGAAGTACAGAAAGATGTGGCCAAGTATTTCGATATCAAGCATATGGTGGTCAACAACCTGCTCAAAGATAAACGCCTGCTGAATGAAATCTTTAAAAAAGTCGGCAAACAGGAATTCAAGTTCTTTAGTAATGTCGGTTTTGTATTTGGTTTCGCGATTGGTGTGGTACAGATGCTGTGCTGGATCGTCACGCAAGGTAAATATCCATGGATGTTGCCGATGTTTGGCGGCTTTGTCGGTTTCTTTAGTGACTGGATGGCGCTGCAAATGATGTTCCGCCCTTTATATCCGAAAAAGATTATGGGCTATACCTGGCAAGGTTTATTCATTAAACGTCAGAATGAAGTAGCGGCTGATTATGCAGCCCTGATTTCAAAACAGCTCCTCACCTCACGTAACATGATGGAAGAGCTGTTTTCCGGCACCCATTCAGACAAGGTCATCGAACTGGTCAGCCGTCAGGTCAAACAGGAAATTGATTTACAGGCCGGTATTGTACGTCCGTTAGTGGTCTACGCCATTGGCGGTGAAAAATATCAAAACCTGAAAGCTGATGTGGCGGAGCGGATTTTAAAACAGCTTCCAGACACTATGCGCTACGTGGAATCTTATGCTGAAGATGCCATGAACGTGCGTAATACTCTGGTTGAGCGCATGCAAAAACTGAGTCCGGAAGAGTTTGAAGGCATGCTGCGTCCGGCCTTTAAAGAAGATGAATGGTCTTTGATTATTGTCGGTGCGGTACTGGGTTTTCTCGTTGGGGAAATGCAGATTCACTTTATGCTTTAAGGTAATGAAAGATATTAAAAAAGGAAGCTTAGGCTTCCTTTTTTAATTAATGGGCAAGTTTTTCAATTTTGACCACTTCAATATCGGTCGGCTTATAACGATGCGTATCGACTTCGCCAACCAAACGGACATGATCACCGACTTTGAGCTGGGCCTGACGCCAGATGTCATCATCGATTTCGACTCCAATAGTCCCGCTCTTGTCTTTAAACTCATAGTGATCACCTTTTAATTGTTTGGTGATCTGACCCGTGAGCGTAATACCGGTTTCATCGGCAAGTTTTGCCACCTGACTGACTGTTACCACATTCTTTGCCGCTTCCTGCACAATCACGTGGTCATCTTTACCTGCCCAGCTCGTGGTTGATAGTCCCGCTAAAATCACAATCCCGCAACTTGCGATGAATTTTTTCATGTCATCTCCTGTTTTATTCTCAAGACTTATGATCTAAACAGAAATAGCTGTGCATGTCGGCTTAAGTTTGTAATCAAGCGTGAACTTTATGTACGGACAAAATAAAGCCCGCGTCTCAGCGCGGGCTTTAGGATTTTTTGATTATTTTTCGATGAGATGGTCCAGACTGAAACGGCCTGCGCCATACAGCATTAACGCGAAGAAACCACCTGCCATTGCAAAGTTCTTCATAAAGTTAATCGCATCATCTGGTCCACCATGGAAGATAAAGGCTGTGAGAATGCTAAAGATACCTAAGCCTAATGATGCAAAGCGGGTCTGGAAGCCAAATAGTAAGGCCAAGCCACCACCAAACTCAACCAGAATCACTAAGGGTAATAGAGCACCCGGAACGCCCATGGATTCCATATAGCCAGCGGTGCCTGCATAGCCGACAATCTTGCCCCAGCCAGCCACAAGAAAGATATAAGCGAGCAGTAAACGTGCAACCAAAATAACACCATTTGCTACGCCAGTTTGCGTTACGATATTTTTTACAACAACATTCGGATTAAACATGGTTGATCCCATACGGTTTGTTTTTTAACATGTTAGCAAGTTTATGTATCTTTAATTATGCAATAAATACCAAATTAGTTAACATATCGTTCTTTATTTGCAACAATAAAAGCATGATCTGAATGTGCTCCCTCCCCTCACCCCCCTGCAAAGTTACCAATTAATTTGCTTTTTATACTGACATTCTATAGAGGCACTGCTAGGATTTAGCTCACATTTACAGTGTTAACATCTTCATGGAACTCATTGATTTTATTCTGCACGTTGACGAACACCTTTTAGAATTTATTACCAATTATGGCGTGTGGATTTATGCCATCCTGTTTTTAATTATCTTTGTTGAAACCGGTCTGGTGGTGATGCCATTTTTACCCGGTGACAGCCTGTTATTTGCCGCAGGGGCACTCGCCGCTTCAACAGGTGCCATGGATCCATGGGTACTCGGTATTTTATTATTTATTGCTGCCGTACTCGGCGATACCGTAAATTATCATATTGGACGTTATATTGGTCCGCGGGTCTTTGAAACCAATTCACGCTTTATCAATAAACAGCACCTGATCAAAACCCAGCATTTCTTTGCACGCCACGGCGGTAAAACCATTATTTTCGCCCGTTTTGTGCCTTTTGCCCGTACTTTTGCACCTTTTGTTGCCGGTGCAGGCAGCATGAACTATAAGTTCTTCCTGACTTATAACGTGATTGGTGCGTTCTGCTGGATTGCATCGTTTATTACATTGGGTTATTTATTCGGCAACATGCCGATTGTAAAGGATAATTTCACGCACCTGATTTTCGGTATCATTATTATCAGTGTATTACCGGGTGTGATTGGTTTTATTCGTCAGAAACTCAGTAACCGTAAAGGTCAATAATCGATAGCCGCTTTAAAACAAGCGAAAGATCATGGGTAACATACAAATCAGCAATAACACAGCCGATCCTTTATATAAATGATCGGCTTTAATTCCAATCAGACTTCCCGCCATTAATGCACGTCCGAAGATCATCCAGAAAATACTGACCGGTAAAAGAATCAGGCTAAACACGGCAAATACCATGAGCGCATTTTCGATTGAATTCCAGGTTTCACTCGGGAAAATGCCTGCTGCCAACAACACCGTTTTCGGATTTTTTAAGGTCGACATGAACAACTGTCGCTTGCGGATATGCGGATGATGCTGATCATGTTTTTGCAGATGTGAACTTTTCCAGAGATGAAAAGCCATCCAGAGCACATAAAGCAAACTTGCGGTATGTAAAATCGCACCCAGTGCAGGCCAGATCGGATCAAAAAGATGAATTAACAGTGCCCATAAACTGATGCCGTACATATATCCCAACCATTCGATTGGAATAAATTTAATGGTTTTGGGTACACCTTGTTGGTGGGTTGCACTGGCAAGTAAAGCGTTGGTCGGACCTGGAATCAGTAACACTGCCAACATCGCCAAAACAAAAAACCAACTCTCAATCATACACATACCGAACGACTATACATGGGCGCCACCTTAAACGAATTTAGGGCAAAAATACAAATTTCGGTAATAAAAACAGCAGGGTAAATAGCGGAATTTAGACGAGATAATTTTTTAAAAAATTGATTTTTATGATTATTTTTTGAAACATTTTGCGATAATTTAGTTATTTATCACCATAACGAATTATGGTGATAAACGGGTAGAAATTAAGATTTCGGACGCTGTTTTACGATAATCGGGCAACCTTTAAACTTGGCTGCCTGCACGATCGCATCTTGCTGTCCTAGCACATTGGCAAGTTCGGTATTCTTGGTATTCATCGATTGGCCCATGTTGACAGAAATGGATGGACCGAAGCCCCAACCACCACGGCCCCAGCCACCACCGAGTCCTACCCCCACGCCCATGCCGGTACGTTTTGGTGTTTGAACCCCGTTTTCAATATACAGCTGAATACGGTTGTACTCGGCCTGTAATTGCTGACAGTTCAAGCCCTGATATTGCGTCGGTGAAACATAAGCTGGCTTAACCGTTGATGCACAAGCACCCAAAAGCATACTTGCCGCCAGAACAGGCATCCAATATAAACGTTTCATAATGTTCTCTTATTGCTTCGATTCAATCTCATTGAACAGGGTGACATAAGCAAGCGTCAACTTGTGTTCAGATGCCAGATGAACCAATGGTAAATTCTTTTGATGTGATTCTTTCATCAAGATCGATGGCGGCAACATGCTATCCAGCACAGGTAAACCTTCATCTTTGAGTTGTTGAACCACTTCTCGAGGTAACTTTGCCTGAGACTGGAACTGGTTGACCACAATTCCCTCAATCTCAAGGCGATCATTATGATCATCTTGGGTTTCGAGCACATTTTCAATCAAAGTTTGTAACGCGCGTTTGGAGAATACATCACAATCGAATGGAATCAGCACCCGGTCTGCTGAGATCAGCGCAGATAAGGTAAAGAAGTTAAAGGCAGGCGGCGTATCAATAAAGATCCGGTCATAACGTGCGCTGAGTGACTGAATTGAATCACGCAATTTATAGATTTTGTGTTTACTTTCCAGTGCATGCTCTAAGCTACCCAGACTTGGACTGGCCGGAATGACATCCAGATTCTCGAATGATGAGCGATGCACATAACTGTCCAGCCCCTTGCCACGAGGTGCTTTTAAAATCGAACCAATGGCATTGCCAATCAGCCCTTTTTGCTGGGTCTGGCCCAAAACATCATCAAAGAAATTTTCAATATTGGGTTCTAACGCGGCTTTGTCCGCCGAATAGGTAGCATCCTCACCTAACAGGTACTGGCTTGAGTTTGCTTGTGGATCAAGATCAATGACCAGTGTTCTCAGGCCCTGTTTTGCACTAATTGCAGCCAGATTAACCGTAATACTCGATTTCCCCACACCACCTTTCTGGTTAAACACCACACGCGTTAACATGATTTCCCTCTACCCTGTTTTTTTTAAACTGCACGCAGTTTAACCTAGTGCAAAAACAATTTCTAAATACAATGTCCAACAATCAGGCAAAAACCGGTTTAATCATCACAAGACCGAGAATCCCGACCATGGCCACTGTACCAATCAGCAACCCTGCACGGCGTTGTTCCAGCAAGATACTGCTGTCTTGCTTATAGGTTTTGATCAATGATGACCACAACACAAAGAACAGGATCACTTTGGCATAGAACCACGGCTGTACATCAAAATTCTTCATTGCCAGCAAGATTACACCCGTAACAATAATCAGGGTCAACGAAAAATGCTGTAAGCCCACCATCGCTTTACGGGCCTTTAGATTGGGCTGCTGATCCTGTATACCCACAAATAAGGTTGAACCGCGTAATACAAAAGCAATAATCAACAGGCTCATTGCAAGCAGATGCAGCATTTTCGTGATGAGATGTAGGTCCATGATCCGTCCTTAAGCTTTTGGTGCATGTGCACAGTCAGGACTGGCAGGTGCTTCACCTTGCCATTCACTCGGGATATAGGCATGAATCGCCAGCGCATGGATACGACCCGGGCTCATTAGCTCGGCAGCAACGGCATAAATCTTTTGATGACGCTGTACCAGACGTAAGCCTTGGAATTCATCACTGACCACAATCACTTTAAAATGTGATTCCTTCCCTGGGAAATAACCACCATGTCCTGCTGACTCATTAATCACTTCGAGATGAGTGGGTGCCAGTGTTTGTAAACGTTCAATCAACTGTTGTTCTAAATTCATGAGTCAGGCTGTCCGGTCAGATTGAGATAGTTCATTAGTATACATGACCTCTCTTGAAGCGAAACTTTTATCCATTTTTTTGCTTTTTAGGTTATTTTTGAATGAAAATGCTTTTATTTTATGCAATTAAACAATTTCTTTGCATAAAGTTGTTGACCCTTGTTTTGCTTAATGTATTATAGCTGGCACGCGGGAATAGCTCAGTTGGTAGAGCATAACCTTGCCAAGGTTGGGGTCGCGAGTTCGAGTCTCGTTTCCCGCTCCAGATTGGTTTTTTTAAGTGTAAGTTTTAGTAAAAACTGCTCAATATGCGGGAATAGCTCAGTTGGTAGAGCATAACCTTGCCAAGGTTGGGGTCGCGAGTTCGAGTCTCGTTTCCCGCTCCAAATTTAAAAGGCCCTTATCGAAAGATGAGGGCTTTTTTTATGTTGATATTTCAATATTTTTTTATTTAAAGGAATTCTTTAAGCAAATATCGATACTTCTTAAAAATTATAACTCATACTAAAAATAGGCATATTCTTCTGCGCTTCTCCAGAACGGTTTTCACCACCAAAAATATACTTCATTGATACCAAAGCACTTTGATCTTTTAAAATTGGACGAGATAACTCAACAGCAGTAAATCTCCACGCAAAATCTTCAGTTGTATTCAGAAATGAACCACCTTCATATTTCCCATTATCATTAAAATATGAAAATGCACTAGAAAGACTGAGGCTAAAATTATTGATTAAAGGATGGATATAGCTCAAGGTTAAGTAGGTATCCAATTGATTCGCATAAACAACATCATTTAAATAGGTTTGAAATGTCAAGTTTATGCTATTCCCAATACTGTCACTTAACAAACGATTCAAAAAGATACCCATCTCGACACTGGTTGTATTTTCCCCGCCAGGATATAGATAGGTCGCTATATTAAAATCTAAGTCCCATTTATCTAAGCTAGTTTTATAGCCTAAAATAAGATCATGCTCATAGTAGTCTGATGAAGGCTTTCTTAATGTATCAATATTTTCTGTTTTCTCACGATCAGTTAAGTTAGGATCGGTTAAAATTTTATTTTTATGTTGCATCTCAGAAAACGAATAACCTAATTTAGAACCAAAATAACTTACATAGATATTGTCATAACTTAGTGTTAAAACACCCTGTAATGTGGCATCAGATTTCTCAGGGTAATTCGTTGCACCACGCAGAACATAATCCGAAGCCAATGTTAATGAACCAGAAATATTCATTTTTTTATTACTCTCTTCTGCATAAATAGAATTAGAGAACAACAGCATTACCATCAAGCTTTGATGAAATCTCAGCATGTAAAATTCCCTTTTAAAAAATTTAGAATGTGACTTTCTCTGCCTCTATTCAAAAAGCAAGTCATTCACTTGTGGTGAGCATCAACTATTCAGAGATATAGAAAATTCGAAAAATAGTAGTAATCAAAATAAAAGCTTCATTTAAAATGAAAAAGTAAGATTCATGCCTCTCATTTGAATCTTACTTTTCAAAATCTAAGCAGCTAAATAACCTTCCCCCTTAAGATCAGCCATTGTGTTTAAAATTGCTTTTCGCAATGTTCTGATGATGAAATCCACATGTTCTTTATTTAAAATTAAAGGTGGCGACATAATATTCATATGACCAACGGGTCGAATGATCAAACCATCTTGTTGGCAATAATCGGCAATGCGAGATCCGACATTAACTGAACTCGGGAAAAGCTCCTTGGTTTTCTTATTGGCTAAGTTTTCAATACACATCATAAATTTCTTACCGCGCACCTCACCCACAATGTCCAAGTCAACCAATGTTTTTAATTGATCTTCAAAATATTGACCGACATCATTGACATGTTGGAGTAAATTTTCACGCTCAATAATTTCAATATTTTTTAAGGCTGCGGCACAAGAAACAGGATGACCAGAGTAGGTAAAACCATGCGTAAATAGCGCACCATCTGCCTGAGGCTTACTAATGACGTTATAGATGTCATCAGAAATAACGGTTGCGCCCAAAGGTAAATAACCAGAAGATAAACCTTTGGCACAAGTAATAATATCTGGAACAATGCCGAATTCAGCTTCTGAAGCAAAAAAGTGCCCTAAGCGACCAAATGCGGTAACGACTTCGTCTGATACGTATAACACACCATATTTACGACAGACGTCTAAGGTTTTCTTATGATAACCAACAGGCGGCACAATTACCCCGCCTGCCCCCATGATGGGCTCGGCAAAAAAAGCAGCAACATTGTCTGGGCCTAATTCTAGAATTTTATTTTCTAATTCCTGAACTTTTTCGTCGCAGAAATCTTCTAAGCTCTGACCTTCTGCCCTACGATATGGATTAGGACAGGAAATGTGATGCACCAGTTCACGCTCGATATCAAAACCGATATGGTCAAACTCGACCCCTGTTAATGACATACTGATATATGTACTACCGTGATAGCCATCTTTTCGAGAAATTAATTTTTTCTTCGTTGGTTTACCAAGTTGATTAAAATAAAAGTGAATGACCCGCACAGCGGTATCATTGGCAACTGAACCACCACAGCCAAATAGAACATGATTAAGATTTCCTGGCGCCAATTCAGCTATTTTTGCCGATAATTTTGCAGCAGGAATAGAGGTATGATGCCCAAATGCGGAATAGTATGGAATTTTCATAACCTGTTCTGAAATCGCATCTGCTATTTCTTGGCGCCCATACCCAACGTTCACACACCATAAACCGCCAATACCATCGAGATATCTATTGCCTTCAGCATCAAAAACATAACATCCTTCACTTTGTGCAAGGATCATGGCTCCCTCATCTTTAAATGTTGCAAAGTCAGTCCATGGATGAATATGGTGATCTTTATCTTTTTGCCAAATTTCGGTGATTTGTGTTGTTGATAACTGATTCATGTTATTACTCCTTGTTAAAATTCTAGTTTTATTTCATCAAGCTTTCGATTGATTCAGGTTGAAAGAGTTGTTTCTTCATCGCTAATTTGATCCAAAGGATGCTTATGATAGTGGTCGAACCGATGACGATTCCCACCCAGCTAAAGACTTTGACGCTCAGCTCTGGACTCGGCACTGCATAGAAAATCGTCAGGAGCATGCCAATAATGCCGAAGATCTGCAGGAATGGATAAAATGGTGCTTTGTAAGGTCGGGCCATCTGTGGGTAACGTTGCCGTAACACCATCACGTTCGTGTGTGCAATCACATAAGCAATCAACCAAGAAATACAGGCAGCGGTTAACAGTACTTTAATGACCTCAGTTTCACGGTGTGAAAACAGCATCGGGATCATGATAATGAATGCAATAAACAATACCCCCACCCAAGGCACGTTATTTCTATGATTGGTGCGCGCAAAAATGGATAAAACTTGTTTATTTGTCGCCATGCCTTGCAACATCCTTGGTAAGGCAGCCAAAGTCGTATTTAAGGTACTCAAGGTTGCAAATACCGCACCAATAACGATAAAGAGTAAACCTGACGGCCCAAATACAGCTGTTGCATACTCAATATGAGGGGTCAAAGAATTAACCAATTGCTCTTTAGGCAAGAAATAAAGTGCTCCTACCCCATATAATGAAATAGTGATAAAAATTGTGGTTAAACCGATATACATCGAGCGAGGGATATTTCGACTGGCATTTTTTGATTCTTCGATCATAGGCGCAACAAACTCTGCACCTACAAACCCCCAAAAGGCCAACGCAACGAGTGCAACAGTGTTGGTATCGAAATTAAGCTGATAATCGATCACTTGTGTATGTGGATAAAACCAACCACTCAATGCCGCTACCCCCAGTACAAGCAATAACATCACCATGACAAAAGCCAAGGTATTTTGTACTTTTGAAAAGATATCAATTTTGAGTAAATTCAGACCTGTTGACATCAATAAAATAAGAACACCAATACCAAAGTACGGAATATCAAGCTTAAATATCTGTTGTATAATGCCATCGATTAAAATCAGCTCAGCAGAAACAGCAAACATCGCAACCACAATATAGCCACAAAATACAGAAAGCATCGCAGGTAGATGCCCTGTTGCGACCAGACTATAATCACTGATACTGCCATTTTTAGGTATTAATAGGGCTAATTCTGCAAAAGATGCCGCATAGGTCAACGCCAATAGGAATCCAATAATGAGCGGAATAAAAAAACTGATTCCACTCAATCCAAATCCTTGCAAAATCATTACCATCACACCTTGTGATAGCACCAAGCCAACAGCAATAGCGATTAAATCAAATAAACTTAATTGTTTTTTACCAATCACTCTGACCTGATTGATTAAGCGGCTTCCTTGCTTATCATTATGTACCGTCATACGCTCATCCTAACGTGGAGATTGAACTTTTAAACGTTATCTCATGCAGTTTTTGCTTCTTTTTCAAAAGCATCTCTTTGGTTTTTATCTTGATACTCTAAATAGTTGCGCTGAATATCGATATGTCCTGCAATGCGTTTTGCATCGTGCCAAACACCCCAAATAAAGCTTGAACCACGGCCATACAAATAAGGAAGGCCAATGAAATAAATACCCGGTTCTGTTGATACACCCAATTTATGATTGGGCTTGCCAGTAGCATCAAAGGCATCGACTTCTAGCCAGCTATGATCGAAGCCAAAACCTGATGCCCAAATCACCGAGGTAATCCCTGCTTGTGCCAAATTAAGTGCTAAAATAGGTTGCTGAATACACTCAGCATCACCTAAAACAGTTCTAGCTTCTGGCTCTTCAGGTAAGTCAATGCCTGTACGCTGCACATAAGCATCCGCAGCATCTAAAAATTCGAAATAAGCTTTATCACTGTCCTGTAATGTCGTTTGTAAATCATTTTGAAAGCTGACCTTTTCACCTTCAAACTGTTTCGTCATACCTAACAGTGTGATGCCGTCTAACGCTAAGCGTCTAAAATCAATGGAGTGCCCACCATACGCTCCACTAACAGCCAAACCTTTCAAAGGCCCAGTATCTGTCTTACTGCTATCCCAACCTCCCAATACACCTAACCACCAAACATTGTCACGTTGACGATAAACTCGTGGAGGTCGCTCATGTGCCCCTACAGATAAATACACCTTTTTACCTGCACGATTTAACTCATCCGCGATTTGTACACCAGAAGAACCTGAACCAATGACTAGAACAGCGCCATCAGGCAGTTGCTTGGGATTTTTATATTGATCGGAATGGATTTGATATAAACCATCATTTTTAGGGGCAATCGGGGGAATAATTGCTTTTTGGAAAGGTCCTGTTGCAACAACGACACGTTGTGCTTTCAAAGTACCGTTAGACGTTTCAACTATAAAACCAGCACCTTGCTTATTTAATTGAACTTTTTTGACTTCAACATTGCTATGAATTGGAGCATTAAATCGTTTTGCATATTTTTCAAAATATTCAGCAACTTGATCATGATGCACAAAGGTATCTGGATCAGCCTCAAATTCCATATTAGGAAATCGATCATGCCAACATGGTCCATTCGCGACCAATGAATCCCAGCGACGTGTGCGCCATGCTTCTGCAATACGATCCTTTTCTAATACCACATGTGGAATTTTTAGCTCGGTAAGATGCTCACTCATCGCAACCCCTGCCTGACCTGCACCAACAACTACCGTATCTATTTCTAATTTATCTAAGCTCATCATTTTTCCTTGTCGAATGGAGTCAGTTGCTCATAGCAACTTTTTTAAACGTCTGGTACACGTTTACTATCAACTGTCGATCTCACGTTGCTTAACTTGGATATGTGATTTTCATATTTCTGTTTTTGAAAAATGAAAGTTCCAAGCTTCAAGACAACACTCAACGCTTTTAGGAAAAATATAGGTAGCACTGAAACAAAGAGAAAATAGGATATTCAGAACAAGTGGCTCAAAAAAGCTGAACCAAGGCTATAAACAAATGAAATAAATAGATTTATTCAAAATAAAATTTTAATTTTGTCATTAATACGGAAAAAGTAAATTAATAGAAAGGAAAACAAAAATTGTGACTACACTCGAACTGCGCATACTAGATAAACATAATTATTTACCTAGGATTATGCAGTGAAACATACTCGTATTCGTACATTTAACACAAAAAAAACCTATCCAGAACAGAACTTAGATAATGATCTTTGCCAAGCTGTCGTTGCGCGTGGTCGAACTGTTTTTCTGCGCGGACAAATCGGACAGAACCTAGACACATCGGAAAGTGTTGCTCTTGCGGATGTCACGGGTCAAACCGAACAAGCAATGTATAACATTGACATGTTACTCAAAGAAGCAGGCGGAGAATTGGCCGATATTTGTAAAATTACTATATATATCATAGACCCACGCTATCGTGAAGATGTGTACCGCGTAGTTGGTAAATGGCTCAAAGGTGTTTATCCCGTCTCAACAGGACTCGTAGTTTCAGCCTTGGCACGTCCCGAATGGCTGGTAGAAGTTGATGCAATCGCTGTTATTCCAGACTAAAAAACGAGAGCAACATGACATTTTCAATCATTGCTAGATGTAGTGAAACAGGACAGTTCGGTGCAGCGATCAGTTCATCCTCTCCAGCCGTCGCAGCAAGATGTATACGTGCAAAAGCAGGTATTGGTGTGGCTGCCAGTCAAAATGTAACTGATCCACAATTGGCCAGCATTTTGCTTGAAATGGTTAAATATAATATCTCACCTCAAAATGCTATCGATGAGTTAACTAAAAATACTGATTTTATTGACTATCGCCAACTTACTCTGCTTGATGCACATAATGCACCATTTGCTTTTAGCGGGGAAAATACTCTGGGTATTTATGCTCAACATCTGGGGACAGATGTGGTTTGCGCAGGTAATTTACTCGATAATATAAATGTGACTCGCGCTATGCTGGAACAGTTCGAGCAAAGTAAAGGCGCTTTAGCTGAGCGCCTACTGTATGCACTGCAAGCTGGAGAACAAGCAGGTGGTGAAGCTGGAGATGTACATTCTGCTGGTCTCTTGGTTGTTGACAAATTGGAGTGGCCAATTATCGATTTGCGAGTGGACTGGTCAGATCAACCCATTTCTGAACTTATAGCACTATGGCAAATATATGAACCTCAAGTTGATGATTATGTTTTAAGAGCTTTAGACCCAACAAGTGCTCCTAGCTATGGTGTTCCAGGAAATGAATAAACTTTTTTGGGATATACAATGGAGATGTATCCAAAGTGTTAAATCGAATTTCTTTAAGACAAATGGAATACTTTGTTGCAACTGCTGAATGTGGCAGCATCATTATTGCTTCGGAGAAGATACATGTATCTTCTCCATCTATTTCTGCTGCAATCGCACATATTGAATCAGAATTACAAACCCAACTATTTATTCGTCAACATGCTAAAGGCTTAATTCCAACTGCTGTAGGTAAAAATGTCATGTTGGAATGTAAACACATTTTGAACCAAGCTTCGGGCCTATACTCTCTCGCCGCAGAATTTTCAGGCTCAATCCGCGGACCATTAAAGCTCGGCTGTTTTCCCGCTTTTGCTCCGATGGTCTACGCAGATATCATCCATGGATTTTCCAATTTATATAAACAGGTTTCTTTAGATCTTTATGAAGATGATCAACAAGCTCTTCTGAGTTCTCTGATACGCAATGATCTCGATGTTGCTTTAACTTACGATCTTAATATTGATGAACATCTGATTCATTTTGAGTCTTTAACTAAACTGCCACCACATGCGCTCGTGAGTGAGGAACACCCTTTAGCCGCATCGCCAGCAGTAACTTTAGAAGAACTATCACAATATCCAATGATTCTTCTAGATATGCCCTATAGCAATGAATATTTCTTATCTCTATTTCGCACCCAAAATCTAAATCCAAACGTTGTACGATCTTCAAAAAATATTGATGTGGTACGCTCAATGGTTGCCAATAATATTGGCTACACCATTTTAAATGTCCGCCCTAAGAACAATTACAGCCTAGATGGTAAACGCCTAATCCGCATCCGTATTGCCGATGAACATCGGCCTATGCATATAGGTATTGCTACACCTAAAAACGTACCAACAAATATTGTTGTGCAAGCTTTTATTAGCCGTTGTAAAAGCTTTATCTCAGATCACTTTATCCCCGGTATGAGCTCTGCTCATTTCTATGATCCACATATTAAAACTCAAACCCACAAGGATTCTTCAGATGTCTAATCTGTCGAGTATTGACTTACTCAAGCAACTTGTTGCATTTGATACAACTTCCTATAAAAGCAATTTAGCGTTAATTCAGTTTGTAAAAGATTTACTTGAACCTGAAGGGATTCGTATTACTTTAAATTTCAATACAGAGCAGACCAAAGCCAACTTATTGGCAAGTATAGGTCCTCAAGATCAAGCTGGGATATTGCTATCTGGGCATACAGATGTCGTGCCCGTTACAGGTCAAGCTTGGAGTGCTGAACCGTTTCAAGCATCTATTAAAGATAATAAAATTTATGGCCGTGGCACAGCGGATATGAAAGGTTTTATCGCATGTGCGATTCATGCCATGCTTAAAGCAGCACAGACCCAACAATTGATTAAACCGCTACATTTATGCCTTTCATATGATGAAGAGATTGGCTGTATTGGAGTACGAGGAATTCTCAAGCAACTCTCTGAATTAATTGTTCAACCAGAGCTGTGCATTATTGGCGAACCCACCAGTATGAATATTGCGACAGGACATAAGGGTAAAGCTGTATTCAAAGCAATTTGTCATGGGCAAGAGGGGCACTCTGCTTTAGCCCCTTTATATGTAAATGCGATTCACTGTGCGCAAAGCGTTATTGAGGCAATCACATTTACTCAAAAAGAGATTGCTGAAGGTCCACGTTTAGATACGGCCTACGACGTCCCTTTTACCACTGTGCATGTCGGAAAAATTCAGGGAGGAAAAGCATTAAATATCGTCCCCAATGAATGCATTTTAGATTATGAAATTCGTAATATCGCTGAACAAAATATAAATTCGGTTCAAGAGAAAATTTTTAACTATATTGAGCAAAGCCCTCATGCAAAATTTGTAAGTTTTCAGGAAATCAATCAATACCCGGGCTTGAATACGTCAACAACAATACAAGCGGTTAAGTTCTTACAAACTCTCGTTGATCCAGCTGCAGAGCTACAGAAAATTTCATTTGGAACTGAGGGAGGACTGTTTCACCAACAATTGAATTCCGCTGTTTTAGTGTGTGGCCCAGGCTCTATTCAAGTTGCACATAAACCAGATGAATATATCGAGATCTCACAAATGCAGGAATGTGATGATTTTTTTGAACGCTTACTCAATGCGATTCGTCATTAACATTTAAATCAGATTGTGTTGATTAAATAATGAGAGATGTGCCCAAACAAATATCTAATTTGTTTTTTCTTAACCTAAGGCTTATATAAAGCGAATTCACAAAATTAGCTAAAAATAATACGTTTAAGCATTCTATATAGCTAGAATTGCAGGGAAATTCAATGAAATTAAAACAGGATTGGTTAAATCAACTTACTCAAACAAAACTTCCATCTTCCTATTTTATGGATGGAAAATATGTGAAGAGTCAGCATAGCTATAGCGTATCAAATCCTGCTACAGCTGAACATTTAGTTGATATGTCTGCATGTGATGCTGATGAAGTCGATCAGGTCATTCAATGTGCTAGAAATGCTTTTACAAGCGGTGTCTGGTCTTGTTTATCACCTCGCGAACGTAAACAAAAATTAAAAAAACTTGCTGACCTTATTCGTGAAAATGCAGAAGAACTCGCTTTACTGGAAACATTAAATGTCGGCAAACCGATTCAAGATTCACTCAATGTTGATATTCCTGGCGCTGCATCCTGCTTTGAGTGGTATGCCGAGAGTATTGATAAAATTTACGATGAAATTGCACCAACAAGTAAGGATCAACTGGCAATGGTGAGCCGTGAACCTATCGGCGTAGTTGCTGCAGTTGTACCTTGGAACTTCCCACTTGATTTGGCGAGTTGGAAACTCGCACCTGCTCTAGCTACAGGAAACTGCGTTGTGTTAAAACCAGCTGAGCAATCGCCATTTACAGCGCTAAAACTAGCAGAACTCGCAAAGCAAGCTGGCATTCCCGATGGTGTTTTTCAAGTGGTTACAGGCTTGGGTCATATCACTGGACAGGCACTTGGACGACATCCAGATGTAGATTGTTTAGTATTCACAGGTTCTACAGAAACGGCAAAAAAATTTTTAGTCTATTCAGCCGAATCTAATATGAAACCTGTATGGCCTGAAACTGGCGGAAAGAGTGCCAACATTATTTTTGCTGATGCCGATTTAGAACGAGCTGTTGATAAAGCGATTTTCGGTGCTTTTTATAATCAAGGTGAGGTTTGTTCTGCCAATTCCCGCATCTTATTAGAAAAAAGTATTGCTCAACAATTTATAGAAAAATTTGTAGCAAAAGCCAAAAATCTTGTGGTTGGCGATCCTTTGGACCCGAATACCAATATGGGCTGTTTGATTGATCGAAAACATGCGCAGAATGTAAGAGCAGCCATTGATCAAGCCAAGCTTCAAGGTGCACAATGCCATACTATTGAATTACAACTGGACGCGTATTTAGATGTATCGACTTACGTGGCACCTACAGTTTTGATTGGTATAGATCCTAATTTTAATATCTTCCACAATGAAGTTTTTGGTCCAGTTGTCGCCATTACAACATTTGAAACGAAAGAAGACGCTGTAGAACTGGCTAACCACTCTATTTATGGATTAGCAGCCTCGATTTGGACAAAAGACATTCAGAAAGCAATCCTCCTGTCTAAACAGCTCTTGGTCGGTACAGTATCTATTAATACTGTGGATGCCTTGGACGTCAGCACCCCATTCGGGGGATATAAACAATCAGGTTATGGACGTGATTTATCTTTACATGCAATTGATAAATTCACCCAGCTGAAAACAACATGGATTCAATTATAGTTTTATAAATTTTTTCGTGTTTCTTCGATCTCAAAGAGCACTAAATAGGTCAAAACGATTTAGTGCTCTTCCCACAATATTAAGCATATTCATGAACAACATTTATGCTCCACGTGGAACATAAAATTAAATCTATTCAGTCATCTTGGCATCCAAATTGAGACTTTGTTTTTTCATCTCAGTTTCTACCACACCATATTTTCGATCACGTGGCATAAAGGTGGTCGAGATAATCGCAATCACCGCCATACTGCCAATATATATCATAATCAGATGAGGGCTGCCGCCACCGACACTAAGTAGCTTTGTCGCAATCAGTGGCGCAAGACCACCACCGACGACACCTGCCAGCTGGACCGAAATCGAGATACCGCTATAACGGATCTCTGCGGGAAACTGCCGTGCAAACAATTGTGCCTGCGGTGCATACATGAGCGGAAAGACCACACCAATTGCCAATACAATTGCCGTCCACACCAGCACCGGGTCTTTGCTATTGAGCATGCTAAAGAAGGGATAACAATACAGCGCCAGCATACACAGACCGAACATGAACATATTGCGCTGCCCAACCTTATCGGACAAATGCCCACATAAAGGTGTCATCACTAAAATCACGGCGGCACCGCAAATGGTGGCAAATAAAATTTCCTGTCTGGCAATGCCCAGTTGTGTGGTGGTGTAGGCCAAGGTAAAGGTAGAGGCAATATAAAACCATGCATTCTCCGCCGCACGTGCCACAATAATGCTGATCAATTGCTTAGGATGCTGCTTGAATACCTGCAAGGCCGGCACTTTAACTGCTTCAGCCTGTTGTTTGACTTTTTCAAAGTCTGGCGACTCCGGCACCTTCACCCGGATGTACCAACCGACTGCCAGTAAAATAATGCTGGCCAGGAAGGGAATCCGCCAGCCCCAGCTAAACAGGGCCTGTTCAGGCAATAAAGACACCAGCCCCAAGGCAATCGAAGCCAGCATCAGCCCGCCGCCCGTACTGGCCTGAGGAAGACTACCCCAGAAGCCTTTTTTGCCCTCTGGCGCATGTTCAACAGCCATGAGTACGGCACCGCCCCACTCACCACCCATCGCCATCCCTTGGATAAAGCGCAAGATCACCAAGCCAATGGCAGCCCAGTAACCAATTGATTCATAGGTCGGTAACAGACCGATCAGCACTGTGGGAATTCCCATCAGCATCAGGGTCAGCAACAGCATCGATTTGCGGCCAATCTTGTCACCAAAATGCCCAAATACCAGTCCACCGAGTGGTCGCCCAATAAATCCCACAGCATAGGTCGCAAAGGCAGCGAGTACGCCCGTCAGTGGATCAAGATTGGGGAAAAATAATTTATTGAAAATTAAAGCTGCTGCTGCACCGTAGATAAAAAAGTCATACCACTCAATGGTGGTCCCCACCATACTGGAGATACCTGCCAGTCGATGAGATGACTTGTTAGGAGATGAACCGTTTCCATGTATTGTTTGCATCGTCATTTTCCTTGCTTGGATATTCTTGTTTTATATTTTTGTGCTGATGCTCAATCCTGATCACCAGCATGTTCAGAGGGTTGATACTCCTTGAGGTTTGTAGATAGAAGGGAGTGTGTATTTAGCTTAGTTTTTCCAGTATCTGTTCCAGTTCAGGATTACGCTGTTGCCATTTGGGCTGTTTGTCTTTATCGACAATTAAGGCGCGCACACCTTCAATAAAATCACCATGCTCAAACCAGATATCCTGTAAATCCCGTTCCAGTTGCATGCACTGCTGCAAAGACAGTCCACGGCCTAGATACTGTAATTTCAGGCTGGTTTGCTTGGCGATAAAGGAGCGTTGCTGCAAAATATCCAGCAGCTTGCTGGCCCAAGTTTTAAACTGTTCCTCCTGCTCATGTTCAAGGCTATGCTCGATCTCATCCAGATGTTGAAAACCGAAATGTTTACGGATCGGTTCAATGAGTTGCTTGAGTTCACTTTCAGCAGGACGAGTAATAAAACGGGCAATGATCTGTTCAATATTGGCTTTGCTCAAGTTTGGCGCTGCAATCAACGCTGCCTGTAAGGCAGACAATTGCTCACTCGGCACATGGTAATCGATCAGATCAAGATAGAGCGCATCGCTGCTGCTGATCTGTTCTCCCGTAATCGCCATATACACGCCAATATCATCCAGCCGAGACAGGAAATGGGTTGCACCCACGTCTGGGAAAAAGCCAATCGCGGTTTCAGGCATGGCAAATCTGGACTTTTCACTACTCACCACAATGTGACAGGCCTGGGCCAAGCCAAAACCGCCACCCAGTACATAGCCATCGAGGAGGACCATCACGGGCTTTGGATATTCGCGTAGCAGATTGAGCATGGTATATTCAGCGCTGAAATAGCCTTTATAATCAGCGGTTGCATTCTTATAACTGTCATACAGATAACGGATATCGCCACCCGCACAAAAGGCTTTGGGACTATTCGATTTGAACAAAACCGCCTGAATGGCAGCATCATTGCGCCACAGTTGCAGCTGTGTACAAATGCCCTCAATCATATCGAGCGATAGCGCATTCAAATGCTTGACCCGATCCAGACTAATCATGCCTAAACGGCCTTGTTGCTCAACCATTAAGTGTTGTTCTGTATTCATTTTTTTGCCCCCTTATTGATTTTTAAAGTTTGCCTGCCGTTTTTCCACAAAGGCCTGCATGCCCTCTTTTTGATCTGAAGTTGAAAAAATCGAATGGAACATACGGCGCTCAAAACGTAAGCCTTCGGTGAGATTGACCTCAAAGGCACGATTGATGGTTTCTTTCAGCATCATATTGGCGGTTAAAGAGCGCGCTGCAATTTTTTCTGCGGCTTGTAGGGTCTGCTCCAGTAATTGTTCTTTACTAAATACACGTGCCACCAAACCACTTTGTTCTGCCTCGACCGCCCCCATTTGCCGTGCGGTAAAGCACATTTCCATAGCTTTGGCTTTGCCAATCGCGTGGGTTAAACGCTGTGTACCACCAATGCCCGGTATGACACCTAAAGTCACTTCGGGTAAACCAAACTTGGCATTGTCTGCACAATAGATAAAGTCACACATCAGTGCCAGTTCACAGCCACCACCCAAAGCATAGCCACTGACCGCCGCAATGAGCGGTTTACGGCGTTGTGCAATACGATCTGCCAGATGGAAAAAGTCGTCGAAGTAGATATCTGGAAAATGTAGTTCAGCCATTTCCTTAATATCAGCCCCTGCGGCGAACGCCTTTTCAGAACCTGCCAATACCATACAGCCAATCTCACGATCTTTTTCGAGCTGGTCTAAGGCCTGATTGATTTCACTAATCAATTCACTATTCAGCGCATTCAAGGCTTGCGGACGGTTCAGGGTAATCAATCCAACGCCATTACGCTTTTCTAATAAAATACTGTTCCACTGCATGCTTGATTCCTTGCTTTGCTTTTATAGACTACGTGCGATCACTAAACGCTGGATATCGCTGGTGCCTTCATAAATCTGACAAATACGCGCATCACGGTATATCCGCTCAATCGGGAAATCTTTCAGATAGCCATAGCCACCAAATACCTGTAATGCGTTTGAACAGACACGTTCTGTCATTTCTGAAGCAAACAGCTTGGCCATTGAGGCTTCATTGAGACAGGGTTGTCCTGCTTCTTTAAGGCGTGCAGCGTAATGCACCAGTTGTCGGGCCGCTTCGATCTCGGTCGCCATACTGGCAAGACGAAACGCTAGTGCCTGATGTTCAAAGATCGGTTTGCCAAAGGTCAGCCGTTCTTTGGCGTAGCGCGTGGCCTCTTCCAGCGCCGCCCGTGCCAGACCGACGGCCTGTGCGGCAATACCAATACGTCCCCCTTCCAGATTGGCCAGCGCAATTTTTAAACCTTCACCCTCTTTACCCAGCATCAGGCTTTTATGAATACGCACATCTGTCAGGGCAATCTGGCAGGTATCCGAAGCATGCAGGCCGAGTTTTTCTTCCACCCGAATCACTTCATAACCTGGAGTCTCGCGTGGCACGAGAAAAGCGCTAATGCCCTTTTTACCAGCACCTGGATCAGTCACGGCAAATACGATAATCACGCCCGCATTATCACCCGAGGTAATAAATTGTTTGGCGCCATTCAGAATATAGTCATCGCCATCTTTTACTGCACGGGTCTTAATGGCTGCCGCATCTGAACCTGTATGCGGTTCAGTCAGGGCAAAAGCACCGATCATTTCACCTTGTGCCAAGGGTTTTAAAAAGCGTTCTTTTTGCTCATCGCTACCAAATTTTAAAATCGGCACACAGCCCACCGAGTTATGTACACTCATAATGGTTGAGGTCGCACCATCTGCCGCAGCGACTTCTTCAAGTGCCAGCACATAGGCCAGATTACCGGTGTCGGAACCGCCCCATTGCTCGGGAATCAGCATGCCCATAAAACCGAGCTGTCCCATTTGTGCAAGGGCATCTTTGGGAAAGGTACCATGTCGATCCCAATCACTGGCATTGGGTTTAAGCTGTTCTTGGGCGAAACTTTTCGCCATATCACGTATTAAGACTTGTTCTTCGGTCAATTGCATCTTGTGTTCCTTACCCTGCCTTTGCTTGCTGTTTGGCAATTTCCTGATTACGTAATAAAAAGCGCTGAATCTTACCACTTGGTGTTTTCGGCAGTTCAGTCACGAACTCGACCAGTCGTGGATAAGCATGTGCTGATAAGCGTTTTTTCACAAATTGGCTCAGTTCTTCCGCCAACTGTTCCAGAGGTTGAACCCCCGCCGCCAGAATCACGAAAGCTTTCACCACCTCGGTACGGTCCGGATCGGGCACACCGATGACCGCTGCCTCAACCACCGCATCATGTTCCAGCAAGGCACTTTCCACATCAAACGGCCCGATCCGGTAGCCTGAGGTGGTGATCACATCGTCACTACGACCAACAAAGCTCATACTGCCATCGGCATGTAATTCGGCGGTATCACCTGTGAGATAGTAGTGCCCGACAAACGGCGATTTGCGACTTTCCTTATAGCCGCCAAACCACATCATCGGCGACTGGCTAATATCCACGGCCAGAATCCCTGGCGTATCTGCGGGCAGTTCCTCGCCCTGTTCATTGACCACCGCAACGCGATAACCTGCGCTGGCAAAACCGGCTGAACCTGCACGAATGCTATGACTTAAACCATGATGATTACACACCACCATGCCGACTTCGGTTTGCCCATAATGATCATAAATCGGGGCATCCAGCACCTGCTTAAACCAGCGAATCACTTCAGGATTCAACGGTTCGCCCGCACTGCTGACCACACGGAACTGGCCTTTTAACGGCGCCATCTGAGCAGGATCAGCCGCCATCATCATGCGATAAGCCGTTGGCGCTCCTGCCAGATTGGTAATTTGATAATCCTTGACGATCTGACACAAGCTATCGGTACTAAAACCGCCTTCATAGAACAAGGTGGCATGACCCAAGAACAGTGGCCCGGTAATGGCGTAATACAAACCATAAGCCCAACCTGGATCGGCAATATTCCAGAAGGAATCTTGTTCTCTCAAGCCAATGGCATCTTGCATATAACGACCAAACGCTAGCAAGGCTTTTAACGGCACTTCTAGCGGTTTGGCAGGCCCTGTAGTGCCCGAGGTAAACATCAGTAGAAAGGGATCCTGGATACTTCGCATCACCAATTCACATTGATCAGGCTGCTGTTTGACTGCATCCCAAAAGTTAAAGTCACCTGACTTCAGCGGCGTACCGTGTGGATCAGCAACGGTGACAATCGCGGGACAGTGTGCAATCTCATCCAGTTTGCTGCGGTTGGTCACATCGGTCACCACCAACTTGCTTTGTGCCAGTTGCAGACGATGCTCGATTGCCTTGGGCCCAAAAGCTGTGAATAAGGGCTGATAGACAGCGCCAATACGCCAAGCCGCGAAAATCGTCACCAGCAGTTCAGGCGTTCTCGGCAATAGACCTGAAATACGGTCACCCGCCTGCACCCCTTGCGACTTTAAAAAGTTGGCAAACTGACTCGACCATTGCTGTAATTGATGAAAAGTATATTGTTCTTTGCGACCGTCTTTACCTTGCCAGTACAAGGCAACCTTGTCGCCTTGCGCATGTCGGTCACAACATTCATAACAGGCATTCAGTGCCTGCATTGAACCGGATAGCATTTGTTTTGCAGTGCTTTCCAGATCGAAAGCCTGTACCGTCTCTTTATAATTCAACATCTGTGTTCCCTCAGTCTGGATTCATTGTTATTCATGACAGGGTTTAATTTCTGAATAAAAGCCATCCTTGGGCTTTTGTTTTTATGCCTCTGGCGGCAGGTATTGCTGGATAATGCTGGAAAAATCGAGATGCGCATGACCACGCATGCACATTTGCTGATACAGCTGCTGCACCATTCCGCCTAATACCACAGGCTGCTTCACCTGCCCTGCGGCTTCAACTGCAAGACCCAAATCTTTCAGCATCAACTGGGTGGCAAAACCATCCTGATAGCCCCGTGAAGCAGGGGCATTTTCACTGATATGTGGCCACGGGTTACAGACTTCCGAGCTCCAGCAACGACCGCTTGAGGTGTTAATCACACCAGCCAAAGCCTGCGGATCAATGCCAAGTTTGGCGCCCAGTGCCATGCCTTCCGCCACCGCCGCCATGGAAATTCCGAGAATCAGGTTATTACAGATTTTGGCAATCTGACCTGCGCCGACATCGCCACAATGCACCACGTTTTTGCCCATGTGACCGAGTACCGGTTTCACTTCATCAAAGGTCTGATCATTGGCACCGACCATAAAGGTCAGCGTACCGGCTTGTGCGCCAATGGTGCCGCCGGAAACCGGCGCATCGCAAATATGAATGTTTTTAGCTTGCGCAACTGCTGCAATGTCCTTGATGGTTTGCGGGTCAATGGTACTGCTGTCAATGCATAAGCTGCCTGCTTTTAGCACGTCCAGAACCCCATTGTCACCTAAGTAAACGTCTTTAACATGCTTTGCTGCAGGTAACATGCTGATCACGACATCGGCTTGTTTCGCTGCTGCTTGCGGGCTGTCGCAAACTACGCCACCCGCCTCGGCAAAGTGCTGAATGGCTACTTCGCTGAGGTCATAACCATAGACGGTGAGTCCGGCTTTGAGCAGGTTCTGGGCCATTCTGCCGCCCATATTGCCTAGACCGATAAAGGCGATATTCATCCGTGATCCCCTTAACGTAAACTGATGGTGGTATTGACAGCGCCAACTTCGTGGCTGTCTTCAAACCAGCGACTGGTAATGGTTTTGGTCTGGGTATAGAACTGCACTGCCTGTTTGCCATAAGGTCCTAAATCACCGAGTTTTGAACCACGCGAACCTGTGAAACTAAAGAACGGTACAGGCACTGGAATCGGAATGTTGATTCCCACCTGACCGATATCAATCAGGTTCTGGAAAGTCCGTGCAATCGCACCACTTTGCGTGAATAAGCCCACGCCATTACCAAATGGATTGGCATTGATCAGCGCAATCGCTTGTTCAAGCGTATCGACACAGATAATCGACAGTACAGGGCCAAAGATTTCCTCTTTATAAATACGCATGTCGGTATTCACGCCACTAAAAATTGTCGCCCCGACAAAATTACCTGCTTCATAACCTTGCACCTGAACATCGCGACCATCAAGTAGCAGCTCAGCCCCTTGCTCGACACCGCTATTGATCAAGTCCAGTACACGGGCTTTGGCACGTTTTGAAATGACCGGGCCAATATCGGTATTCGGCTCATGCCCTGCATTGACTGTTAAAGTCTTGGCTTTTTCAACCAGTTCTGGAATCCAGTGCTTGCTGTCACCGACCATCACCGCCACTGACAACGCCATACAACGTTGTCCTGCTGCACCAAAGGCGGCCCCCACCAAGGCATTCAGGGTTTGTTCCTTATTGGCATCAGGCATTACCGCGACATGGTTTTTCGCGCCCATCATCGACTGCACACGTTTGCCATGTTGTCCTGCAAGGTTATAGACATGGGTGCCGACCGCAGTCGAACCGACAAATGAAATCGCTTTAATATCAGGATGGGTACATAGGCGATCCACCACTTCTTTACCGCCATGCACGACATTGAGTACACCCGCTGGAATGCCGGCCTGGATCGCCAGTTCTACCAGCATCATGGTCGACAACGGATCCTGTTCGGATGGTTTTAAAACAAAGGTATTGCCACAGACGATCGCCATCGGGAACATCCACAACGGAATCATGGCAGGGAAATTAAATGGGGTAATGCCCGCGCACACACCCAACGGTTGCTGCAAGGTATAGGTATCGACACCACGCGCTACACCTTCGACGTATTCTCCCATTTGCAAGGTCCCGACTGAACAGGCATGTTCAACCACCTCCAAACCGCGTTGAATATCACCTTCCGCATCCGCCAGCGTTTTACCTTGTTCGGCAGTCAGTACCTGTGCAATTTCTTTCATGTTGGCACGAATCAGTTCTTGCAGTTTCAGCATGATACGCATACGTGCCTGAATCGGGGTTTGACGCCACGATGCAAAAGCATCTTGTGCAGCCTGGATCGCAGCATCAACTTCCTGAGCCGTTGCAAAGGGTACACGACCAATCACTTGCTGTGTCGCAGGGTTGACAATGTCTTGCCATTGCTGGGTTTCAGACTCGATAAAGTTGCCGTTAATGAGTAATTTGGCGGTGTCCAATTGGATGTTCTGGATTGTATTCATAACCTCTCCATAGGTCGTATTTTTATTGTGTTAAATCATCGGAAATACACTCGGGTGGTATTTTCCTGATTGGGCTTTTATCTGAGACTAACAAAGAAAGCTTTGACCACCAATGCAAATTCATGCACGATTATTGTGCAAATATGCACAGGGAATACAATAAAAATGAAAGTGGATTGGGATCATCTACAATTTTTTCTGGTTTTGGCAAGAACCAAGACCTTGACCAATGCAGCACGCGTGATAGGCGTCGAACATAGTACTGTCGCCAGACGCATTCAGGCCTTGGAGCAGACCTTAGGCACCACCCTGTTTAAGCGTGAAGCCACAGGCTATGAGCTGACGCTGGAAGGAATGGCGCTGGTCCCGCGGGTTGAACAAATGGAACAGGCCTTTCTGCAAATTGAAAAGCCCGACCAGCCTTTGCAAGGGCGTGTGCGAATTGGCACACCGGAAGGCTTTGGTACGGCGTTTTTAGCCCGCTTGCTGGCAGAGTTTTCGATCCAGTACCCGTTGCTCACCATTGACCTGATTCCGGTGCCGAAAATGATCAAGCTGTCGCATCGTGAAGCGGATATTGTGGTGTCGATTGAGCGTCCAACTTCGGGGCCTTATATCATTACCCGACTCTCCGATTATTGTTTAAAAATTTATGGCAGCCAGCGCTATCTGGCCCAAAACCCGCCGATTCGGGGTCTGGATGATTTAACCCAGCATCGTTTCGTTAATTATATTGATGATCTGGTGTATAGCCCGGAGCTGTATTGTCTGGAACGCTTACCCTTAAAATTGAGCGCCAACTTCCGGAGTAGCAGTATTCTGGCACAACAGATTGCAGTCAGTGCAGGTGCAGGACTGGCGATTTTGCCCAAGTTTCTGGCTGATGATAAACCTGAGCTTGAAGCTGTATTGCAACAACTGGTGCGCTTTACCCATACCTTCTGGATGCTGACCTTTGTTGATCTACAACATGATCCGCGCATCAAACTGGTCTGGGACTATTTACGACAGCAGGCAGATCAATACCAACAGCTACTGGTGGACTAGACCAATTCAACCGGAGCATAAAAAAAGCCGATCACTATAGATCGGCTTCCATCCACTCGGCAGGATTTATTGCACCAGTTCACGACCGAGTTTTTTCATTCTTGGCTTATACAACAGCTGATAGGTCACCGCCAACAGAATCACCCATAACGGACTGACATACAGTGCTTTTAAAGTATCCGGTTCCAATGCCAAAATCACCAGTGCAAATAGCAAGAAGGCAATCACCACATAAGACATGAAGACGCCGCCCGGCATTTTGAACTTCGATTGTGCATGCAGTTCCGGACGTAACTTACGGTAACGGATATAGCACACCATAATCAGACTCCAGACACTGATGAACAGAATGACACACAATGAACTCGCCAAGGTAAAGGCTTCAAGAGTATTCGGTACAAAGTATTGCAGTACTGCCCCACCCATGATGAACACACAGGAAAAGATCAGACCATTGGCAGGTACGGCACTTTTGGATAACCGTGCAAATGCATTCGGTGCTTGACCATCTTTAGACAGGCCAAACAGCATACGGCTGGTCGAGAATACGCCACTGTTCATCGATGACATTACTGAAGATAGGACCACCAGATTCATGATAATAGCTGAGGTGACAATCCCCGCATTCATGAACAATTCCACAAACGGACTCTTGTCGGCACGGATAATGTTCCATGGCGTGACCGACATTACCACCAGTAAAGCCAGTACATAAAATAGGATAATCCGGATCGGAATGGCATTAATCGCTTTTGGCAGGTTCTTATGCGGATCTTTGGTTTCTGCCGCTGTGGTCCCAATCAGCTCCACCCCGACAAAGGCAAAGACTGCGATCTGGAAACCTGCCAAGAAACCATCTAGCCCTTTAGGGAACATCCCGCCATGTGACCAGACATTACTGAGCGATGCCACCGCGCCATGTGGAGCATGGAAATGGCTAAAGATCATATAACCGCCGACACCAATCAGCCCGACGATCGCCAGAATCTTGATCAGGGCAAACCAGAATTCAATTTCGCCAAACAGACGCACCGTCAGCAGATTCAGGAACAACACAAACAGCACACAACCGGCACTGATTGCGGCCTGCCCGATCGGGGTAAACATAGTGCCTTCGGGCAGCCAGAAGGTTAAATAGTTGATCACGGCGGCCAGATCGGCGATTCCGACCAGTACCCAGCCCAGCCAGTAGGTCCAGCCCATATAGTAGCCAGCCCATGGGCCAATCAGGTCATGCGCCATGTCGACAAAAGATTTATAGTGTAAATTTGCCAGCAACAACTCGCCGAGTGCTCGCATCAAAAAGAAGAACATCCCGCCGATAATCATGTAAATAAACAGAATCGATGGGCCTGCCAGTGAAATAGTTTTTCCTGAGCCCATGAACAGGCCCGTACCGATGGCACCACCAATTGCAATCAGTTGCAAATGGCGATTGGAGAGTTTGCGCTGCAAGTCATGGGGCGACTGTTCGCCTTCTGACTGTTGATGTGTAACCGTCATAACCAAAAGTTCCTTTTTACGTTTCCCTCATGAGCCAGCCTGTTATTGTTGTGCTATTGCTAGCCGTCCATTCCTGCGGGCTGACTCATTTTTAATTGCAAGAAAATACGTATCTCACTACGTTTTATCTACTGCAAATACGTTACTTTTCTTCTTTTTTTATATTTTTTAAGCAAAAATAAAGCGGATCGCTTTATTTTTGTGCTGCAACAACCGCAATTTCGATCAACCACTTTGGATTGACCAGATCTGCCTGAATGGTGGCACGTGAAGGCGCAACATGACCTTTTAACCAGTCAATCCAGATAGTATTCACCACAGGGAAATCTGAAAGATCCTTTAAAAACAGTTGCGCAGAGAGCAAACGTGATTTATCGGTTCCTGCTGAAGCCAGTAACTGT
Organism: Acinetobacter sp. IK40; assembly: GCF_035615075.1. NCBI lineage: Bacteria > Pseudomonadati > Pseudomonadota > Gammaproteobacteria > Moraxellales > Moraxellaceae > Acinetobacter > Acinetobacter sp. IK40. The sequence continues at coordinate 86,910 of NZ_JANBOE010000010.1, read as the reverse complement.
TCGATGGTGGCAAGCACTTCACGGGTTTGTCCTTCAATATCCAGATCGGCATTTTTAGGCACCTGACCGGACAAATACACCACTTTATTGAATACCGTTACCGCACTCATGACTTCGTTGGTGTTGATCTTTTGAATATCTGAATTTGACATGCTTATTTCCTTATTCCTGATAGATAAAATTGACACGTGCCGTGACACCGCACATCAGTTCATAACCAATGGTGCCTGAAGTCGCCGCGACATCGTCAATCGGTAAAATTGTTCCTGTGCTGGATTGGCCCCATAGCACCACTTCACTGCCCACCTGTGCATCATGGATCGGGGTCAGGTCCACCGCCAGCATATCCATGCTGACACGACCAATGGTTCGGGTTCGAATCCCATTGACCAGTACTGGCGTACCTGTCGCTGAAATGCGTTGGTAACCATCGGCATAACCACACGCCACAATACCAATCCGGATTGGCTGTTCGGCTATATAGCTGGAGCCGTAACCGACACTTTCATTGGCATTGAGCTGTTGCACGGCAATGATTTCGCTGCGCAAGCTCATGGTTGGCGCAAGGCCCCAGTCCTGAATGCTGTGTTTGGGATAATCGGGAGAACTGCCGTACAGCATAATGCCGCCACGCACGTAATCCGATTGCAATTGCGTTTGATATCTTAAGATTGCAGCACTATTACTGACCGATCTTTCGCCCGGTAAATCCTGAATGGTGGCTTCAAACTCGCTGAGCTGATAGTCAATGCCCTTCTGACCGAAACGCTCCCCATCGGCATCGGAAAAATGCATCATATGGGTCACGGAACTCACTTGAGCAGACGAAGACAACTGCTGCCAGATTTCACGATATTGCGCTGGCTTGAAACCTAAACGGTTCATGCCACTGTTCATTTTCAGGAAAATATCAAATTGGGCGGGATAGGGATGTTGCTGCAACCAGACCAGCTGCTGCTCACTATGCACGGTAAAACTTAATTGATATTGCGCACAATCAAACAGGTCTTGCGGAGAGAAAATTCCTTCCAGCAATAAAATCGGGCCGGTCCAGCCTAAAGCACGTAGACGTTTTGCCTCCTCGAGATCGAGTAAGGCAAAACCATCGGCACTTTTAAAAGCATCATAGACCCGTTCAATCCCGTGTCCATACGCATTGGCTTTGACCACGGCAAAGACTTTGCTGTTAGGAACCGACTGCCTGACCACCGCCAGATTCTGGCGTAAGGCCTGGGCATGAATCACCGCAGTAATCGGGCGAGGCATACTAAACTTCCTTGTAAAGCGTGGTTATGCAGCGTGTGAATAACGCTGAATGGATAAACCGTCGGTACTGATCTCTGGACGATGGTTCATGACCAGATCACTGATCAACTTGCCAGAACCGCACGCCATGGTCCAACCAAGCGTGCCATGACCGGTATTCAGGAACAGATTCTTATATTTTGTTGCACCAATAATCGGGGTGCTGTCTGGGGTCATCGGACGTAAGCCTGTCCAGAACGATGCCTGAGTCAAGTCACCGCCTGGGAACAGGTCCTGCGTCACCATTTCCAGCGTGGCACGACGGTCTTCTTTCAGCCCCAGATTAAAACCACTCAGTTCTGCCATACCACCGACACGGATACGCTGGTCAAAACGGGTTAAGGCAACTTTATAAGTTTCATCCAGTACCGTTGATTGAGGTGCAAATTTTGGTTCCACAATTGGAATAGTCAGTGAATAGCCCTTAACCGGATACACAGGCAAATTCAGCTCAAGCGGTTTAAGGAAATCACGTGAATAACTACCAAAGGCCAAGACATAGCGATCGGCAGTCAGGACTTCACCATTGACCACCACACCTTTGATCTGGTCGCCTTCAACAATCAGGTTTTCGACATTTTGATCAAACTTGAACTCTACGCCCAGGTCTTGCGCCAGTTTCGCCAAGGCATTGGTAAACAGATAACAATCGCCGGTTTCATCATTCGGTAAATGCAAACCACCGACCAGTTTATCGGTATGTGCTAAAGCAGGTTCAACACTTGCCAGTTCCTGAGCATTGAGTAAATCAAAATCAACACCACATTCTTTCAGCACTTCAATATCACGTTGTACCGCTTCAAGCTGTGCTTCACTACGGAACACTTGCAAGGTGCCTTTGGCGCGGTTTTCGTAGTTGATGCCCGTTTGCGCTCTTAGGTCACGTAAGCAGTCACGGCTATATTCTGCAACACGCATCATGCGTTCTTTATTGACTGCATAGCTCTGTGGATTACAGTTTTTCAGCATCTGTGCCATCCACTGCAACTGCCACATGCTGCCATCAATATTAATGGCTAAGGGCGCGTGATGCTGGAACATCCACTTGACCGCTTTAAACGGAATGCCGGGAGCAGCCCACGGCGTTGAATATCCTGGGGAGATTTGGCCTGCGTTACCAAAGCTGGTTTCTTTTGCAGGTCCTGATTGACGGTCAAGTACCGTCACTTGCGCACCTTGTTGTGCAAGATAATAGGCACTTGCCACACCAATGACGCCACTTCCTAAAACGATTACGCGCATCGTCGTTCCCTCACGCACACACTAGTTTATTTAACTAGTATATTTTTGGATCAATAGTTTTTTTCACTGATTTTATGGGTATAATCCAGGTAATTTGATGTTTTCGTCACGGAAAAATTAAAATAAAAGGGAATATATGATGCGTAAATTAGACCGGATTGATCGCCTGATTTTAGATATTCTGCAGCGGGAAGGACGTATTGCGATCAGTGAGCTGGCTTCACGGGTCAACTTATCGACCACCCCCTGTTCAGAACGGGTCAAGCGTCTGGAGCGTGAAGGCATCATCATGGGCTACTACGCCCGCCTCAATCCGGAATACGTCGACCGAAACCTGTTGGTGTTTCTGGAAATCAAACTGTCGGCGAAATCGGGCGATGTCTTTGATCAGGTCGCACGTGATCTGGTGGATATTCCAGAGGTTCTGGAATGCCATCTGATTTCAGGAGAATTTGATTATCTGGTGAAAGCACGTCTTAAAGAAATGAGTGCCTATCGTCGCCTGTTAGGGGATTTACTGAAAAAACTACCCGCCTCGGCCTCTTCACATAGCTATGTGGTGATGGAGGAAGTGAAAGAATCTTTATATCTGGATATGGGTGTCTAGCATCCAAGCCTACACAATAAAAAAGCCCTTCGATCAGGGCTTTTATTCAGACAGCAATCCGATTACTCATCTTCTTCATCGTAAATATAGCTCATACAGCCCCAGCCATCATATTCACCATTGAACTCCTGAGCGATCTTAGTCATCCATTCTTCCAGATCAGCAATATCTTCGTATTCCAGCGTCATGTTGACGTGAATATTCAATACCCACAGATCCGAGCCATCGGAGTGCTGTTCTTCCTGAAACAGGGAAATTTTCTGTTCTTGATGCAACAGGTGTAAGGCACATTTTTCAATCTGTTGCTGTGTCTCAAACACAATCGAAAATTCAACTTCATGCGGTTCATTCAGGTCATTACCATCTTCAACCATTTGCCACAGTACGTTGCCGTTATCATTATCTGGAAATTTGTCATAATCACGTGTCATATGCATATCCTTTGTTGTGTTTTGGAGTTGATATTTGGCTATAGATTAACCGATTTTTATTGCAGTTTTTAGACGTGTTAATAACATTATTGTAGTGAAAAAATAAATAGCTTTCAGTGAATGATCTATTCACTCACTCAAATACAATCGATAGCACCACCTGATCGAGGCAGCGAATCCCGTTTTCATAAATCGGCGCCGGATAATCTTTAAAAACATCCGCTTCAATATGTGACAGCCTAAAACCGCATTTTTGATACAGCGCCAACTGATCCAGGCTGGAATTCCCGGTCTTGACCCATAGCGTATGGACCTTCAACTGTTGAGCATATTCTATTGCATGTTGAATCAATGTTTTAGCCAAACCCTGGCCTTGATAACCTGCATCTACAGCCAGATTTTTAATTTCAGCCTGATCATCGCTTTTGCATAAACACAGCTGGGCAATGATCTGTGCCTGCTGATTGAGCAGCACAAACATATCTGAGTTAAATAGATAGGCCTCTATCGCCGCCCAATCCGGATCGGCCTCCAGCAACAAGGTTTTGAGTTGCCGTTGTTGTGTAGGCAGCAAGGTCTGCCAAAGCACCTGTTGAATCGAATACATCAGCTTGCCTGTTTTTTATGGTCTTTTAGAAGTTTACCTCAGAATGAATTTCAACCTGATGCTGCCTGAGTGGATGCTGAAAGGCCAGATAAGCGGCATGCAGTGCCATGCGGGTTAAATGAAAGCGGGCAGGCTCAGGATGATACAGTTTATCGCCCATGATCGGATGGCCAATGTGCATCATGTGCACCCGCAATTGATGCGAACGCCCTGTTACCGGTTCCAGACGGACACGGCTTTGATCGGTTGCCGCATCATAATCGATACGCTGGAATAAGGTTTTGGCCTGCTTGCCGAGTTCAAAATGCACCATCTGGCGTGGACGGTTTTCCCAATCGGTAATCAGCGGAACGTCAACACTGCCCTCGGCCTGAATCTCGCCTTGTACCAGTGCTTGATAGTATTTCTTGACGGTTCGTGCCTGAAACATTTTACTGACGGCGACTTCTGCTTCTCGATGTTTGGCAAACATAAGTAAGCCCGAAGTTGCCATATCCAGACGATGCGTCACTTTGGCCGCAGGATGCTGTTGTAAAACCCGTAAATAGGCACTGTCCTGATGCTCGGGTAAACGTCCCATCACCGATAATAATCCCGCAGGCTTGTTCACCACAATCAGGTCCTCATCTTCATAGATGATTTCTAAGGGATGTTGTGGAGGAGCATATACAAAGTTGTCATTTAAAGGCATGAGAAAATAGCCAGGCAGGCACGAGGACAGAAACAGCAGCGATTATAATGCTGCACAACAGTTTCGCAACAGGCTGATGTTATCGGCCAGAGTGTTGAATGATTAAGAATGAACTTTGATGCCTTTGCTTAAGTTGTCTTTATATTTCTGTTCCAGCAAGGCAATGTCCCGGTTTAAAAAGGCAATCAGATAGTCTTTTGCCCGCGCCAGACTTAAATGTTTAAAGGCGATGGTGTCTTTGCTTTTACGGGTCACCAGTCCAAATAGGTCTTTTTTCGGCACAATCACCACAACATCGCTGTCCAGTTTAAATTCCAGTTGTTGTGACTTGGCATAGGCATCCAGCGTAATGGCAATGCTTTGACCGGTATCAAGATCGGTCACAATAAAACGGGTATCGGCACCGTTGAGCTGTAATTGACGAACCAGTTGCTGACGCCAGCTCATCTCGTCAAATTTAATTAAAATCGAGGCCAGATCAAATGTCCCCATCGCATCGATTTCATTAGGATTGATCTGATGGGGATAGCGGATTTTAAGCTCAAACTGATTCATTCTTGTATTGACCTGTTCCTGTGATCATGTTTTGATTTTTAGGTATAAAGAAAATTATATCATTTTGTTTTTTAATATAAAAATATCGACTTATCTTCATAATGGCAGGATTACAGGATGGATATCACATTCGTTTTTGATTTTATTGATGCAGTGTTTATTATTTGGCGCTGATTATTATTTTCTATTTGGTTAAATTTTTTAGGGTATCAAGGGAAAACAGAGGTTGTTTACTTCAACACCTATGACTTTGTAAGCCATAACCTTTGCCTATAAACTTTTGATCTATAGCGTCCTAAGCCGAATCGAGACCTTTTGGGTACGTACACACTTGCTTTATAAGCGTCGGTGCATGCTACTCTTTTCGATCCCTTTCACACCCTTGAGACATAGTTTAGGCAGATCACGGCGGGATTGTTTTCCTAAAAACTGCTATTTTTAACGCTCAATGAAATAATTTTGCATACTAAAAGATAAATCTTGAAATATTTCCCACTTCCATTAAAAAACTACGATTTATATTCCGATAAATTCAAATTTACATGTGTATTTTTTCAAAAATAGATTGTGATTTAGGCCCAAATCACCATAATCGCGGCCACAATCACCAGCCACAGACCTAAATGATCGGTTTTGGCGAGTTTCTCCTTAAAGAAAAAGGCCGAAATCAACAAACTAAATAAGATTTCGACCTGCCCCAGCGTTTTGACAATGGCGACGGTCTGCATACTCATGGCACTAAACCAGCCGACCGAGGCCAGAAAACTACAAATACTCACTTTTAAGGTTAAGCCAACACGCTGCCACATTTTATAGAGCGTCGGGCGGCTAAAAAATCCGAGATAGATCAGCAATACCATGCATTGAAAGCTGATCAGACTGCACAACACCCAAGCGGCACGATGCAGGAATGGCAACATGCTCAGTTCCAGACTGGCTTCACGCACCAATAAAGAGGTGATGGCAAAACAAAGCCCACTGCCCAGCCCAATCATCAGCGTTTTCAAGGACAGATCAGACTGTTGTTTTCCTTTACTGAGTAAGAATACCGCCAGTGCCCCAATCACCACGCCAACCCAGCCCCATGTGCTGAGATGTTCCTGTAAGAACAGTACCCCGACCAAGGCGGCCAAGATCGCTTCACTTTTGGCGAGTCCCACGCCAATGGCATAGTTCTTTTGCTGAAACAGTTTCACCATCAAGGCCGTGGCATAGATCTGGCTAATTCCTGCAATCACGATATAGAGCCAGAATTTATCGGAAAAATGCACCGATGCGATGACAGGCTGATGCAGATACAGAAAGGCCAGATAGCTAAAGGCAAAGATCGGTGAAAAGATAAATCGCGCCAGCGTAGTACCGTAGACATCGACGCTGGTGCTGAGTTGTTTTTGAAATGCATTGCGCCAAGCCTGCATGAATGCAGCCATCAGGGTGAACAGAATCCAAGTGATCATCATAAGCTTGAACGCAATATTATCAGTGCCGCTAATTTACGCGGTTCTGGCTGTTTTTTCGATAGTCGCCATGGCTTAAAAACTTAAATCATTAAAGTCTTTCACTTTGGAGAGATAAATCGGCGGCTGCTTGATTTTGCTCCATGTTTCTTTAAATCTTGGATCTTCTTCTGGGTCTTGGCTTAAATTTTCACGAATGAGTTTTTTACCCGTTAAAAAATTAATACTGGTCTGGCTTTGAATGAGCGGGCCGTGATTGCTTGAATCATCATAACCAATCAGGCGTAGATCATTACCTTCTAAACGGAATAGATAACGCCAATAACCATAACGGCCATGCGAATAATAGACACTCAATAGATTATTTTTAATTTCAAACCATAGATCAGGTGGGAAATAGACCCCGCCATCTTCATTTTCCGAGCTAAAACAATTTAGGTTAGTCACAATCGGTTTGTATGTACCTTTTTGATTCAGCAATACAATCACACCACGGCGGTTGCGGTCTAAGCGCCCGCGATATTCATCCTGTACAAAAGCTTTGGGATCGGTGGCTTTGACGATCAGCACCACATCCTTCAGACCATCTTTATTTAGGTCGCCATCAATCGCTTCAAACAATTGATATTTAGCAGGAATATAGGCTTTATAAGTGATTTTATCTTTGCGCAGCTTCAGCTCTTCTGCTGTCGGCTGTGCTTGAGCAAACGTTGTTTGCGGCAATATGGATAGGCTTGAGCAAGCCAAGATCAGTACAATACATTTCTTATTCATTGTTATTTCATCATTTAAGGCGTGATTACTGTTATGGCCCTTTACAGGGAATGGCTGAGTTTCTGCTGGCGTTTTGCACGAATCCAGCGTGCCGTGACGATCACTAAAATGATCACTACAACGGTAATCAGCACAGGCATGATAAAAGCCAGAATCGACAATAAGATCGAGCCAACCAGTTCACCGGTAGCTACCACAAAATTACCCAGCCCACCTGTGGTTGCGGTCGAAACCCCGCGTGCCGCTACCGTACTCATTTGCACCACGCCTGCGGTTCCACCACCGACAATCAGCGCTGCGGCCCAAGTCGCAAACTGTGACATTTCACCACTGCTGACCGCCATCGTGGTCAGTGTACCTGCCACCACAGCCGCAGGTGTGGCAATAGTATCTAACAGGTTATCCACCCAAGGCACATAGTAGGCTGCAATTTCACAGAGGGTAGCAAAACCCAGCGCCATACACACCGATGGAAGTGCCAGCCATTCAAAGCCTTGGGCAGGTTGATACCATCCCATGAGGGTGGCAATACTCATCGCCAATAGCGGCACAAAGACACGAAAACCACAGGCTGCGCTGAGTCCAATGCCAATACAGAGTCCTAAAATTGTTTCCATCACGGATTACCTTTCTATGCCTATGACAGATCTTGTTATTTACATCTTATTTTTAAGGTAACAAAAAGCCCTATCAAGGGATAGGGCTTTTATTCAAACAGTGGGTAACTGTTTGGTATTTTGCGGCTTAGGCATTCTTACTGTTGAATTGATTGCCAAGGCATTTGGTACACGGAGGTAAACGATCAGTACCAATTTCTAAATAGGTGCGGTGTCCGCATTGAACACAAAAATAGAAGCCTGTTCCAGGTTTTTCGCCAGCAGTTACCATCTTTGCTCTCCATAGATTTTAGAAATGGTACATATACTATAGCGTGATAGTTTTGATTATTTATTGACCTTTCCGACGAGTGGTGATGGCGAAAAGGTGAAGAATGAAATTTAAGAACATTTTCAAAATTCTATTTGTCCTGATTCTCCCCAAGCCAAGAATCAAACCTATCTCTTTGATTTTTATATAATATATTTTTATATTTTTCTTTATCACTTTTATAAAGAATATGACGAATTTCGGTAAAAGGATTAATCACATGAGGATCATTTTCTTCTTTACCTAAATATTCTTTATATTGTTCAACCTCATCAAATTCTTTTTCAAAAATTTCTTTAAAATCTTTAATCTTCAGAGTTCCATTAGAATATTCAACAATTTCGGCTACAAATCCATCAATTTTATAAGGCTGAAATTTAAAATCATCAAACTTATCTTCAACAATAGCTAAGAATGTAAAAGCATCTAACTTTTCAGTGATAGAGGTAGTTTGGTCTACCTTTACTTTTGCTTCAGCTTGTTGATCATCTGTCTGACTTTTAATATTATAAAACTCTCTATCTGCTAACTCAAATAATGCTGCCAAGGTGTTAATTCTTCTTTTCATTGATGTTGGAATTGATTTTTTATATTTTATTTTATGGTCTAAAACACTCCAAGCATCTTGAATTATTGTACGAATCTGTACTTCAAATCTTAAATCAGAATATCTTTTATATTCTTTCATTCCAGTCCGTGGACTTTTTAACTTCAAATCTACATGTAACCCTTTATACCCAAATGAGTCGTCTTTAGCTTCCATAGCCGAAATTTTATCAGTCACTTCTATGACATCAAATTCTTCTGCTAAAGCATCTTTAATTTTGGAAACATCTGTTTCATATAGTGAAACTATCCTTAAACCGATGAGATCCGTAATATGATCTTTGATTTCATAAGGTGTATTGTCTTGTTCTAAAACAGATTGATATTTTAATGAAAATTTCTTTACACATTCTTCTCGTAACTTAACCCTTCCACTTACGGCAGCTATAGGAAATTCATCCATTAATAAGGCATTAATAATAGCTATAAAAGCCGTTTTAGCTTGATTCAATAAATTAGAGTTTTCATTCCAATAATCCCTAAAAATTACTTTTTCTTTTTCAAAATCCAATGAAGCCATTAATATTTCCCCATAAAAAACCCCATCATCAAGATAGGGTTTTCTTTAAACAGAATCAATTACTTTTAGCTAAAGTATTAAGCCACTTGACCTTCTAAAAAGTCTTGTGCAAAACGCTGTAATACACCACCCGCTTCATACACAGAAACTTCTTCTTCTGTATCTAAACGACAGGTTACAGGCACTTCCAGAATTTCTTCCTTACCATCCGCAGTGGCGCGCTCAATCACTAAAGTTAATGTCGAACGCGGCGCAATATTACCAATCACGCTATATAGTTCAGTACCATCCAGTTTTAAGGTTTTACGGTTTACACCCGGTTTAAACTCAAGCGGTAAAACCCCCATACCCACCAAGTTAGTACGGTGAATACGCTCAAAACCTTCAGCTACAATCGCTTCAACACCTGCAAGACGTACGCCTTTGGCAGCCCAGTCACGGCTTGAACCCTGACCATAATCCGCACCCGCCACAATAATCAACGGTTGCTTACGGTTCATGTAGGTTTCAATCGCTTCCCACATCCGCATCACTTCGCCTTCTGGCTCGACACGCGCTTTTGAACCCTGCTTGATCGTGCCATCGGAACGAACCACCATTTCATTAAACAGTTTCGGGTTGGCAAAGGTTGCACGTTGTGCCGTTAAATGGTCACCGCGGTGCGTTGCATACGAGTTGAAGTCTTCTTCAGGTACACCCATTTTGTGCAGGTATTCACCCGCAGCCGAATCCATCAGGATTGCATTCGATGGGGACAAGTGATCGGTGGTGATGTTGTCACCCAAGATCGCCAACGGACGCATATTGGCTAAAGTACGTGGTGCAGCCAACGCCCCTTCCCAATACGGAGGACGGCGGATGTAAGTACTTTGCGGACGCCAGTCGTATAACGGACTTTCGGCTTGTTCAACTTCGCCCAAGTCAAACATTGGAATGTAGACTTTACGGAACTGTTCAGGCTTGACCGCTTCTTTAACCAATGCATCAATTTCAGCATCTGAAGGCCAGATATCTTTCAGGTAAATCGGGTTACCGTCTTTGTCTGTACCTAATGCATCTTTTTCGATATCAAAACGAATCGTTCCTGCAATTGCATAAGCCACAACCAACGGCGGAGATGCAAGGAATGCCTGTTTTGCGTATGGATGGATACGGCCATCAAAATTACGGTTACCCGAAAGCACCGCAGTCGCATACAGGTCACGATCAATGATTTCTTGCTGAATCACGGGATCAAGTGCACCCGACATACCGTTACAGGTGGTACATGCATAGGCAACGATACCAAAACCAAGTTTCTCAAGATCACCCAACACACCCGCTTCTTCTAAATACAGCGCAGCTGCCTTAGAACCTGGTGCAAATGATGATTTCACCCAAGGTTTACGTACCAAGCCCAATTCATTGGCTTTACGTGCCAATAGACCTGCCGCCACGGTATTACGCGGATTAGAGGTATTGGTACAAGAGGTAATGGCCGCAATAATGATTGCGCCATCAGGCATTAAGCCATCAGTACGGTTTTCAACCACACCGGCAATGCCTTTCTCTTTCAAATCAGCCGTAGAGACACGTGCATGCGGGTTTGATGGGCCGGCAATGTTACGGGTCACTGTTGAAAGGTCAAAACGAAGGACACGTGGGTATTCAGCTTGGGTCATATCCGATGCCCAAAGCCCGATTTCTTTGGCATATTGCTCAACCAAAGCCACTTGCGCATCTTCACGACCGGTCAGACGTAAATAGTCGATGGTGTTCTGGTCGATATAGAACATCGCCGCAGTTGCGCCATATTCAGGGGTCATATTCGAGATGGTGGCACGGTCGCCCACCGACATGCTGTCAGCACCTTCACCGAAGAACTCTAAATAAGCACCAACAACACGCTCTTTACGCAAGAATTCAGTCAATGCCAACACGATATCGGTTGCGGTGATACCGGCCTGACGCTGACCGACAAACTCAACCCCGATGATGTCTGGCAGACGCATCCAGGATGCACGACCCAACATCACGTTTTCAGCTTCCAGACCACCGACACCGACTGAAATCACGCCAAGCGCATCGGTATGCGGCGTATGTGAATCGGTACCAACACAGGTATCTGGGAATGCCAAACCATCACGGTTTTGGATCACCGGAGACATTTTCTCTAGGTTGATCTGATGCATGATGCCGTTACCCGCAGGGATCACGTCAACATTTTTAAAGGCAGTCTTGGTCCACTCAATAAAATGGAAACGGTCTTCATTACGACGGTCTTCTACTGCACGGTTTTTCTCAAAGGCATCTGGATCAAAACCACCATATTCCACTGCCAATGAGTGGTCGACGATCAACTGGGTTGGCACCACTGGATTGACTTTAGATGGATCACCGCCTTTATCGGCAATCGCATCACGCAAACCAGCCAAATCCACCAGTGCGGTTTGTCCCAAGATGTCGTGACAGACCACACGTGCCGGATACCACGGAAAATCGAGATCCTGACGGCGTTCGATCAGCTGGGTTAAATAGGCCGTTAAATTTTCGGCATCCGCTTTACGCACCAGTTGCTCAGCCAGTACTTTCGAGGTGTATGGCAGCTTTGCGTATGCGCCTGGCTGAATATCTTCAACGGCTTGACGCACGTCATAATATTCGAGCTGGGTACCTGCCAGCGGTTTACGATATTTTGTGTTCATTAACCACGCTCCGCCAATGGTTTGAATTCAAGGTTTTCAGGGCCGGTATAGTTGGCGCTTGGACGAATGATCTTGCCGTCCTGACGTTGTTCAATCACGTGTGCAGACCAGCCCGCAGTACGTGCAATCACGAATAATGGCGTGAACATTGCCGTTGGTACGCCCATCAAGTGATAGCTTACTGCACTGAACCAGTCGAGGTTCGGGAACATGTTCTTCACTTCTTTCATCACGGCTTCCAAACGTTCAGCGATGAGGTACATCTTGGTATTTTCTTGCGCTTCAGCCAGTTCACGCGCCACTTGCTTGATCACTTCGTTACGTGGATCAGACACGGTATACACCGGATGACCAAAACCAATCACGACTTCTTTATTTTCAACACGTTTACGAATATCAGCTTCGGCTTCATCAGCATTGTCATAGCGTTGTTGAATCACGAATGCCACTTCATTGGCACCACCATGTTTAGGGCCACGTAGGGCACCGATACCACCAGTAATGGCTGAATACATATCTGAACCTGTCCCTGCCACCACACGTGAGGTAAAGGTAGATGCATTGAACTCATGCTCAGCATACAGAATCAAAGAGGTGTGCATGGCTTGAATCCACTCTTCCGATGGCGCTTCACCATGCAGGAGATGCAAGAAATGCGCTGCAATCGAGTCGTCATCGGTTTCAACTTCAATACGACGACCGTTGTTGCTGAAGTGATACCAGTACAACAACATTGAACCTAGGCTTGCCATCAATTTGTCAGCGATGTCTTTTGCGCCTGCTTCGTTGTGGTCTTCATGTTCAGGCGTTAAACAACCTAAAACTGATACACCGGTACGCATCACATCCATTGGGTGTGCTGATGGCGGCAGTTGCTCAAGTGCAGTTTTCAGTGCTGCAGGTAAGCCACGGAGTGCCTTTAATTTTGCTTTATAGGCTTTGAGTTCAGCTTTGTTTGGTAATTTGCCATGTACCAGCAGGTGTGCCACTTCTTCAAACTGGCTTCCTGCTGCAAGGTCGAGAATGTCATAGCCGCGGTAGTGTAAGTCGTTGCCGCTGCGGCCTACGGTACACAGTGCGGTGTTGCCTGCCACTTGTCCGCTAAGGGCAACTGATTTTTTTGGTTTGAAGCCTGTTGTTGTTTCATTACTGCTCATAAGATTGTCCTTTTCTATCTATTTAATTTATTTTTGAGCAACTCAACGGAGTCGTGCCGAGTTCTCATCCTGTTTCAGGATAAACCTTCGGTTCGACCTACTTTTCATTCGGGAAAAGTAGGCAAAACCATTGTCATCTGCAAAACCTGAGGTACGAATAGCAAAGATTAATAATCTTTGCCGTACCGCAAGGTGAAAGCTATGCTTGAACAAAAAACTACGCACTTCGCTTGTCTTGCGCTACACCAAAGCTTCAATCGCTTTGGTTTGCTCAGGTTGCAGATGACTTTTCTGCATAGCAAATTTCAACCTAAATTCTTGTTAATTAAGGTTTTACTTATTTATTCTTCGCAAAAGTTCCATCAAGATATTGTTCAAATGCATGGTAGTTAATGCGTTCATACAATTCTTGACGGGTTTGCATGGTATCGACTACATTTTTTTGCGTGCCTTCTTTACGCAAGGTCTCATAAACATTTTCTGCGGCCTTGTTCATGGCACGGAATGCAGAAAGTGGATACAGCGCAATGCTGACATCGGCAGAAGCCAGTTCGTCCGTGGTAAATAATGGCGTAGAACCAAATTCGGTGATATTGGCTAAAACAGGCACTTTGGTCGCATTTGCAAACTGCTTATACATCGCCAATTCAGTGATCGCTTCAGGGAATAGCATGTCTGCACCTGCTTCGATATACGCGCCGGCACGGTCAATCGCTGCCTGCAAGCCTTCAACCGCAAGTGCATCGGTACGCGCCATGATCACAAAGCTGTCATCGGTACGTGCATCAACTGCGGCTTTAATACGATCGACCATTTCTTGCTGGGTCACGATGGCTTTATTCGGACGGTGACCGCAACGCTTGGCACCCACCTGGTCTTCGATATGCATTGCAGCAGCACCAAACTTGATCATCGACTTGGTGGTCCGTGCGATATTAAAGGCAGAAGCGCCGAAACCGGTGTCGACATCGACCAATAACGGCAGGTCACACACGTCAGTAATACGGCGTACATCGGTCAATACATCATCAAGGTTACTGATACCCAAATCAGGTAGGCCCAAAGAGCCTGCGGCAACACCACCACCAGACAAATAGATCGCCTTGTAGTCAGCGCGTTTTGCCAATAACGCATGGTTGGCATTGATCGCACCCACCACCTGTAATGGTTTTTCATTTGCGACCGCGTCGCGGAATAGCTGACCAGCTGACTGTTTAGCCATGTTGTTGTTCTCCTTGATTTTGTAGCAATGTTTGCTCAACAATTTTGTAGGATGCATTGATGTGACGGTGCATCAGCATTTCGGCAAGCTCACCGTCACCTTCAGCAATCGCATCTAAAATACGGATATGTTCGTCCCAAGCCTTGCTTGGTCGATCTGGGGTATTTGAAAACTGGATTCGATACATACGGATGAGGTGATACAGCTCATCGCATAACATTTTTTCGAGAGTTTTATTGCCACTGCTTTTGATAATGCAGTAATGGAAGTCGTCTTGGCCTTCTTGCAGATAATAGCCCTTACCTGCTTTAAAATTTTCATCTTCGGCATGCATACGCAATACATCACGCAAGGCCAGAATCTGTTTTTTATCAATATGCTGCGCGGCAAGTTTACAGGCCAAACCTTCTAAAGAGGCACGAATCTGATAGAGTTCCTGAAACTGCTGTAACGACAGTGATACCACACGCGCACCGACATGGGCCGTTCGTTCCACCAGTTTCTGCCCTTCCAGCCGATGAATCGCCTCACGCAATGGACCTCGACTGATGCCATACATCCGTGCCAGCTCAGGTTCTGAAATCTTGCTGCCCGCAGGGATCTGTCCCAATACAATCGCCGACTGAATTTGCTTGAATACGTGTTCCGTCAGGGTCATTCCCTGACTGGTGCTGAGGGCTTGAGGAACAAGGGTATCTTGCATATTGTCGACAATCTCTACGGTTTTGATGATTTTATAACGAGATAAAAGAAAAAATGCAATAGAATTGTCGACAATAAATTAGACTGATGCTTTCAATCCTACTGTATGAGCCTGACTTAACGGCGAATCAATGCACTGCTAAAAAAATTATATATAAATATATAAAACAATAACTTAATCAATTACCTATGTATCATTTAGCCCTGCAATCCGACCGACTGGGCAGCCTTAGACTGTTCATGCTACGACCATGGTATGACAGCCTGATTGTAGACAATCTTTATAATGATTACATGGCGACAAATTTTGTAAGTAAATACTGCACCAAAATGTAAATAACAGCGTGCTTCATGCAGTCTTTATTGATACATTATTGGGCATCGAAGGTTCCGCTTCTGAAGCCGACCTCCCCAGACATCTATGCACTTTGTTGAAGAAAAGGACATTGTTAATGTTTCAACATATCCCACCTTATGCAGGCGATCCGATCCTATCACTCATGGAACAGTTCAATGCTGATTCGCGTGCTGAAAAGGTTAACCTTAGTATTGGTTTGTACTATAACGAAGACAGTATCGTTCCTCAGCTTGATACCATTATCGAAGCGCAAAAACGTATTGCTCCTAAAAACACGCAAACCAAGCTTTATTTACCAATGGAAGGTTTCAAGCCTTACCGTGATGCGATTCAAGCGTTATTGTTTGGTGCAAATAGCCCTGCAATTCAACAAGGTCGTGTTGCAACAATTCAAACGCTTGGTGGTTCTGGTGCATTAAAAGTCGGTGCAGACTTCTTGAAAACCTACTTCCCGAATTCAGAAGTTTGGGTAAGCCAGCCAACTTGGGACAACCACGTTGCGATCTTCAATGGTGCGGGCATCAAGAGCAACTTCTACCCGTACTTCGATGCTGAAACACGTGGCGTTGATTTTGACGGCATGTTGTCTACTTTAAAAACCTTGCCAGAACAAAGCATTGTGTTATTACACCCATGCTGCCATAACCCAACAGGTGCAGACTTGAACCCGGCACAATGGGATCAAGTGATTGTGGTATTAAAAGAACGTAACCTCATTCCATTCCTCGATATCGCGTATCAAGGTTTCGGTGATGGTATGGAACAGGATGCTTATGCCATCCGTGCCTTAGACCAAGCCGGTCTGAACTTTATTGTCAGCAACTCGTTCTCTAAAATCTTCTCACTTTACGGTGAGCGCGTTGGCGGTTTGACGTTCGTATGTGACGATGCTGAAGCAGCAAAATGCACCTTCGGCCAGTTGAAAGCCACAGTACGTCGTATCTACTCTAGCCCACCAACAACAGGTGCATGGTTGGTTGATCAGGTGTTAAATGACGCTGATCTCAATCAACAATGGCAAGGCGAAGTCAAAGAGATGCGTGAACGTATTATCAAAATGCGTAGCATCTTGAAAGACGAGCTAACTAAAGCACTGCCTGAGCGTGACTTTAGCTACCTTGTCAATCAAAAAGGCATGTTTAGTTACACCGGTTTAACCGCTGAGCAAGTGGACATTCTTCGTGAAGAATATGCAATTTACCTGGTACGTAGTGGCCGTATCTGTGTTGCAGGTCTGAACATGAACAACGTATACAAAGTTGCAAAAGCAGTGGCTGAAGTTTTAGCAAAATCTGCTGCAACAGCTTAAGTTGTAACGCATAAAAAAGGCGCTTCAAGCGCCTTTTTTTATGGCCTGTTTTATTTAAAGTCAGGACTTGGCCTTGCCCCAATACTTCAATTTAGAGGTCTGTCCAATCCCGACATTAAAACAGTTATTCGGATCAAGTTTCTGGTAGAAATTGGCCAATGCAGGCTTGGCAATATACAGATGACCGACATTATGCTCGGCAGGATATTCCGCACGGCGGGCATCGAGTAAATGCCACATTTGATGTTCCATCGCTAAAGGATCATTGCCCTTTTTCAGAATGTAATCCTGATGAAACACGTGACAGAAAAAGTGTCCATAATAGAGCTTATGAATAATCTGCTGCTCCATCTGCGCAGGTAGTTGCTCGACCCATTCACGATCATTACGACGCAAAGCAATATCTAGCGCCACAATATCTTCAACTTCATCCCGATGGGTATCACGATAACGAATTGCTGCACCTGCCACCGCAAAACGATGCAAAAAGGCTTTACGCCCTTCCTCCGCATCACACAGGAAGAAATTACCTGAGGCATGCACTGCAAAATAGTCTTGTAAAAATTGCTCGGTCTGAGCCTTACAATTGTTTTCAACGCGCAACATCAGATGATGCTCATAACGATCACGATATTCCGTCATCCGTTTAGGTAGATGGCTCGGTAACAAGGACGTGAGCGCTTGTAGAATATGATCGGTCAGCCCTTTGATTTTAAACTTTTCTAAAAAGCCATCGATCTTATCCTTGAGCGCGAAGGCTTTCGGTACATTGGCGGTGCCAAATTTCTCAATAAACAGGAAGGTATCCTTGCCGTATTTTTCACCAATATGATACGCATCACGATGAATATATTCGCCTGCAATTGGCAGGCTTGGCAATGAAGTCAGTAAATAACGACGAATCGCAGTCAGATCATCGGCATCATTGCTGCCAATATAAAACACACTGCTTTCTACCTTTTCATAAGTATCCAGACGCACCGCAAACACGCAGACTTTGCCTGCCGAACCCGAGGCTTCAAACAGGCGTGAAGGATCGGCATTAAAACGTGCCGGACTGTCGGCATCGACTTGAGTGACGTCTTGCGCATAACGTTGATCGGATGCCTGCTTTTCAGCATCATCCAGTATATCTGTGGCTTGATAGCGTTGCTGTTCTAAACGGGTCAGGATTTCTTCAGGAGTTGAGCCCAAGTTGACGCCCAGATGATTTACCAATTCCAGCTGACCTTGGGCATTGACCTGTGCATACAGCGCCAGTTCGGTATAGGCAGGGCCACGACGAACCAAGGCACCGCCTGAATTATTACAGACACCACCCAATACCGAAGCACCGATGCAGGAAGAACCAATCACCGAATGCGGCTCACGGTCATAGCCTTTTAATATCTGCTCCAGATTGTCCAAAGTCGCCCCCGGCAAACAGATCACCTGCTTGCCGTCATGGATGACCTGAATGCCTTTTAAACGACGGGTACTCATTACTAACACAGGACGGTCATAATCATCGCCATAGGGTGTGGAACCACCGGTCAGCCCCGTATTGGCCGCTTGCATGATGACGATACAGTCCGCTTCGATAGCGGCTTGTAGCACCTGCCATTGTTCCAGCAAGGTGCCAGGGATCACCACTGCAAATACTTTGCCTTCACCAAAACGACGGCCCTGACGATACTGCCGTGTACTTTGATCATCACTCAGTACATGCTGATGTCCAACAATCTGCTGTAAACGATCAATCACCACTTTAGGAGAAAATGTTTGCATGATGGCTCCTTTGGATCATCTACGTAATACACTGAAAATTATATTAAAAAATACAATTTTAAAATTTAAATCCCTTACAGATACTATCGCGATTGGCGGCAAGGATGCCGCCTGTTGAGCAACTGTACAAGGAAGTACTGTTTGCTCAACAAAAGGTTTTTGGTTACTTTTGACCTTTCAAAAGTGACAAATGCCTATACGTAAAACATTAGCAAATTACCAAATTTTGAGGCTGTGCTTACTGCTTTACTTACTATGTCTTAAAGACCTTGCTTCATCGCCTGTACTAAACAATCCGCATTAATATCCGAAATCGACTTCGCACCCGTCAATGTCATTGCCACCCGCATTTCCTTATCAATCAAATCCAGTAAATTCGACACCCCTTGCCCGCCTGCCGCCGCCAAGGCATACACAAAGGCACGACCCAATAACACCGTATCTGCCCCCAAGGCCAACATACGTACCACATCCAGACCATTACGGATGCCTGAATCTGCCAAAATCGCCAGATCACCCTTCACCGCATCAGCAATCGCAGGCAAAGCCCGTGCAGAAGACATCACCCCATCCAGCTGACGTCCACCATGATTGGATACCACAATGCCATCTGCCCCGAAGCGCACGGCATCTTTGGCATCTTCTGGGTCCAGAATGCCCTTGATCACCATCGGGCCATCCCAGAACTCACGAATCCACTCCAGATCTTTCCATGAGATTGACGGATCAAAGTTAGAACCCAGCCAGCCGATATAATCCTCAAGCCCGGTCGGTTTGCCCAGATATTTGGAGATATTGCCCAAGTCATGCGGACGGCCACACATCCCGACATTCCATGCCCAATGCGGATGCAACATGGATTGTAGATAACGGCGCATTGCCGCATTCGGCCCACTCATACCTGAATGCACATCACGATAGCGTGCACCCGGCACCGGCATATCCACAGTAAACACCAGTGTTGAGCATCCTGCTACCTTGGCACGTTCCAAGGCATTGCGCATAAAGCCACGATCACGCAATACATAGAGCTGGAACCACATTGGACGATTAATCGCAGGTGCCACTTCTTCGATCGGACAGACCGAAACCGTCGACAAGGTAAATGGAATGCCTTTTTTATCCGCTGCCACCGCCGCTTGCACTTCACCACGACGTGCATACATACCGGTTAAACCGACAGGTGCCAAAGCCACTGGCATGGACAAGGTTTCGTTAAACAGTCTGGTTTCCAGACTCAATGCCGACATGTCGTTCAGCACCCGCTGGCGTAAGGCAATTTCAGAAAGGTCTTGCACATTGCGTTTTAAGGTGTATTCCGAGTAGGCGCCCCCATCGATATAGTGAAATAAAAATGGCGGTAAACGACGTTGTGCCGCAGCACGATAATCATTGCCAGAAGAAATAATCATTTTGAGTCAACTCTACTTAAACGTGTTGCACGTTTCTGGCGAGCTTCATCTTCATCCAGAGCACGTACATGATTAATCACAAATTCAATATGACCACACACCGCCTGGCGTGCAGCTTCGGGATCTTTACGATCAATCGCATCCATCACCTGAAAATGCTGCTCACTGAGCAAGTCACCATTGACAGGATCGTTATAAACTTTCTTGCGTCCCAGTAAGACGTTGTATTGCAACAGGTCAAACAAGCCGCGCATCATCTGGATCAGCACAATATTGTGCGAGGCCTCAGCAATCGCTAAGTGGAATTCAGCATCCGCCACAGCGGCCTGAGCCGAATCGCCTGCATTTTGATGGCGGCTAATCTCATCAAAATAATGATGGATTTTGGCGCGATCCTCAGCGGTTGAGCGCAATGCCGCATACCATGCGGTGCCGCCTTCCAGCAACAAACGCGCTTCTTGCACATCAAAACGGTACAACGGATCTTCTTCAATCAGGTTACTGATCGGATTCACAATCAACTGTTGTGACCATTGCTCTGGTAACTGTTGAATGTAAGTCCCGTCACCACGGCGGCTACTGAGCACGCCCTGACTATTTAATTGCTGGATCGCTTCACGTAAGGACGGACGAGAGACCCCCAAACTGGTCGCAAGCTGACGCTCGGCGGGCAAACGATCACCTTGTTTCATCTGGCGTTGCTCAATGAGTGCCTGTAATTTCATGACCACTTGATCGGAGATTCTCATCACATTTCCTTGAGTAGAGTTATGGAATCATCCACGGCAACAGATAAGCCTGAACCGTGACGATGATGCCAACAAAGACTGTAAATATGATGCTATGTTTTACCGTGAAACGGAACAGGTCTGATTCTTTCCCCACCAGGCCCACCGCGGCACAGGCAATCGCAATCGATTGTGGTGAAATCATCTTGCCCGTTACCCCACCACTGGTATTGGCCGCCACCAGCAATACTTCTGGAATCCCGATTTGCTGAGCGGTAGTCGCTTGCAAGGCCGAAAACAGCGCATTGGATGAGGTATCCGACCCCGTCAGGAAGACACCAAGCCAACCCAGGAAAGGAGAAAAGAAGGTAAAGGCATGACCGGTATGCGATAATGCCAAAGCCAGCGTCGCAGACAGACCAGAGTAATTGGCAATAAAGGCAAAGGCCAACACCATACCAATCGAATAAATCGGGGTTTTTAATTCATTCAAGGTTTCAGCAAAGGTACTGACCGCTTCACGGGTTTTCATTTTCAGGAATATAATCGTGATGAGTGCGGCAATGAAAATCGCGGTACCTGTGGCAGAGAACCAGTCAAATTTATAGATCGCTTCATAGGCCGTGGTTTCAGGCACAATCGGTGCCATTTTTTCTACCAGCTTATGCAGATACGGCACTTCGATTTTAACCATCCAGTCCGCCAAGGCACCGTCTTTGCTAAACAAGGCTTTAAACGGTTGCACACTCCAGATGGTGACCATCACGGTTAAAATCATAAACGGCGACCATGCTTTGGCAATCTGCGCAATGCTATAGCGTTGTGGCGTATGCGCTGCTGAGCTTGTATTTTGTGGCTCTACACCCTCAAAACGGAAAATATGCTTTGGCTTCCAGACGCGGAACAGTAAGGTCAGGCTGACCAGTGAAGCAATTGATGCCGTAATATCCGGTAGCTCGGGCCCCAGAAAATTTGAGGTTAGATATTGCGCAATTGCAAAAGCACTACCGCCGACCAGTACCGCAGGCCAGGTCTCTTTTACTCCGCGCCAGCCATCCATAATCGCCATGATCCAGAACAGCACAATAAGGGTTAAGAAAGGTAACTGGCGACCCACCATCTGACTGATTTCCATGGTCTCTACACCCGAGACCTGCCCCGCCACAATAATCGGAATGCCCATTGCGCCAAAAGCCACTGGGGCAGTATTGACGATCAGGCAGAGTCCCGCAGCATAAAGCGGCTTAAAGCCCAATCCCACCAACAGGGCTGCGGTAATCGCAACAGGTGCACCAAAACCTGCTGCGCCTTCCAGAAAGGTCCCAAAGGCAAAACCGACCAACAGCATCTGTAAGCGCTGGTCTTCTGTAATCGATAAAATACTGGAACGAATAACATCGAACTGCCCGGTTTTGACGGAAATTTTATACAGAAACACCGCACCGATAATAATCCATGAAATCGGCCATAAGCCGTAAAAAAAGCCATAAATCACCGAAGCAAATGCCATTTCAGCGGGCATCTGATAAAAGAATAACGCAATCAGCAGGGCAATGATAACGGTACAGGTTCCCGCCACACTGCCTTTTAAACGAAATACCGCCAAAGCCAAAAAGAAGAAAATAATCGGGATCAGCGCCACCACACTGGATAGCCAGATATTATTGAAAGGATCATAAATTTGTTGCCACACATTTAGCATTCTCATCTCCTTGAAATGCTGGGCGTCATTTTGTTTTCACTTCGATCTTGAACGAATCTTTTTATATTGGTATGACCAATATTAACCAAACTGGCAAATATCATCAATTTGCAATCCTTATGCATCTTAATTATATGAATTCTCAGGATCAAGCCTACCAGAATAACAATAATTGGTATGACCAATAATAATTAAATTAAATCAACCTGTTTAGCTTGCACGCATTATTCCCCATTCGACTAAAGTCTGATAAATGATTTGTCTTTACGATCTCTATTCGAAAGCATACTCAACTTAAACCAGCCTACTCAGAACTATAAATATGACTTGCTGGCGATATCTGTATAATGTGTTCACAACTCAAATCACATCACCATGAATTGAACAATATGACTCAACTGACTTGCTTTAAAGCCTACGATATTCGCGGCAAACTCGGTACTGAACTGAATGAAGAGATTGCCTATAACATTGGTCGTGCCTATGGACAGATCTATCAGCCTAAAACCGTCGTGATTGGCTGTGATATCCGTTTAAGCAGTGAGAGTCTAAAACAGTCCACCATTCGGGGTCTGAATGATGCAGGCGTCAATGTGCTTGATCTGGGCATGACCGGCACCGAAGAAGTGTATTTCGCAGCGTTCCATCTCGATGTCCAGGGCGGGATTGAAGTCACTGCCAGCCATAACCCGATGGATTACAACGGCATGAAACTGGTACGTGAAAATGCACGCCCGATCAGTGCGGAAACAGGCTTAAAAGAAATTCAGACCCTAGCGGAATCAGGGCAATTCACTGAAGTTGCGAATAAAGGTACTACGCAAAACTATAATATTTTGCCTGAGTTCGTTGAGCATCTTCTCACTTATATTGACCCGCAAAAAATCAAAGCACTTAAACTGGTAGTGAATGCCGGAAATGGCGCAGCAGGTCATGTGATTGATGCGATTGAACAAAAATTCCAGCAACTCAACATCCCTGTGGAATTTATTAAAATCCACCATGAAGCGGATGGTACCTTCCCAAATGGTATTCCGAATCCGATCCTGATTGAAAACCGTGACAGCACCCGTGATGCTGTACTGCAGCATCAGGCCGATATGGGTATTGCCTGGGATGGTGACTTTGACCGTTGCTTCCTGTTTGATGAAAAAGGGCAGTTTATTGAAGGCTATTACATTGTCGGTTTATTGGCACAAGCTTTCCTGATCAAACAGGCTGGCGAGAAAATCGTGCATGACCCACGTCTGGTCTGGAATACCTTTGATATCGTCGATCAATACCAAGGCGTCGCGGTACAGTCGAAATCAGGCCATGCCTTCATTAAAGACGTGATGCGTGAACACAATGCGGTGTACGGCGGCGAAATGAGCGCCCATCACTATTTCCGTGATTTTGCGTATTGTGATAGCGGGATGATTCCGTGGTTACTCACCATTGCGCTACTGTCAGAAACAGGTCAATCGCTTTCCACCCTAGTTGAAAACATGATTGCCAAATTCCCGTGTAGTGGTGAAATCAACTTTAAAGTCGCAGACACCCAAGCGACGGTACAAAAAATCTTTGATCATTATGCCGATCAAAACCCACAGGTAGACCGCACGGATGGCGTGAGTCTGGATTTTGGTGCTTGGCGCTTAAATGTGCGTGCTTCGAATACCGAGCCATTATTGCGCTTAAATATTGAAAGTCGTGCCGATCAAAATCCGCAACCGATGCAGCACTATGTCGATGAATTAACTGCGTTGATTCAGGGCTAATTTAGTCCAAATAAAAAAAGGAGCTTTATGCTCCTTTTTTTATGACAACCAAACTCATTTAAAACCATTTGGATTTTGCTTTTGCCAGTTCCAGCTGTCCGCCAACATATCTTCCAGCGTATATTGCGGCTGCCAACCGAGCTCAGCTTGCGCTCGCGAAGCATCTGCATAAAATGCTGGCAAATCCCCGGCTCTGCGCTCCGCAAATTCGGTTGGAATCTGAATCCCATTCACTTTTTCAAAGGTTTCTTTAATTTGTAGAACTGAAATTGGTGTACCTGTTCCAATATTCCAGGCCCGACAACCGTGACTGTTTAACCGATTGGTGACCGCCAGCACATGGGCTTTCGCTAAATCCACTACATGGATAAAGTCCCGCTCACAAGTGCCGTCTTTGGTTGGATAATCATGACCAAAAATAGAAAGTTTTTCACGACGTCCCACAGCGACTTGAGTCACATACGGCATCAGGTTATTCGGAATGCCTTGCGGGTCTTCCCCAATCTGTCCACTCTTATGGGCACCGACCGGATTAAAATAACGCAGTAAGGCAATCGACCATTTTGTATCTGCCAGCGCCATTTTTTCTAGCATCTGCTCAATGATCAGTTTGGTATAACCATAATTATTATTCGGCAAACTCAGCGGCATGTCTTCCTGATAAGGAGATGGATTCAGCTCACCATATACCGTTGCAGAGGAGCTAAAGGCCAAGGTAAATACGCCAGCTTTCTCCATTGACTTGAACAATTGAACACTGCCAGCAATATTATGATCAAAATATGCCAAAGGAATTTGCTGGCTCTCTCCCACTGCTTTTAAGCCAGCAAAATGAATTACGGCATCAATCTGATGATTTTGAAAAACAGGGTCCAGTTCATGGGCATGGCGAATATCACCCTGTATAAATACCAGGCTTTTATTGGCCAGTTTTTCGACACGGCGTAAAGCCTCTTCCGAGCTATTGGATAGATTATCGAATACCACTACCTCATGGCCTGCATCCAATAATTCTACACAGGTATGCGAACCGATATAGCCAGCCCCGCCGGTGACTAAAATCTTAGCCATCTGTTTTTCCTAGCAATATTTTAAGCAAGCCTTGGGTTGATGCATCAAAGCTAGATAGATCTTCCTGCTCACGGTTAAGAATCGGCAACAGCTGATTGGCAATTTCCTTGCCTTTTTCAACGCCCCATTGATCAAAGGGATTGATATTCCACAATACCGATTGCACAAACACTTTATGTTCGTACATCGCAATCAGCATCCCCAAGCTATATGGATTCAACTCTTTGAGTAAAATGGTTGAACTCGGCTGATTGCCTTCATATTGCTTATAGGCAGGTAGGCCTTGCAGTTCATCTGCCGCCAAGGCCTGATTACCAAAAGCCAGCAGGCGTGACTGGGCCAGACAGTTGGATAAGGCCAGATGATGTTGCTCGACTAAGGCTTCGGCACTTTCTGCATAGGTAAACTGATTAGCGTTATAACGTTTGACCGGAGCAATAAAGTCACAACTGACCGAATGGGTACCTTGATGCAACAACTGATAGAACGCATGTTGCGCATTCGGCCCCACTTCACCCCACACAATTGGACACGTCACTGAACTGACCTTTTCGCCATTGCGCTGGATGGATTTGCCGTTCGATTCCATTTCCAGTTGCTGCAAATAAGCGGCAAAATACTTGAGCCGTCCGTCATAAGGCAGCACGGCGTGGGTCTGGATATCGAGAAAGTTATTATTCCACGCCCCTAACAGGCCCATTAATACCGGAATATTCTGTTCAAACGGCGTCGTCTGGAAATGTTGGTCAATGGCGTATGCTCCGGCCAAGAATTGCTTAAAGCCTTCCACGCCAATGGTCAGTGCAATTGGCAGACCAATACACGACCATAATGAATAACGGCCACCGACCCAATCCCACAGTAAAAGCTGCTTATCCGCTGCAATACCCCATTCGGTCATTTTATCCGGTTTGGTCGATACCCCCACAAAATGATTCTTGAGGATTTTTTCATTATTGCCTAAGGCTTTCTCTAGCCATTGACGTACGGTCTGGGCATTGGAAAGTGTATCAATGGTCCCGAACGACTTGGAAGAAATAATAAATAAGGTGGTTTCAGGGCGCAGCTGATGCAACAACCCGGAGAGCTGGCTGCCATCCATGGTTGAAACAAAATGAATATCTAAGGGCTTTGCCGTTTTGACCTTAAAATCTGAAAGTGCATGCGTGACCATGAGTGGACCAAGATCTGATCCACCAACCCCAATATTCACCACATCCTGAATCACTTCACCCGTTGCGCCACGACATTGGCCGGCATGAATTTTTTCAACCAGTGCATACATTTGCTCAAGTTGCGCTTGGACCGCCTGATTCACGACGGGCAGCGTTGGACTAGATTTAGGCAGACGTAAGGCCCAGTGCATCGCAGCGCGTTGTTCCGTGTAGTTAATCTGCTCACATGAAAATAGACGTTTAATCCATCCATCCAGATCCTGCGCATGCGCCAGATCCACCAGCTGGCTTAAAACCTGCTGATCAATCCGATGTTTACTAAAATCAAAAACAATCTGGTCATACTCAGCGGAAAAACGTTTAAAACGTGCCTCATCTGCTGCAAACAGGGTATTCAGATGCAGGTCTTTAAATTGTTTCTGTAAAACCGCTAACTGTTCTACCACCGAAGTCTGTTCCCTGACCGGAAAAGGATGTATCTGTTTTGTCATCTTTAACGCCCCACTCCCATATAGGCAAAACCTTGTGCTTTTACATAGTGCGGGTCATAAATATTGCGACCGTCTAAAATTAAGGGATGTTGCATCAATTGATTTAACTGTTTGAAATCCGGACTCCAGTATTGTTTCCAAGCCGTTAAAACACATAACCCATGTACGTTGTGTACAGCTTCATATTGATCATGATGCAACACCAGATCACTGCGCTGTCCGTACATCAGCTCGATTTCATCCAGCGCCTGCGGATCATGCAGATGAACGGTGACACCCTGCGCCCACAAGGCGGCAAGCATCTGATGGATTGGAGAATGTTGAATGCTGGAGGTATTCTCCTTAAAAGAAGCACCCCAAATTGCAACAGATTTTGCTTGTAAAGCGCCGTGGTAGTAATTCCACAACTTACGGAACAGGATCTCTTTTTGTTGCTCATTGATCTCCCAGACCTGGGCAAGCAACTGGCTTTTCACCCCGGTATTGGCAACGGTATTGGCAAGGGTCAAAATGTCATGCGAGAAGTTTTCCCCGCCAAAACCGGCACCAGGTGCCAGATACGCCGAGCCGATACGACTGTCTGCAGACATGCCCTGCCGTACCGAGGCAATATCAATTCCGAGTTTTTCAGCCACCACGGCCAGATCATTAATATAACTAATACGGGTCGCCAACATGCCGGAAATACTCAGTTTGGTAAACTCGGCATCCAGTATCGGCATAAATAGATATTGCTGTTCTAAGGGAAAAAAGGGTCTGAGCAACTCTTTGACCTTGACCTGCACTGCACTGCGCGTACAGCCGACTATCAGCTGTTTCGCCTGAGTCAAGCTCTGTAAGGCATTACCTTCCTGCATGGTATCCGGCAAATAGACCCAGTCATCATCCGACAAGATCTGCTGGAACTTTTCAGTTCCGCGTAAACCAAAGGTTGAGGCATTGATCATCAGTTTTGGATGAATGATCGGACGTTGTTTCAGCGAGTGCAACAGTTGAAAAACCTGCTGCTCCTGCGTCTGGTTAAAACTGAACAGATAGGCATCGATATCTAGCGGAATACTGGCTAAATCGCTATAGCGCAGAAAACCCGTAGTCAGCTGTTTTTCGAGTAAATGACTGACATTTTCATCATGAAAGGAATATTGCTGATCATCCGCTTTGGTATCGAGCTGTGAGCACCAATACACCAGATGCCCCGTTTCAGACAATAATGCAGACATCACGCCTGCATATAAGGTATTGCCAAAGATTGCAACTTTCATAACATGCTTGCCCTCAATGATTACAGGGCCAATTCCTTAATCAGGCCCTTAAACTCTGCGCCCAGTTTTGGATGCTCAATCCCATAATGTAACACAGCTTTTAGATAACCCAACTTGCTACCACAGTCGAAGGTCTGACCTTTCATGCGATACGCCTCAACGGTTTGTGCCTGCTGTAAAGTGGCAATCGCGTCCGTCAACTGAATTTCATTGCCAGCACCGCGTGGGGTATTTTCTAGCAGTTCCATGATCTCGGCAGGCAGAATATAACGCCCAACCACCGATAAATTCGAAGGTGCCGTACCGACTGCCGGTTTTTCTACAATGCCCTGCATCACAATACTCTCACCTTCATTCGGTGAAATCGCAACATCCACAATCCCATACTGATCAACCAGATGATCGGGCACAGCCTCCACCATGATTTGTGCAGCTTGAGATGCTTCAAAGCGTTGAATCATCAAGGACAGATCATTTTCAGAGGTTGCATTTTTTACTAACACATCAGGCAAAAGCACCGCAAAGTCTTCATCGCCGACAATATCTTTTGCACAAAGTACCGCATGACCAAGGCCCAAAGGCTGTGGCTGACGCACACTCACCACGCTGACATGTTTTGGCAGAATGTCAGTGATTTCTTTGAGCAAGTCGAATTTCTTTTTTTGCTCTAACGTCGTTTCCAGCTCAAAATTACGATCAAAATAATTTTCAATTGATGCTTTTGAAGAATGGGTGACCAGAATAATTTGTTCAATTCCCGCTTCAACTGCTTCACGTACCACATATTCAATTGCAGGACGATCAACAACGGTCACCATTTCCTTTGGAATCGATTTACTTGCAGGTAGAAAACGTGTCCCCAGACCTGCAACAGGTAAAATTGCTTTTTTGATCATTACTTTCTCAGATTAATTCACTCTAACTTCGCCGCTGCGCTTATAGCCATCTACATAATGTTCAAGCTGGGTTAAGGCCCAGTCAACATCATGATCGATTGCTGTCATCTGACTGATTTTACCAAAGACTTCCTGAATTTCGTCCAATGCAAAATGTTTCTCAAAGGAACGTAGGATACGGGTATGTTCAGTATATTCGGTATTGTCCTGATCAATCAGCAGTTCTTCATACAGTTTCTCGCCTGGACGTAGGCCACTATAGGCAATTTCAATATCACCATCCAGTGAACCATTTTCTCTCACTTTTAAACCGCTGAGCTTGATCATTTGGCGCGCCAGATCCTGAATTCTGACCGGTTCACCCATATCCAGCAGGAATACATCCCCGCCAGAACCCAAGGCACCTGCCTGAATGACGAGCTGTGATGCTTCTGGAATGGTCATGAAGTAACGGGTCACCTCAGGATCAGTCACCGTAATCGGACCACCTTTGGCGATCTGTTGCTTAAACAGTGGAACAACCGAACCGGAAGAGCCCAATACATTACCAAAACGAACAATACTGATTTGGGTAGCAGGTTTGGTTTCAGCCACGGCCTGACAATACAGCTCAGCCATACGCTTTGAGGCCCCCATCACATTGGTCGGACGTACCGCTTTATCGGTTGAGATCAGCACAAAAGTTTCCACGCCTTTTTTCACGGCAGCATTTAAACTGTTTGCGGTACCAATGCTATTGTTCTTCAATCCCGCAATCGGGTTACATTCAACCAAAGGAACATGCTTATAGGCCGCAGCATGATAAACCGTCTGGATATGGTATTGTTCAATAATCCGTTCAAGTTTTTGCTGGTCCTGTACCGTTCCCAAAATTGGAACAATTTCACAGGTAGCTGTCTGTCTTAACTCTTTATCAATATCATATAACGCAAATTCTGTTAGCTCATACAGCACTAACATCTTAGGTTTATTTTTAATAATTTGACGGCATAGCTCAGAACCAATTGAACCACCCGCGCCTGTCACCATGACCACCTTATTCTGGATATTTTTGGCAATCAGATGTGAAATCGGTGGCACCGGATCACGCCCTAATAAATCGATAATATCCACTTCCTGGATATCTGAAACCTGGATTTCGCCATCGACCAGACGGGTCAACCCAGGGAGTTCGGTAATTTTTAAACGTGCGCTTTCAAACTGATGAATAATTTCTGTTTTGCGCACCCGCCCCACTGAAGGCAACGCCAGTAAAATTTCATCGATACGGTCTTTCTTAAACCGTTGTAAGGCTTTTTCAACCGAATAGACCTTTAAACCACCAACTGTCTGTCCTTGCAAAGAAGCATAGTCATCAATAAAGAATACCGGTAAATGGTCATCTGAACGGTGCAATGCCGCAGCAATTTGCTGACCTGCATCACCGGCGCCATAAATCGCAATGCGTTTCCGCCCGATTTCGGAATAATAAGATGCCTTAATCATAAAGCGAATCACTGCACGGCTGAGCCATACCCAGGCAAACATCATGAAGCCATACATGAATGGAATCGACATCGGGATATAGGCTGGCGTAATCACATTTAGGATGTACAAGGTGGCCATGGTTAAGGCAACCGCAATCGCCAGCTTAACGATAAAGACTTCGTTAAATGTCCGTACAATAAAATGATAAACGCCGGTGAGCGCCAAACTTATGACCGTAATCAGGCTAACCAGAATAATCCCGTGATCAATACCTGGGATAATGTCCGCGCCTAAATCAAATAAACGGATGACATAGCACAACCATAAAATTACGGGAAAAGCTAATGCATCCAGAAAAATCAGGAAAAATTGTTTATATAATCTTGGCGCAGAGGCAAATTGATGAATAATCTTTTTCACAGTGATCTTCTAATGATCCATTTTACAGTTTGATCTTTATACGCATTTCTGACAGAACTAGAAATGCCTTTTACATATTGATTACACAATCATAAGGGCCAGAGTTTGAAACCTTATCACACTCTTTCCCTTAGTTCTTGAGCTATCAAATCGCGCCTATTACATGCTGAATTGCGCTAATAGTTTTATCGATACTCTCTGTACTCAGTGTTGGATGGACCAAGAACATCAAACTGGTCTCACCCAGTTGCTGGGCATTTTGTAAGCGCTGTTCAGGGCGCCATGGTGTGCCATCAAAGGCATGTTCCAGATAGACTTCCGAACATGAACCACTGAAACAAGGCACATTTTGCGCATTAATTTCCTGCATGATGCGGTCACGTGACCAACCTTCAGGCAATGCAGCTAAATTGACTTGGACATAACATTTATAGTGGGCATGTACATAGTCATCCGAAGGCAAGTGAACAGTAAAATAAGAAGAACCTTCAAATGCCTTTAAAATTTTCTCTGCATTTTCAGTGCGTTGTTGTGTCCACTCTGCCATACGCGTTAACTGGATACGACCAATCACGGCCTGCATTTCCATCATACGCCAGTTTGTACCAAATGAATCATGCAACCATCGGAAACCTGGCGGATGTTGCTTGTTATAAACGCTATCATAACTTTTGCCATGATCTTTATAAGACCACATTTTCTTCCATAGCGTTTCATCATTGGTGGTGACCATACCGCCTTCACCACCGGTGGTCATAATTTTGTCCTGACAGAATGACCAGGCTGCAATATGCCCAATCGAACCAGCCGGTTTGCCTTTGTATTTGGCACCATGCGCTTGGGCACAGTCTTCAATGACATACAGCCCCTTTTCTTCAGCAAGCTGCATGATCGGGTCCATATCACACATCCAGCCCGCCAGATGCACACAAATAATCGCTTTGGTATTTGGTGTAAGTACAGCTTCAATAGTACGACGTGAAATATTCTGTGAATCCAGTTCTACATCGGCAAAAACAGGATTGGCGCCCGCTGTCACAATCGAGCTGGCTGAAGCTAGGAAGGTCCGTGAAGTGACAATCACATCATCGCCCGATCCAATGCCTAAGGCTTTTAAAGCGACATCCAGCGCAACGGTACCATTGGTTAAAGCCACTGCATATTGAGTACCGGCAAATGTTGCAAACTCTTTTTCGAATTCCCGGCATTCTTGCCCGGTCCAGTAATTTACTTTATTGGAAAGTAATACATTTTTAACTGCGTCTGCTTCTTGTTGGGTAAAACTTGGCCATGGTTCAAATGCAGTATTTAACATTATGATTTCCTAATAAAAAATATGTCTTACTTTCTTTCTAAAATTCTTGCTGGATTACCGACCACGGTTACGCCAGCAGGCACGCTTTTGGTCACCACCGCGCCCATACCTATGACAGCGCCTTTACCAATCACTAACGGCTTATCGGGGGTGCCCTGTTTAATCACGGCTCCTGATCCGATATAGGCATGATCTTCAATATGAATATTGCCATTACATTTGACACCTGGTGCAAAAGTAACGTAGTCGCCGATCACACAGTCATGTTCAACATAACTGTATAAATTAGCATGAAAGCATTTGCCGATTTTTATGTTTGATGTAATTGAAACAAAAGGGCTTAATGCAGCACCTTCACCTATCTCAATATTGTCCATCATGACCGTATTATCCGCTTGCACAGTCCATAAGTGAATGGCATCCATTAAAAGCTGATTGGCGATTTTTTCACGAATCTGACTATTCGCAATTGCGATCAATACATATTTATTGTCAGCATTTAAATTTTTAAAGACCTGATAATTGATAGCCTTATGGCCATTAATAATTTTTTCTTCTTGTAAACTATCATCAATAAAATAAATTTCAGCTGTACTATTCAAGCGCTGTAACTGTTGTCGTGCCACAGGCATTAAACTGCGACCACAGCCTGACGCGCCATAGATCGCATAGATCGATTGGCTCATTCCTTTTCTTCCGCTGGGGTACCTGTAAACTTTGTCATCGTCGCTTCACCGGCTTCATTGATATCATCTTTGGCTATGACCTTCTTCACCGTCTGCAGCATGATCTTAAAATCTAACCATAGCGAACGGTTTTCCACATACCAGGTATCCAGTTTAAACTTCTGTTCCCAGCTAATCGCATTCCGGCCATTGACCTGAGCATGTCCAGTCATACCGGGACGGACCTCATGGCGTTTGGCCTGCTCTTTATTGTACAGCGGCAGGTATTCCATCAGTAATGGTCGCGGGCCTACAATACTCATATCACCTTTGATCACATTCCAGAGTTCAGGCATTTCATCTAGACTGCTTGAACGTAACATCTTGCCAAAAGGGGTTAAACGCTCACTATCCGGTAATGGATTGCCTCGCTCGTCAATTGCATCTTTCATGGTACGAAACTTGATCATTTCAAAGGGCTTACCATGCAAGCCTGGACGAACCTGACGAAACAAGACGGGTGAACCCAAATTCTTTTTTACTTTATAGGCTACATAGGCATATAAAGGTGAAAGCAGAACTAATGCAATTGAAGCAATAATGATATCCAGTAGTCGTTTCATGAGTTATCCATTATTTAAAGACAATATTTTCAAGTTTTTCTGCAATCATAGCGTACTCTAAATGTTGTAATACAAACTGTTTACCATTTGAACCTAACTGTTGGCGCTGTTCAGCAGTTAAATTATATAATTGTTGTACAGCTCCTACGATTGCTTCAGGATCTTCGGCCTCAATGGTGATCCCAGCTTGAGCTTGCTGAACAATATCCCCCTTACCAGAAAAGGCATGGATAATGGGTTTACCTGCATATAAATATTCAGGTAGTTTATTCGGTGCTATTCCAAATCGATAAAGAGAATTTTTCTGCCAACCAATATAACAAATATCAAACTGCTCAAGCATGGACTGAATTTGTTTCTTTGGAATTGCATCTATAAACGTAATGTTCTGTAATTTCAAAGATTGAACTTTTTTTATTAAGTTTTCTTTTTCCTTTCCTGAACCAACAAGAACAAAATGTAACTGCGGATTACTGGAAAGGATCTTTGCTGCTTCAATAAGGTCATCTATAGCATTAGCAACCCCAATAGTTCCTGTATATCCAATAATAAATTTATTTTGAGGTAACTGACTGAGTGTCTCCGCATTTAAAGGTTGCTTTTGAGAAACCTCTTCTAAAGATACACCATTTGGTATCCAATGAAACTTACTACTATCTAGACCTCGGGTTTGCATATGTTCAACAGCATTATATAAATTTGAAAATACATAATCAGCTTTTTTATAAGCTCGATCCTCAACCCATTGCATGAACTTTATAAATGGATGTTTTGATGAATGTCCACCTAATTCCATTAAAGTTAAAGGCCAAATATCTCTTACTTCAAAAATAAAAGGAACCCTAAATTTATTTGCGAGATACTTAGCACCCAGATAACCAATAAGAGAAGGAGATGAATATAAAATTACATCTGGCTTGGCTGTAATTACGTTTGAAATATTACGTAAAAGCCAAGAGAACTTAAACCAGTTTAGTACACGTTGTTTGCTATGCGCTTCCTGATATTCAGGTAAATTGACCCATACAAATGAGAAATTAGGAATAATTTCCTCAATAAAATACTGCTCGTCAAACTGCTTTGGATTACGTAACAGATGACTATATCGACCAGCAATCACATAAACTTTGTGGCCTTTCTTTGCTAGCTCCTGGGCCAGATAATAATGTCGACCACCCATTGCTGTTTCTGGCGTTGAGCTATATTGATTAATAAACCAGAATACTTTTTTATTTTTCATCATTTCAAATATCCAGAATACTTGAATAGAAATTCAATAGTTTATTTTCTTCAATGTTCCAATTATATCTCTCCAAAACTGCTGTACGCCCCTGCTGTCCCATCAATCTAGCCTCATCAGGATGATTAACATAATAATCTATAGCTTGAGCAATTGCTTCGGGTTTTAAAGGATCAACACAGATCCCACATCGTGCGTTATCTATAATAGAACGCCATAAAGGAAAATCTGATGCAATTACGGGTATCCCTGCACACATATATTCAAACATTTTTACGGGTAATGAATCTAAATAGCTACGTGTTGGATGTAAAACGACTAAGCCCGCTACTGATGAAGCTAAGGTTTTTCTTATTTCATCTCGTCCTACATAACCTAAAAAATTAACCTTTTTCCAACCTTCCATTTCACTTACGAATTGTTCTAACTTTTTATCTGCAAAATCTCCTGCAAGAAACAAATTCGTATTACTATCTGCTAAATTAATTGCATGAACCATTTCTACAATTCCACGCACATCAGCCAAACCACCAATATAGCAAACTTGATTTTCTTTTGATGTATCTATAGAAATAGAGCTAAACTCCTCTAATTTCGGATAATTATTAATATCAAGTGTATTTTTATTAATTTTAAAAAATTTATCTCGGATAAAAGGAGTTGCGGCCACAACTCCATCCAATTTTGCACACGCATATTTTTCATAAGTTTTAACAAAAAAAGCAATAATTTTTTTAGAAACAGCATTCAAATAATGTTTCGACATAATTTGATTAGGAAGATCCTCATGTGCATCAAATAAAACTTTTTTCCCATATTTTTTTAATTTTAAACCTATAGGTATAAGTTCAGGATCATGTAAATGATATATCTCTGCATCTAAAGCAAGTGCTTGTTCAAATACAGCTTTAGGAGCATTAAGAATACGATTCTTACGTCCATTAAATTTACCAACATCTAAAATATTAACTTTATCTTTAACTTCATTTCCATTTCCATCAGCCACGATTAGATAAGTATCATAGACATGAGCTAAAGAGCAACATTGTTTTACAAAAATACGAGTATCAAAACGTGGATGAGCTGATGTTAAATGTGCAACTTTATAAATCATTTTTAACACTCGACTTTCTTAATAAAATTAATAAAATTATAGCAAATATCAATCCATGAGTTAACAAAACAGTTAATAAGTCAGAGGATATTAAAACTGTTCTCAATGGTGTTATTACAATACATAAGGTAAACCAAAGATAACCAACTTCCTGGGAAATTTGATTAATTACTTTTAATATAAATAAAAATAAAAAAGTATAAATGGCTACTCCTATAACACCTGCTTGAGCAAATCCACTACTAACAAAGCCATTATTAGCCCTTAACTCATCACTACCTAAATAACTACCTACTGTTGAAGGAATACCATTCGGATATACAGCAGGGCCTATAAAAGAGAAAGTATTCGTCCAATACGCAAAAGGATTATTAGAAAAAAAATCGAAATAAACAAATGTTAAATAATTAGGAACAAAAAATATCCGACGTACTAGCATAGAGGCTAAAGTCGCATTCTCATTATAGATGTATAAACCCATACACATCACAATTAAACTAGAAAATAGAAGCGGAACCGTTGCTAAAGAACGAGTTTTACTTAAATAAAAATATATCCCGAAAACTAATAAGGGAGAGAACAAAACAGACTTATGAGCTGAAACACCATAAAAGAAAACTTGCAAAACCAATAAAAAAATAAACAAAAAATACTTTTTCTTCATTAATGAATAAGCAATTAATGCTAAACTAAAAACTTTCAGCACCCAAGAGTTAAAATAAGACAATACTCCTAAGTTTGTTAATTCTGCATTTTCATCCCTAAACTCATAAACTTTTGACACATCCAAGTTAAAATTAGAAACAGCTCCTGAAACAAAATACCAAGCAACTAAATAAAAAATCATAAACAAACAAAATGTTTTGAAAATTATTTCACCATTAGCTATATATGGATAAACAACTTTTTTATCTGATAATCGTATTTTCAAACCTAAATATAAAACAAAGTAAACTAAAAAATTTACTAATATCGGATAAAAACTATAGTTAGAATTAAATCCATACAAGGTAAACAAAGGAATTAAAATACAAAATGCGAATATCACTAAAACATAGTCAGAAACTTGCTTAAGCAGATTTGGCGTGAACATTATCAAAATAATTGTTAGAACATACGAGGTAATATAATTAAATACGGTAAAGTTCAGCTCAAAGCCGGCATAGCTAAATAAAGGACTGACAAATTTAAAGTATGACCAATCTAAACAAAATTTATAAAAGATTGAAATAACTAGAAAGAAAATCTTACTTTCAATTATGCTTATAAAATTTATTTTCATAAGGCAGACACTACTTTTTCATAAAAATTCTTTTGTACTTCATTT
The DNA here is from genome assembly GCF_035615075.1 of Acinetobacter sp. IK40. Lineage (NCBI taxonomy): Bacteria > Pseudomonadati > Pseudomonadota > Gammaproteobacteria > Moraxellales > Moraxellaceae > Acinetobacter > Acinetobacter sp. IK40. The sequence continues at coordinate 49,321 of NZ_JANBOE010000010.1, read as the reverse complement.
TTTAACTCTGAGTTATGCCAAAGTAAAACAAAGTTACCTTCAGTTTCTCTACATCTTTCAATAAGTGTTTTTACTTTATAAAAGGTAGACTCATCGGCAAGACGCATATTCATATAAGTTGTTAGAGTCCCATCCATTACTATTAAAGGAAAAACTCTAATACCAATAGTTTCATTTTTCAATGGATCGAAAGGATAATAGCTATGGCTTGTGCCACATCTAAAACCAATTTGCTCAGCATATCCAAGAGTACTATCATAATCTATACCAGCCTCAACCAAGTTATTCAAAGTCTCAGGATATTTAAATCTTAAATAGTGCATTCGTCCACCAATGTATTTTAAGTTACAAGGTAATACTTTTTTTAGTTCAGTCACCTCTTTAAATATTTGACTACTATCCAAATAACAAGAATAACTTGGATGAAGACCAACAAAATGATTTCTATTAAGTATATTATTAACAATATCTCTCATTTCTATAGATGCGATATTGTAATTTCCATCATATTTACTATTTCCTCCACATATGAAGTAAAAATTACTCTTCAACCCATATTTATCAGAAATATCCATCAACCAATCGAAAGTATTATATGGGTCGGAAATAGGTATTTTTTTACTAAAGAACTTTGAAAAACTATTAATAAAATTTGATATTTTCCTTTCTCTTATAAAATCTATAAAAACTGATCTTAAAAAATTTTTATTATTTGAAAAGTAATAACGTGCGGGTCTATCTATATCATGAGTAATATATGGTTTATATACTTTGTTTTTTAAAAAAATTTTTTTATTAATCTTATTGATAGTTTGTTTAAGGACATCCAACCATTGATCAACAATTGGATATTCTATATAATCATATTTACAAGCATGAGACTGATTATATGTAAATCTTTTATGCTCATCAACAGCAGGATTATTAATTTCTTCAAGTCTATTTAAGCTCCAAAAAACTAATCCTAATATATCATATCCACAATAAACAACATCATCATGGAATTTAAAAATATTTTGCACACATAAACCTGGCGCATATAAATCGCATTTTAAAATATTTACAAAACCCTCTGATTCTGGGCTCCAACGCTTACAATTTAAACTTGAAGCTCCTAATTGATGAAAATCAGAGTTCAAATTATGGAATATAATTTTACCACTTTCATTCTGAAAGCTTAAAATAAGCTGATTTCCATTAAAATCTAATTTTAAAGGAATACCAAAGCGCTCATCTAGTAAAGCTTCAAGCCAAATAATTTTTTGCTCAGTAAAAAGTGACATTTTAAATAGACCCTTATCTATATCTAATTACTTTTGCTGGATTACCTACTACGATTGCGTAAGGAGGAACATCTTTTACTACAACTGCGCCAGCTCCTATTACAGCTCCTTTTCCAATATTGACACCTTTTAGAATTGTAACATTAGCTGCAATCCATACATCATCTTCGATAGTAATTGGCGAATAAGCATGTGGTTGTTTTTTCATTGGAATGCCATTATTTTCCATTCCATGATCTCTTCCCCAAACAACTGTTTTAGGGCCTATCATTACATCATTGCCAATCGTAATCTCTCCCAATAAATGACACCCGGCATTCATATAAAAGTTGTTACCGACAGTAACTAATGGTGTGCCAGATATACGACAATAAGGCTCTATTTTTGCTGTACCCCTAAAACGTATATTAGAAAAAACAGTACTATGATAGATAATAATCCCTTTTCTTCTTAGGAGAATTCTTTTAACAAACAGTACTACTTTCTGCTTAAAACTCTTCGCCATGTTGCAGCAATTCCTCTAGGATATTTTAGTAAATCGATAAAAAAAGGTTTTAGATCTTTAGTATTGAAAACAGCAAAAAAACGTCTATTGTTGGGAAAAACATTCTTTATAAAGAGTTTTAAGTAACCCCAACGAGAAATTAAGTTTAATAGCTCATGTTTCATATAAACGAAATGTATAATTTCTGTTCTTTGTTGCTCATATTTTTTAACAGGTAAGCCATTTGCATCATTCCATTGTGTATATTGTAGTTTTACATTAGATAAATTACCCACTCTATGCCACATCATTGAGCGTAAGTTAATTTCCATAAGCTTATATTTTCCATCTCTTCGGTCATATTTAAATTCTGGCTCAGCAATACCATATAAATTCAAACCATTTAAAAGCTTACGTCCCTGCTCAATAATCACATCTGGAGCTTCATTACTTGCACTTGAGAAAACCCCAAAAGCATCAGGAAATTGAGTTAGTTTTTTCCCTACCCATTCATTCAGTATTTTGCCATTCTTAGATCGATAACCTGTATAAGCATAGATTAAGGTATCATCTCCTGGTACAACCTCAGAAACCAAGAAGTCAATTCCTTTACTTATAAAGCCTATAATTTTCTGTTTATTTCTTTCAAAATCACTATAATTTTCTATATAAAGACTACGAAATACATTTGTAGTTATATCTTTACGTGTATTTGGTTTTATAATAATTGGGAAAACCAGATTTTTTATATGAATAAAATCATTTTCACTACGAATTTCCTCAGTTTTAGGGTAAGGCACTCCTAATTTTTCACAGAATTGATATTGTATAGTCTTATTTAAACTTGCTTTAAGGTTTTCTGTATTAAATGGTAAAAAACAAAAATCACTAATTTCATTACTTAATGCTAGCAATAACTCCAATTGTATATCGTCCGTAGGATAACAAACAATATAATCAAATTTTTCTTTTAACTGTAATAATGCTTTTTTTAAACTATCACAAGTTTTTTCAATAGTAGTTACACCAGATATCATATTACTAAATCGAGTTATAGAAGTACCATAATCAAATACCCAAATATCATTCACTCCCTCCTCTTTGAGCTCTCGGAGAATTGAATATGCATTAATATATCCACCAAGAATTAAAGCACAAGATTTTTTCTGATTATTAACGATCACACACTCTCTCCTTTAGACACGTTATTTAATATATACAATAAAATCAAATAGTTAATAACCATCAAAAAAACCCATACTTTTAGAAAAAGAGTAAAATCCCAAGCAAAATACTTAGCACTTAGAATGGATAACATTGAGATAATTAAAAGAAAAATTTGCCAGATTAAAGATATTTTCTGTTTTTCAAAAATACTATTAGTAATTGTAACTACTGCTACTACGAAACGAACTGCAAAAAAAGGAATAAGAATTTGTGCATATTCTCCTGCAACCCCCCATTTATCACCAAAAATAAAAATAAAAACAGGTTTTATAAAAAAGTATGCTGGAATAAAAATTAAAAAACTAAGTAAAGATAATTTTTTAACAACACTTTTGAATATATTATTACAATGCCCTAATTCATTTTTTTGCGTATTAGCTTGGTTAAAGTATACTTGACTAACTGCAGTGCCTATTAAACTCGAAGGCATGCCCATTACTCTTTGAACAAGAGAATAAAACCCTAATGTTGCTAGAGAATAAAAACTTGATATCAGAATACCCAATAACTGATATGACAATGTATTTGCCAGAATTGCCCCAGTTGAATATTTTGGAAAATCCTGATATTTCACAGCAACCTTCTTCATTTCATTTACATTTATGGTTTCAACAACATTATGCTTCTGTAATATTGATCTCAATAACTTATAGTTACTCATAACTAACGAGAGGAATTGTCCTACTATTAGCCCTGTAGCACCTTTGTGTAAAAAACCAACACCTACTTGAATGCTACTAAGTACGAGAGATTTATTCACATTAGCGACAGCTATATTTTTATAAAGCTTCATTCTAGTATTAAAATAATTTAATACATTAAAACAACCTATAAAAAAAATTGAAAAAGGTACCAAATATAGCCAATACTTAATATCTACATTTCCAAGAAGCAATACAATTTGATCATTAAATATTAAGACAACAAATAAAGAAATTATAGAAATGATAGTTGTAATTAAAAATCCAACTGCTGCAATATTTAAAGCCTCACTATCATCTTCAGGTAAAATAATTGCTAGCTCATATCTTCCACTTACAATAGATCCTAAGATAGTTGTCAAAGCTACAAATATAGCTAACACACCAAAATCATTTGGTGTGTATAGCCTCGTTAAAACAGGTGTGATTGCAATAGGTATAGCTTGGGCGATACTACTTCCTGTCAACAATATTAATATATTGCGAGCAAATGAACTCTTAACTTTAAACATAAATATTTAAAACTTTTCAATGATTTTTACAATATCATCTTTCACTAAGTAAGGATGCATTGGCAAGCTCATAACTCTTTCCGCAATTTCATCACCGACGGGCAAACTTACGCTTGTATCGGCCACTGCAGGTTGTTTATTCAAAGGAATCGGATAATGTACAGCCGTTGGAATCCCTTGAACTTTTAGTTTTTCCTGAACATCTGCACGATTATCAACCTGAATCGTATATTGTGCCCATGCACTGGTGTTATGTGGCTCAATATATGGCGTTGTCTGGATACCCGCCTGATTAAATAACTGGTTATAAACTTCAGCTACTTTTTGACGTGCCTGCATTTCATCATCCAAAATTTCTAGTTTTGGTAACAAAATCGCAGCCTGAATGGTATCTAAGCGACTATTCACGCCGACACGGATATGATGGTAACGCTTATCTTGCCCATGACGTGCAATCTGACGAATTACTTTAGCCAACTCATCATCGCTGGTAAAAATAGCCCCGCCATCGCCATAACAGCCTAATGGCTTACTTGGGAAAAAGCTGGTACAGGCAACTGTACTTAAATTACAGCTTTTACGACCTTTGTAAGTTGCACCAAAGCTTTGTGCCGCATCTTCAATTACCGGAATACCGTACTTTGCAGCAATCGCGTTGATTGCATCAAAGTCAGCACACTGACCATATAGGCTCACCGGAATAATGGCTTTTGTGCGAGGAGTAATCGCTGCTTCCAGTTTTTCAGCATCCAGATTATAAGTTTTAGGGTTAACATCCACGTAGACTGGCTTCGCACCTAATAAAGCCACTGTTTCCGCGGTCGCAATATAAGTGAACCCTGGTGTGATTACCTCATCACCTGGACCAATACCAAATGCCATTTGTGCAATTTGCAAGGCATCGGTTCCATTGGCGCAGGTAATACAGTATTTCGCACCGACATAGGCAGCCAACTTTTCTTCCAGCTCAGTTACTTCTGGACCTAAAATGTATTGACCATGCGTCAATACATTTTGAATACCGGCATCAATTTTATCTTTAATTCGATGTTGCTGTGCTTTTAAATCAATAAAGTCAATCATATTAACCTTGCTTTGTCAGTGTCGTTCCATCAAGTTGGTAAACTGCGCCTGTATGCGAACAGGTCACTTGTGCCTGTCCTTGCAAAGGAAGATCCAGCTGCTCACCAAACTCACTCATCCAGCCAATTTGTTTTGCAGGTACACCCACCATCAGTGCATAAGCAGGGACATCTTTATTCACGACTGCACCCGCCCCAACAAAAGCATATGCGCCGATTGTCACACCACAGACAATGGTACAGTTCGCGCCTAATGTGGCACCCTTTTTCACCAGCGTGTCACGATATTGATCTTTACGCTCTATCAGCGAACGCGGGTTATACACATTAGTAAAGACCATGCTCGGCCCACAGAATACGCCTTCTTCCAGAACGACATTATCGTAAACCGATACATTGTTCTGGACTTTACAATGGTCACCAATAATGACGCGGTTACCCACAAATACGTTCTGACCCAGAGACACGCCTTTACCGATTTTGGCGCCGCCACAGACATGCACAAAGTGCCAGACCCGTGAATCTTCACCAATTTGTGCGCCATCATCCACTATGGCCGTTTCATGTTGATAAAAGCTCATGCTTTTTTCACCTTTGCCAATAATGGATGAGGATTTTCCGGATTTTCAACAATTGGAGAAACACGGATCACTTCAACAGTCTCAATTGCTGCACGGTTTTCTTCAACCCCGTAACCTTTACCTTCCAATACACGCTGGTAGCTTTGGGTATGAAGATCGGTAAAGCCGCCTGAAAACTCAAGTTCTTCATTTTCAATGGTAATACTGCGATAAGTCAGTTTTTCACCTTGTACTGCATTGTCCGGAAGGTTATTGGCATCAATCGACAGGAACCAACGTACACGCGCCCGTTCGTATTCCAGATAACCTGAAGCCGTTTTTTCATCGCGGAAATGCACTTCATTTTTAACAATCTTGCCAAAAATAAAATGCAGCATGTCATAGAAATGCACGCCGATATTGGTCGCAACCCCACCCGATTTGTTGTCTACCCCTTTCCAGGATTTTAAATACCATTTACCACGAGAAGTGAGATAAGTCAGGTCAACATCAAATACTTTATCTGCCGGTGCAGCTTGAACTTTATCGCGCAGGGCAATAATAGACGGATGTAAACGTAACTGTAAAATTGAGTTTACCTTGGCACCATATTGCTTTTCATATTCAGAAAGCATATTTAAATCTTCTGAATTCAGTACCAATGGTTTTTCACAAATTACTTCAATACCGTTTTTCAACGCATATTTCATGTGAGGGGCATGTAGGTAGTTAGGTGAACAGATCGCAACATAATCCAGCTTTTCACCTTTTAATTTTTGGTCTTCTACATAGGCTTCAAATTCTTCAAATTCAGTAAAGAATTCTGCTTCCGGGAAGTGACTGTCCATAATTCCGACAGAGTCATTTACATCCATGGCTACAGCCAAAGTATTGCCTGTTTCTTTGATTGCTTTCAGGTGGCGAGGTGCGATATATCCAGCCGCACCGATAAGAGCAAATTTTTTCATCGTTTCACTTCTTTTCAATTTTTAAATTATAGACGGAAGACTGTAAAGCCCTGTTCAGTCATGCTGATACGGTCAAATAAACCTTTGACATCGGCAAGAACAGGTTGATTACTGCGCACATAGCTTTTTAGCTCGGCTGCAGACAAGTTACGGAATTCATTATGTCCCACCGCAACAACCAGTGCATCGACCGGATGTTCTGCATTGACCTGACCTAATTCAACTCCATACTCATGCTTGACTTCGTCAGCATCTGCCCACGGGTCCGCAACGACCACTTGAGCACCCCAGGCTTCGAATTCTCTAATCAAGTCCGCGACTTTACTGTTACGGATATCCGGGCAGTTTTCTTTAAAGGTAACGCCGAGTACGCCTACTTTTGCACGAGGCACATCAATACCATTTTGTAGCATACGCTTGATGGTATTACGCGCGACATAGCGTGCCATATTGTCATTAATACGACGACCGGCCAGAATGACCTGTGGATGGTAGCCTACTTCTTCCGCTTTATGGGTTAAATAGTATGGATCGACACCAATACAATGGCCTCCTACCAGACCTGGACGGAATGGCAAGAAGTTCCACTTACTGCCAGCAGCTTCAAGCACATCTATGGTATCAATACCCAAACGATCGAAAATCACCGAAAGCTCATTTACCAAGGCAATGTTTAAGTCACGCTGTGTGTTTTCGATGACCTTGGCTGCTTCTGCAACTTTAATACTTGATGCTTTATGGGTACCCGCAGTAATAATGCTGGCATAAACCGCATCTACTTTATCTGCAACTTCGGGCGTACTACCGCTGGTGATTTTTTTAATCTTGGTTAAGGTATTCACCTTATCGCCCGGATTGATCCGTTCTGGACTATAGCCAGCAAAGAAATCCTGATTAAACTTCAGGCCTGAAATTTTTTCGAGCACAGGAATACAGACTTCTTCGGTAGCGCCCGGATAAACCGTGGATTCGTAAACAACGATATCGCCTTTTTTAATCACCTTACCTAAGGTTTCGCTCGCTTTTCGTAAAGGAGTCAAGTCTGGACGATTCACCTCGTCAACCGGAGTCGGTACAGTCACAATAAAAAAGTTACAGCTTTTTAAGTCTTCTAAATTTGCGCTATAACTTAAGTTTTTTGCTTGACTTAATTCTTCTGGTGAAACTTCCAAAGTATGGTCTTGACCACTTTTAAGTTCATCTATACGTTTTTGGTGGATATCGAATCCGACCACAGGAGTTTTTTTGCCAAACTCAACTGCCAATGGCAAACCTACATACCCTAAACCAATAATTGCTATTTTCAATTCGGCAAGTTGCATCACAATCAGCCTATTCCTTTATAAAGTTTACATCAGTATCAAATGATTTTTTCAGGCCTAATGCTTCACATTAAACGTCGTGCGTACTATAACAAATTTTTTTAGACTCCCTCATTTCAATTGTATGATTGTGTTTACTGAAACTTATCAATCATTCTTATCGCTTTATAAATGAAATCAAGAAAATTTATAAAGCTGAGTCATATACCGGCATCTTCATTATAAGACTTGGAGCAAAAACTGAATAACCTGCTGACAGGCTGTACCATCGCCATACGGATTATGCGCTGCAGCCATTTCAGCATAAATATCAGGGTTTTCAATTAATTCTACTACCGACTGTTCAATCGCGGTGATCTCTGTTCCCACTAAACGCACTGTACCAGCCTGTACAGCTTCAGGCCTTTCGGTGGTATCTCGCATCACCAGAACGGGTTTACCCAGCGAAGGCGCTTCTTCCTGAATTCCACCAGAGTCAGTCAGAATCAGGTAACTACGATTCATTAAGTAGACGAATGGTAAGTAATCTTGAGGCGCAATCAGATAAACATTGTCAATATCGGCCAAAAGCGCGTTCACTGGTTGCTGTACATTGGGATTTAAATGCACCGGATACACAATCTGGATATCCGGATATTTTTTTGCCAGATTCGCTAAGGCCTGACAAATATTTAAAAAACCCTGACCAAAGTTCTCACGACGATGACCCGTCACCAGAATCAGTTTCTTATCTTTCTCGAGAAATGAGAACTGCCGTTGAAATTGTTCGATCAGTGTTTGATCTTGCTCAACCTTTTGTTTGACTTGCAATAGCGCATCAATCACGGTATTACCGGTCACAACAATAGTCGCTGGATTCACATTTTCTTTAATCAGGTTGTCATAAGAGGATTGTGTTGGTGCAAAATGATAATTTGCCAATACCCCGGTTAATTGTCGATTAGCTTCTTCCGGCCAAGGCGAATATAAATCACCTGTACGTAGCCCAGCCTCAACATGCCCTACTTTGATTTTATGGTAATACGCAGCTAAGGATGCGGCAAATGTAGTCGCAGTATCACCATGTACTAAAATCACATCTGGCAGCCATTGTTCAAACACCTGCTCCAGACCTTTAAGCACTCCGGAGGTCACATCAGAGAGCGTTTGTCCTGGCTTCATTAAATTTAAGTCAAAATCAGGTTTTAAACTAAATAGTTCCAACACCTGATCCAGCATCTGCCGATGTTGTCCGGTTACACAGACTCTGGTCTCAAAATCTTGCGAATAGTGTTGTAACTTTAAAGCCAAAGGCGCCATCTTGATCGCTTCTGGCCGTGTGCCGAATACCAATAAAACTTTCTTCATCAAATTCACCCTTTTTATATATGACTTATTATGTATGCTTTAAAAGTTGCTTATTCCTCTCAGGTATTTTGTTAATACACGCTTTCTTGCTCCTATCGCCCAGTATTTGGGTAGGAACAACTAGACATTGATTGAAAGGATTCGACAAAATAACAATTACAGCTCGTCGCTAAAATCCTGTTTTCCTAACGAGAATATCTTACTTGTTGCTCATCAACTTCTATCACTGCTGTGTTTTAAAGCAAAAGGCTTTAACTTTTCTCATACACTCGAATGACACTATTTTTACTGAATAGAGTAGGAATGATTTCAATTAACTTTATCCTTTTTAAAAGGTTTCTTTAAGAAGCAGACTGCCCATTTTATGGCTTTAAACAAAGCTGAAATACGTTATTACAGCAAAGACTTAAGCAAACCTGATTTAAACCCTCTAACAGGACTCAAAAGCTTTTTATAAGGTTATTCCTAGCCTTGCAAGTATCATATGCCGCAACGCTATTTTCATGTTGTTTCAGATAAACTAAACATACAAACCGAAATGATTCTTCGGTGCTTTTTTGATATTTTTCAGCTAGAATGACCCCAATTCCAAGTCCAAAGATATGTTGTTGTGTAACAACAGATATAACTATTCAAGGGTCGAGTGTGAAACATTATCAACTTTTTTCCATTCTTGCGATTAGTCTGAGTGCAACAGCTTGTGCTGTCACATCTGGCTTACAAACCTATGATATTCCAACTGAAGGTGTTTACACGACAGATCAAGGAACTAACGTCAATGTTATAAAAATCACTCAGAACAATTTACCGGCAATTCAAACTGCTCAAATCGACTATCGGAATAATTATTCTCTATTATTTAAACAACAACAGCAAATCTATCGCCTCAGTCCCGGTGATATACTCTCGATTCAACTTTGGGCTTATCCAGAAATCACACCGCCGAATAGTAATATTTCTAATGAACAAGCAGTACAAGCCAATGGTTATCCAATCGATGTAAATGGCTATGTACAAATTCCCTTAGTAGGACGCTATAAGGCCTCTGGAAAAACCCTAACACAACTCAATACTGACCTACGTAGCCAGTTTTCTCATTATTTAAAAAATCCCGATGTGATTGTGCGAGTATTGTCTTATCAAGGACAACGTTATTCCGTACAAGGTAGTGTGATCAAAGGCGGGCAATTCTATTTAAATGATCAGCCAATCAGTGTTTATACTGCTTTAGGTATGGCAGGGGGTGTCACCGATAAAGGTGACAATACCTTTATTCAACTGATTCGTAATGGTCAGACTTATGATCTGAATACCATCGCACTGGAAAAGGCTGGCTATTCGCTGCATAAACTACTGGTTCAACCGAATGATACAATTTATGTAGGTAATCGCGAAAACCAAAAAATTTATGTCATGGGTGAGTCTGGTAAAAACCAAGCCCTACCAATGCGTGATCAGGGTATGACTTTAAGTGATGCTTTAGGTGAGAGCTTAGGCATCAACCCGCTTTCAGCAAGTGCCAGCCGTATTTATGTTCTTAGAACTAATCCTCAGGATCGCCATACCGAACTTTATCATCTGAATTTATTAAGTCTGGGTGATTTTGGTCTTGCGAATCAATTTAGACTACGTAGCAATGATATTGTCTATGTCGATGCCACTGGTCTGACACGCTGGCAACGAATTGTCAATCAGGTTATTCCCTTCTCAAATGCCTTATATAATATAGATCGTTTGGGGCAATAATTACAATGGAGATTAAAAGTGTTTTGGTCGTTTGTGTAGGTAATATCTGTCGTAGTCCCATGGCTGAATATATGCTTAAACAGCAACATCCTAACCTGCAGATTGAATCTGCAGGTATTTCTGGAATGATTGGGCATCCGGCCGATGACAAAGCTCAATTATGTATGCAGCGATTAGATATAGATATGAGTCCACATGTTGCCAAAAAACTCAATGCAGAACTCCTAAAGCAAGCAGACCTGATTTTAGTAATGAGTCACAATCAGCAAAAACATATTGAACAAATGTGGCCATTTGCAAAAGGGAAAATTTTTCGACTAGGACATTGGCAAAATAAAAATGTACCTGACCCCTACCAACACGACCAAGCTTTTTTTGATAATACCTGCCAGTTAATTCAACAGTGTGTGACTGACTGGAAAAATTATATTTAACTTTTTTAGATTAAGATTATGAGCCAAACTACCAATACTGAAGATACAATTGACCTGAAAGAGCTTTTCTTTGCTTTAATTGCACAATGGAAGCTCATTGCCTTGTGTATTATTCTAAGCTTGGTGCTTGCTTTGCTTTACCTTCGTGCAACACCTGATACTTACTCAGTCGATGCCTTGGTTCAGGTGGAAGATAGTAAGGGGGCATCTGCGGCTCTCCTAGGTGACCTATCACAAATGATGGAGCAAAAATCACCGGCCCAATCTGAAATCGAAATTTTAAAATCGCGTCTGGTACTTGGCTCAGTAATTCAGGCGCTTCATCTAGATCTGAATATTTCCAGCCCAGAAGATACTTTCTCTCATCGTCTATTCAATAAAGCCGACTATGCGACTGAATATGGCCCTAAAGCAGTCACTTTCCACGATGAGGAAAAAACATTTGATATTCAAACATTTGAAATACCAGCCTACTATCTGGATAAAAAACTTAGCTTAAGTTTCAAAAATAATAATTTTAGTTTAACTAATCCAGCAACAGATGAAGTACTTTTAACGGCTCCACTGAATCAACTCAATCAACTCAGTACCAGCTTTGGCGTTTGGAAAATTGCTATATTTACAACCGATAAGTTTGATACGCACTATTTAATACAAAAGAAATCATTACCTGCTGCAGTACAAGCTATTAATGCTAATTATTCTGTAGCAGAAAAAGGAAAATTGACTGGAATTTTAGGACTAAATTATCAAGGTCAAGACAAAGAACACATCACTAAGGTCTTGAATGCAATTTTAGCCGCTTATAGCGCACAAAATGTCGAACGCCGTTCAGCTGAAACTGCGCAAACCTTAAAATTTCTAGATGAACAGTTGCCAGATCTGAAAAAGCAACTGGATGATGCGGAACGTGTATTCAATAAATTTCGTCAAGAATATAATACAGTCGATGTGACCAAAGAATCTGAACTATATCTGACCCAAAGTATCACGCTTGAAACCAAAAAGATTGAGTTGCAACAACAACAGGCTGATTTGGCAGCCAAATATACGGCTCAACATCCGGCAATGCGTGAAATCAATGCACAAATTACGGCCTTAGATAAGCAAATTGCTGGACTAAATAGTACTTTGAAACAGCTACCTGACGTTCAACGTCAGTACCTACAACTGTATCGTGAAGTTGAGGTCAAAACCCAGCTTTATACCGCACTACTCAACTCGTATCAACAACTACGTATCGCTAAAGCAGGTGAGATTGGTAATGTAAGGATCGTGGATACCGCAGTTGAGCCTGTTCAACCAATCAAACCGAAAAAACTGCAAATTCTGATACTTTCGATCTTCCTCGGCGGTTTCTTAGGAACACTGATTGCATTAATGCGTAATATGCTACGTACTGGTGTAAAAGATTCTGGACAAATTGAGAACGAGTTCGATTTACCTGTATATGCCACCGTACCGCGTTCACCTGTTCAAGAAACCCGTATGAGTATCTTGAAGAAAAAGAAATCCATTCCAATTCTGGCTGTTAAACATAATGATGATATTGCGGTAGAAAGTTTACGCAGTATTCGAACAGCAATTCACTTTGCGTTGGCTAATGCCAAGAACAATATCATCATGATTGCAGGACCATCACCAGAAGTCGGAAAATCTTTTATCTCAACCAACTTGGCTACCATTTTTGCTCAAAGTAATAAAAAGGTATTGCTGATTGATGCCGATATGCGTCGTGGCTATATGCATAAATACTTTAATCTTGAAGTTAAACCAGGTTTATCTGAATATTTAAGTAATTTGGCTGACTTGAGCCAGGTGATTCATCAAACCGATGTAGCTGGACTCAGCGTGATTGCACGGGGTAAAAATCCGGCGAATCCGTCTGAAATGTTGAGTTCAGAAAAATTTAAAGCTTTGATGGAGCAGTTGAGCCAGCAATACGACCATATCATTATTGATACGCCACCAATCCTGGCAGTAACCGATGGTATTATTATTTCGCAATATGCGGGTGTGAATTTACTGGTTGCACGTTATGCCAAATCACAAATGAAAGAGCTTGAACTAAGTTTGAATCGTTTTGAACAAGCCAATGTGAAAGTGAATGGCTTCATCCTGAATGACATTCAACGTTCTAGTGCCGGTTACGGTTATGGTTATAACTATTCTTATGCTTATAAAGCCAATAAAGATGACTAAGCAAACTTTAAATTGATTGTTAACAAACCAGATCCCGTGATCTGGTTTTTTTATGCTTAAACACATAAATCTTATAAAAAACCCACGCATTTTTGCGCTTAATTATTCAATGCCTCAGCTTAGACATGCTAAGATCATTGCCATATTTTTTATTCCAATCTCACTTTGGGACATCTCATGAGTAAAGCTTTACCTTTCGTTGTCGCAGCCGTATTAGGCGGTGCAGCACTCGTTCCTGTCTATTATGCAACTCAACACCCAGCGACTGAACTTGGGGCAAAAGCTGATAAAAATGCAGCACCTGTCGCAAAAATCAGTTATGCACTCGGCTACGAAGTGGCTAAGCAAACACCACCAGAATTAGAAACCAGTGCATTTATTACAGGTTTCCGTGATGCCCATGCACAAAAACCTGCTGCATATACAGAAGAAGAGTTACAGGCAGCCTATGTAGAATTCCAGAAGCAGCTGCAACAAAAGCAAATAGATGAAAGCAAAAAAGTTGAAGCAACCAATAGCAGCTTCCTGGCAGAAAATGCCAAGAAAGAAGGCGTGAAAACCACCGCTTCTGGCCTGCAATATAAAATCACCAAAGAAGGTACAGGCAAGCAACCGACTGCAAGCTCTACCGTGAAAGTTCACTACAAAGGTCAGCTTCCAGACGGTAAAGTATTTGATAGCTCTTATGACCGTGGCGAGCCAATTGAATTCCCATTGAACCAAGTTATTCCTGGTTGGACTGAAGGTCTACAGTTGATGAAAGAAGGCGGTAAGGCAACGCTTTATATTCCTGCCAACCTCGGTTACGGTGAGCAAGGTGTTCCTGGCTCAATTCCACCAAATAGCCCATTGGTATTTGATGTAGAATTAATCGCTGTAAAATAAATGATTTAAGGAGGGCTGGTGCCCTCCTTTATTTTTTTGGAAGATAGAATGAAAAGATTAGGCCTGATTTTAATTGCCTCAACCATCGGAACGGTTCAAGCAGCACCCATTTCAACAAAGAGCCCACAAAAAGATCAGCTCGGCTATAGCTATGGCTATCTGATGGGTCGAGGGAATGCCGAAACACTCAAAGATTTAAATATCGAGACCTTTGTGCAGGGCTTACAAGAAGCCATGCAGGGTAAAGCTGCCTCTTTAACCGATGAAGAAATGGCCAATGTGCTGAATCAATATAAAAAGCGTCTGGAAGCCAAGCAACTGGTTGAGTTTCAGGAGCAGGCTCAAAAAAATGATCAAGCAGGGAAAGCATTTTTAGCTGAAAATAGTAAAAAGGCCGGTATCGTGACCACCAAGTCAGGATTACAGTATCAAGTGCTACAAGCAGGTCAAGGCAAGTCTCCCAAAGCCACCTCTACCGTTAAAGTGAATTATGAAGGCCGTTTATTAGACGGTACCGTATTTGACAGTTCGATCGCCCGTAATCATCCTGTAGAGTTCAAACTGAACCAAGTGATTGCAGGCTGGACGGAAGGTGTGCAAACCATGAAAGAAGGTGGTAAGACTCGCTTCTTCGTTCCTGCAAATCTCGCTTATGGTGATGTTGGTTCAGGTGATGCCATTGGCCCGAACAGTACTTTAATTTTTGATATTGAATTACTAGAAGTTATTAAAAATAAATAAACACCGCATCGCGGTGTTTTTATTAAAAATATATTTTTCAATAGAATAAAAAAATTATATTTTCGATGCCATATAAGAATTATATATACGCATGCAATTATAGAGCTTTTTACGATTAGGTATATTTTTTTTCTGTATAGTTTTTTCTATTACACTTTCACATAAATTACTTCCTTCTGTATTTTGTATATCTTGATTATACTTAGAATAAAGATTACCAACTTCTTTATTTTGTAGAAAACCCCACCACCCCATACCAAATGAATCTGTTAACTCATAGGGTCCATACCCCCTATTTTCTCCTAGACTAGAATAACCCCATCTATAAACTCCATTTCTACCATCCATATAATTTGTTAAATATATTTTATTATTTTTTATAGTAACAACTTTTTCTAAGAACTGTTTTGCTAGCCCTTTTCTAATTTTTTTATATAAGTTGAACTCATAGCTATTAACAGGATATGAATTTTGTAATGATAAAAGAATCTTTGGAATTCTAAAAAAATGTGAAGAATCTGCCACCATATTTTTTAATGGTTTCTTTTCGTTAATAGACTTATTTTCATATCCTGCATATGCATGATCTTTATAATCATCATAACTACCTCGATCAAATAACCAACGCCCCTCCTCATCAAAATAACTTCTCTGCTTAAAAACTTCTAATGCATAACTATTTATTTCTTTTAGAGTGGGATCCTTAGGATAAATTTTTGACAAATTAGCAGCTATACCAAAACTAAAGAATTCTTCATCAATAATAATCTTCTTATATCCTACTTCTTTACCTGTAGATAGCTTCCACTCCAATCTTTCTTTTAAATTTTTAAATGGTTTACTACCCCATTGCCATGCAGGAATATCATACCAAATTTCATTAATATACTTAAGCAAATAAGCAGATAATTCTTTATCATTGTTTAAAACGGCATATTCACTTAAAAAAAATAAATATTGTATACCACTTAGTCTTTCACCTTTAGCCTTAATATTTATTCCATTATTACTTACTTTTTTAAAGCGTCGTATATTTGACTCAAAATCTTTTCTTAATTCTTTATCATTATATTTATAAGCATAATGCAACGGAACCATTAATGCATGCGAAGCGCTATACCTTTCATTCACTTTCCATGTATCAAGAGAAAGATACGCGCTTGCTCCTGATGTGATTGCTTCTTGAGCACAAGCCTGTTTGCTGATTATCAATATTATATACAACAAAATTATTCGTATAATCACTTTTATTTCCTTAATAGAGTATTTACACTTTAGAACTCTTACCTAAGCCTTTAAATGTCTCGGTCTAAATCCTGTCACCAGCAATCCGATTAGGTAAGCAACTACCCCCACTACGCATAAACCGATCACTTCTGCAATACGCAGCCATTGTGAGACTTCTCCCTGATACCAAGTTAAGCCATACCACAATGCCGCAATCATCGCGATATTGGCCACTGCATATTGAAACGCCAGTTTTTTCCAATGCGCGCCAAAACGGAAGATATTACGTTTATGCAGATAGAAATACAGCATGCCCGCATTCACCAAAGCAGAGCCAGAAGAGGCTAAAGCCAAAGCCATATGTTCTGCCTGCCAGTCGATCAGCTTAAAGAAGCCAATAAACACCACGTTAAGAATGGCATTGGCAGCAACCGCCATTAAACCCACCCGAACAGGCGTCTTGGTATCTTGCTGCGCATAGAAGCCTGGGGCAAACACTTTGATCAGCATAAACGAGATCACCCCTGCACTCATACATTGCAGTGCCAGAGCGGTCATCTTGGTGTCTTCCCAAGTGAATTCACCACGTTGGAATAGCGCTTGAATGATCGGTGTCGACAGCATAAATAAGGCAATACTGGCAGGGATTCCCACCAGCATAATTACCTTGGCAGCCCAATCAATCATACTTCTAAATTTGGTTTGATCCTGTTCAGCATGGCGCGCAGACAATGACGGTAAAATCACGGTACCAATCGCAACACCAATCAGTCCCAAAGGTAACTCGGTCATCCGCTCGGCACTGTATAACCATGAGACTGAACCATCCTGCATAAAGGAAGCCCAAATGGTATTCAGCAACAGGTTAATCTGGGTGACAGATACACCAAATAAAGCAGGTAACATCAGCTTTAGGATGCGATCCACACCTTCGTGTTTGAAATCTACTTTAGGTGGAATCAACAAATTCTTTTTCCATAATTCCGGAATCTGAATCGCTAGCTGCAGAACCCCTGCGGCAACCACCGCCCAACCCAATGCCATAATCGGCTCAGCCATATACGGCGTCAACCACCACGCCCCAGCAATCATTGCCACATTAAGCAACACCGGAGAAAACGCAGGTGAGGCAAAAGAACCATAACTGTTGAGAATACTGCTGGCAAAGGCCGTCAAGGACATAAACATCAGATAAGGAATGGTCAGGCGGAACATATCGACCGCGAGCTCAAACTTCTCTGGATCGTTATGGAAACCCGGCGCATAGAGATAAATAATCGCAGGCGCAGCCACCATCGCCACAAAGGTCAGTAAGGACATGGCCGTGAGCAAACAGCCAAATACCCGACTAATGAGAATCTGGACTTCAGCATGAGCGCGGCTGGTTTTATATTCGGTTAAAACCGGAATGAAGGCTTGAGAAAAAGCCCCTTCTGCGAATAAGCGCCTAAAAAAGTTAGGAATACGAAAGGCAACAACGAAGGTATCGAAGTCCTTACCCGCACCAAATACATTGAGCAGTACCACATCACGTACCAACCCCAACACCCGGGATAACATTGTCATTGCACTGACAATTACAGTCGATCGCCACAATGCCATCGCACTCACCTACGGCTTATCTTTTAAAAAGCGTTATTGTAATGAAAGTCCTGATCGATTTCGTTGTGAAATTATAAATCTATCGATGTTTTTTCGGCTAACTTGTGTTGAGCAAGCAAATTCCGGAACAATGGCCAATCAAAATATTCACCTGGATCGGTTTTACGTTTGGGCGCAATGTCAGAATGCCCTGCAAGATGATTCTGAATTTTTGGGTAAGCCTGCCGTAAGGTGCTGACCACTTCAACCAGAGACTGGTATTGTTCGGGCTCAAAGGGTAAATCATCACTCCCCTCCAGTTCGATCCCGATCGAATAATCATTACATTCTTTCTGCGCAAGATAGCTTGAACGTCCTGCATGCCAGGAACGCTCATTAAAGTTCACAAACTGAATCACTTCACCTGTGCGCAAAATCAGCAGGTGTGCCGAGACCTGCATTCCTTCAATAGTCTGAAAATAAGGATGGAGCGACCAATCCAGCTGGTTCTGAAAAAATTGCTGAATATAGCCCCCACCAAACTGGGAAGGCGGCAAACTGATATTGTGGATGACGATCAGTTGAATATCGGTTCCGGCAGGTCGTGCATTAAAATTAGGCGAGGCAATCTGGGTCGCCCCCACCAATACACCCTCTTGTATTTGAGCAAATCTAGCGTGTTGCATTGTGACTCGAATCAGCAATTTAATCTGTATAAGCGCCATTCTGCCATGCTTTCTCCAGAATAATCGAGATGAAATACTTATTTTTTATGAGGAGAGTATTAGGGTCTATTAATATTTCACAGATGCTTGCGACAGAGAATATTTTTAGACGATACAAGGCATGACTTGCGAAATTTAGTCATTCTAAATGAGTCAAGTTATAACGCAGGAGCGGCAAAAAATATTCCTGTCCCAGAGGGTTATGGCTAAACCCGCCATAAACAGCGTTATGAAACTTGACAAGGGTGGCGCCATTGCCTACATTTCATGCCTTGTTTATGTTGTTTTAGCCAATAACGCAATGCATGGTTGAAATGTCAATAGACCCTATTATATCGCACACGTTTTTTAGTCAAACATACACTGGAACTGGTATGAGTATTCCTCAATCTTTGCTTGAACAATCTATTCAAATCAATATTCAACAAGCATTACAGGAAGATATTGGGGATGGCGATATTACCGCCATGCTTACACCAGTCGATGAGCAGGCCACTGCGACCATTATTAGCCGTGAAGAGATGGTCTTGGCTGGTCAGCCTTGGGTGAATGCCTTGATTCAAGCCTATGACAACAGCGTGCAAGTGACTTGGTTAAAGCAAGAAGGTGACGTTGTTGCGGCAAATGAAGCGTTCCTCAAACTCGCTGGTTCAGCGCGCAGCTTACTCACAGTAGAACGTCCAGCTTTAAACTTTATCCAGACCATGTCTGCGGTTGCGACTAAAACTGCAAATTACGTTAAACAGCTCGATGGTTTACATACCAAACTGCTGGATACCCGTAAAACATTGCCAGGCCTGCGTATTGCACAAAAATATGCGGTAGCCATTGGTGGCGGACAAAATCACCGCTTGGGTTTATTTGATGCATTCCTGATTAAAGAAAATCATATTATGGCTGCGGGCGGCATTGCCCAGGCCATCACCAAAGCCCACGAAATCGCACCGGGCAAACCGGTCGAAGTCGAAGTGGAAACTTGGGATGAGTTAAATCAGGCACTGGAAGCTGGTGCGGATATTGTGATGCTGGATAACTTTAGTCAGCAACAGATGATTGATGCGGTGAAACACGTTGCAGGTCGCTGCAAGCTAGAAGCATCGGGCAATATCACTATTGAAAATTTACGTGAAGTGGCGACCACTGGCGTGGATTACATTTCAATGGGTGTATTGACTAAAGATGTAACAGCGGTTGATTTATCGATGCGTTTTAACGCTTAAGCCTGATCGGTCTCTTTGTTTTGAGAATTATGCTTTTGTGAAGCAAAAAGCTCTGTTTTTTTAGTCACTTCTGTCGTTTCAACTTGCCATGCTGATTTGGCTTCGGTCGAATCAGTGGGGCGTGGATCTGCCGCCATTAAAACAAAAGTTACTGCGGTGAGTAACACCAAAAATACCTGTAACATGCTTTCCCTTCAATGTGTGTGTTTCAATTTGCCTCAATCTAGCAAATTTAAATGAGTCAAATCAGTGGGCTGTGTTACAGGCATGTAAACTCTCGGTAATGTTGTGTTGACCATGCTGGCTTTATGTCTGCTTTCCTTTCTTGCTGTGTAAGCCTACAATGCTCAGCAAAGTGACTGATTAAAATAATAACGATGGACAGTATATTTGAGGCTTTATTCCACTTACTTTTTAAGTTTTTCCGCTTTGTATTTATGAATGTGATCTTTGAGATTCTGTTTGAAGGATTGATCCGTAGTATCGGTTATGCGGTCGTCCGCTGTTATCGTTCCGGGCAGCGGGTGGATTTTGACAGTACTGAAGTATGTATAGCGGGTTTTCTTAGTGTGTCGCTGCTGGCTGTACTATGCCTTTACTTTTTATTACACTAATTGAATTTAAAACAGCAGTCTAAGTGCTCACCTAGACTGCTTTTTCTGATCTCATCCAATAATTTATAACTCCATAAAGCCCATATACGGATCAGAAATCGAGTCTTCATTGGTTTCAATACGCCCAGCAAAACGACGGCGATAGCTCGGATCATTTTCAATGGTGACGGTAAAATCATACCAGCCGCCGAACTCGCTCATATCCCAGCTCAGTTCCTGTTCAGCCGCAGCCGTTTCGATGTGCCAAGTCTTATTCGGCAAATAGGCATTGGCTTTGACCAGCAATTTTGCAGTCTGCCCCGCATCATTACGTACTTTCAGGAACAGTTTGGGATCACACTCCTCCATACAAACCCGGATTTCTGGCAATGTCTGAATTTGTGCGAGCTGTGTCAAGTCACCGCTGAAGCTACGATGAAAACCATTGGGTCCCAATACCCACAAATCATACTGATTGTCCTTGCTCAGCCAAATATCATCCAGTTGCTTGCCCGCCTCCACCATATAACGGCGCGGTACCGCATCCAGATTCAATTTATCATAGACATGAAATACGGCTGCATGTGTCCCAGTATTAGAGAACATTAGTTTGACTGTTTTCGCGCTGCTATCCACTTTGGCACTAGTGTGCAAAATATATGGCAAGGCACGCGATGGTCGGATACCCAGTTCCTGAACAGGATAAGTCTGGCTGTCTGGACGGCTGACTTGTGCTAATTGCTCCTGTGCTTTGCGAATTGCATCCGCTTCAGCTTTACTCTTCTTACCTGCCAGATCTGGCATTGGGAGTAAATTCGGGGTCTTAAAGTTAAACGCTGACATTAAATCGCCACATACCGCACGTCGATATGGACTGATATTCGGCTCTTGTACCCCAAAGCACTGTTCCAGGAAGCGAATTACGGAGGAGTGATCAAATACTTGTGAGTTGACCCAACCGCCACGGCTCCACGGTGAAATGATATACATCGGCACACGGATTCCTGGCCCATAGACCCCGACCCCATTACTGACCTCTGGATTGGTAAAATTAGGTTGGCCACTGGATGCCTTGGCATGTGTTGCGTACTCATAGGACATTTGTTCCTTACTTAAGGTCGATTTGCCATAGACCTCACCGGATATATCCATCGAAGGTGCACTTGGTGAAGGTACATGGTCAAAGAAGCCATCATTTTCATCGAAGTTAATCAGGAAAACTGTCTGGCTCCAGAGTTCCGGATGCTCTGTGAGCGCATTGAGGACTTCCTGAATATACCAGGCACCTTGTACAGGGCTTGAAGGACCCGGATGTTCACTATAGGTTGCAGGAGCCACCAGCCAGCTCACCTGCGGTAACTGCCCTTTGGCAATATCATCTTTAAATGAACCAAGAAATCCACCATCTGGCATGGTATTGGCAATCCCTTTATACAAGGGCTGTCTGGCATCAATGGCTGGGTCATAGGCTGGGCAAATGGTACTGTTATTGACCGGTTTGCCTGATAATTCATTGGCACGGCGGTATTTTTTAAAACCAGCCAATGGATTATCGGTAAAGTTATCCGGCATGTTTTGATAGACTTTCCAGCTGACGCCTGCTTGCTGTAAGCGTTCAGGATAAGTGGTCCAGTCATAACCGGTGAGAGATGACCCGATCGAGTCCAGATCATTGACCACGCTGGCAACATTGGCCCCAGTTGGACCATTGGTTCCCGTCCAGATAAACATACGGTTGGAGTTGGTTCCGGTGTGCATGGCGCAGTGATACGCATCACACAAGGTAAACGCATTGGCTAAGGCAAACTGGAACTCCACTTCCTGTTGTTTGTAATAGCCCATCGATTGTGGTTGCTTGTATTGCACCCATTTCCCCATCCGCCCATGATCCCAGGCATATTGCCCATCGGTCCATGAATGCGGTGTACCACTGACCCGCTGCGCATTGCCGCGACTGCTGTCTAAATGATAAGGATAGACCTTATTCTTTTTGGCATCGTACTGTTCCCAGACTTTACGACCTTCACTTAAAGGAATGGTGAAACGGTCGCCGAATCCACGTACCCCTTTCAAGGTGCCAAAATAATTATCAAAAGAGCGATTTTCCTGAGTCAGGATCACCACATGTTTCACGTCTTTGATGGTGCCGGTCTCGACCTTGGCATCAATCGCCAGTGCCTTTTGAATACTCATTGGAAAACTGGTCAGCGCCGCAGTCCCAAATAGTGCCTTAGTCGAATTTAATAAAAAGTCACGACGATTCATTTTATCCATTTCCTTATTGTTATTCTTTAAGGGGCGCAATGCATCTTGCAGCTTGAGGTAGGTGGCTTCGGCTCTGGCTGAGCGTTATTGTTATCGCCACTATCGCTATCGTTACAGGCACTGAGTAACAGGCAGCTCCCAGCAAGTAAGGCTAAAAAGAAATTTCGCATTTGACGATCCGTTCAATATCAGTGCAGATAGTCAATACAATCTAAATGACAGTTCGATGATGATTTGATCGCAGTTTGATGACAAAAAAACAGATAAAAAAAAGGCGGTCTAAACACACCAGACCGCCCGCACTATCAACTGGAACTTACCAACCGAGTGCCTGCTGTTGCTTCTGAATCAACTCCATGATTCCTTTTTCTGCAAGCTCTAACATGGCATTGCACTGCTGGCGGGTAAACGGCTTGTCTTCTGCCGTGCCCTGAATTTCAATAAATTCACCCGCCTGAGTCATCACCACGTTCAAATCGGTTTGGCAATTTGAATCTTCTTCGTAGCATAGATCGAGGAGGACTTCGTCCTGATACATGCCCACTGAAATTGCTGCCACCAGACCTTTTAATGGGTCCTGTTTAATTTTCTTGTTGCTGAGCAATACATTCATGGCATCTACCAAAGCCACTGCTGCACCGGTGATTGCCGCAGTACGGGTACCGCCATCGGCCTGAATCACATCACAGTCGATGGTAATGGTGTTCTCACCTAACTTCTTTAAGTCCACCATGGCACGTAAACTACGGCCAATCAGACGCTGGATTTCCTGAGTACGACCGGTTTGTTTACCACGCGCCGCTTCACGATCACTACGGGTATGGGTTGAGCGTGGCAACATGCCATATTCAGCGGTTACCCAGCCTTGACCCTGACCTTTCAGGAAGCGTGGTACCGAGTTATCAATACTCGCCGTACACAACACTTTAGTATGACCAAACTCAACCAAAACTGAGCCTTCTGCGTAACGGGTATAGTTACGGGTAATTTTTACCTCACGTAATTGGTCTAATGCTCTTTGGTCAATACGCATAACGATTCCTTAAAACTATGGCTCAAATATCATTGCGCCATAGTATAGCTCAATTACACGTGCTTTCAGTTTTACTTATTCGTTACAATTCACCCAATTAAGCAAACTTAAACTTTGACTTAAGGTTGCTCCAACCTTGTGCCAGTTGCGCAGAGAAGTCATTTGGCAATGAACATTTGGCCAAACGCACCCACACCGTCCAGAACTGCTTCATAAAGTTGGCTTCGTTATAATTCACGCCATATTCGGCACATAAGGCCCTGATTTGTGGTGCCACCTGTTCATAACGATTGGCAGGCATATCCGGAAATAAATGATGCTCGATCTGATGGCTCAAATTACCACTCATGAAGTGCATCCACTTCCCGCCGGTGAAATTACTCGAGCCACGAATCTGGCGCAGGTACCACTGTGCCTTGGTCTCGTTCTCGGTATTGT
This sequence comes from Acinetobacter sp. IK40, assembly GCF_035615075.1. Classification (NCBI taxonomy): domain Bacteria; kingdom Pseudomonadati; phylum Pseudomonadota; class Gammaproteobacteria; order Moraxellales; family Moraxellaceae; genus Acinetobacter; species Acinetobacter sp. IK40. The sequence continues at coordinate 24,745 of NZ_JANBOE010000010.1, read as the reverse complement.
CCGCTTCGAAGGTCTCGGCATCTTCAGTAAAGTGACCATTAAAAATCACTGCTGATGACCACAGGTTACGGATAATATTGGCGACGGCATTACCCGCCAACACGGGAAGAAAATTCACTGTGGCAATGGCCGGGAAGAACACATAATCTTTCAGCACCTGGCGTCTGGCTTTTTTACGGAACTCCGCCGCATCTGCCCAAACCTGTTTCCAGGTTTTGGTTTTATACACCAGTGCATCTTCCAGATGCAGGTTTTGTACCCCCACATACCACTGGAAAAAGAACATCAACTGTAAGGCCAACGGAATATTGGCCAAATGACGTACTTCCCATTTCTGGTCTTCAGTGACACGTAAAATGCCATAACCCACATCATGATCTTTACCGACAATATTGGTATAGGTATGGTGCATATAGTTATGGGTATAGCGCCAGTCATTGCCTGAACAGGTATTGTCCCAGTCGTAATCTTCACCACGTAAACTTGGATCATTGAGCCAGTCAAACTGACCATGCATCACATTATGGCCCAGCTCCATATTCTCGACGATCTTAGACACACCCAACATGGCGGTTCCCAGTAACCAGACCGGTGGAATCCAGCCACCAAACATCAGCATGCCACGCGATGCGATTTCGGTATAACGCACGAAATTACGCACTTTATAAATATATTTTGAATCCTGCTCACCAAGGTTTTGCATCACTTCCAGCCGGATTTGCTCGACACGGCGACCAAACTCTTCAACCTGTTCAGGGGTTAAATGCGCTGACTTGGATGCGTTTTTAAATTCTAATGCCATATTCATTGTGCTGATCCTCAAATATCTTTGTTTTTATAGGTCAATGGTAACTGGGCTCAGTGCCTGGCTCACACATAACTTGATTGGACGATTCGGTTGATCATCAATTTCACCCGTGAGCAGGTTCTGGGTCACGCCGCTAACTTTGGTGCAGCTACAACGGTTACACACACCCATGCGGCAACCATGTTGTGGTCGTAAGCCCGCTTGCTCTGCACTGCTCAGCAGATTGGTCGTTGCAATAAAATTCTGTTGTGCACGACGGAAGCTAACCGGTTGTGCTTCACTGGAGTGCTCGACTTGTACAGGTTGGAAAAATTCTTGATGAAAGTTTTCCGCTGCCGCATGCTCGGTATAAATCTGTTGCGCCTGTTTCATCATGCTGTGGTGACCACAGGCATAGGCTTGCATCTGTTTAAAATTCGGGACTAACTTTTCTAACAATGCCGCATCTAAATGCTGTTTTTGCTGTGCCGTATTAAAGAAATGATAGTGTAACTGTGGATATTGCTCAGCCAAGGCCAAGATGTCCTGATGCAATACTTCAGCACGGTTAAAATACAGCACATGCACGTGTTCAAGCTGCTGTTGCAACGCTTGTTTTAATAAAGCATAAATCGCGGTAATACCTGAACCTGAAGCAATCAGTAATGCAGGCTGCTGACCTTGATGTAAGACGAAATCACCTTGTGGCTGAGAGATCTCGAAACTGTCTCCAACACGTAATTGTTGTGCTGCTTTAGACACCACACCTTGCACTTTAATGCCTAGACGGATTTCGCCTTGCGGCGTGACCTCAATAATCGAATAACTACGTTGCTGATAGACTCCGTTAATCATCAGGGTAATCAAAACGCTTTGACCGGCTTTCACCTGGCGAACATCAAAATGATGATTGGGCTTTAAGCTGAGGGAGACCATATCTTCGCTCAGCGGCTGCACAGCAGTGACTTGCGCAAGAATGCGTTTCCAGGCGAAGGTTGGTTTGATCTTTTGCAAGATAAAATCAACGAAATCTTCTCGAATCCAATGTGGCTGATAACTTAACTCTGCGTTCATACGTTCCTCGTTTTGTATCTGGCTATTTATTTTGAGTGAACAAATGTTCATGTAGTGAACATGTGTACACTATATTTATTTGTGTTCACTGAGTCAACACTTGTTCACTAATTTTTTGAATATTTTTTGTACTTGTTATAAGCCACTCAAAATACGGGGAAAATAAAGCGCTTTTTTCAGATACGGTGGGTAATTTGCATACCTGTTGCACCCATAAAGATCAAAAACATCTGTATTTAGCAATGTACGAAGACTAAAAAGTTTCCGTTTTTTTTGCTAGACTCTTTGGTATGGTTTTAATGGATCTTATTCATGTCGATTAGAGATGAACGAAAACAACAGAGTCGACAGGCTTTACTGGATGCAGCCCTCCACCTCAGCACTGCTGGGCGCTCATTCAGTAGCATTAGCTTGCGTGAAGTTGCACGTGAAGTTGGTTTGGTTCCAACGGCGTTTTATCGTCATTTTCAGGACATGGATGCGCTCGGACAAGAGCTGGTCGATCAGGTTTCCTTGCATTTAAAAAGCCTGATTCATCAATTGGGGCAAAGTTACTTGTTACACAGTGGTTCGGCCAAAACCCGGACCAGCATTGAATTATTTGTACAGGCGGTTAATCACAGCCCGCAACAATGGCAATTTATGATTGCGGAGCGTTGGGGCGGATCTGAAACGGTACGTATCGCCATCGCACGTGAAATTGAATTTCTGATCGAAGATCTGGCGATTGACCTGTGCAAGCTCGAAACCTTCAAACACATCAAGGAAGCCAAGCATTTGCAGGTGCTTTCGACCATCCTGATTAATATGTCATTTACCTGGGCCATGACCTGGATCAATCTGCCAAAACAATACACGATCGATCATTTACTCGAACAGCAAAACCTGTTTATTGACAATGCCGCGACCCAAGTGCGCTTATTATTCAGTGGGATTTCCAACTGGGAACCCCAAAACGCTTGATCATATCCAAACCAAAGTTTGATATATAAAAGCATTGCTTCGCGTTATGATGCATTGGACACTAATGCAAATGCAGTGTAGAACACTATGAGGAGCTTATAAGCATCATGAATCCAGATCGTCATACTCAGTTCTTAATTCGTAAAGAAAAAATCTTGCAGGTTGCAGAAAAGCTGTTATTAGAAAACAACCAAGAAATGACCCTCGATGAACTGGTTGCTGAACTGGATATTGCCAAAGGCACCCTATATAAACATTTCCGTAGTAAAAATGAGTTACTGCTGGAACTGATTATCCAGAATGAAAAAGAAATCTTAAAAATTTCAGATAAATACAATACGGATGTCAAAGAGTATGCACCACGTTACATGCTCTATCACCTTACTTCACCAAGCCGTACCATTCTGCTGCATCAGTTAGAAGAACATCTGACCATGACCGAATCCAAATTAAAGCATCTGTTTGATGAGCTTTACTCGATCCGTCAACAACGTATTGTGTCGTTAAAAGACATGACTGAAAAATATTTAAAATCACAGAATTACGATATGTCGATCCGTGATTACCTGTCTTATATCTGGTCACTGACCTATGGCGCGGCCTTATTGTTGAACTCAAGCTATTACCAGCGTTCGATCGGTTCACGTGAGAAATTGATTAATCTGTATGTCAATCAGGCCTTGTCGCTGCCTACCCAGAAAGTCCAGATTGATTTAAAAGACTTTCAGCTGGAACAAGACTAAATAAAAAAAGGACTGTCGCGGCAGTCCTTTTTTTATATATGTAAATGCATTAATTATTTGGCTTTACGTTCTTTTTCTAACAGGTAATTGACTACTTGAGTGACTTTACCATCTTCACCCTGAACCACATACTTACCATTTACCACCACGGCAGGAACACCCGTCAACTGGTACTGCTGTGCCAGTTTATTTGATTCGGCAATTTTTGCAGAGATCGGGAAAGAGTTAAACATGCTGTTAAACTTCTGCTCAGGTACACCGTAACGGGCAAAGAATTTTGCCTGAGAAGCCTGGTCAAAGATCTGCTGGCCACCTTCATGAATCGCATGGAACAGTGGAATATGGGTTTTCTTGCGTACACCCAGTGCTTCAGAAACGTAATAGCCACGCGCGCCTTGTTCCCATACCTTATTCATTGCCGCCGGTGTACGAAGGAAATAGACGTCTTTTGGAATTTGTTTTAACCATGCCTGCATATGCGGTTCAAGCTTGAAGCAGTGCGGGCAACCATACCAGAAGAATTCACGCACTTCGAGCTGGCCGGCTGGTGCAACCGTTTTACCAGGATTTGCAATCACGGTATAGTCCTTACCAGCCACAAAATCAGCTGCCACGGCATTCATTGAAAATGCTAATGCAGCCACACTCAAACCACTTAATACTAACTTTTTCATTGACTTTGCTTTTCCTCTAAGCATTTTTCGTAAGTTTATATGCTAAATATAAAACAAACACGAGCAATTCGTTTTGCTTCTGTGAAGTTTTTTATTGGATTTATCGCTTTTTTTGCCAGAATCGCTACACTAAGCTAAATTCAGACTCAAAACATTCTCTGAAATTAGATACTCGACAACGTCATCTGCAACCTGAGCGAACCAAAGCATTTAAAGCTTTGGTGTAGCGCAAGACTAGCGAAGTGCGTAGTTTTTTGTTCAAGCATAGCTTTCACCTTGCGGTACGGCAAAGATTATTAATCTTTGCTATTCGTACCTCAGGTTTTGCAGATGACAATGGTTTTGCCTACTTTTCCCGAAAGAAAAGTAGGTCGAACCGAAGGTCTATCCTGAAATAAGATGAAAACTCAGCAAGACTCTGCTTGGTTTAATGTTTTAACTAAGGATTTGATCATCATTACAACTCCATAAAATATTGATAGAGGCTCTTCCATGTCACAATTGAATGTTGACCCGCAAGAAATCGCAAAATTTGAAGCATTGGCTGCCAAATGGTGGGATCAACATTCTGAATTCCGCCCGCTCCATCAAATCAACCCTTTACGTCTAAACTGGGTGGATGAACGCGTGGGCGGCCTGGCAGGCAAGAAAGTCCTTGATGTCGGCTGTGGTGGCGGGATTCTGGCAGAAAGCATGGCACGTCGTGGTGCCGATGTTGTGGGCATTGATATGGGCGAAGCGCCGCTTGCCGTGGCGCGTTTACATGCCCAGCAGGACAATGTTGAAAATATTGAATACCGTCAGATTCCAGTCGAGCAGCTGGCGCAGGAACAGGCCGGTCAATATGATGTAGTAACCTGTATGGAAATGATGGAACATGTACCTGACCCTGCTTCAATCGTGAAAGCCTGCCAGGCTTTGGTTAAGCCAGGCGGTCATGTGTTCTTCTCAACCATTAACCGTAATCCGAAATCATATTTATTTGCCATTATCGGTGCGGAATACGTGCTTCGTTTACTGCCAAAAGGCACGCATGACTATCATAAATTCATTCGCCCTTCAGAAATGGCACATGATATCCGCAATGCAGGTCTCACCCTCAAAGAAATGACCGGTTTACATTACAACCCGATCACCAAACATTACTGGTTAGCGCCAAATGTTGACGTGAATTATATGGTTCATACCACAAATACAGGTGCGTGATGAAAGCTGTTTTATTTGATCTTGATGGTACGCTGATCGATACCGCTGCCGACTTTATCCGTATCATTCAGCAAATGTGCCGTGATGAGCAGCGCCCTGTGGTGGATGCCGCAACCATTCGCACGCAGGTGTCTGAAGGCGCACGTGCCATGGTAAAACTGGTCTATCCCGAATTAGAGGTTACCGATCCTGTATTTTTAGGATATCGCCAGCGCTTTTTAGATGTCTATGGTGACAATATTGTAGTCGACACCAACCTGTTTGAAGGCATGTATCCTTTACTGGAAGAACTGGAAGCCCACGATATCCCGTGGGGTATTGTGACCAATAAGCCTCGTGGCTTAAGCGAGCTTTTACTCGCGGCCTTAAACCTGACCGATCGTTGCGCTGTACTGGTTTGCCCGGAAGATGTCAGCCATACCAAACCCGATCCAGAACCGATGTATCTGGCGGCCAAAAAGCTTAATCTTGATGCCAAAGACATCATTTATGTCGGCGACCATCCACGTGATATTGATGCAGGCCGTAATGCAGACATGTATACCATTCTGGCGGCTTATGGTTATTTGCCTGTAGAAACACGTGATGATCTGGCGGCCTGGCAGGCCGATGCCATTATTCACACCATCCCCGAATTACACCAGCTGCTCAAACAGAAAATCACTGTTTTGTCAGAAAATCAGGGTATGATGGGTTAATTATTAACGATAAAAACAGGAGGCATAACAATGAAATATTCAGAATATCAACCTCGTCCAGATTTGCTGAAAGACCGTATTATCCTGATCACCGGTGCCGGTGATGGTATTGGACGTGCTGCTGCGATGAGTTATGCCCTTCATGGTGCAACCGTTGTATTACACGGCCGTACCCTGAATAAACTTGAAGTGATCTATGACGAAATTGAAGGTTTGGGTGCGCCTCAACCTGCAATCTTACCTTTGCAGCTTTCCACTGCTTCAACGCATGACTACGAGCTTCTGGTCAATACGCTGGAACAGCAATTTGGCCGCCTTGATGGCATCTTGCATAACGCAGGCATGCTCGGTGACCGTGTTGAACTGGCAGAATATCCGGTCGATGTCTGGGATGATGTCATGGCAGTCAATTTACGCGCGCCTTTTGCCCTTACCCAAGCTTTATTGCCGTTGCTACAGAAATCTGAACACGCCTCTGTGGTATTTACCAGCTCCAGTGTGGGCCGTGAAGCCCGTGCCTTATGGGGTGCCTATTCGGTCTCTAAAGTAGCCACTGAAGCCATGAGCAAGATCTTTGCCGCTGAAAATACCTATCCGAATATCCGTTTTAACTGCATCAATCCAGGGGGTACACGTACCGCGATGCGTGCCAAGGCCTATCCGGAAGAAGATCCAAAAGTTCTTCCAACACCGGATAGCATTATGCCAGCCTACCTGTACCTGATGGGTGACGATAGTCTGGACATGAACGGGAAAAGTATTGACGCTCAAGCTTAATTTCATCCTTACAATAATTCTAAATAACATTGGACCCTGAGGTTAAAACTGTTTTTTTCAGAGAAATGAGTGAAAACTCTTCATTGTTTTAAAACAATAATGAATTGATCTTCACAGTTTCTCTGCATTTTTAACGTACAGTAGTTCACATGAGAGACATCCGAAGTCAATAAGGTGCATCATGAAAAAATTTTTCATTATCTTGGTTTTAGGTTCAACCACCCTGTTCAGTAGCATGGGGAGTTTTGCAGGTCCGCACGATCGTGATGAGGATTCGCGCGGTGGCGGCTGGCAAAATGGTCGTGGCTTTGATCGTCCGGATGGTGAAAATCGTCAACGTGAACGCCGTATGCGTGAAGAACGTGGTGTCGAGCGCTTAAAGCAACATCGCTGGCAGGCAGGTTATGTCATGCCACAGCACTATCGTGGTAACGGTTATAAAGTCGATTATAAAGATAATAATCTTCCTCGACCGAGCCGTAACGAGCAATGGTACAAAATCAACAACGACTATATTTTGGTCAATTCGGAAGATAACAGCATTATCCGTATCATGGGTTTCTAGGCACAGCGCCAATCGCTTGACCGCTAAAAGTTGGGGTGTTGTTTTAGGAAGTGATTTATCTTTTCTTTTTTTTCGTTAAAATCAGATCAATTGGTACATCTCTGAGATTCACATGGCGACCCAAATGACTGAAACGTTACATAGTACAACCCAAGATTATGTACACTGGTTTCGCCATTCCGCACCGTATATTAACGCCCATCGTGATAAAACCTTTATCCTGATGTTTGCCGGTGAAGCCGTTCAGCACGAAAATTTTCAGCATATTATTCATGATATTGCCCTGTTGCACTCTCTGGGCATCCGACTGATTCTGGTTTACGGCGCACGCCCGCAAATCAACCAGAATCTGCTTGATCGCAATATTGACACGCCATTTCACCAGAACCATCGCATTACCACCCGCGAATCATTACGTGGCGTCATGAATGCGGTGGGTTCAATCCGTTTGGAAATTGAAGCCCTACTCTCGATGGGTCTGGCCAATTCACCAATGTACGGCGCTCGCATTGATGTGGTGTCAGGTAATTTTGTCACCGCCAAACCTTACGGGATTCGTGATGGTATCGACTTCCAGCTTACGGGTGAAGTCCGTTCGGTGGATACTGATGCCATTCAGCGTCATCTGGATAACCATAATATCGTCCTGCTGGGCCCAACTGGCTATTCAACCACGGGGGAAGTCTTTAATTTACTTGCAGAAGAAGTGGCGACCAAGACCGCGATTGCATTAAAAGCCGATAAACTGATTTTCCTGGGTGAAAGACAAGGTCTAATGGATACGCAGCACCAGTTATTGCGTGAGTTAAATCCGCATCAGCTGGAACCCTATATTCAACAGAACCAGCAACAATATCCAGAATTTGCGCTCCATCTCAAACAGGCGCAACAGGCCTCTTTATCCGGGGTACATCGTGTGCATCTGATTTCATATGCCTATGATGGAGCACTGATTGAAGAGCTGTTCACCCGTGATGGTGTCGGTACCCTAATTACTGATGCACATTATGAAGAAGTCCGCATTGCCAATATCAATGACGTCGGCGGTTTAATTAACCTGTTACGCCCCCTTGAGCAGGAAGGCATTCTGGTTTATCGCTCGCGTGAACGCCTAGAAAGTGAAATTGAACAGTTTGCGGTGATTGAACGGGACGGTATGATCCTGGCCTGTGCAGCCCTATACCCGATTCCGGCCGGATCAGATGAAATCCGTTCTGCTGAAATTGCCTGCGTCGCAGTAGATTCAAGCTACCGTAAATCCAATCGTGGTAGCCAGATTTTGCAATTTCTGGAAAGCAAAGCCAAACAACAAGGGATTCAGCAACTGTTTGTGCTCACCACCCGAACCGCGCACTGGTTTCTAGAACAGGGCTTTGTCCCTGCCAGCGTCGATGATTTACCGAATGCGCGTCAGGAGTTATATAACTATCAACGTAATTCTCTGGTATTTAAAAAGAGACTGCTCTAAGCATTCAGCATGGTGAAGAGATATGTTTATTTTTGATAAAGATCTCTCTTCATCATCATTATCTCTGCTTAAGTCTGTATGAAGAATAAATTCACCAACCGATAAAATAATAAAAATTCAATTAAAAACAAAAACTTAATATATTTCATTTTTTAATTCTTATTCCATTTATGGATAAGGTTATGCAATCTTGTATTTTGCACTTTTCCTCATAAACAAAGCCCGATTTGTTATTTTTTATGCAATAAAAAAAGTTTTAGCTTAGTTGCTCATCTATTTAAATCTTTTGATTTTTCGGGGAGCACAACCATCATGGCTATTTCAAACCATCGCTCATGGACAACATATACCCTCATCGCGGCAAGTCTTGCCAGTTTGATGGGTGTTGCAGGCTGTGCAAAAAAACCTGAGCAGCAAAGCACCACAAAACAAGAAACCACCACATTAAATATCGGCTTTCAAAAGTATGGCATCTTGCCGATTGTCAAAGCAAAAGGTGAATTAGAAAAAACGCTTGCTGCTCAGGGTGTACAGGTGAAATGGGTTGAATTCCCAGCCGGACCCCAGTTATTGGAAGGTTTAAACGTCGGAAGTGTGGTCTTGGGTGAGGCCGGTGAAGCACCACCGATCTTTGCCCAGGCTGCCAATCCCAATCTGGTCTATGTGGCCAATCAGCCCGCTGCCCCATCCGCAGAAGCCTTGATTGTGCAAAAAGATTCGCCAATTCAATCGATTCAGGATTTAAAAGGCAAGCGTATTGCATTGAATAAAGGTTCCAACGTGCATTACCTATTACTTAAGTTACTGGAAGAAAATAATCTGACCTTAAGTGATATCCAGCCCGTTTACCTTCCGCCTTCAGATGCACGTGCTGCCTTTGAAAAAGGTGCTGTCGATGCATGGGTGATCTGGGATCCATTCCTGGCTGCAGCTGAACATCAGATTCATGCACGTGTTATTGCCAATGGCGAACATCTGGTCAGTAACCATCAATTCTATCTATCTGATCGCCAATTCGCAGAGAATCATCCGCAAGTGCTAAATACCGTGGTCACCACGCTCAATCAAACCACGGACTGGGTCAAAACGCATCCAGACGATGCTGCAAAACTATTAGAAAAACCAACCGCACTTGAATTCGATATTTTAAAAACATCAATTTCGCGTATGGGCTTTGGGGTTCAGCCTATTTCCGAAAAGGTTGCCAAAGAACAGCAATATGTAGCCGATGTATTTTTTGCCCAGAAGCTGATTCCAAAGCAACTGGTCATTCAAGATGCCGTATTAAAGAACGACGTTAAATAATTGAGGATCATCATGAAGTTGCTATCTAAAGTTTCTGTTCTGGGTGTGCTGATCTCTACATTTTCACTGAGTGGTTGCCAGAAGCCAGAGCAGAGTACGGAGAAGGCAACTTCAGCAACTGAAAATACGGCTGTCAAAACCCTATCCATTGGTTTTCAGAAATCCTCCCTCAATTTGTTAGTTGCCAAACAACAAAAGCTATTTGAGCAAGAGTTTCCGAATGCCAAAATTGAATGGCGAGAATTTCCAGCAGGTCCACAAATGCTTGAAGCTCTTGCCGTTGGTGCAGTCGATTTTGGTTATGTCGGCAATACCCCACCCATCTTTGCGCAAGCCGCAGCTAAACCATTGAGCTATGTAGCTTATGAAGTGGTTGCACCAACAGGCCAAGCTATTTTGGTACATGCCAACGATAAAATCAGCACCCTGCAAGACTTAAAAGGCAAACGTGTCGCAGTTCAAAAAGGTTCCAGTGCACACGAACTTTTGGCAAAAACCTTGCAGAAAGCGGGCCTATCTTGGCAAGACATTCAACCGATCTGGTTACCTCCTGCTGATGCACGCGCAGCTTTTGACAAACAGGCCGTTGATGCGTGGGCAATTTGGGAACCCTACTTAGGTACAGCAGAACTGCAAGGCCATACCAAAACCTTGGTCGATGGCTCTGCTTTTCCAACCACTTATTCTTTTTATATTGGTAATCCTGATTTTATTCAAAAGCATCCTGATTCTGCGCCAAAGCTGATTAAGAGCATCAACATTGCGGATCAGTGGATTGTTCAGCACCAAGATCAGGCACTACAGATTTATGCACAAAGTACGGGGCTGAGCCTTCCTGTGGCGCAACGTGTTTTAGACAAACGACCAAAACCATCGCCTGTGCACATCCTCACAGCTGAGGTCATAAAGAGTCAGCAACAAATTGCCGATTTATTTAAACAAGAGCAACTCATTCCTGTGCAAATTGATATTCAGCACAGTGTCTGGTCTGCCCAATAAACATTGATTTCATTTTCATAAGGAACATCGACATGAATATTTTCTGGTTTATTCCCACTCATGGTGACAGTCGTTATCTTGGCACCAGCAAGGGCGCTCGTCAGGTCGATCATGCTTATATGAAACAGATTGCCGTAGCGGTGGACAATCTCGGTTATGCTGGTGTCCTGATTCCGACAGGGCGCTCTTGTGAAGATCCCTGGATCACCGCTGCCAGCCTGATTGATGCCACCAAACAGCTGAAATTCCTGGTGGCGCTACGTCCCGGCATTACCACTCCGGCACTTGCTGCACGGATGGCCGCCACCTTTGACCGTCTCTCCAATGGGCGTATTCTACTTAATCTGGTGACTGGCGGCGACGAGCAAGAACTCAAAGGTGATGGTCTCTATGAAGATCACAGTACCCGTTATCAGACAGCCTCTGAATATGTCAAAATCTGGCGTGAAATCCTGACCCGCTCACATACCGGCGAATCGTTTACCTTTCACGGAGAACGCCTCAGTGTCGATGACGCCAAACTGCTCTATCCGCCTGTACAGCAACCCTATCCTCCATTGTGGTTTGGCGGTTCATCAGAAGCTGCAACTGAACTGGCAGCAGAACAGGTCGATACCTATTTAACCTGGGGTGAGCCTCCTGCTGCAGTGAAAGAAAAGGTCGAATATTTGCGTGCCAAAGCAGCGGCCAAAGGGCGTACCCTGAATTATGGGATCCGTTTACATGTGATTGTGCGTGAGACCAACGAACAGGCCTGGGCAGCAGCAGATGAGCTGATTCAATATCTGGATGATGCTACCATTGCCGCAGCGCAGAAAAAATTTGCGCAAATGGATTCTGTGGGCCAGCAGCGTATGGCTGCCCTTCACGGCGGGCGTAAAGATCAACTCGAAGTTTCACCGAACCTCTGGGCAGGCATTGGGCTGGTACGTGGCGGCGCAGGAACCGCTCTGGTCGGTGATCCAGAAACAGTTGCGGCACGTATTCAGGAATATGCCGATTTAGGTATCGATACCTTTATTTTCTCGGGCTATCCACATCTGGAAGAATCGATCCGTTTTGCTGAACTGGTGTTCCCATTATTACCCCTTAAAACCCGCGAGAAACTGGCACAACCACATTTAACTGGCCCATTTGGTGAAATCATTGCCAATAACTACGTGCCGGAGGTCAAGGAAGCTAAGCCCTTGACCAAGGAGACTGCATGAATAGCAAAGTTTCCGTTAATAATGTTTCACGTGGAACACAAAAAATAGGCAGCAGTTTATTGCCTTGGCTATTTCCAGTGTTACTGGTGCTGGTTTGGCAAGCTGCTTCGAGTTCGGGCCTGTTACAAAGCCGGGTATTACCCGCCCCAAGTGCTGTGGTAAGTGCGTTCTGGCACTTACTGCTCAGTGGTGAACTTTGGCAGCATGTCAAAGTCAGTGCGGGTCGTGCTTTACTGGGTTTACTGATTGGCGGTGGCTTGGGGCTAATTTTAGGGCTACTCAACGGCTCATCGCGTATTGCTTCAACCTTGCTTGATACCACCTTGCAAATGATCCGTAACATTCCGGCATTGGCGCTGATTCCATTGGTGATTTTATGGTTCGGTATTGATGAAACGGCCAAACTGTTTCTGGTTGCAGTGGGCGTGTTTTTCCCGATCTACATCAATACCTATCACGGCATCCGTTCCGTCGATCCCCAGCTAATCGAGATGGGTAAAAGCTATGGATTAAGCCGCTGGCAGTTGTATAAAGACATCATTTTACCCGGTGCCATGCCTTCCATACTGGTCGGTCTGCGTTTCTCTTTAGGATTGGTCTGGGTCCTTTTGATTGTGGCCGAAACCATTTCGGCACAATCAGGAATCGGCTATATGACCATGAATGCGCGGGAATTTTTACAGACTGACATTGTTCTGGTCGGTATCTTACTTTACGCACTGCTGGGCAAATTGGCCGATGTCTTGGCTCAAGGTTTAGAACGTTATTTATTACGCTGGCATGCAGGCTACCAGAAATAAAAGGGAGTTAAAGATGAGTAATTTAAATCTAAATTTCTATGACAATAATCTGGTGCAACCAGTCACTGAACCAGAAACAGCTCAGGCACCTGCCAATGGCGCAGATATTCTGATTGAACAACTGTATAAGTTTTATGGTGAGGTCAAGGTTCTGGAAGATCTTGACTTGCATATTCAGGCAGGTGAATTTGTTGCGGTCGTCGGACGTAGTGGCTGTGGTAAAAGTACCCTGCTCCGTCTCATTGCCCAACTGGAAAAAGCCAGTTATGGAGAAATTAAATTCCAGTCTGCCCGCCATTTTCGTGAAGGTATCACCAATGCAGACATTCGGGTGATGTTTCAGGACCCTCGCCTGCTGCCATGGAAAAGCGTCCTGCAAAATGTGCAATTGGGACTACCTAAAGAACAGCACCAACTCGCAGCCACCTTACTGGAGAAAGTCGGCTTAAAAGAGAAAGCCTCGCAATGGCCTGCACAACTTTCAGGTGGGCAACGTCAACGTGCTGCACTGGCACGTGCGCTCTCGCATTCACCCCGTATTTTGCTTCTGGATGAACCTTTAGGCGCCTTAGATGCCCTGACCCGTTTGGAGATGCAAAACCTGATTGAACGTCTCTGGAAGGAACAAGGCTTTACCGCCATTCTGGTGACACATGATGTAAGTGAAGCTGTCCAGCTGGCCGATCGAATTATCCTTCTGGATCAGGGCCATATCGCGCATAATTTTCAGGTAAATCTGCCACGTCCACGTAAAAAGAGTATTGCTTTTGCACAACTTGAACAACAAGTCCTTGATGCGGTTTTAGCCACCTAAAACCGTTTCACTTTTTCTAAAAAATACGTCAAATCATCAAAAATAACGATTCCAATTGATGACCAACAGATGAATTATTTACAAAATATGTATGACCTTTTTTAGATTTCAATAATTATCAAACACATCCCTAATTTTGGCCCAAAAAGTATAATTTTTTCGATAAAAAAATTCTGTGACTGTGCACAAATCCGGCAATTTATCTTACAATGTCAATGACATTTTTTGAATCAAGCTCGCAGATGGAACAGAAAAAAAGTACACAAAAGCGCAATCAACTGCTGAATGCTGCCCTGGATGTTTTTTCCGTCTATGGGTTTAGTGGCGCAAGTCTGGATGAGATTGCACAGCTCGCAAATATGCATAAATCCAATATTTTCTACTACTATGAAAATAAAGAGTCACTGTATGTGGAAGTACTCACCACGGTTCTGCAAAAATGGTTGGCGCCTTTACAGACCTTGGAGTCTGAACTTGAACCAACAGAAGCATTGACACATTATTTAATTCAAAAAATTGAAAGCTCACGTGACCAGCCGAAGGCTTCCCGTTTATTTGCACTCGAGATTATTCAAGGTGCACCTCATATTTTGCCGATCCTGAAAGGTCCGTTGAAAAAGCTGTTTAAACGTAAAGCTAAAGTCATTCAAACTTGGCAAGAACAAGGTAAATTGTCAGCAGAGATTGATCCAGAACTGTTGATTCTGAATATCTGGGCCATTACACAGAATTACGCGGATTTCTCGACCCAGATTGAAATGGTGACAGGCAAAACCTTGCGTAATCGTAGTATGTTTCAACGCAGCATCGAGCATACTGTGCATGTGATGTTATACGGCGTATTGCCGCGTTAAATTTTCTTCACACGCCTTGCCTTATCTTAGCGATTAAAATAGAAAAAGCGGCTTTGTTTGTCGCTTTTTTTATTTAAGGCACGAAAATATTATTAAGTTTGCCTAAATGAAATTATAGAACAATGATCAATAAACCTATATGGAACGTGAAAAATCACGAAAAAGCCGTTCTAGTGCGCTGAACCCTAGAACGGCTTAGGCTAAACTATTGATGCTTATAGGGAAAGTTGAATCATTTCGCATAAGCCGTATTATGTTAATTTTAGAAATAATTAAATATCTTTTTTATTGCAACTCATGAAGTCTATTATTGGCATAGTCATCTCCTTGAAGGCTGGCCTTTTGATACCAATTTTTAGCTAAATTAATATCTTTAGGCACTCCGATCCCCAATTCATGCAATACACCTAAATCACGCTGAGCAGCTACATAATCTTGATTAGCTGCTTTATGAAACCATTCTACGGCTAAATCATAATCTTGTGATATACCATGCCCGTAATAATATGACACGCCTAGGTTATATTGAGCCATTGCAAACTTTTGATTAGCTGCTTTATGAAACCACTCTACAGCTAGATCATAATCTTGCAGTACACCTTGACCTTTACTATATAGTAACCCTAAATGAGTTTGTGCTATAGCATCATCCTGAATGGCAGCTTTATGAAACCATTCTGCGGCTAGATCATAATCTTGCAGGACACCTTGACCTTTGACATATAGCATACCTAATTCACGTTGTGCTGCTCTATGATTCTGATTAGCAGCTTTCCGAATCAATTCTTCAGCTAGCGTATCATTAATTTCAACCCCAATACCTAGATAGTACATTGAACCCAAATTAAATTGTGCGTCTGAATGTCCTTTTTCAGCTGCTTTTTGAAACCAATTTACCGCTAGATTGTAATCCTCTGAAACACCTTGACCTTTTAGGTATAATAAGCCTACATCATTTTGTGCATCTAAATTACCTTGATTAGCTAAAGCTATTTTTTCTGTAAAAATCATAGTTAATTTCTATTACTAATAAAATATAAATATATATTCTTAAACGTTATTTTTCCATTTAAGTTATAGTTAATTTAAAGCATCACCATATATATCTAAATTGAGCAGGAATATCTATTTAACATAATGGTCGTTATACGAACTAAAAACAAAATAACATTTTAATTTCAATAACATACCAACACACAAAAGTCCACCCATATATATTACAACTTTAAACCCTTTACATTTTAAAATGCGCCTGATACAACGCCAATAATTTTTGTGCGCCTAGTAACAGATTCTCTTCCCACTCTAAATGAGCGGTATCATTGGCACCATCAGTAATATATTTAACCGAGATCAAACGTATACCCAGTTTCTGACAGACTTTAGCTAAGGCATAGCCTTCCATATCAACCAGATTACAGCTGACTTTCGGTAAGCCTGTTTCAAACGAATCACCCGTACCACAAATTCCTTTTGGTAAAAGCTCAAAATGCGGCTGGGCATGGATTTCAGCAGGAATCTCGTCATCCATTGGTGTAACCCCGACTGCAAAACCGAGTGGTGAGACATCCATATCACGCTGCACGAACGTGGTGACTTCAACCAGACTATGTGCATCAAAATGAGAACTTCCGGCACTGCCTAAATTGATAAGCGTTTTGCATCTGGTCTTTTGAATCACCTCAAAGGCTTTGAATGCCGCATTAATTTTGCCGATGCCACTGTAATGGACTTCTATACCTGCCTGCTCAAACAAACCTTTGGATTCACTCGGCAACGCCATAATCAGGGCAATATCAGTATTCATAAAAAGACTCGTTCAAATCAAAATAGAGACACAAAAAAGGTGCGCTCAGGCACACCTTAGATATTATTGCATCTTCTGCTGTAAGGCGACCAAACAGGGAGAGAAAAATAACTGACCGCTATATGCCCCTGCCAGCGTTTTCTTCATCACCAATGCCCATAATCCGACCAGCAGCAAACTGAGAACCACAGCCGCATACTGTAAAAAACCGATATGTAACTGATGCGCTAAATTAAAGATTGCTAAAATAAAGACACCGAATGGGAACGTGAGGCCCCACCAGCCTAGGTTAAATGGAATTCCAGTACGCATATGGCGTAATGTAGTCAAAATCGCGATACCAAACCACCATAAACCGAAGCCTAATAACACCAGACTCGCTACGATGCCTAAAGCAGGTAATAACATTGCCAAGCCTTCAAAGCCCATCGCTTGCATGATCCGTGGCGCCTGCTCACCAAGTAATAGTAATGCTAACGCCCCTGTCCCAATCGGCCCCAAACATAGCCAGCTAGAAATCGCCACTTCTTTCTCAGGCAACTGATGCAATGCCAGACGTAACATCAGGATGGTTAAGATCGCAAAAGCAGGTAAGACAGAAATGCCCCATAATACATAGCCTGTGATCAAGATGGTCAAGGCATGCTGATCGGCTGCTAAATGTTGCAATAACAAGCCCGCAGAGCTGGCAGCAACTTCACATGCCACGATCGGCAACAGCCAGACGGCGGTCATGCGTTGCAGTTGATGGTCCTGACAACTAAACATACAGAATGGCACCAACCAAGCAATTACAACGGCAAGAACAACATCGATATACCAAAGGTAAGTTGCAATTTGTATGGCGATATCACCATATAAATGGGTACCGAAACTGAGAAAACCATTGGCAATCGTGGCTAAACCCATGGGTATCGCACCCAAAAACAGACTCATATTGGGATGGCTAAAAATCTGCTTGGCTTCAGTCGGAAACAAGATCCAGCGTAAGCCATACAACACAGTAAAAGTAGTAAATAACAGAATGTTGAATTGCCACAATTTCGTCGCAAGCATAAACAAAAGAGATGAAGCAAAAGGCAGCTGTGTTAAAATCATCGCCACAACCCCTGTGCCCATGGTGGCAGTAAACCAGTTCGGGGTAAAATGGCGTATTACATCGGTGCTCTGCTCTAGCTGATAAAACGGCTTTTTCATCTCTATCTCGATATCAAGCGACTATGCAGCTATTTTAGTTTAATCATTAAATAAGAAAAATTGATTTATTTTTATTTAATGAATCACTTTAACTGATATAAAACTTCTAAATATTGAAATTTTTCTGTGTAAAAACACAACAACAAGACGAAACGCTGAGAATATGGCAATATATAGCCTTTGCAAAAATCACTGTATTTAACGCCCATGAAGTTGCTTCGTCTCAACGCATTATCGCCAGATTTTCAGTTACCGCCGACTGCGGTAACGATCGGCAATTTTGATGGTGTCCATCTCGGCCATCAAGCGATGATTGCTCAACTCAAAACGTTGGCTGCTGCGCAAGGCTTAAAAACATTAGTGATGATTTTTGAGCCGCAACCGCTTGAATTTTTTAAAGGTTATGATGCACCACCACGGATTAGCTCATTACGTGAAAAAGTAGAATATTTAACCGAGCTCGGTGTGGACTACATTGCGGTTGCGAAATTTGACCAATATTTTAGAAGTCTAAATGCCACAGAATTTGCAGAACTACTCAAATTAAAACTGAATGCGCAAAGCCTTGTACTGGGAGATGACTTCCATTTTGGTAAAGATCGTCAAGGCAACAGCGAATTTCTACGCAACTATGGCTTTGATGTCACCAATTTAAATACCATTGCCTTAAACGGTGAACGGGTCAGTTCAACCCGTATTCGTCAGGTCTTACAAGCAGGTGATCTGGCTTTAGCGGCAAAATTACTGGGACGTCCATATAGCATCACTGGCCGTGTCCAGTATGGTGACCAGATTGGTCGCACCCTTGATTTCCCAACGATTAATGTGCGTTTAAACCGTCATAAACCGTGCTTAAACGGGATTTATGCGGTCGATGTGGTGTGTGAAGATGCCTCTCTTACAGCAAAAATAAAACATGCAGATCCTGCCCTTAATGGCATCTCTGGCTATCAAGCTGACAGTTTGTTTGGTGCAGGTCATGTGGGAACACGCCCAGCCATCAAACAAGACCAGCCAGAATGGCGATTAGAGGTACATTTCCCTGATGTTTCTGCTAATCTGTATGGCTTATTGATGCGGGTAACCTTCCTTCACTATTTACATGGTGAGCTGAATTACCCTTCGCTTGAAGCCCTCAAAGCCGGAATTGATGATGATGTGCAAAAGTTACGAGATTATCGTAGCAGCACAGCTGAATTTCCTTTTTAAATTTAATTTTCATTTGTAATACATGTCAGTTTACAAACTGATCAAACTGGAAGAAAACTTGCATGAGCGATAAGCAAACTCCTGAAAATGCAGTGGATTATAAAGCCACACTCAATTTGCCAGCGACTGAATTTGCCATGAAGGCAAACTTGGCTGTGCGTGAAGCCAAATGGTTAGAAGAGTGGTATGCCGACAACATTTATCAGCAGATTCGTGCATCGCGTATTGGCAAGAAAAAATATGTCCTTCATGACGGCCCTCCCTATGCCAATGGTCAAATCCATTTAGGCCATGCAGTCAATAAAGTCTTAAAAGATATCATTATCAAAAGCCGTGTTTTAGATGGCTTCGATGCACCATATGTACCAGGTTGGGACTGTCACGGTCTGCCAATCGAACTGAAAGTAGAAGAAAAAGTCGGTAAGGTCGGCGTCAAGGTTGATGCATCAACCTTCCGTAAAGCTTGCCGTGAATATGCATACACTCAAGTCGAATTACAGAAAAAAGACTTTGTGCGCATGGGCGTGTTCGGTGACTGGGACAATCCATACCTCACCATGAACTTCAAACAAGAAGCAGATATCGTACGTGCGCTTGGTGCAATCGCCAAGGCAGGTCATATTGAGCCGGGTTTAAAACCAGTGAACTGGTGTATGGACTGTGGCTCTTCGCTGGCTGAAGCTGAAGTTGAATACGAAGATAAAAAATCAGATGCCATCGATGTCGGCTTCACCGTGGTTGATCTGAACGATCTCAGCACGCGTTTGAATGTCGAGGTGAAAGATGCGACTGATATCGTGATCTGGACCACAACGCCATGGACCTTGCCTGCCAACCAGGCGGTCGCGTTGCATGCTGAAATCGACTATCAACTGGTCCAAGTGACCACTGACCGTGGTACGCAAAACTTTATTCTTGCCAAAGACTTGGTTGAATCAGCAATCGAACGTTACAAATTGGAAAATCCAGTTGTACTCGCAGATTTCAAAGGCGCGGCAATC
The DNA here is from genome assembly GCF_035615075.1 of Acinetobacter sp. IK40. NCBI lineage: Bacteria > Pseudomonadati > Pseudomonadota > Gammaproteobacteria > Moraxellales > Moraxellaceae > Acinetobacter > Acinetobacter sp. IK40. Next base: position 4,596 of record NZ_JANBOE010000010.1, on the reverse strand, counting down.
GAAAACCTTCTTTTGCAACATCCGCTGTTAACTGATCGCCAAGTGCCTGTCATTTTAGGCGAGCACGTGATTGCAACCAGTGGTACAGGTGCAGTTCATACTGCACCAGGCCACGGTGTAGACGACTATAAAGTCGGCTTGCTCTATCAATTGAAAGTTGAAAACCCTGTAGGCGGCAATGGTGTGTATTTACCCACTGCACCAATTTTTGCAGGCGAACACATCTATAAAGCCAATCCTCAAATTATTGAAGCGTTGGGTGCAGTCGGTCGTTTATGGGCGCATCAGCCAATCAAGCATAGCTATCCGCATTGCTGGCGTCACAAAACACCAATTATCTTCCGTGCGACACCACAATGGTTTATCAGTATGGATGCCAACGGTCTACGCCAAAATGCATTAAACGCGATTGAAAATGACATCGAGTTTGTGCCTGATTGGGGTCAAAGCCGTATTCAGTCTATGATTGAAGGTCGTCCTGACTGGTGTATCTCACGTCAACGGACCTGGGGTGTGCCAATCCCGTTCTTCGTTCATAAAGATACCAACGAATTGCATCCGCGCACGCCTGAACTGATTGAAGAAGTGGCTAAGCTGATCGAGCAAGAAGGGATCGATGGCTGGTATAACCGTGAAGCAAGTGACTTCATTGGTGCAGATGCCGAGAACTACAATGCAATCCGTGACACGCTTGATGTCTGGTTTGACTCTGGCACAACTCACTATGCTGTGCTACGTGAACGTGAAGACCTGCAAGATCCTGCTGACTTGTATCTTGAAGGTTCAGATCAACACCGTGGCTGGTTCCAGTCTTCATTGCTGACATCAATTGCAATCAATGAACGTGCGCCATATAAAGGCTTGCTCACCCACGGTTTTGTGGTCGATGAGAAAGGCCGTAAAATGTCTAAATCATTAGGTAATATCATTACCCCACAAGACATTATTAAAGATATGGGTGCAGATGGTTTACGCTTCTGGATCGCTTCTGCGGACTACCGTTATGAAATGACGGCTGGTAAAGAAATCTTTAGCCGTGCTTCAGATGGTTATCGTCGTATCCGTAACACCTTACGATTCTTGCTGGCCAACCTGAATGGCTTCAAACCTTCTACAGATGCACTGCCAGTGGACCAGTTGATTGCATTGGATCAATACATCCTGCAACGTGCTGCTGAGGTTCAAAAAACCATTCAGCAAGCCTATGAAGAGATGAATTTCCATATTGTGACCAATGCCCTCACCAACTTCTGTATCAACGATTTGGGTGGTTTCTATCTCGACATCATCAAAGATCGTCAATACACCACCAAGGCAGATTCACAAGCACGTCATTCTGCCCAAACCGCGCTGTACCATATCGTTCAGGCCTTTGTCCGCTGGATGGCTCCAATTCTCAGCTTTACCGCGCAAGAAGCATGGCCTTTAATCCCAGAACAAACTGAAAAATATGTGTTTACCGCTGAATGGTATGACATTCCAACCGCATCAACGGCAAACTTACTGTCTGAAGCAGATTGGCAAACATTGATTAGCGTAAAATCAGCAGTAAATAAACAGATTGAAGCAGCACGTAACGCTAAACTGATTGGCAGTAACTTATCTGCAAAAGTTGAACTTTGGGCAGATGAAGCATTACAGAAATTGTTGAACCAATTGGCTGATGAATTACGCTTTGTCTTGATCACCTCTCAAGTCATTGTGCATCCGTATGCTGAACAAGGTGAAAGCACTGACCTTGCCGGGTTACGTGTTCAGGTTTCAGCGGCGGATGGTGAAAAATGTGTACGCTGCTGGCATGTGCTGCCAGATGTAAATACACACGTTGGTCATGCTGGTTTATGCGCTCGTTGTATTATCAATGTCACTGGCAGTGGCGAAGTGAGAAAATATGCATAATTCTGTGCAAACAAGCCCCGCAAAAAAAGGCTTATTCCAGTTTTACCCGCACAACTTCATGTGGCTTGGACTTTCTGTCCTTGCCATTGTGCTGGATCAATGGACCAAATGGATTGCAAGTTCGCATTTAAATTATGCTGATCCTGTTCCGGTTCTGCCTTTTTTAAACTGGACATTACTTCATAATCATGGCGCAGCATTTAGCTTTCTATCTGATGCGGGTGGCTGGCAACGTTATCTTTTTACGTCTCTAGCAGGCATTGTGTCAGTTATTTTTGTGTTCTGGCTGATGCGCATGCCAAAGAAAATGATCATTTTGCCTATGGCAATTGCGTTGATTCTCGGTGGAGCCATTGGCAACCTGATTGACCGTGTCAGTCTGGGCTATGTGGTCGATTTTATCCATGTCTATTACCAGAACAGCCATTTCCCAGCATTTAACCTTGCAGATAGTGCCATTACTTTGGGAACGATTTTACTGCTAATCGATACCTTCTTCCTCGAGAAGAAACGCAACCAAAATGCGGATAGATAAGATGAACGAAATTATTCACCCAAACGAAGAAATTCGTATTCAGGACGGTTCAAAAGTTGACTTGCACTTTTCGGTTTCAATCGAAAATGGTGTTGAGATCGACAATACCCGTGGCCGTGAAGAACCTGTCAGTCTGATCATTGGTGACGGTAACCTGTTACCTGGCTTTGAAAAGGCTTTATTTGGTTTACGTGCAGGCGATCGTCGTACTGTACATTTACCACCTGAAGATGCTTTTGGCCCCTGGAATGCTGAAAATATCCAGATCTTCGATACGGTTAAGTTTGAACAACGTCCCATCGTTGGTCATATGATTGAATTTGAAGATAAGGCCAAAGCCACCTTATTTGGAATTGTAAAATCGGTCAATGATGACACCACTGAAATCGATTTTAATCATCCACTAGCAGGCAAAAATATTACCTTTGAAGTTGAAATCTTTAAGGTCACCCCTGCTGGACAGCAAGGCATTAAATTGATGTAACATAAAAGCTCTCAAATGAGAGCTTTTTTTAACCCTGAATAAAAGTATAAGATCATTAAAAGACATTTATTTTCGATTCTAAGCAATAACACAGGAAGATTAATATGCTCATTTACATTATCGTCGGTAGTATCCGCGAAGGCCGTACAGCCATTAAAATCGCCAATTGGGTCGATCAGGCCATCAATGGACTTTCATTAAATGATATTCAGACCGAGATTATCGATCTGAAAGAATGGGCCTTACCTATCTTTGCAGGCGCGCATCCTCCAGCGACAGGTGTTTATGACCAACCTAAACAACAACAATGGGCCGATAAAATTGCCGCCGCTGATGCATTTATCTTGATTAGCCCCGAATATAATCATGGCTACAGTCCAGCACTCAAAAATGCATTGGATTACGTGGCTAAGGAATGGCAAGGTAAACCTGCGGCTTATGTGGGCTATGGTGCAACCAATGGCTCGCGCTCAATTGATCAACTCCGTCAGGTCGCGACCTATATCGGCCTGGTGGACAGCAATGCTGTTCTTGAAATCCGTGATATTTTTAAACGTAATAAAGAAGAAACGTTTGAAGCCAATGAGTTTGAAGTGAAAGGCTTGTCAGCGTTAATGAGTAAACTACAGAAGTATCATATCGCTTAATTGTACGCCTAAGCGTACGTTGATCAGGTAGATTTACGTCTATATCTAACCCAGCTTAATCGTTAATATATGAAGCATAGAGAGACAGGAAGTCTCATTGAGAATAATAAAACACACAGGACGTGGTCGTTAATAGGATATCAACGACATAAGCGGAATACGAAGAAGCCCCGTCAGGATGATGGGGCTTCTTTTTATCTATCTGAAGCATGTAACAGAAATTGACATCGTATCCCGCAAGATACAATCTGCCCCAGAAAGCCCTACATTTTTCATGTTTTTAGCTTGTTACCCTAAAATAAAAATGATTTTGAGGTCGTAACCATGGGTAAAAAAGCATTAATCATCACATCTAACGCAGGCGTTGAACATGATGAGCTGATTCAGCCACTCGAATTTTTAAAAGGCAAAGGTATTGAAGTCATCCATGCTGCAGAAAGCTTTGATGCTGTGCAGACGGTAAAAGGTGATAAGGCACTTGGTCCAAGTTATACACCACAAGCCTCATTGGATCAGGTTTCTGTAGAAGATTACGATATTTTGATTATTCCTGGCGGTACCGTCAATGCCGATACCTTACGGCTCAATGAAAAAGCCCATGCCATCATTCAATATTTTACCGATCAAAACAAGCCAATTGCCGCAATCTGTCATGCGCCTTGGACACTCATCAATGCAGAACGCATTAAGGATAAAAATCTGACGTCCTATAAAAGCATTCGTCTGGACCTAGAAAATGCAGGCGCACACTGGGTGGATGAAGCGGTACATCGTTGTAATACCAATGACTGGCCTCTTATCACCTCACGCTGCCCAGATGATATTCCACAGTTCAATGAAGCTATCTTGAAAGAATTGAGCCAAGAATAAGCTCTTAGACAGCATTATTTTTCCCCCCGCCAATAAAAAAACACCCCCAACCGTTAGGTTGGGGGTGTTTCGTATTTAAAAGCTGGCGATGACTTACTCTCACATGGCAAGTGCCACACTACCATCAGCGCTAAGAGGTTTCACTTCTGAGTTCGGGAAGG